>NZ_JBLZHU010000005.1:0-308624 GCF_048892425.1 Hwanghaeella sp. 1Z406
CCTATGATCTTTGCAAAATCATTGGAGAGAGGTTTGGCGAGGCATTTGCAGCAATCTCCGATATGGAATTCGCTGCCCTTCGTTTCTCAACCATCTTTGGGCCGGGCAAGACCACACGGCATGGCCGTTTCGGCGCCTTGAGCAAATTAATCGAGAATCCGTTTTACGGGGAGCCGGTGACCATTCCTGTTGGCGGTGATCAAGTCGATGATATGATCTATGCTCAGGAAGCCGCACGGGGGGTCGTAGCGGCCTTATTGGCCCCAACGTTACCGAATAGTATTTACAATATCGCAACAGGTAGGGGGTATACTCTGCACGATGTTGCCAGGGCTGTTCGGCAATATTATCCGAACGCTGAAATCTCTATTGGTGACGGGCTGAATTATCTCGGATCGAGTGTCAACTATTCAGGTATTCTAAGTCCAGAGCGGGCACAACACGATCTCGGTTTCAGTGCCAACACTGATCTTTCTTCGGCCATCGGAAAATACTACGAGGCGCTGTCTTAAGACTTGTTCGAACTGATCCATTCGATTTTCGGTGCGACGGCCTGCTGCATAGCAAGGCCCCGACAAGCCCTCCCTGCGCTCCACGGCTTTGCCTCGGTCTTCATTCCCCCGATTTACGAAACTGTGAATCGAGTCCAAGAGAGTGGAAGAAGGTTTAGATTTTCTGGCATCTCAGTCAGCGATTGAGACACCACAGGTAAACGAAAGCCGACGCTTTATGAAAAGCGTCGGCTCTTGTTTTAAGGTTGGTTCTACAATCACATGTTTATGAAAGTGTCTGCACGAACTCGTTCTTGCCGTCTTTGATGACGCGGTGGAGGAAGTGGCGATTCAGCTGATCCCCTTGGCTGTCAAAATCACAATCAGCGCCGGCACCGACATAGGCTATCGTCTCACCGGCCCGCAGCATCTTTAATGCTTCGATCCCGTCGCTGACCAGTGCCCCAGGAGGATTGGCGATTTCGGGGACGGATTTTGTCCAGACCGCGCTTTCGTCGGTTCCCGCCTTCTCGATAGCAAGTGCGGCGGTCCACACCTGATCAAAGGCATTTCCGGCAAAGAGGAATACCGTATCCTCAGGTTCCCCCATATCTTTGATAAACTTCTTGTAAACAGGACTCTTCAGTGGTGGCGCCGGTTGGTAGTGATCGATGCCTTCCGCGACTTCCGCACCAACACTTTCCAGGAAACGGCCATTTGCATCTGCTGCAATCGACAGCGAGCAAATCTTGCTGGTAAAGCCACCGCGATAGACTTCTTTCATGATCGAAGAAAAATCCGTCAGCAGGCCGGGGATGAAAACGGCATCTGGTTCCGCGCTGAAAATCTTTTCGACTTCCGCACGATAAGAGGGTTGTTCCGGCAGATAGGTGAGATTGTCTACGATCTCGCCGCCGCCCTTTTTTACTTCCGCAACAAACGGGTCAATCATGCTATCGATGAAAGGGTTCTGCTGTGACAGAACCGATATTTTCTTATGGCCGCGCTGTAGCAGGATTTTGCCACCAACCGGGCCCCATTGGGTTGATTTGGCCTGGAAGCGCCAGATCAAACCGCCATGTTCCTGCTCTGTCACGGCATTGGCTGCACAACTGATCATCATTACTTTTTTCGCATCAATCAGAAGCTGTTTGGACGCCATGGCAATCGGGCTGCCCCAATAGCCAATGATGCAATTCACATCATTCACTTCCAGCAACTTCTTAGTCGCTGCTGCACCGGCTGTCGGGTTGGATTCTGAGTCCTCGATAAAGAGCTCAATCATCCGTCCGCCCAGCAATCCACCATTTTTGTTGATGGTATCAACCGCCAGTTTTGCAGCTTTCTCCATTTCGGGCCCATAGGCACCCGTGGATCCCGTGAAGGGGATAACCATACCGATTTTGATGGGGCCTTCCGCTGCCCAGGAGGGTCGGATGAAAGGCGTTGAGAGGGTCGCGACACCGGCAACTGCCACGCCCGTTTTCAAGAGGTGACGGCGGCTGAGAGTGGAAAGGAAAACATCTTTGGTCTTCATATCGGCTATTCCTTTGTTTGAGTGTAGGGAAGGTACATGGAATGGGTTATCAGGTTGGCGCCTGGGTAAGTTCTGGTTCGATTTCCAGCATCAAGGCATCGTTAAAGCGATTGAAGAAGCCACACAGGGCGATGCGCAGTGTCAGTTCGACGATTTCCGCCTCGGTGAATTCCGCCCGAAGTCGGTCAAACATCGCATCCCGGATACGCCCAGGTGTGTTGGTAACAGCGATTGTGTATTCGACGACAAGCTTGTCGACAGGGCTCAGCTCCGGATGCTCCTGATAGTCCAGTAATGTCTCGATTCCGGCTTCTGAAATGCCATCTACCCGCAAATGCGGTGAATGATGGGCGACGCAGTAATCGCAGGCATTCAGTTTTGAGACGCAGACGACGGCAAGTTCAATGTAACGCCAGGTAATGCCCTGGCGCTGTTTCAATTCCATCAGCATGGCGGCCAGATGCTGTGTTGGGGGAACATGGGCCAGAACCTGGGCCTGATTGTTGAATGGTCCATATTCCGTACCGTATTTTTTCAGCACGGCCCCTGCATCCGGCGGCAAGTTTTCGTAAGGCATAGGGCTGATACGGGTCATGGTTGATCCTTCCGGTCATTTGGCAAATGGGTGGGGGTCGTGGGGGCGGTGGCTCGATATTCACGGACCAAACCCTGAGGGCGGTAGATCAACAGCAGGATCAGGCCGCCCCCGATCAATATCAGGCGGATTGCTGCAATCTGACTGTTGTCCAGAATGTCGATGACATCCTTTAGGAAGCGGGTTGCTTCCAGCAGCACCATGATGGAACAGGCACCCAGAATAAGGCCCGAATGCGACCCGCGCCCGCCGGCGATAACAGCCATAAAGGCATAGACGGTCATGATGGCACTGAACTGGCTGGGATCAATGTAACTGAACTGGAACGCCTGCAGAGATCCCGCAATACCGGTAATTCCGCCCCCGATCGCGAAAGCCTTCACCCGCATAAGCAGGACATTCCGGCCTAGGCTTGCGGCGACTACCTCATCATCGCGAATGGCGCGCAATGCCCGCCCGAATGGCGCGCGGGTTGCCAGTTCAAGGCCAGCAAACACAACAAGAACGACCAGAACACAGACTGCCAGATAAAATTTCTCGTAATGATCGGTTCCAATGACATCCACCAGAGGGCGGGGAATGCCCGGCAATCCAAGTGCGCCGCCGGTCAACCAAGCCTCATTCAGCGTGATAAGACGGATCACTTCTCCAAAGCCAAGCGTGACGATGGCCAGATAATCATCCGATAATCGGAGGGATATCAGCGATAACAGCGCGCCCATCACGGAACAGATCACAATCGCGGCGGCAACTGCCACGAAAACGCCTGTGCCATTCAGCATCAGAATTGCCGTTGTATAGGCACCCAGCGCGACAAAGCCTGACAATCCGAAATTGACCATACCGCACATGCCCCATTGGACATTCAAGGCCATGGCGATCAGGACTGCGATAGAGACCAGGGTCATGATTGTTGTCAGATATCCGATCATTTGACGATCTCCCGCCGCCCCAGAAGGCCTGTTGGACGCACAAGCAGGACCAGGGCCACGACCATAAAGGCAATGGCGCTGCGATAATTTGGATCGACGATCAGTGTCGCCAGTTCCCCAACAATACCTAAAGTCAGGGCACCAATGACGGCCCCTACAGGACTGCCAAGACCGCCCAGGATGGCTGCAGCGAAACAGACGATGATGTAATTCCACCCCAATTGTGGGTCGATCGCACGGTCCATGCCGATCAAAACACCAGACGCGGCGATCAGCATTCCAGATAGGCACCAGGTGGCACCAATAACCCAATTGGCATCAATGCCACGGGCTGCGGCCAGGTTTGGGTTGTCTGCCACGGCCCGCATCGCCCGCCCCAGAGAGGTGTGCTGAAGAATGAAATAGACCATTGCCATGGCACTGATGCTGACCCCGGCGGTCACCAGCAACTCATAATTTATCCGCAGTCCCATAACGCGATAGGGGCGCGCCAACGGTATTTCGAAGCTGCGTGCATCATTGCCAAAGAACAGCCTGCAAATATTTTCCAAAACAAAGGACAGGCCCATGCTGGCCACCAACAACGTGACGGGGCCCCGGGTCCGTAAAGGTTTAAAAACGGACAGGTCACAGATCAGGGCGATCAGCGGGAACAGCAAGAGTGTCAGGGCGGCAGCTAGGATCAGGGACATTCCCAGAAGTGTGTTGAAACTCCATGCCATATATGCCGCCATGGTCAACATTGCGCCAATCGCAAAATTGGGGAACCGTAAAATCCCGAATGTCAGCGAAAGGGCCATTGCTGGTAGTGCAATGATCAATCCCGTTCCCAAACCATTGATAATCAGCTGACCCACGTCTTATGACTCCCGAAGAAATAGTTCATGCAGATCACCTCGTTCGCGCAGTGTTTTTGCATCGGATTGATATCGGACCGATCCATTGACCAGGACCAGCGCGCGATCTGAATAGGGCAGGGCCATGGCCACATTCTGTTCGACCATAATCACGGTTGTGCCCAGATTGTTGACGGCTTTGACCTTGTCGAAAATCTCGATTACCAGCTTTGGTGAAAGACCTGCGGAAGGTTCGTCCAGCAGCAGGATATCGGGAGAGGATATAAGCGCGCAGGCAAAAGCCAGCATTTGCCGTTGCCCGCCGCTCAAGTTTCCAGCCAAAAGAGTCTGTCGGTTTGCTATGTCTGGAAACAGTTCCAGAACGCGCTCTCGTTCCAGGTAACCGGCGCGCCCCCTGAGCCCTAGAAACTCTGTCGACAGCTTCAGGTTTTCCGCAATTGTCATATTCCGGAATACATTGAATTCCTGAGGAACATAGGCCATGCCCTCACCGACACGCTGGGGTGCCTTGAACGTCGTCACATCTTTCCCAAACAGCGTGATGGCGCCTTTCCGAATGGGAACGATCCCGGCCAGCACCTTGATCAGGGTGGATTTTCCAGAACCATTCGGGCCAATGATGGTGAATATTTCTCCTGGAACCACCGACAGGCTGACGCCGTTGACGATGTCATCACCGCCATATCCTGCGCGCAAATCTGATGCGATCAACAAGGGCGCCGTCACAGCACACCCCCCAGATACGCATCTGCAACCCTGCGATCGCTGGTCACATCTTTGAAGGTGCCCTCAACAAGTTTTTTTCCTTCAGCCATAACGACGACGTGGTCACTCAACGCGGCAACCATATCCATGTTGTGTTCGACCAGGATGAAGCTGACACCCTTGCCCTGCAGGCCTTTGATAACCTCAATCAGGACCTGAACCATCGGGGGGGCGACGCCTGCAGCGGGCTCATCCAACAGCACGACCCTGGGGTTCAGCATCAATGCGCGGGCAAGTTCCAGAAGCTTCTTCTGCCCCCCTGACAGGACGCTGGCGGTTTCATCTGCCAGCCGTTCCAGGCCGACACGGGTCAGCAGTTGCATCGCGCGCTGTGTGGCTTCTTTTTCTTCCTTCAGGATTCGACCGCGCAGAAAAATAGGGGCAAAAAAGTGTTCATCGGATTGACTTTGCTGCGCCAGAAGAACGTTTTCTAAAAGCGTCAGGCTGGAAAGCTCGCGTGAAATCTGGAACGTTCTGGCAAGGCCGGCACGGGCGAGCCGATGCGGCTTTTCACCGGTGACATTGTTATCGAACAATGTAATCCGACCGCAATCCGGCTTGGTTGCACCGCTGATACAATTCAGCAATGTGGATTTACCCGCACCGTTCGGCCCGATAATGGCGGTGATATGCGACTCTGCGGCCTTGAAGGAACAACCATCCAGTGCCGCGACACCACCAAAACTCTTTTGTAACTGTTCAACCATCAACACAGACAGGCAATCCTTTCTGGAAAATATCCAGGCTTACGGACCCCATGATCCGCAGCGTTTATTGCCCGCATTGGTAATTTCTATCCCAGAAGGCCGAAGCCTCTCCATGACGCTCCGTCAGTCATTGGTGCTGACGGTTTTAACCGGTGTAGGATCGATCCCCTACATCACGCATCCACAGTCGTATCAAATGTCTCCTGTTTTCTGGTTCTTCGAAATCTTCGAACTCTGTCCGGCTATGACCGATGACCTTGTTGTTCACATATTGGAACTGGCCGGCGGACATTGTAAAATGGAACTGCAGATCTGGATCCGCAAACACCCTTTCCAGCGCCGATATTGCCTTGCGGGTGGACTCGTCCATTTCCGCATTTTGCATCTCATAGCCATTCCTGACCTGATGAATGCCCAGCCGCGCGGTGAGGCCTCCCTTGTTGATAAAGACCGGCTCTGAAATCGTAGGAGGGTCATTCTCCAAATGCTCTCTTTGACGGTCGAAAATGAACGGCTCATAGAGACGCGGCAGCACATCAGGATCACGCTTCAACAGTGCATTGTGGGCCGTTTCAAAACTCATCACCCGACTGACGCCCCCACTTTTTGCAGGCTTCAAACACAACAGACCAACAAAATCAGGCATTGGGTTGTTGTAGGAATTATCATTGTGGAAGGTAAGGTCGATATTCGTTTTATCCGGTCGAACACCTGATCCCGCGACGGCCTTTTTGCCTGTATCCTGGACATCATAGATCATTGTGCCATCCAGCTTTTGAGCCACCGGACGACTGATCATGGAAGACAGTAACCAATAAGATAATTTTGCGTCTTCGCTATGAAGCCGATCCATTGGCAATCGGTCTACCAGGGCAAATCCGCATCCAGCGACAAGCGCTTCTCGCACTTTAGACATCACAATCTGGCAGCAGGGCATGTCAAATCGACCGGCATCCAGCAGCTCTATTGGCAGACGATGACTTTTGTGATGGGCAACGGCCAACTCGATTTCATTCAGACATGCCTCGTCCAGGCAAAACTTCCAATCATCCTCTTTCAGGTCAGCGGCGCGCCATACCAGGGGGCCAGTTAAGACTGTGTTGATTGGTTCGCCGCGCGTGACTTTCTCGGTACCCATTAAGGATTAACTTTCCGCTTTCAGGTGGAGGGGATGTCTGACTTTGGAAAAACCTTAACAGTCGGATTTCATAAAAAGAAATTATTTTTCTTTAATATAAATATAAGCTATTCTTATAATTATGTCTTATCGCAACCTTGATTTGTCCTTGCTTCGAACCTTCTCTACCGTTGTGGAGTCTGGCAGCGTTACAGCCAGCGCCAGGCGCCTGAATGTCAGTCAGCCTGCGGTTAGCCAACAGTTGCGACGGTTGGAAGAACTGGTGCAAAAGCCCTTGTTCAAGGCAACAAGAAGGCCCAGTGACCTTACCTCAGAGGGAGAGATTCTTCTTGGCTATTGTCGGGCCATCCTTCGCCTGAATGATGAGGCGTTGAGCCGGTTTGCACGACCAGAGGTGACGGGTCGCATTGTTTTGGGAAGCCCGGATCTTTATGCGAGCTTTTTTCTGCCAGACATTCTGGCAGATTTTGGTCGTGCCTATCCGACAGTTCAGATTGATTTGAGATGCGCCCTGACCGTTCCATTGTTGAAAGACTATGCGGCGGGACGGATGGATCTGGTCCTCGCCACCCAAATGCCAGATAACATACCCGGTCGATTTCTAAGGGCTGAACCACTGCATTTTGTAACGGGCGAGAACAGCACGGCTCATTCCAGGTCACCGCTGCCTTTGGCGATGTTGCCGCCCGGTAATTTATACAGGGATCACGCAATCGCTGCTCTTGAAGCACATGGTAGACCCTGGCGGATTGCCTGTGAAAGTGAAAGCATCGCCGGTCTATTGGCGTCGGTGCAAGCAGGCTTGGCAATCACAGTTCTCACCCGGCCCGCCGTCGGCGCAGGTCTGAGGATCTGTTCAGGATTTGATGGGGTGCCCGCACTGCCCAGCGTGGACCTGGTCCTGTATCACGAGTTTTCCGAAACAAATGAGCCCGCAGGCCATCTTGCGGATTATCTCATCACTCGATTGGCATGAATCCCCAAAGTCAAATTCGCAAGAACAAAACTTAGGTCGGTGTCTCAGCCAGATAATCTGAAACATGTCCGATGACGCTCTGCTAATCCTCTTAAGAGGCAAAAAAACTTATCCCTTACACCCATTTTCCTTCGTTTGCTTTTCCCTGGAGACGCCATAAAAGTCTGCCTGATGTGATATTCGGTGTAGGCTTAGGGGGGGTGTCTTTATGGAGGCGGATTACATAATTGTTGGGGCAGGGTCGGCTGGATGTGTCCTGGCCGAAAAGTTAAGCGCCCATCCGAACAACCGTGTAATCGTCGTCGAAGCCGGGGGCGCGGACAGTTCTTTCTGGATATCAACGCCCATCGGTTACGGTCGTCTGTTCTATGATAAGGCTGTTAACTGGTGTTACACAACAGAGCCTGATCCCAGCTTAGATGGCCGGACGAGCCATTGGCCCCGAGGGCGAGTTCTGGGGGGATCCAGTTCGATTAATGCGCTGGTCTGTATTCGCGGACGCGCAGAAGATTATGAAGATTGGGCCGCGGCGACCGGGGATACCCGATGGGGCCCCGATGCGATGGCAGCGTGCTTCCGTACATTGGATGACAATGATCAGGGCGCGAATGAATGGCGCAATTCTGGCGGTGTTTTTCCCATTCACAGCATTAAAGAGGCCTCCCATCCAATTACCCAGAATTTTCTGGATGCCTGTGCGGAAACTGGTGTTCCTCGTAACCCGGATTTCAATGGAGAGCGTCAGGAAGGCGCCGGGTTGTACCAAATTAATACGCAAGGCGGTAAACGCGTTTCCGCCGCTGATGCCTTCTTGCGCCCGGCAATGCGCCGACCAAATCTGACAGTGCTGAAACGAACCCAGGCGCTGCGTTTAATCTTCTCTGAAAATCGATGCACCGGCATTGTGGTTCAGCGAAATGGTGAGCAAGTAAATCTGGTCGCCCGCAAGGAAGTCCTTCTGGCATCGGGCGCCATTGAGTCACCGAAACTGCTTCAACTGTCAGGAATTGGTGATGCAGGTCATTTGTCAAAACTGGGCATCAATGTGCGTGTCGATAACCCCAATGTTGGGGCCAACCTTCAGGACCATGTCGGACTGAACTACTATTTCCGATCCAAGGTCCCAACCTTGAATCAGGAACTTTCCCCCATCATTCGGCGGTTTTGGAATGGTGCGCGGTATTTGCTGACACGGTCTGGCCCCCTTTCCCTGTCTGTTAATCAGGGGGGGGCATTCTTTAAGACATCACCAGACCGGCCCCTGCCAAACATGCAATTGTATTTGCAATTGATCACCACACTGAATGGCCGGGGACAGGCCCGACCGTTGCTTGCGCCCGATCCGTTTCCGGCATTTGCGCTGGGCCTGTCCAACATCCGCCCGAAAAGCCGGGGCAGCATTCAGATCAACAGCGCCGATCCTTTGGCTCCCCCGATGATTGATGCCCGCGCCTATAGTGCATCAGAAGACTTGGATGAAATGCTGGAGGCCGTTGAATTCATACGGAAACTGGTTGCAACAAAAGCCTTCTCTGGTATTACGGAGTCAGAGATCGTGCCGGGCCCTGATGTGCAATCGCGTTCGGATTTGTTGCAAGATATCAGGCAACGGACGGGAACTGTCTACCATCCCAGTTGCACCTGTGCGATGGGGCTGGACCCCAAGGCCAGTGTTTTGGATTCAGAATTAAGGGTGCGCGGTCTAGACGGGTTGAGAGTCGTCGACGCCTCCAGTTTCCCCAATATCGTTAGTGGGAATTTGAATGTGCCGGTGATGATGCTGGCAGTTCAGGCATCGGAGATCATTTCGAAGGGTTGAAGCCTAGCCTCCAGTTGAGATCAATCATCTGGATCAAATCGATTGAATTTGATCAATCAACCACGATCTGAACAAAACCATTTCAGGTTTTGCAATTTTCCGTTTATGGGGCGTTAACAAATAATGCGCCTCTTCGATGGGCAGCGGGAAATCGAATGGCATGGCAAGTGGCAGCGTCTCGGCGGCGGCCATCGCATGGGAGCGCAACACGATTGCAGCACCGGCCCCATTGGCGACCAGGGTTAACGCGGCCAAGGAGTTATCGACCCGCAATGATCTTGGGATCGATGGATCTTCCAATCCCAAAATCTCAAAAGCCTTTTTCCAATGATCCTCATATCCCACGATGTGAATTAAGGCTGAACTCGCGATAATTTCGCGAAGTTTGGAAGCATCCCGCTTACATTTTTCCGCCAAAGACTTTTGGATGACGATCACGGAGTGATCTTGCATCAATCGTTCTGCAGAATATCCGGGCCATTTTCCAGATCCAAACCGTATGTCCAAATCTGTCGTTTCGTCGGCCAGAGCATCTGCCCAGACGAGGGAATAGAGTTGTATTGGTATCTGCGGATAGAGCGCCTGAAAGTTCGCGATTCGGGGGGCTAGAAACAGGGCCACAAAGGACAGGGGCGCACTGATGGTTAAGACAGAGCCGGTGCCAAGTCCAAACAGCTTTACGGTCGTTGCAGACAGGCGTTCCAAGGCTTCACGGACTTCTGGCAGGTAGGACGCGCCCATCCCCGTCAGCCGCACACTCCGAGCACGGCGTTCAAACAAGGGGTGCCCAATCTGCTGTTCCAGGGACCGAATTTGATGACTGATTGCGGTTGCAGTCAGGTTCAATTCGCGGGCGGCAGCCGCAAAACTGCTATGCCGCGCACTGGCTTCAAAAGCCCGAATCCAGTTGAGTGGGGGAAGCCGATAACTCATTTGAGACCCAATTTTAATTATGCCTAAGCGCCATAAAACTTCACTTGTGTTGGGCAAGCAAGTGGCAAATACTTTTCCTAAGAAAAAAGCAATTAGCTCTGTGTATGGGTTGAGGTCTTAAAAAAGGACCTTTGGTGGGGATGGAAATGAAAATTGTAAAGTTAGAGACATTTTGTAACCGTTTTGTCGGTTTTCTGGTTGTGACAGATGAGGCTGGTAATCAGGGCTGGGGGCAATTCTCCACCTATAATTCCGATATCACCGCGACAGTGTTCCACCGCCAGGTTGCGCCGCATGCTTTGGGGCAGGATACCGATAGCCTGGAACAGCTTTTAACCCTTGTGCCGGAGCGGGAGCATAAGTTTCCTGGTGCCTATTTGAAGCGGGCGTTGGGAGGGTTGGACACCGCGATTTGGGACCTTCGCGGTAAGATTGCTGGCGTTCCGGTCACGGTGCTGCTGGGCGGAACACCAGGAAAATTACGCGCCTATGCGTCGTCGATGAAACGCAGCATTTCCCCTGAAGATGAAGCCCAACGTTTCCTTAAACTGCGCGATGAGTTCGGGTTTGATGCGTTCAAGTTTCGGGTCGCCAATGAATACGGCCATGACGTTGATGTGTATCCAGGCCGCAGCGAAGCCATGGCCCCAACCATCCGCAAAGCGCTGGGGGATAAAGTGTCGCTTCTGGCAGATGCTAATAGCGGTTTTTCCCCCAAGCGCGCGATTGAGATCGGCCGGATGCTGGAGCAGAACGGCGTCGAACATTTCGAAGAGCCGTGCCTGTACTGGGAACTGGAGCAAACCAAAGAAGTTACCCAAACACTGGACCTGAATGTAACTGGCGGCGAACAGGATTGTGAATTTGTTGTCTGGAAGGAAATAACTGGACGCAAAATCGTTGATATCGCGCAGCCTGATATCCTCTATCTTGGGGGTATGTGTCGCACGATGGAGGTCTGCAAAATGGCGGCAGAGGCGGGAATGTCGGTCACCCCGCATTCGGCCAATCTGGGCCTGGTCACGCTGTTTACCATGCACCTTTTGCGCGCCATTCCCAATGCTGGGAAATATCTGGAATTTTCGATTGAGCAGGCGGATTTCTATCCCTGGCAATATGGTGTTCTGAGGAACGATCCCTACAAGATTGAAGATGGAATGGCGACCGTTGGGGAAGAACCCGGATGGGGCTTTGAGGTTGAGCCGAATTGGTTGGCACGGTCTGAGTACAAGATCAGCGAGCATACTTCATGAGCAATACTGTAAGCATGCGGGCCTGTAAGCATACGAGATTGTGTATCGGTCGCACCGGCTTCGAGATTGGTTAGGGCACATTATGGCATCCATTGAACTGCAGGACGTAACAAAGCAATTTGGCAACATGACTGTTGTCGACAAGGTGAATCTGTCGATTGACGATGGTGAGTTGATGGTCTTTGTCGGCCCATCCGGGTGCGGAAAATCAACCACGTTACGGATGGTTGCCGGTCTGGAAACAACGACGTCCGGCACGATTCTGATTGGCGGTCGTGATGTCACCAGGCTTGATCCGAAAGATCGCAATATCGCGATGGTGTTTCAGAACTATGCGCTTTATGCCCATAAAAATGTTTATGGGAATCTGGACTTTGGGCTGCGCATGCGTGGGGTCCCAAAGCAGGAAGCGGAGCGACGGGTCCGGGAGGCCGCCGAAATACTTGGCCTGACAGATTTGCTGCATCGGAAGCCCAAGCATTTGTCGGGTGGTCAGCGCCAGCGTGTGGCCCTGGGGCGGGCACTGGTTCGTGATCCAGACGCTTTTTTACTGGACGAGCCGCTGAGCAATCTGGATGCAAAACTGCGCGTTAAAATGCGCGAAGAGATCGGCAGCCTGCATTCCAGACTGGGCAAAAGCATGTTGTATGTGACCCATGATCAAGTCGAGGCCATGACGCTTGGCAGCCGGATCGCCGTGATGAAGGACGGTGAGATGCAGCAGGTCGGAGCCCCCTTGGAGGTCTATGACAACCCGGCAAACCTGTTCGTTGCTGGCTTTATTGGATCACCAGAAATGAATCAGGTTTCTGCGACGGTGATCGAAAAGGATGGCGGGTTGTGTATCGCCGGGGATGGTTTCTGCTTTGTGGTGCCCAAGGGTGACTCGAATGGGCTGACGCCTGGAACAAAGGGAATTTTTGGCGTTCGCCCCGAGCATTTGGAGATTGTCTCGACCCCGCCGCATACGGACGCGCCCTTCAAGATGCGCGTCGATCTGGTTGAGCCGATGGGCGCCCAGACTCTGTTGTTATGTCGCGATGGGGAAACGTCGCTTCGTGTGTTGATTGCCCGCAATGACAAGATCACACGCGGTGATCACGTTGGTATGCAATTGGGCAATGGTCGCTGTCATTTCTTCGACTCAGCGACAGGGAAGACCCTGAAGTCAATTGGGACGACAGGTTCATAAGGGAGACCTAACGGTCGGAAGGAGGAGCATCATGGCTGATACGAATGATACAAATTTGCCACGGTCCGGTAAAAAACTGATGGGGAACGGCATTTCAAGACGGTCCGTGGTAAAGGGGCTGGGCGCGGCGTCCATGGTACCTTTTGCTTTGTCTGCCCCCAATGTTCTGGCGGCGGATAAAACCATCCGCTTTCTGAATGCAGAACCCAGCGCTGATAGTGTCCGGGCCATGCGTTTCGCGGCGGCACAGTATGAAAAGGAAACCGGCATCAAGGTTCAGATGGACAGCGTGCCGGGCGGCAAGGCTTTTGAGAAGCTGCAGACGTCAATTCAATCAGGTCGTCCTTATGACATTGGGACCTTAAGTTTCTTTGGCGACGTGCTGTTGCTGGCCAATGAAAAGAAGATTGTGCCGCTGAACAGCATCATCAAGAAATATGAATGGGGTCCGAAGATTCTCTACCCCGTGAATGGGGACAACTTCTGGTATCCGTACGATTACAATCTGTGCTGGATCAACTATCGGAAAGATATGTATGCCGCAAAAAGCCTGTCTGAGCCCCAGAATTGGGACCAGTATATGGGCAACCTTGCCAGCGTGACAGGAACTGGTGAAGGCCAATTGGCAAGCGGTGTTGTCCACCCGATTGGCAGTAATGGCGCAACGAACTACACCGCCTTTGGTTATATGTGGGCAAATGGCGTTAAGTTGTTTGACGACAATTGGAATGTTATCTTGGATTCGCCGGAAATTCTTCCCAAGGCAGCGGAATATGTCGACTTCATGGCGGACCTTACCCAGTATATGCCGCCATCGCCAATGCAGGCTGGCTGGGCCAATCTGGTCGGGGATTTCCAGGGCGGGATCATTTCCCATACACCAGGAACCGGTCGCCTGATTGACCAGATGAATATGACCATGCCGGACAAGGCGCAGCAGGTTTCGTCCTTCCTGTTCCCGTCGAAAGATGGCAAGAAGTTTGCGGTCAATCATGGGTATGATGGCTGGGTTGTCTTGGACACAGCGATGACAGATGAGGCGTTGAAGTTCCTGGAATGGTTCTCCGACGAACATCTGATCAACTTCCTGCACAGCTCTCCCGTGCATTATCAGCCAACCCGTCTGGACATCTATGAAGATGCCCGATGGCTGGCGCATCCTGCACTGGAAACCTTTGCGGATATCATCGCGATGCAAAAGCGTGTGTTGAATGACCCAGATGTCATCATTCGTTCGATCGATACAGAAGGGCCTGAGCCTGATGTGCGTGCAGGTAAGGTCTTCCGGTCTTACGCCCTGCCGGAAATGCTGCAGGATCGTATTCTGAACGGATTGTCCGGTGAAGACAGCGTGAAGGCGGCTGCGGCCAAAATTCGCAAAGTCATCGCCTCTTAAGGAAGCGGGAGGTGCCGGTTGCTCTTATGCAACCGGCACCTCTGTGCTACCCCTATACGGGACCTACCCCTATGCCCAGTGATCGCGTCATTTATGTAATTCTATTTCTGGCCTTGGCCTTTACGGCCGTGCTGGTGCTTTATCCAGCATTCTATGCCCTGGAACTGAGTTTCCAGCATCGGGAGTCTCTGGTTTCCGAACCCGAATGGGTCTGGTTTGCAAATTATATAAAAGTGCTGGCAATGCCTGAATTCTGGCAGGCGCTGGGGCGTGGCGTTGTTTTCGCTGGGCTGACGATATTTCTTCAAATTGTGTTGGGTATCGGCTTTGCGCTTTTGCTGGCGCGGGAGTTTCCCGGCATGCCGGTCATTCGGGGCCTTGCGGTTCTTCCCTATCTATTGCCCACAGTCGTGGTTGCCTTAACTTTTCGTTGGATGCTGGACGGGTCGGTTGGGATCCTGACCGTGGTCGCGAAGGTCTTTGGATTCGACTATATCCCCTGGGGTGAAGACCCGACCCTGGCAATGTTGACGGTCGTACTCATCAGTGTCTGGATCTGGACACCCTTTGTGACGCTGACCTGTCTTGCGGGCCTGCAATCCATTCCAGAGGAGTTGTATGAGGCTGCGCGCATCGATGGCGCTGGTCCCTGGCAGCGGTTTTGGCATGTAACCTTGCCACAGCTTCGCTCCGTTCTGCTTGTCGTGTTGCTGTTGCGCGCGATCTGGATGTTCAACAAATTCGACATCATCTGGCTGATGACCCAGGGCGGGCCACAGCATGCGACGGAACAATTGCCCGTCTTCTCTTATCGCCTGGCGTTCGAAATGTATGACGTGGGCCTTGGGGCCGCAGTGTCGTCCATATCCTTCTTAATTCTGTCGGCAATCATCCTTTTGTATTTCCACTTTTTTCCCTTAGAGCAGAAGGATTGATTGACGATGACCAAGCCGATTTCTCGAACAATCTATTGGCTTCTGCTGTTGTGCATGGTCGTGTATTCCGTGTTCCCGGTTTACTGGATGATCAATACCAGTTTTCGTGACGCACGGACCATTTACAGTTCAATCGATTTCATTCCTGTGCCGTTTACGCTGGAAAACTTTTCGACCTTGTTGGAACTGACGGACTATCCAACCTGGTTCATGAATTCAGTCATTGTGGCCTCTGGCACGGTGGCGGTGACAATCGTGTTGTCTGTGCTGATCGCCTATTCGGTTACCCGGCTTCAGTTTCGCGGTAAGAGCCTGGTAATCGGCACTATGCTGTATGCGTATATGTTTCCGCCCCTTTTGCTGGCGATCCCGCTGGCAACATTGTTCGTCCAGATCGGTATTCCAGACACATTGCTGTCGCTGATCATTTCACACACGACCCTGGCGCTGCCGCTGGGTGTTTGGCTGCTGTGGGGCTTTTTCAAACAGATTCCAACAGATGTGGAAGAAGCCGCCATGGTGGATGGGTGTTCCCGGTTGAAGGCCTTTATCCTGGTGGTCCTGCCCCTGACTTTGCCAGGGATCGTAACCGTCGCGATTTTTGCCTTCTTATTATCCTGGACCGACTATGTCTTCGCACTGGTCATGATCAGCAGTGATGTCAACAAAACCCTGCCAGTCGGCCTTGATACAATGGTGGGATTGTATGAATTGCGGTGGGGGGAATTGATGGCGGGGTCGACATTAATCGCACTGCCGTTGTTTGTGATGTTCACCTTCCTCAGTCGGTTCTTCATACGTGGCTTGGCAGCTGGGGCGGTGAAAGGATGATCCCGCTAATCGGCTATGCCAATGAGCTTGGCGCCCGCCCAGGTGAAAGCCTTGGCTTCAAAGTCAGTTCCACCAGCGATCAACCCTATGACGTTCAAGTGGTCCGAATTATATCGGCAGATCCGAATCCCGATGGTCCAGGTATCATCCATGAAGAAGTCCATGCCACCTGTAATGGGCAGTATCCCTCACGGTTCCAGGACTATGCATTGGGCTCTTATGCTGTGGTGCCGCTCAATCGTGCAACCGAACATCAGCAGCTAACGCTTGCCGTTATGGTATGCCCGTTCTTGTTGGATCGTGATCGCCAGACGCTGATTGCCATCGGGGACCCTGCGACTGGGGTGGTGTTGGAGCTTTGCCTTGATCGTGATGGTCCGGCCCTTTCTCTAGCGCGGGAGGGTCAGACAGATCGCTTGTGCCTTCAGACGCAGCCACGCCTGCGCCAATGGTATCGCCTTACAGCGTCTATCGACTTCATGACCGGCAATGCCAAATTGGTGTTTCAGGATGCCCGGAAAATCACGACTGTGATGACCGTTTCCGGCCAGCTGTCCACCAAGGATGCATTGAAACTATCTGATCTGTCCCAGGTTACGATTGCGGCCAGGAATATAGTCGGGACGCCCGATAATCTGTTCAATGGCCGTTTAGAAGCTCCTAGACTCTATTCAAGCCACGCAGTCGGCGCAGATCCCTTTGCTGAAAATGTACCGACAGGATGTTTCGCCGCCTGGGATTTTTCTAAGGGAATTGGTAGTGACAGGATTTCAGATATTGGCCCGAATGGATTTCACGGAACTCTGGTGAACATGCCGACCAGGGGCGTGACTGGCGTGAGTTGGCGGGGGCACGAAATGTGCTGGCGTCATGCGCCGCAGGACTATGCAGCCATTCATTTTCATGAAGATGATTGTCACGATTGTAGATGGGAAGATGATTTCACTTTTGAAATCCCGAAGGATTTTAAAAGCGGCAACTATGCCATGCGCTTGCGCTGTGGGGAGGAGACGGACTTTGTTCCGTTCTTTGTTGCCGCCCCGTTGGGTCATCCGCGTGCGTCGATCTGCGTCGTCATCCCCACCTATACCTATGTCATGTACGGCAATAATGGGCGTTATGATTATGGCCCTGCAATTGAGCAACGGATGAAAGACTGGGGTGCTTATCCGTATAATCCAGAGCGCCAAAGCCAGTTCAGCCAATCCAGCTATAATCTGCATCCGGATGGATCCGGTATCAGCCTGTGTTCATGGCGCAGGCCATTGATAAATTTACGCTCGGGCTATTTGACCCTGCTGGCGCCGCGTTGTGGGTCAGGATTGCGTCACTATCAGGCGGACAGCCATCTGTGGTCCTGGCTGGAGAATAAGGGGTTGGACTTTGATGTGGTCACAGATCATCAACTGGAACGCGATGGCGCGGACGCATTAAATCCATATCGGACGGTTCTGACCTGTACCCACCCCGAATACCATACTGAACGATCCCTGGATGCCTTTCAGGGATATACGGATCAGGGGGGGAATCTGTGTTATCTGGGGGGTAACGGATTTTACTGGCGGATTGCGGTGTCTGATACCATTCCAGGGATTGCGGAAATCCGACGCAATGAAGGCGGCATCCGAACCTGGGCGGCACAGCCCGGTGAATATTATAATGCCCTGGACGGCCAGTATGGTGGCCTGTGGCGACGCAATGGGCGCCCGCCGCAGATTTTGACGGGTGTCGGGTTTTCCGCTCAGGGGACCTTTAATGGATCCTATTATCGTCGCACAGCGCAGTCCTATTGCGACAAGGCGCAATGGATGTTTGAGGGTGTTGAGGGGGATGTCTTTGGGAATGAGGGCCTGTCTGGCAGTGGTGCCGCAGGTTATGAACTGGACCGTTATGATCCGCTGCTGGGATCACCAGAGAATGCAATTATTGTCGCCCAATCCGAAGCCCATGCCGACACTTATGTCGTCGCGCCAGAAGAAATGCTGACCCATGTCAGCACAACGACCGGTGACCCTCCCGCGGACTTGATCCGTTCAGATATCATTTATTTCGACACGCCATCCGGGGGCGCGGTGTTTTCTGTCGGGTCGATCACCTTTTGCGGCAGTCTGCCCTGCAATAATTATGATAACGCCGTCTCCCGCCTGTTGGAGAATGTCGTACGGCGGTTTTCGGGGTCTTAGAGCCTCTGCCTTTATCAAGTAATATACGGTCATTTCCGGCTTCGTATGGCCATTCCGTCGCCATGGAATGCATCGGTGTGGCCGCGGCACCCCGTCACAGATTCTCGTTGCCCTCAAAAATATAGGGGTTGAGGAATATCCGCTCCCAGAACAGGTTTCGATCCACGTCTGAGAGACAGGCCTCATTGCAGGTTGCTTCCCATTCCGTTCGCAGGATTGCCAGCATGTCCTGAATAACTCCCGCAGCGGTTTGTTTATCGAGCAGGAAGTTGGGAGCCGCCTCGATGCAGGTCGCGAGCGTGCTGCGCCGATTGTTATCGGTAATCAGCATGGCCTGGCTGGCCTCGTTGCCGGTTCTGCTTTGCGGGCAGATATCATAGGCGGGGGTCAGGTGGAGTGACTTGCCATCCCAGAAGGCGGCATGGTTGCGGGCATGGTCGTCGGTGTTGCCGCACAGGATGTTGAACACCAGTCGCCCGAACAATTCGCGCAATGTGTCCTTTGGCTGGCTGAAACGATGCCGGATCACTTCGGTCAGATCGGCATAGCTGGCATAGCGGGCCATCATCTCATCGAGCCCGAATATCGTCAGCGCCGAGACCATGGCTTTCCGCTGCCAGGCGTCACCTATGTGCAGGCGGTCAAAACGTTCGACCAGCAGCACATCCTTCCCCGCGACATGGGCCAGGCGCACCGGCGCAACGTTGAGACCGGCCTTGGCAGCAAGCCGCATGGCGATGAATTCCGCCTTCACCACGTTGTAGGTGTCCGAGGACGAGGAGAACTTGGCGATCAGCTTCTTTTCGTCTTCCTCAATCATGGCCTTGGGTCGTGCGCCGCCCAGCGAACTGCCATGAAACAGGGCCTGATCCAGCTCAGGAGTGAGGGGAATGCCCCTTTCGACCTTCTCTGCGGCGGTGAGCAATTCCTCCAGAGTGGCGGCCTGTACAGAACGGGGAACATATCTTGTCGGGGATAGCTGAAAGTCGAGCGCACCAATGCGGTCGGAGCCGGATTCAAGCAGATAGGTCAGTTCGTCGATTGCGCCGATATCGGCATCCTCGCCCTTGATGCCAAAGGTTCTATTCAGGATCACACGCCGCCCCCAGGCATCTGGTGCGCCATCGCGCAGGCAGCCTGCCATGTTCAGGCCCGGCTCAGGGGGGATTGCACCTGTACGTAAGGGCAGCTCAGGCAGATAGAGGGGAATAGCTCCTTCAAGCTCCAGGTAGCGACGGCCATAGTTGAAAATCAGGCCATCGCCATCACGGGCGAGGCGGCCAGCGACAACCGGCTGGGTTGCGTCGGGCAGCCATACCCAGACATACGCTTCATCATGACGGGGCTTAGAAATCATCCTTCACCGCCTTTGTGCTTTTGCGCACTTTCTTCGGCAACAGGGTCAGCTTGCTTCGTGCCGCTGCAAGATGGCGGGTCAGGATGGAGGGCTCTGGTTCAAAGAGCGGCACGCCAACGATGGCAGCGAGCTCAAAGACGGCACCGATGGAGCAGCCCATCTCGCCATTCTCGATCCTGTGGACCAGCCCGCGTGATATGCCTGCGCGTTCAGCAGCTTCCGCGACCGTCAGTCCTCGCTCAGTGCGCGCGTCGTGAATCAACAGCCCCAGCAGTTCAGCAGCTTCCAGTCCGTAACGGGAATAAGGTCGGGTGTTCGGCTTTGCCACTGCGATTAATCCTGTTCCATTAACAGGGCATAAAAGCCCTTAAAAGATTATTTATGGGTCAAGATAGTATATTTCAAGTCAGTTTTGCAATGATTTGTTCTATAAAAAGGGCTTTAGGCTTTTTAAAGACCTGTTTATAGATCGTTTATGCAACTTGGGTCGCTATCTCCTCGCCCCCCTTGATAAGAACATTAGTAGACTATATTAAAGAACATAGTATGAATAAACTAATCGGAGATGCACCCCATGCGGTTGGAGGAAGCGCAGGAGGACCGGCGGCGTTCGGCGCTTGATAGGGCGCGGGGGCTGATGCGGCGCATTGAGGCGCGGGATCGCCCCCGGTGTCATCGCTCTGTGGCGCTGGGCTGGGAGGAACCGGATGCGGCGCTGGGGGGCGGGCTTGGCCTGGGCGCGTTGCATGAGGTCGGGGGTAGGGCGGCAACAGGGTTTGCCATACGGCTGTTGGGGCGGCTGAAGGGGGCAGTGCTGTGGTGCCATCCAGCCGGGCAGAAGACCACACTTTACGGGCCGGGACTGGTGCAGGTCGGCCAGGGCGATCTGCCGGATCGACTGATCATCGCCCGGGCCCGAAATGGCAGCGAAGGCTGCTGGATCGCTGAAGAAGCCCTGCGTTCTGGCGCTTTCACGGCTGTGGTGCTGCAGCCCGCCGACCCGGTTGGCTTGATCCCCAGCCGCCGCCTGCATCTGGCGGCCGGGCGCGGGGGCGCGCTGGGCCTGATCCTGCGTGAGGTGCAGGGACATGGTCCGGTGCTGGCCCCTGGCATCGCGGCAAGCCGATGGCAAGTCGACCCGATACCCTCCATCCGGCAGGGGGCAATGATCGATCCCCATTGGCGCCTGGTACTGCAACGGCAGCGCGGGGGAAGTGCGGACAGGATTGGCGAAGAAGGGTGCTGGAGCGTCCCGGCATGACGACAGCCCCCATCTCCCGTCTGAATCCGCTGTATCTTGCGCTCTGGTTTCCCTGTCTATCGACGGACCGCTTACGCCGGGAGAAGCAGATCAATACAGAGCGGGCACTGGTTGCAACGCGCCGCGCAGGATCAGGCGTCTTCCTGGCCGCTGTCGATGCACTGGCGGCGCGTGAGGGGCTGTCCCCCGGCATGACACTGGCAAGCGCCCGCGCGATTCATCCCGATCTTCGCGCTGAACCGTTGGACCCCATTGCCGATGCGGCCCTGGTGCAGCGTCTGGCGGACTGGTGCGACCGTTATTCGCCGCTTGTGGCGGTTGCGGGCAGCGACAGATTGGTGATTGAAGCAACAGGCTGCACACATCTTTTCGGGGGGGAGAAGGCGATGTTGGAGGATGTCCGTGATCGGCTGCGTCGCACCGGCCTGTCGGTACGTGCCGCCCTGGCTGCCAGTCCCGCCGCGGCCATCGCGCTGGCGCTCCATGGGCCGCAGGATTGTGTGGTCAGCAAACGCCGTGGTCTGAGCACGGCCCTTGCCGATCTGCCGGTCTCAGCTCTTGCGCTGGCAGAAGGGGCGATGGATCGTGATGCGCTGTCAGGAATGCACCGGGTCGGTCTGCACTATTTGGGGGATCTGTATCAACTGCCCCGTGCGGCGCTGGCCACCCGCTTTGGACCAGTGGTGGTCTCCGCCCTCGACCGGTTGCTTGGACAGGCATCGCATCCGATAGCCCCCCGGCGTCCAGCCACGCCCTATCGTCTCCGCCTTGCCTTCGCCGATCCGATTGGCCTGCGCAGTGATATTGATGCCGCGCTTACCCAGCTGCTCTCGGACCTCTCGGTACAGCTACAGGCGAAGGCCATGGGCTGCCGACGCCTGACCCTGACCGCCTGCCGCGCCGACGGCACGGTGCAGGAGATCACCATCGGCACCAGCCGTCCGGTCCGGGCCGTCCCGCCGCTGATGCGCTTGCTGGCAGAGAAACTGGAAAGCCTGGATCCCGGCTTTGGGATCGACTGCCTGATCCTGACCGCCCCGATTGTTGAACCTTTTGAGCATGACCAGATCGACAGCGGGGCCCTGACTGAGGATAGCGGAACCGAGGATACAGTTGCAGACGACCGGCTGGCGTCGGTCTGTGACCGGCTGATAAACCGGCTGGGAGCAGAGAATCTGTTCCGCCTCGCCTCGGTCGATAGCCGCCTGCCGGATACCGCCCAGGGGCCGCGCCCCGCAGTGTCGTCGCGACGAGACCCGGCAGGCGGTTGGCCCCGTACTGTCGGTCGCCCGACCCGCCTGCTGGGTCAACCGATCCCGCTGGTGCCGCTGCACGCGCCAAGGCCCGGCGATCCGCTGGTGCGCTTTCGCTTGCAGGGGCGTGAGCATAGGGTTCGGATCGCACAGGGACCGGAGCGGATCGCGCCTGACTGGTGGCGGCGGGATGCGGCCTGGGCCGCAGGCGCACGGGATTATTGGCAGGTTGAGGACGAAGCGGGTCAGCGGTTCTGGATCTACCGCGACGGAACCGCAGGGTCGCATGCAGGATCAGGCGCGGAATCGGGGAAAGCTGATACGCCCCGGTCGCACTGGTTCCTGCACGGTTTGTGGTGATCTGCGATGCAACGCTATGCCGAACTGTGTTGCATGACCAATTTCAGTTTCCTGGAAGGGGCCTCCCATGCTGATGAACTGGTGGTGCAGGCAAAAGCGCTGGGCCTGGCGGGCCTTGGCGTTGCAGACCGCAACAGTTTGGCGGGCGTGGTGCGGGCCCATAAGGCGGCCAAGCAGGCGGGCCTGCCGCTGCTGATCGGTGCCCGTCTGGATCTGCAGGATGCCCCCCCTCTGATCGCCTATCCCAGAGACCGCGCCGCCTATGGCCGTCTGTCGCAATTGATCACCCTGGGCCGCCGCCGGGCGGAGAAGGGGTCTTGCCTGCTGTATCTGGACGACGTGCTGGCTGCCGCCCAGGATACTGTGCTGATCGTGCTGGCCGATGAAAGTATGGACAGGGCCGCCCTTTCCAAACAGCTTCTGCGCCTGAAAGCCGTTGCCGGTCCACAGGAACTCTATCTCGCCGCCAGCCACTTGCATCGTGGCGACGATGACCGGCGCATTGCCCGTCATGCGGCAATCGCCCGGGCATTGGGTCTGCGTCTGGTCGCGGTGAATGATGTCCTGATGCACAGCCCCGCCCGCCGTCCGCTGGCCGATGTGCTGACCTGTATCCGAGAGAAGCAGGTTATCGATACCGCAGGCACCCTGTTGGCTCGCAATGGAGAGCGGCATCTGAAGAGTGCAGCAGAGATGGCGCGGTTGTTCCAGGGCTATGAGGAAGCCTGTGCGGCAACGCTTGATATCCTGGAGCGCTGCTGCTTCTCGCTGGACGAACTTTCCAGCGATTATCCCAGCGAGGTTTTGGGCACAGAGGAAACACCCCAGGCGGTGCTGGAGCGGATGACCTGGGCGGGTGCCGCACAGCGCTATCCGGGCGGCATTCCGGCCAAGGTGCGCAGCATCGTGGAGCATGAATTGCGGTTGATTGGAGAATTGGGCTATGCCCCCTATTTTCTGACGGTGGAGGATCTGGTCCGTTTCGCCCGCAGTCGGGATATTCTTTGTCAGGGGCGCGGCTCGGCGGCCAATTCTGCGGTCTGCTATTGTCTTGGCATCACCGCTATTGATCCGAACCGGCTGGACCTGTTGTTCGAACGTTTCATCTCCGCCGCTCGTAATGAGCCCCCTGATATTGATGTCGATTTCGAACACGAACGCCGGGAGGAGGTGATCCAGTATATCTATACAAAATATGGTCGTGACCGCGCCTCGATGACGGCCACTGTCACCCGCTATCGGGCGCGCGGTGCGATCCGCGACGTTGGCAAGGCGATGGGGCTGAGTGAGGATACGGTGACACTGATGGCCTCTCAGGTCTGGGGCTCATCTGATCCGTCCGCCATGACCGAACGGCTGGTGGAGATCGGGCTGGATCCCTGTGACGAACGCCTGCACCTGACCCTGGCCCTGATTGGACAGATCACCGGCTTCCCACGCCATCTGGGCCAGCATGTCGGCGGTTTCGTGATCACCGACAGCCGCCTCGACAGCATCGTGCCGGTGGAGAATGCCGCGATGGAAAACCGCACCGTCATCCAGTGGGACAAGGATGACCTTGATACGCTGGGCATTCTTAAGGTGGATGTTCTGGCGCTTGGCATGTTGAGCTGTATCCGCCGCTGTTTCGATCTGATCCGTGGGCATCATGGCCGCAGTGTTGATTTGGCCGGGGTGCCACCGGGGGACACGGCGACTTATGATATGCTGTGCCGGGCGGATTCCCTGGGTGTTTTCCAGGTCGAGAGCCGGGCGCAGATGAGCTTCCTGCCGCGTATGAAGCCGCGCAATTTCTATGACCTGGTGATCGAGGTTGCCATCGTTCGCCCCGGTCCGATTCAGGGTGATATGGTTCATCCCTATCTGCGTCGCCGCAATGGGGAGGAGGTGGTGGATTATCCTTCTCCCGAATTGCGTGCCGTGCTGGAGAAGACGCTGGGCGTGCCACTGTTTCAGGAACAGGCGATGAAGATCGCCATTGTCGGAGCCAGGTTCAGCCCGGAGGAGGCCGATCAATTACGCCGTGCGATGGCGACCTTCCGCAAGGTCGGTACGATTGAAAACTTTCGTGGCAAGTTCCTTACCGGAATGGCCCAGAACGGCTACCCGCCGGACTTTGCAGAGCGATGCTGGCGGCAGATCGAAGGCTTCGGGGAATACGGTTTTCCTGAGAGCCATGCCGCCAGTTTCGCACTGCTGGTCTATGTCTCGGCCTGGATGAAGCGGCATTATCCCGCCGCCTTCGCTTGTGCGCTGTTGAACAGCCAGCCGATGGGCTTCTATGCCCCGGCCCAGATCGTGCGGGATGCGCAGGACCATGGTGTCGCGGTGCGCCCGCCTGATATCAATCATTCCGACTGGGATTGTACGCTGGAACCGGCGGAAGGGGGCTTTGCGCTGCGTTTGGGGCTGCGTCAGGTGAAGGGGTTGAAGCAGACAGAGGCGGAATGGGTTACCGCCGCCCGCGCCAACGGCTATCGCCACCCCGCCGATCTGTGGCGACGCGCGGGCCTGAAGCGGCGCAGCCTGACAGCATTGGCGGAGGCGGATGCGTTTACCTCACTGCATCTCTCGCGGCGTCAGGTGATCTGGGCCCTGCGTGGGATTGGTGGCGACAGGCCCCTGCCGCTGTTCGAGGCCGCGAATGAAAGCGATCGGGGGCGGGAATTGCCCGTCGACCTGCCGAAGGCAACACTGGGCGAGGAGGTCGCAGAGGATTACGCCAGTTTACGCCTCAGCCTGAAGGCGCATCCGCTCACCCTGGTGCGCGATCAGGCCGATGCGCCCCTGGCGGGCTGTCTGCCTGCCCTGCATCTCGCTGATGCAAAGGATGGGACAACCGTTTCTGTCGCCGGACTGGTGCTGGTTCGGCAACGTCCCGGCAGCGCCCATGGCGTTATCTTCGCGACCATCGAGGATGAAACCGGCACCGCCAATATCGTTGTCTGGACCGATGTCTTCGAGCGCTACCGCCGTCCCCTTTTGACCGCGCGGTTGATGCGTGTCACCGGCAAACTACAGCGCGAAGGCATTGTCATCCACGTCATCGCCCAAACCATCGAAGATCGCTCTGACCTGCTCGACCGTCTGCTGACTCCAGGCACACGGGCGGGCGCATGCCTGAATACCCTTGCCCGCGCAGATGAGGTCCGCCGCCCGATCCATACCGAAGACTTCCGCGGCACCGGCTATCATCCGCCAAAACTGGGGCCTTCGCGGGAGCGTCGGTAAGACCATATCTTGATGCGATTGCCATGACCCGGCACGGGTCCCTATTCCAATAGGGTTTTGATCGACGCTTTTGCGATAATACCGGTATCAGAAACAGTGATGAACAGGGTGTCGCAATCAGCCCCCCCAAATGTCAGGTTCGTGGTCGTCAACCCAAAGGCCTGACAATCGATGCGGGCGATTTGGTCGCCATGCGGGTTATAGACAAAAACCGAACCACGGCTGGCATGGCAGACATACAGGTTGCCTAGACGGTCCAGGGCCAATCCATCCGGCCCGCTGCGCCCGGCAGGCAGACGCGCAAAAAGGCCGACTTTGCTGGTTCCCGTGGCAAATAACGGCATGCGCCAGATTTCACAACTGCGGGTCATGGCGACATATAATTCCGTGCCAGCATGATTGGTGACCAGGCCATTGGGGCTGGGTCCGGTATCCAGAAGCACCTCAAGGTCGCTGAGACCCGGTCCGGCGCGATAGACACGACCGCTGGGGTCGTGCAGCCCTGTTTGCCCCTGATCAGTGAAAAACAACGTGCCGTCCTGGGCGAACCACAGATCGTTGCAGCCCTTAAATCCCTCACTGCGATATCCCTCAAACAGGGGGGTTATGGTCCCGGTTTGAGGGTCCAGGCGCAGAATTCCCCGTTTGTAGTCGGCGATGCATAACGTACCGTCGGGTCGATAGCGCATGCCGTTGGGCCAGCCATCATAGTCGGCCATAACCGTCCAGGTACCGTCTGGCGCAACACGGAGGATTCGACCATACGGGATATCAACCACCCATAATGCACCATCGGGTGCCATGGTTGGTCCCTCCAGAAAGCTGTCAACCTTGGCGCCGGGTTTATTTGCTGTCACCCAACCGGAGGGCCGATCCTGCAGGCGCAGGGCGTCTGGCATGCTGCTCCACAACTCTGCCTGGAGAATTTGAATTTCTGGGGTCATCCGATCGTCCTTCAGGCCAGTCTGGTGCGGCGTTGAGCGATATAACGGTCCGCAAGGATCAGCAGGATCATGCCGCATGCGACCGCTTGTATCCAGGGATCTGTGTAAACCGCACCGGCCGCGCCAAGTGTTAATACCAATCGATGCCACAGCCGCAAGGGGCTGAAGAAATACCCTATATGGGCGGCATTGAACCCGATGATTGCGCAGGTCAGGGCGGCAAATACGGCCAAAGCCGGCCCAATCATGTCGGCGCGGAGAGTATCCAGGAAGATTTCCGGGTGATAGATCCAGACAATCGGTAAAACGAAGGCAACAGCACACAGCCTTAGGGAATTGCCCGCAATGACTAAAGGCTTCTCTCGCGCGATGGCGGCGGCGGCAAAGACAGCCAATGCCACGGGGGGCGTGATTGCTGACAGGACGGCGTAATAGAAGACGAAGAAATGCGTCTGTAGCTGGCTGACCCCCAATTCCATCAGCGATGGACCGGCGACAAAGACGACCATCAAATAAGACGCTGCGGTCGGCAGCCCCATGCCCAACACAATCGAACAGATCGCCGCCAGGATAAGCGCGGGCAGCAGGTCTCCCGATCCCATGGAGACAATCAGCTGATTCAGTTTCACACCCAGACCGGTGGAACTTACCGCGCCGATAACCACACCAATGGCGGCACACGCGATCAGCACAGACAGGCCATCCCGGCCTGAATCCACAAGGAATTCCCAGGTGGCTTCCCATCCGAAACGGGTTTTCGGTAATACGAATCCGGTAAACAGAGTAACGCCCGCCGCGCTGAGACCGCTGAAGGTTGGGGAAAAGCCAGAAAACAGCATGCCCAGCAAAGTGCCGAAACCCAATACCAGTACAAGTGCTTGCGACGCCCGTTGTCCGGTCCACATGTCAGTGGTGGCTTCTCCCTGGGCTTTGATTCCCAGACGCTGGGCTTCCAGTATGGCTGCGACTGACAGTGAGAAAATGAACAGGAACGCAGGAACGATGGCGACCAACATGATTGTCGCATACGGAATGCCGGTTATCTCCGACATGATGAAGGCGCCAACGCCCATGATGGGCGGAATGATCTGACCAACGCAGGATGCGGTCGCTTCTACCCCACCCGCAAAACCGGCGGTATAGCCTGCCCGTTTCATCATTGGGATCGTCAATACACCGGTCGACGCCACATTGGCGGGGGCCGACCCGTTGACCGATCCAAACAATGTCGACGCTATGATGGCGGCCTGGGCCGGGCCGGAGCGCAAGCCACTGGTTGCCCGCATGGCGATGAAATTGAAAAAATCGCCAGCCCCTGAAATTCGAATGGCCGCCCCCAGAATGACAAAGACCATCACAACATCGACCACCGCGCCCAGGGCGATGCCATAGATCCCTTTGTAACTATAGGCGACTTCCAGGGCATTGGAGAATGGCATTGCACGGTGGTTCAACACGCCTGGCATCCAATGGCCATAGGCAAGGTAAAGAAAGGCCGCGATGACGATACCAACCAGAACCCAACCCTCGACCCGTCGTGCGGCCTCAACAACCACAAGCGTACCAATGGCATAGCAGGTCAAATCAGCAGTGTTGGGGATGCCTTCCCGAAACGCCGCAATGTCGTAATAATTCATCAGGTAATAGCCGCCGGTCCCCAGCGCCGCCAGGATCCACATTGAATTGACCAGGGCCATGCGCATGGTCAGTTCGCCATTTCCGTGAAATACACCGGGCTTTAACAGGAAAACCGCGACAATGCTTAATGTCAGGGCGATGCTGTATTGAGCCTCAGCGGGCAGTTTCCCAAAAACCGTAGTCGCGGCGATGAACACCGCCAATGCTACACAGCACAGTTTGCCCAAGGCGGGAAAAAGGACCCGCAGCGCCTTTGGGGCTGCTGCGGGGTTAGATGGGGTGTCTTGCATTGAAACAGACCCTTAAACAGAAAACTTTGCCAGTCTTACTGCATTAATCCTACTTCCTTACTGCATTAATCCTACTTCGCGGTAGTATTTTGCCGCGCCAGGATGAACCGGCGCAGACAGCGCCGTCAGGGCATTTTTCATTTGGATCAGCGCCAATGCCGGGCTCATGTCATTCACCTTTGCGATGTTATCCCAAAAGGTCTTCACCAGCGTATAAGCCGTTTCTTCTGGCATATCATTGCGCACAACCATCATGAAAGGGAAGGTCCAGAAATACGCAGGGCTGTCGGCTTGCACGCGCCCTTCATAGGCCTTGTTCAGGATTTCCGGGGAGACTTCCTGAAAAACATAGTATTCGCCGTTGGTGATATTGTTGCGGAAGTCATCTAACTTATCCGGGTCTGGCGAAACAAAGCGCAGCTTCATCTGGCGCGATGCATTGTCAACACCCGCATGGGGCACACCACCCCACACCAGCGTCGCATCCATTGTACCATCCGCCATCTGATCCAGTGCGGGTTGGTATTTCAGATATTGGCCGTCGGCATCCCCGGCTTCCAGATCAATGCCATGGGCTTTGAACAGCGCCATTGTCACGCGGCCTGCATTCCCGCCGGGTCGACCGATTGCCAGGGTTTTGCCTTTGAAATCCGCAATGGTTTTGATGTCGCTTTCAACGCGGGCAACATATTGGGCAGCACTGGTCGTGATCGCAAACAGCGTGCTCATGTCTTTATATTTTTCGACCAAATCTTCAGGGTCTTCATTGAATTTACCACTGCGCTGAATGGCATCTTTGTAATGGGGGGAGCCGATGGCGACGATGTCGGCCTGGCCCGCCGCGACCTGCCGCAAGCCCTTTACGGAGCCATTGTCGACAACAGTCAGTTTGATATCCGATCCGGATTCCGCCATTAAGTTCGACCAGGCGACCCCCATCTGATAATCTTGGGTTGTCGGACCAACGGCGCTGAAAATAACTTCCTGGGCGTTTGCGCCCACACCGAAACCCAAGCTTATTGGAAACGCAACTACAACTGTCGCAAGGAACTTACGCATGACTTCCTCCCTTTTTCAGGTCGGTCATTGCCGACCTGTTGTTTCACCACACTTGTGCATGGCTTTAAGAATCGTTTGTTCTATCTGACAGAACATCGTTCTATAATACACTTGGGTTAAGTTTGAAGTAAAGTAAAAATCCAAAAGACAGGAGGCGTGGTGATTATGCGTTCAAGAAATGAGCGATAAGGGGGTCGCGGCCGTAGAGCGCGCGTTGGCGATCCTGGATTGTTTCGAATCGGATCATGAGAGTCTTCCGCTAAAGACAATCGCGCAAAAGACCGGGCTTTATAAAAGCACGATACTTCGGTTGTGCGTGTCGCTGGAAAGCTACGGCTATCTGCGTCGGCGGGAGGACGGGGATTTTCAGCTTGGACCGACGCTTTGGCGTCTGGGCGCGCTGTACCGCAATCGATTTGACGTCGCAACGCATGTCCGTCCGGTCCTGAAGCGGCTGTCTGAAACAACCGGGGAAAGCGCATCCTTTTATGTGCGCGATGGCGATGCGCGGATTTGCCTGATGCGCCATAACAGCAGTCAGGCCATTCGGCATCACCTGGAAGAAGGCGTTCGCCTGCCGCTAAATTTAGGGGCGGCCGGACATTTAATTCTGGCCTATTCTGATGGCAGTGACCCAAAGACTGAGGAGATAAAGTCCTGCGGCTATGCAATAAGTTTGGGAGAGCGCGACCCCAATACCGTATCGATTGCGGTTCCCGTTCTGGGTCGAGGCGATGCCTTCATGGGCGCGCTTGTCGTGTCTGGCTTGGGAACACGGTTTGACGAAGCGGCCCGCTATCAGGCGATTGACCTGGCCAAGGACGAGGCGCGCCGTCTGTCACAGGAGATATATGGTTAGACCAAAGTCAGTCTGAGAAATTTATAATCCCAGACTGCTTCAAGGTATCAATTTCCTCGTTACTGAAGCCGAGTTCCTGTGCCAGTTCCTGGCTATGTTGACCGCTGCGGGGAATGTTCAGTCGAACACCAGGGCGCCAACCGCCAACGGAAATTGGCAAGGCAGGGACCTGCGTTTCCGTTCCATCGGGCAGGGTTATATCCAGCAGGCCGCCGGATTGTTGCAGATGGGGATCGTCAAACAGATCTTCGGGTCGGCGGATCGGCGCATAGGGCAGGCCCGATTTTTCACAGTTTGCCATCAGGGTTTCTGACGGAATGGTCAGAAACAGGCGGCGGATTTGGGGCAGGAAGGCATCTCTGGCATGGCACCGTTTGGCGTTTGTATCCAGGGCCGGATCAGCCAGCAGATCCAGCAGATGAAAATCCTCACAAAAGGTCTTCCATTGTCTGTCAGACACAACGCCGACAAAAACCTGTTCGCCATCGCTGCAATCAAAGACGTCATAAACAGCCCAGGCCGAAAGCCGTGCAGGCATGGGGGCGGCGGGCTTTCCTGTCATGGCAAATTGCGTCATGTGCTGGCCACTGAGGAAGGCGCAGTTCTCAAATAAGGCCGAAATCACTTCACTGCCTTGCCCCGTAACATCCCGTTGTCGAAGCGCAGCCATTACGCCAATGGCGCCGAACATACCGCCCATCACATCATTGACTGATGCGCCGGCGCGCAGGGGACGGCCGGGTGGCCCTGTCATATAGGCCAGGCCGCCCATCATCTGAACCACTTCGTCCAGGGCGGTGCGCTTTTCATAAGGTCCCGCCAGGAACCCCTTCGCGGAACAATAAATTAATCCGGGATTAGTCTCTTTCAGTTTCGCATATCCCAGGCCCATCGCGTCCAGCGCGCCAGGGCGGAAATTCTCAACCAGCACGTCTGCCGTCGCGATCAGGCGTTCGACAAACGCTTTGCCTTCCACAGATTTAATGTCCACAGCGACGGACCGCTTGTTGCGATTATAGGCAGTAAAGAAGCCAGCCCCGGATCCCGTAAGCTTGCGGGTTTTATCCCCCTCTGGTGCAGGTTCCACCTTGATCACATCCGCACCAAGATCGGCCAGAATCAGACCACAGGTCGGCCCCATAACCATATGGCTGAACTCAATTACCCGGATGCCCGCGAGCGGTAAGGTGGATTGAGTTCCTGATTGCTTGAGATGATCGAGGGTTTCTTCTGGCATTCTGGCATCCTCCATATACTTGTCATTCTCGAATTTAGTTGATATTTTAGAACGACGTTACGTAGAATAGAACGAATGCATGTTATCACGCAACTCCCTTTGCACGATCATAAAGGACCTGACCATGACCGATATCGACATTCTGATCAGCGAAGTTGGCCCGCGAGATGGCTTGCAGATGGCAAAATCAATCATGTCCACGGCTGACAAGAAGCGTTGGATTACGGATGCGCATGCTGCCGGGTTGCGGGAGATTGAAGTCTGTTCCTTCGTGCCACCGAAATTGGTGCCTGGCATGGCCGATGCTGATGAGATCACGCGTTTCTCTAAAACACTGCCTGGATTGCATGTGGCGGTTCTGGCCCCGAATTATCGCGGTGCAGAGGCCGCAATGGCTGCAGGGGCTGATAAGATCACCGTGCCGATCTCCGTCAGTGCCCCCCATAACCGGGCTAATGTGAACAAAACTCCAGAGGAAAGCATTGTGGAGATTGCCCGGATCTGTGCCCTGCGCGACAGTCTGCCTGAAGGACAGCGCCCCGCAATTGAAGGCGGTTTATCCACTGTCTGGGGTTGTACCATTGCGGGTCCGGTCGCCCAGGATGACGTTGTCCGTCTGTCGGTTGCCTTGGTGGAAGCGGGGGTGGATGAAGTTGGGCTGGCCGATACAACAGGCATGGCGGACCCTGCCGGTATCCGGCGTGTCTTCAAGGCGGTACGTGCCGAAATTGGTGAGGACAAATTAGGCGGGGCCCATTTGCATAATACCCGTGGACTGGGCCTGGCGAATGTTCTGGCGGCTTTGGATATCGGGATTACAACCTTTGACGGATCTCTTGCAGGATTGGGCGGTTGCCCCTTTGCACCAGGGGCTTCTGGCAACATTGTGACGGAAGACCTGGTCTATATGCTGGAAGAAATGGGACTGCGAACCGGCATTGATCTGGAAAAATTGATTGCCGTGCGCAAGGTATTGGAATCCGGCCTGCCCGACGAACCGCTTTATGGCTTCATCGCACAAGTCGGCCTGCAAAAAGGTGGCAAACGCCCGGACCGTCTGGCTGTCGCATCATAGATCGTGATGCGCAGAGGAACGAACTTGCACAGTCAGGCGGAGTTCAAATGAAGCTCTTACGTCCCGGATTGCGATAGAATTCCATTCAGGAGTCTCTCAGAGGTCATGGGAATGCGCGTCATTCGTGCGCCGGTCGCGTTATAGATTGCATTGGCAATCGCGGGGGCAACGCCAACGATACCGGCTTCTCCAATGCTTTTGGCACCATACGGTCCCGTTGTTTCCGGGGCGTCTTCAATCAGCATGACCACGATTTCATCAGGAGAATCCAATCCGTCAGGAATTTTGTAATCCATAAAGGATGGATTGGTTAGATGGCCGTTTTCCCACACCAATTCTTCCAGCAGGGCATAGCCAACGCCCTGAACGACAGCGCCATGCACCTGTCCCTCGACACTTTGTGGATTGATGGCACGCCCAATGTCGTGAGCGGACCAGACTTTCTGAACCACAGCCTTGCCGGTCACTGTATCGACATCCACGACGGCCCCCACGGCCCCAAAAACATAGACGCCCAGATTATCAAAGGCAAAATTCGACATCTCGGCCCGTTTGGGATCAAAGCGCGGCCCGTCGAAGGCAAAGGCATGGTGTCCCATAATTGGACCCCCGACGCGATTGAAGGCCCGGGCTGCGATTTCCCTGAAACTCGTCTGCCGGTCCGATCCGACAACCCGGACCGTACCGCCTATTTCCAGTTCCAGATCATCCTTGCTGCATTCCAGCATATCTGCAGCATCATTCAGGATTCGATCCCGCATTTCCACGGTCGCCTGCATCACAGCCCGTCCCGCGGTGTAGGTGATACGGCTGGCCGCAGTTTTCCAATTATATGGGGAACTGTCTGTGTCCTGGGTCGCATAGGCGATGGATTCTAGGGGAAGGCGCAATGTCTCCGCACATATTTGCGGTAACACGGTATCCGACCCTTGTCCGATATCCACCACGCCGGTTTGCAGGGCAACCGTGCCATCAGCCCGCAAATTGACAAAGGCGCTGGTGCCCATCAGGCCGGAAATATGAGACAGGCCTGATATGCCAACGCCCCTGACCCACCCGTCCTGGGGGGCTGGCAAAGCGGAGACATCTTTCTTCAGAGCCGCATCCAGCGCATCCAGACATTCGGTCATTGCACAGGACGGCACTGTTTGGCCCCCCAACCAAGCGTCACCAGCCTTCATGGCATTGCGGCGGCGCAATTCTATCGGGTCCATATCAAGTTTTGCGGCAAGTGCGTCCAATTGGCTTTCACTGGCGAATGTTGCCTGTGGATTGCCAAACCCCCGGAAGGAGCCCGCTTTCAGTTTGTTGGTGTAAACGGCATGGCCCTTAACACGAACATTGGGGCAGTTATAGGGGCCTCTGGAACACAGCATCCCGAAGCTCAGCACTGCTGGGCTCTCGTCTGAATAGGCACCAGCATCGAACCAAAGCTCTGCTTCTCGCGCGACAAGGGTGCCATCCTGTTTTGCGCCTGTGCGCATTTTAATGCGCGTAGGATGGCGGGAACGCAGCATTTCCATATCTTGCGCCCGGGTCAGAGTGATTTTAACAGGGCGTCCTGATGCGCGGGCGAGAGCAACCGCAATGGGCTGAACACTAACGCCGTTTTTGCCGCCAAAGCCTCCGCCGATCTTGGGGGCGATACAGCGGATCTTGGACATCGGGATATCCAGTTCCTCGCTAATGCGACCCTGTAGATAAAAGATTGATTGTGCGGTTGAACGCACAGTAATGCGACCGGCGAGGTCCGGTTCTGCCAAGGCGCTGCAGGGTTCCATATAGGCGTGATACTGGGCGGGTGTCTCATAGACATCTTCGACAATGACATCACAGGCCCCCCAGACTGACTCTGGATCACCTTCCAGAATACCGGCGGACCAGAAGATATTGCCGTTGGTTTCTGTATCGCTGTTACGCGTATAGCGATCCTGATCTGGATGCACCAAGGGGGCGTCTTGCGCCAAGGCGTCATCCAGAGAGCAGACAGCTGTGTAATCTTCATAGTCAACCGAGATCATTTGTGCTGCGAGGTCGGCTGCTTCCTTGGTTTCCGCTGCGACGGCCGCTACAGGCTCCCCAACATAGCGGACGTGGCCGCGCGCCAATGTTACTTCATCTTTGATAAAGGAGCCGACCAATTTGTCGGGTAAGTCATCCGCCGTTATGATCGATATAACCCCCGGCACGGCAAGGGCGTCGGTCAAATCAATGGCTTTGATGCGCCCGCTTGCAATCGGACTGGCGGTGATTGCTCCATACAGCATGCCAGACACCGTGTAATCATCCGCATATTTTGCCGCCCCACCCACTTTTTCTGATGAATCCAGACGAGCGGAAGACATCCCAACTGCACTAAAAGAATTCGTCATGATCCTGCCTTCCCCGCGACAGCCTCGGCGGCATCCACAATTTTTACATATCCTGTGCATCGGCAAAGATGACCTGACAGAGCCTCCCTTATCTTTGTGCGATCCGGCTTGGGGTCTTCGCGTAGCAAGGACGTCAGGGCGATGGTCACACCCGCTGTGCAAAACCCGCATTGTACGCCGCCGCTGTCGACCAGGGCTTGCTGTAAGACAGACAGTTTTCCATTCTCCAACAGCCCCTCTACCGTTTCCACATCCCGCCCGTTGCAGGTCGCAGCCATCGTCAGGCAGGACCGCATTGGGTTGCCATCAATCAGAACCGTGCAGGCGCCACAAAGGCCCTGGTTGCAGCCTCGTTTCGATCCGGTTAGTCCAAAACCTTCCCGCAACAGGGACAGCAACGTTTCCGTTGATTTGCAGAAGATATTTTTAGGGCTTTTGTTCAGCGTAAAGCGAATTGGAATCTCATCGGTATCGGTCATGCCGTTCCCTCCAGATCAGAGGTCAATTGGGTCTTCAATGCCTGGCTCAGGGCCCGGTGGATCAAACGCGGCATTAACATCAAACGATAGTCGGCACTGCCCCGCATGTCGTCGATCGGATTGCACAACGGTTCCAGGGAAGCACTGAAATCCTGGATCGCATCTTCTGTCAGGGGATGTCCGATCAGGCTGTTTTCATCAGACGGACTGCGCACCGGCTTTTCAGCGATGCCCCCCACAGCGATCCGGGCTGTTTTTACAACATCATCTAAAATACGCAGACACACGGCGACAGAAACTGTGGCAAAATCCCCATCCGCGCGGGTAAATTTTTCATAATGTACCGAAGCACCGCTTGGATCAGGCGGAATGACAACGGATACAACAATCTCCCCCGGTTCAAGGGCAGTTTCCAGCCAATCAACAAAGAATTCCGACGCCGGGATCTGACGTGTCGTCCCAGATCCGGCAATGTTAACGATGGCATCGGCGGCGGTGATCGCTGTCGGGTAATCTGCTGATGGATCCGCGTGACAGATAGAGCCACCGATGGTTCCCATATTGCGGATTGCGGGATGTCCGATCCGTCGGGCCGCTGCGGCAACGATCCTTTGCGCCCCGGTAAATCCATCATAGCGGGCGACATCGGCGTGACGGGCCATTGCCCCAATCTGGACGGAACCATCGGGTAAGGCTTGAATATTCGCCAGATCCGGTATCTTCCGAAGGCTGATCAAATGGGACGGTGCCAGCAACCCTGCATTCATCATGGCAACCAAACTGGCGCCGCCGGCCAAACAGCGGGCGTCCGGCTGTTCGGAGAGCAGATGACAAACCTCTTCTAATGTTTCTGGTTCTGAAAAAACCATTTAGGGTCCTACCTTGATCACGGACGAAATATTTTATGCATAAAATGGTTTCATATAGACATTTTCTGGTCAATGCTTAATACCGATTGGTAATCGTTTTCTGTAAACTAAATCTGTTCTGTGACAGCAACGCGAGGCACGACATGTTCGAATATTTTGGTGAGAATTATTCTTGGGACCTCGCCGTTTTGATGGCGATGCAACTGGGGGGACATCCATCCGAGATTGATGAGGCGTGTCGACCACTGCGTGCTTTGGCTGCTGCGCCGGACGCCAAGACGAATACCACTATTCAGGTCGCGTGGCTGGAGGCCTGGTTGGCACTGGCCAAAAAATTGGAAAGCAAGGCTGATCAGGATGTTTCTGAGAACCATCGCTTGAGTGCGGCAGGAAAATACCGACGCGCCTGCGTCTATTATCAACAGGCGGACCGTATGGCCCCCCATGATGATCCACGCAAGGCGCTTGCCTATGATGCGATGCGCGGAACATTTCAAAAATCGATCCAGAATGCGGATATTCCTATGGAATGGGTTGAGATTCCCTATGAGGGAACAACGCTGCCGGCTCTGTTCCTGCGGGGTCAGGGGGATGGTCCGCAACCCTGTATGATTGGTTTCGATGGATTTGATGTGACCAAGGAATGGACGTATCTGTCTGGTCTGGCAGATGCCTTGCGCGCACGAGGGGTATCGACCTTATTGGTTGATCATCCAGGCGTTGGTCTGGCGTTGCGCGATCGTGGCCTGCCCGCCGTGGTAGAGACGGAGCGTCCAGCCTCAGCCTGCGTCGATTATCTGATGGGGCGGGATGACACCAATGATGAAATTGGCATCGTCGCCATGAGCCTGGGTGGATACTATGCCCCGCGCGCGGCTGCATTCGAAAAACGCTTGAAAGCTTGTATTGCCTGGGGTGCGCGTTGGGATAATACGGAATCTCATGGCCGAATCTTGCGCGATCCCAATGCGGCCAGGTCCATTCCGGGTTGGATTGATCACGCCCTCAAGGTCTATGGTCAGCCTGACATAGAAAGCTGTGCTGCGATGATTGCCAAGATGAGCCTAGCAGGCGTTGCAGACCGGATCGAATGTCCGTTGCTGGTGGTTCATGGCGAAAATGACCGCCAGGTTCCCTTCGATCAGGCACAGAAGACCATTGATGGCGCGGTAAATGCCCGACGCAGGGACTTACGGGTCTTCACCAAAGAAGAAGGCGGTTGCGAACATGTGAATGGCGACAATTTCAGTCTAGCCATCGATGTGATCGCGGATTGGTCTGCCGATGTCTTGTTGGGGCGGCTTTAAGGGCTGGTTAGTGATACCAATCCTGTTGCCAGTTCTGGCACAAATATGATGCACAACAACAGCAACAATCCTAACCCGACGAATGGGGCCGCAGCCATATAGACCTGCCGCATCGTGACTTCTGGCGGGGCAACCCCTTTCATGACAAATAACAGCAGTCCGAATGGCGGCGTCGTCAGGCTGATCTCCATCACCAGCAACAGGATCACACCAAACCACACGGGTTCATATCCTGCCGCCGTCGCCATTGGCATGAAGAATGGCAGCGTGATCAGTAACATGCTGAGTTGGTCCATGAAGGCCCCCAGAAACAGCAGGATACCGATCATCGCGAACAGCTGAACCATCGGGTCCAGACCCAGGGCATTCACCATGGTCAATAGGCCGGAAGTTGCCCCCGAGAAAGCAAGAATCTGAGAGAATGTCAGTGAACCGGCAATGATCAGTAAGATGGTGACAGTAATTTTTGTCGTTTCCATCAAGGCCAGCTTCAGGGACTCCCAGGTTAACTGGCGGTACAGCATTGCGGCGATCAACGCGCCGATGGCTCCTAATGCAGCGGATTCGCTGGGGGTTGCGACACCGGTCAGAATCCCGCCGACGACCAGGACAAACAATCCGAACAAGGGAACAACATGTTTCAAGAAGGGATCTATGCGTTCCCTGAACGACATCGCCTGCACGTCCTGGCTGGGGGCAAGGCTGGGGTTCAGATGGCATCGAATAACCACATAGCCAATGCACAAACAGGCCATTAACAAGCCAGGGACGATGCCTGCGATTAACAATTTACCAATCGAGATACCAGCCAGACTGCCCAATAGAACAGCCAAGGCAGATGGGGGAATCAACATTGCGATACCGCCCGTTGCCATGATCGGCCCCATGGCGATGGTGGGATGATACCCACGCTTGCGCATGTCGGGTAACAAGGTGCTGCCCAGAAGAGCGGTATTAGCCATTGTTGAGCCGGAAAGAGTTGAAAATACGGTCCCGCCACAGATCGCCACCAGGGACAACCGACCGGGCACTCGCAGAATCAAACGGTCCACGGCATCAATCGCACGATGGGCAAGGCGGGTCTGAAACAGGATCTCTCCCATCAGGACAAACATTGCGATGGGGGCGAGTGAGAAGGACGAGACCGCATCAACTGCATTCCGGGCCAATTGGATCAATCCCCCATTTCCTCCCAGGAAAACCAGGGCACCGACCACATTGACCCCTAGGAAAGCAAAGGCGACGGGCGTTCCCAGCATCATCAAAAAAATCACGCCACCCAGCAAAAGGGGAAGGGCAAAATACCATTCCATATGATTTTAACCTTCTTGGATTTGGTGTTGCAGGGTGGGCGGTGTACGGCCGCGTATGCCAGACAGGCGCAGGAGAAATTCTATCAATAACAGCAGTGCACCGATTGGTAATGGAAGCAGCAGCCAGAATTGTGGAAAGATGAATGACTTGAACACCAATGTGCCTGCCATCCAGGCTTTCCATGTGGCAAGGCCTCCAGCGTAAATCAGGGTTGCCGAGACAATTAGGCCAATCAAATTGACCATCACAGCCGCAATGGATTTCCATTTTGGAGACAGCGAGTCGGTCACAATTTCGACCATGATATGTGCGCCCAGCCGCAGCGCCCAGGGAGACGCCAGAACGGTAACGATGTAGAGCGCATATTCGGTCAGTTCGATGACACCGTTCAGGCGCGGAGCAAATGGGATATGGCGCGTTAAGGCATCAAAGGCGATGAGAAAAGTGATCGCGAAAAGAATGCACGCTGCAAGAACTGCCAGCCCATCAATCAGGCGGTCAAACAGTCTTACAGCGCGCATTTTAATTTTCCGATCGATCAGAGACTAAGTTACTTCGACAGGAGTGGCCGCAATTTGCCAATGCTGTCCGCGTTTTCACCTTCCAGAAGTGACCAATAGGCACCAAGCGCCATGTCTTGCAGACTGGCGGCGTCATCCTTGGAAAGGGTGATAACCGTCATTCCCTTATCAACCATCTTCTGACCTTCAGCCTGGTCTGCTGCGACCATGGCTGGCGCCATTTCCATTTCGACGGCTTCTGCGGCGCTGGAAAGAACCGCTTTCTGCTCATCAGACAAGGAATCCCAACGTTCCTTGTTGACTGTGATTGTGACAACGGCGTGATAGAAACCAGGATCAACACGATATTTCGTCACGTCATCCCAGCCCGCGGGTGCGACTTCGGACATAGCATTGGCATATCCATCCACCACGCCGCGTTCCATCGCCGTATACAATTCGCCACGGCTGGTTTCCACCTGACGCGCCCCAAGCGCATCAAAGAAATGTCGGTAGGTCGGGGTCGTACGAAGGGGGAAATCTTTCAGATCCGCCAGCGTTTCAATCGGCTCGTCCAGGAATAAGTGGAATTGTAACCCATATCCGTATTGTGCCAGAAACTGCCAGCCGGCCGCATTATAGCGGGTTTGCAGATAATCAATCGCCCCATTTTTCCGCTGTTCTGCAGGAGGGACAGAAGCCAATTGCAGGGCATCTGCCTCTAATATGATCCCGCGATAGTAAGCGGGGGGAAGCCCGGCAACATCAATCACACCCTCGCTTAACGCATTGGGCATTTCCCGGGATGGAATTGCTTCAGGGCCCAGAACCGGGTCAATGCGAACCAGCCCTTTTCCTGTTTCATTTACCCGTTCAACGAATTGATTAAAGACTGACCGAAACAGTGACTTGTCAGACTTGATAAACATGGCGCCTTTCAGCACAGCTTCTTCTGCCTGCGCAGGCGCACCGGTCAGTAGAAGTGTCGATAGGCCCAGAACTGCAAAATACCGTCTCATCATAACCCTCCTGTTCTTCGTTTTTGATATTGAAACGAGTATGAGGCCAAGTAATTTTTTGTGTCAATACCGATTGTCATTCGGTACTGGTTTTATTTCTGATAAACCGTGCAATGTAGACATGCATTGCCTGACAACATCACTTCTTGCCTGCAGTAGGATTCTTGATGCCCTTTTGTCGATGACGTGGGTATGCGGTGCCTGCGATCATTATTCTCTGAATGTTTTGCCAGCGCAGTAAATTCGGTAGCATGCTATGCCAATTGATAAGGCTGTGTGATGAAGCTGATGTCCGTCGGGAATACCAGGGTAAGGGCTGAAAGTGGGTGCGGTGCGACAGATTTTGACAGATGGGTCTTTTTTGATTGGGGCGGCGATCGGGTCTGGCAGCACTGCGATGGCGGCCCAACGGGGCAGGGCTGATTTCCTGATCGCATTGAATGCCGGTCGATTGCGCAGCATGGGGGTGCCGTCAATTGCTTGCATGTTACCTGTATTCGATGCGACCACCCTGACGGAGAAATTTGCTGGGGAAGAAGTTTTGCCACAGACCAAGCTGCCGGTCCTGTTGGGCGTCAATGTCTGGGAAGAGCGGCTGGACGTTACGCAAAAGGCGATGTCGATCCAGCGGGCGGGATTTGCGGGCGCGGTGAATTTTCCCAGTTGCATGCACTATTCTCATGCGATGCAGCATATTCTCGCGCGCGCCGGTCGCGGCATTGAACAGGAAGTCGCCCAGTTAAAGGCGGTTCAGGATGTCGGGCTGACGGCTATGTTCTATTGTGCAACACGCACTCAGGCCCGACTGGCCGCAGATGTCGGCCTGGATATGGTCTGTCTTAATTTGGGATGGAATGTTGGCGGGGCGCAGGGGCATCGCCAGCGCGAAACCATCGAAGAAGTTGCCGTCGCCGTGCTGGAGATTGGCCGGTTGATCAAGCGGATCAGTCCTAAGACGCGGTTCTTATTGGAAGGTGGCCCGATAGAGACAGCCGACGATCTGCGCCGCCTGCTGCATCTGGCACCGATAGATGGATATGTTGGCGGTTCCACGTTCGAGCGCATGCCACTGGAAGTTTCTGTCGCTGATCAGGTTGACCGCTTTCGGCATGCCGGGCAGCGCAGGGATGTGCTGGACGATGAAGGGGCGCGGCTGGTCGCCTGGGGTCGTCCATACGGGTTTGTCGGTCACGCCAAGGCGCATTTAAACTTCCTATCGCGCCTTAAGGCTTTGTCGTCGGCTCAGGGCTCTGTATTGCTCTTGGCGGAACCTGGATTGCAGACATTGTCATGTTTGAAGGCATTGGGGTCTGCGAATGGCGCGGTTCCATCCATGGTTCAAATAGATGTCGCGGGAGAGGATTTTCCAACGCGCGCGCGCAGCATTCTGTTTGGATCGAATGATGCCAGTTTGAAACGCCGCCCCGCGCTGGAAGCGGGCGAGGGTGATCTGGTCGTGATCTTCGCGCCGGAACGCCTGCCTGCGGGAACTCAGCGACGCCTGGCCCGGGCGATGCGGGATGGTGTATTTCAAACCCCCGGGTCTCGCCGTCCAATTCCAATGGCCCGTCGTGTTGTGCTGGTCAGTACGGCGTCGGACCCGCAGGCAGCGGGATTGGACCCATCCCTGACTGAGGTTTTGCGTGGATGGAGCATTCGGGTGCCGCCCCTGCGCGAACGAATGGATGATCTTCTGTTATTGATCCAACAGATGTCGATTGAACGGTTTGGTGAGGTGATCGCCCGCGATCATTTTTCAGCAGATGCAATGCAGGTGCTGACGGAACATCTGTGGCCCGGTAATGAAACAGAGATACATGCCTTGCTGGGCCAATTGCTGGATATTCTTGGCGCGGCCCCGACGGGTCAACGCATTCGCCGAAGTGATATACTGCCCTTGTTGAATGGTCCGGAGCCTATGCGAGATATCGGGACAGAAAAAGATCGAATTGCCGATGCGCTGTGGCGGCATGGTTTCAACCGGGGGCGCACGGCACAGGCATTGGGTATGTCGCGAAAAACACTGTACAACAAGATTCAGAAATATGGACTGACCCGATAGAATGGCATAAGGGCCCTGCCAATTTCGCTCTATTATTGGTCTGTACGCATACAGTAAACTGAAAGGCGTACATTAGTGGGGGTCCTGTGTGTAGACCTGGGGTCGGCAAATCAATCCGTCCAGCGCATCGGGCCAAAGGCTTTCTGACTCCGCCTCAATCGCGGTGCCCAGGCCATAGATCCCCCCTGTCCACTGAACCTCTTTTGTGGCGCGGGCTATGGCGTCTATGGCGGCCCCTCTCTGCCGAAAAGATGGAAACCCCGCCCCAAAATCACCCACATGGGGCAGGACGATCAGGAATTCGGGATCGATCCTGCAGGCTTCGACCGATCCGGCTGCATCGGTGACCGTGACGGCGATGTGAAAACCAGCCATTTTAAATGATGCAAGCCGCTCCAACTCCCGATTCAGATTGAACTGCACTTCTGATAGCTGCAGGGCAATGCTGTCATCATACTGCGTTACACTTGGCAAATTCGTCACCCAGGTAATGCCTGCTTGTTTGATGGCATCGATACGATGGTCAACCACGAAGAACGGGTCGGCAAGAAACAAGCCCAGACCTAGCGGGCCATTGGATTTGATCGTCACAGTACGGAGCGCCGGAATCAGCGCGCGGACACCATCCTGGTTGGGCAATAGCAAAGCAACCTCCGGCGGAAGGCTGTCATGCTGTAGTGGCGCAGACAGGGTCAAAAATTGCTGTGGTGCCGCTGAAACACGCGACAGTCTATTGCGGCGCGGAACAATCCGCCAGGAGGAGAGTGACGTCATAGGCTGTCATATTACTCAAACTTACCCGTTTCGCCAGATCAGCTTTCCAGCAGGGCCTGGCGCACCTCTTCCAGATGGCGCGTCATCGCTTCGCGTGCGGCCGTCGGGGATCGGTTGATGACCGCATCAATGATCGCCGCGTGCTGGGTGACATAGCGGGCCTTCAGGGTCGCGGAATAGGCGCGGCGTTTTGCGGCCAGCCAGTCGGCATCATCGCGCAGGCTGCGAATCATCAGATCGATATGCTGCACGATGTCATTATGGGTCATGGCAAAGAGCAGGCGATGGATCTCTGCATCCTGCTTTTCGAATTCTTCCATAATATCCGTGTTGGTTGAAGCCAGCTGGGCACGCATCAAAAGCTCTATATCTGCATCGGTTGCATTGATTGCTGCGGCTGCGGCTGCGGCAGGTTCGATCATCATTCGGGCTTCAATCAGGGCGCGCGGGCTGACATCCCGTTTTGGCAATAACAGGGGTTCCGAATATAAAGCATCGGTTTCGATCGTATCACTGCCCGAAACAGGAACGGCATTTATATAAGTGCCACGACCAACCTCCCTGGAGATCTTGCCGGATTCTTCCAGTGCATCCATGGCGCGGCGAATTGTGTTGCGGGCTACGCCAAAACGCGTTGCCAAGTCCCGCTCCGTCGGGAATCGAATGGCGCCGCCCGATGTCGGGCTGCCGATGCGCCTGTTTTCTATGTCGCGCGATAAGGTTGCGGCGATGCGATGGGAGGCAGAGTTTCGCACGGTGGACTCTTTCATAACTGCCAAAACGACATGGGTTCTTTTGAATAGGTTCAATTGGTTCATTTTGTCAAGAAAATTACACCATCATCATTATTTTTCTTGACCATTGGTTCATAGTTATACCTATTATGATAACAAATGAACCTGATTGGGTTAATTTTGATCTGAATGGTTGGAATTGGTGCAATTTAAATTTTCCATCAGATTTTGAGAAAAATTGTGCGCCGCAGCAGGTGAGTAGAGTCAAGAGAATCAGAAATATGGCATCGGTTATTACCCAAAATTACCCAAATCTATGAGTCTGGGTCCTTGCGGGCAATTTCTGTTGACGCCAAGCTTGAACATCAAGGCCGGAAAACAGGCCATAGGGGAATACCCCTGAATAATATGGGCGCTGGGCACGTTTCGTACGGTGCCGGTCCAAATGGGAGGGTACAGACGTGATATTCAAGGATCACTGTGTCTTTGCGACTTTGGTTCGTGAGGTCTATCGGTCGCGCGTTTCCTCAGACCTGTCCGCGCGTCAGTGGGCGCGCGCATGAGGCAGTTTGTTGAGCGGCATACCTTTTGGGCAATCGTCTTGCTGGTCGCCATTGGCATATTGCTGTGGCTGATCTTTTCGGTATGGCCCGAGTGGTTGATTGATGCGATTGGCCGCAAGAAGACTTTCGTTAGCACACTATTGAATGGTGTTACGCTTGGCGGGCTGTACTTCCTGGTGGCCAGCGGGTTTACGCTGGTATTTGGATTGATGCGCAATGTGAACCTGGCGCATGGGTCTATGTATCTGTTGGGCGGCTATATCGGTTACGAGGTGGCGGAACTGACGGGTAGTTGGTTTTTTGGGTTGGCGATCGCCTTCGGCGCGGTTGCCCTGACAGGGGTGTTGCTGCAGGTTCTGGTGTTCCGGCGCATGGAGGGTGATGACCTGCGCCAGACACTGGTGACGATTGGCATTTCGATCATTGCCGCTGACCTGATGTTGGCGATTTGGACCGGGACAACATATCAGTTCCAACCGCCGGAATGGTTGTTTGGTGCCGCTGAGTTGCCAGTAATATCGGTGATTAAGTCGTCTGGCGATGCCGTCTATATCATGTATCCCATTTATCGCTTGTCCGTTTTGGCGGCTGCAGTGGCGGTTGGCATCGGGCTTTGGTTGTTCCTGAACCGCACGCGGATTGGAATGATGATCCGCGCTGGGGTGAATGACCGGGAAATGTTGTCCGCGTCTGGTGTGAATGTGCAGCTGGTCTTTGCCTTGGTCTTCGCAATCGGGGCCGGGCTGGCTGGATTTGCCGGGGTGGTTGGTGGCACAGCGCTTTCCATCGCGCCGGGGGAAGACATTCGCTACCTGTTGGCATCCCTGATTGTGGTAATCGTTGGCGGGTTGGGGTCCGTGCCAGGCGCGGCAATTGGTGCGCTGTTGATTGGTTTGGCTGAGCAGTTTGGGTTGGCTTATTTCCCGACATACGGGGTCGTGCTGACCTTTCTGATCATGGTGGTGACGCTGGCTGTGCGCCCTCAAGGCCTGATGGGGGGGCGCTAGACCATGGATTCACGACAGCTCTTTTCCGGTGGATTTTCTCTCAGCGATATACATCCGGCAAAGCTGGCACTGGCGGTTTTTCTAATCGCCTATCCTGCCTTTTCGTCTGATTTCTTCACCTATCAGATTGGTGCCTATTCCCTGATCCTGGGAACCATCGCCTTATCGCTGATGATGTTGGCAGGCTATGGCGGGATGGTCAGCCTGGCGCAGATGACTGTCGCAGGCTTGGCAGGCTATCTGGTTGCCATCCTGGGCGATAACAGCATGGATGTGATGGGGCTGGGCTGGCCCTGGTGGATGACAGCCCCCGTTGCCATCCTGTCTGCGGCATTGTTCAGTGCTTTTATCGGCGCGATTTCAGTGCGCACAGAGGGGATCTATACCATCATGATCACCCTGGCGATTGGGGTCGCCTTCTTCTATTTCGTGCGACAGAATTATCCGGTGTTCAATGGATTTACCGGCTTTGCAGGCATCGAACCCCCAACGGTCCTGGGTGTGTATTGGCGCGATCCGGTGCCCTTCTATTATTTAACGCTTTTTATCGCTGCGGGATTTTTCTTTGCGGTGCTCTATGCCTCACGCTCGACCTTCGGGCTCAGCCTGCAGGCGATCCGCGACAATCCGCGCCGGATGCGGGCGTTGGGCTATGACGTCACCCTGCATCGCATCGCGGCTTACTTTATGTCGGGTGTTATTGCGGGGACGGCGGGTGTTCTGATGGTCTGGTTCAATGGCCGGATATCGCCTGGCTCCGTCGGTGTGGATGTTGTGATCGACATCCTGGTCATCGCCGTTGTTGGTGGAATGCGCCATCCAATCGGGCCGTTCCTGGGGGCGATTGCCTTTGTGCTTTTAGAGAATTTCGCCATCGATTTGATTGACCGGGAACGGTTCAACACCGTGATCGGGGTGGCGTTTTTGCTCATCGTGCTGTTTTCGCCCGATGGGTTGTTGGGACTTTGGAATCGGACGCGTGACAAGATCCGGTTCGGAAGAAAAGTGCGGTCAGGATATGGCAGCACAAAGACGAACGACCGGCATGCCGCTGGATCGTTGGAAGAAACCAAACCTTAAGGGAGGTTACTATGCTTGGTATCGGTAAAAAGGCCCTAGCAGCGGCGGCGATCCTGTCGTTTGCCAGCCCGGCCATGGCTGAGGACACCATCAAGATGGGTGCGCTCGCAACCCTGGAAGGTGCATTCACCGTGTTGGGTGAAGATGGTATGCGGGGCGTCAAAATGGCGCTGGAAGAGTTCAACTATACAGCAGGCGGCAAGAAGATTGACCTGATAACAGGCTCGTCTGATGCGTCTCCTGACAGTGCCGTACGGGCCGCCCGCAAACTGGTAGAACAAGATGGCGTGCAGGTCTTGGTGGGCCCGCTGTCTGGTTCCGAAGGTCTGGCGGTTAAAGATTACGCCAAAACCCACCCGGAAGTGACCTTCCTGAATGGCTCATCGGCCGCTCAGGATACGACGCTGCGTAACCCGGCCGACAACTTCTTCCGCTTTGGCACTGAGGGTGCACAATGGATGGCCGGTCTTGGGGAATATGCCTATAATGAGAAGGGCTACCGTAAAGTGGCGGTCCTGGCCGAAGATTACTCCTTCCCCTATACGCAGGTTTTTGGGTTCCTTGAACCCTTCTGTCGTCTGGGCGGGGAAGCCCCGGTTGACGCCCGCTTCTGGGTTCCGATTGGCAACAAGGATTACTCCTCCGTCATTGCAGCATTGCCAGATGATGTGGATGCCATCTTTGTTGCGCTGGGCGGGGCTGATGCCGTCAACTTCCTGACGCAGTATGAACAGGCGGGCGGCAGCGCCCCGCTGATCGGTGGTTCCATCACCGTTGACCAAACCGTGCTTGGCTCCAAGGGCCGGACCCGGGATTTCATCATCGGCACACCCTCTGCTGGCCCGATTTCGGATACGTGGGACGATCCAGCGTGGAATGCTTTTGTTGCTGCTTACAAGAAGCAGTTCCCTGATGGTTTCCCATCACCGTCGCTTTTTGCTCATGCCTATTACATCAACACCAAGGCCGCTCTTTTGGGTCTGGACGCTGTGAATGGCGACCTGTCTGATGGTGGTGCGAAATATCGGGCTGTTCTGTCCGATCTGGAATTCGACACGCCAACTGGTAAGGTCAGCCTGGACGAGCGTCGCAACGCCATTGCTGACATGTTCCTGTCAGAAGTGATCGTCGGCCCGGATGGGAATCTGGTCAACAAGGTCATCAAGGTTATCCCACAGGTCTCTCAAACCCTGGGCCTGTCTTATGATGAATTCTTGAAATACGGCCAGGTTGGTCGTGAAAACCCGACCTGTGGTTAAGGGTTAGCACGGATCATGGTTGGTACGAACGCCCTTTCCCGTCTGCAAAGCACCGGCCGTTATGCGCTGGAGCTGGAAGCTGTCAGTCGCCATTTTGGCGCATTGGTGGCCTTGGCGGATATTAACTTAACCGTAAAGGCGGGAGAGCGGCGGGCGGTCCTGGGATCAAACGGGGCGGGGAAGACCACTCTGTTCAATGCGATCACAGGGGATTTTCCGCCAACCACGGGCCGTGTGCGTTTGTTTGGTGAGGACGTGACGGATTTGCCCAGTCAGGAGCGAATCCGTCGCGGCCTGCGCCGTACCTATCAGATTTCCCTGTTGTTTAACGGGCTGAGCGTGATCGACAATATTTACCTTGCCTGTCGCGGTGTCAGCCGGGGTCGGTTTTCGCTGCGCCGGCCGGGGCGGTCCGATACGGCGATGGAAAGCGCGGAGACGCTGCTGCTTGCCGTTCATCTGGATGATGTCAAAGACCGACCGGTCTCTGAATTGAGTTATGGCCAACAGCGCCAGCTTGAAATTGCCCTGGCGCTTGCGGGCGCACCACGCCTGATCCTGCTGGACGAACCCGCAGCGGGGCTGTCGCCTACAGAGCGCACCGATTTGATTGAGATATTGCAATCACTGCCTGAGCATATGGGCTTTATAATTATCGAACATGATATGGATGTGGCGCTGCGCGTCGCGGATAGTGTCACGATGATGCATAATGGCCGGATCTTCAAGGAAGGCACGCCTGACGAGATCGAAAACGATCCAGAGGTGCAGGAGCTGTATCTGGGGAATGCCCATGGCTAATCGAACCCCCGTCAGAAATGCCTCTTCTGCCGTATTGCAGGTGCGGGATCTGCACGTTTACTACGGTCAGTCCCATGCGCTGCAAGGGGTGGACCTGACCCTGGAGGCAGGTGTCCATGCCGTCGTCGGGCGCAACGGCATGGGTAAGACGACATTATGCAATACGATCATGGGCCTACAGCCTGCCCGGCGCGGATCAATCCGGTTTCTGGGGGAGGAACTGATCGGTCAGCCCCCTTACAAAATTGCCAGTAAAGGAATTGGCTATACGCCGCAGGGTCGCCGTCTTTGGCCCTCACTGACAGTGGATGAACATTTACGATTGTCCGACACCGGCGGTGGTGCCTGGACGATTGAGCGTATCTACGACACGTTCCCGCGCCTGGCGGAACGTCAGCGCAATGGCGGTGCTCAATTGTCGGGCGGGGAGCAGCAGATGCTGGCGATTTCCCGCGCCCTTTTGCAAGACCCCCGCTTGCTGGTTCTGGATGAACCAACGGAAGGGCTTGCCCCTGTCATCGTGGATCAGGTTGAAGAACTGTTGGTTCGACTGACCGAAGAAAGCGATGTTGCGATCCTTCTGATCGAACAGAATATCTCTGTCGCCACGTCGATTGCCAAAGATGTGGCGATTATGGTCAATGGCAAAATCAGCCGTGTCATGCCCGCCGCTCAATTGGCAAATGACCGGGCCCTGCAGGAGCGCCTGTTGGGCGTTGGTCGCCATTCTCACGAAGACGTCGACCTTCCGGCATGGGAGCCAACGGCGGAAGTTCCCCAGATAGACCCTGAAACGCAAGAGCCTGCGGAAGATTTGGCAAAGCCACCGTCTCCCAGCCTGGTTTATGTGCCACCGACACGGTGGTCTGCGGCGCGCTGGTCTGAAGGAAGTGAAGCCGCGCCCGCTGACATGCCAGCATCAAAGCCGCCAGAACGGGTTCGGCCTTTTGATACCAAGCCGGAGCCCTTATTCAAAGAACCGCTGACCCCGTTGGAATCGCTGGTTGGCAATGACGTCTATGTGGTTGGCACATTCGATACCAAGGGCGCTGAACTGTCCTATATCCGTGACTGCATTGCCGCTCAGGGTCTTCGGGTGCGCACCGTCGACCTTTCAACGTCTGGCAAGCCGTCCAGCGCCGATGTTCCCCCTCATTTGGTTGCGCCCTACCACAAAGGGGGATCCTCAGCGGTTTTTGATTCGGATCGTGGGACCGCCGTGCGGGCCATGGCGGATGCCTTTGAAAACTGGATTGCGCGCCAGCGCGGTATTGGCGGGATCATTTCTGCGGCGGGTTCCGGCGGTACGGCACTTGCCACCCCGGCGATGCGTCGCCTGCCGATTGGCTTGCCCAAGGTAATGATCTCTACCGTCGCCTCTGGAGAGGTCGGGCAATATGTTGGGCCTTCTGACATTATGATGATGTATTCCGTAACCGACGTGCAGGGGCTGAACAAGATTTCGCGCCAGGTTTTGGCGAATGGTGCCAATGCGATGGTCGGCATGGTGAAACGCGCGGCTGCGGACAAAATTACCCGCGACAAAATACCTGCCAAGCCGGGGCTGGGCCTGACAATGTTCGGGGTGACGACCACGGCAATCCAGCAAGTCACCGCGCAGTTGGATGACCTGTATGACTGCCAGGTGTTCCATGCGACCGGCGTTGGGGGGCGGTCGATGGAAAAGCTTGCAGATAGCGGTCTGTTATCTGCTGTCATGGACCTGACCACGACAGAGATTTGCGACATGATGTGTGGGGGCGTATTCGCCGCGACAGAGGATCGCTTCGGGGCCATCATCCGCACCCGCATTCCCTATGTCGGGTCGCTGGGGGCGATGGATATGGTGAATTTCGGGGCCCGCAATACTGTTCCGGAAAAGTATAAGGATCGGGTCTTTGTGGAACATAACCCGCAAGTCACCCTGATGCGCACTACCGCGTCAGAGAATGCCAAAATGGGCGACTGGATTGCCAGTCGATTGAATGAGATGACCGGACCTGTGCGGTTCCTGATCCCGGAAGGCGGCGTGTCGGCCCTGGATGCGCCGGGCAAAGCATTCCATGACCCAGCGGCGGATAAGGCCCTGTTTGATGCCTTGACCGCCCGGTTCCAGGAAGGGGGCAATCGCCGCCTGATTCGTGTTTCCCACCATATTAATGATCCAGCTTTCGCGCGTGCAGCGATTGAGGCGCTGGAAGAGATAAACCCGATGAAAAGGAATACCCGTTATGCCGCGGTTTGAACGAAAAGACCTGCTTGAGAAGTTTCAGGATATGAAGCGCAAGGGCGTACCGATTGTTGGGGGCGGGGCGGGCACTGGCCTGTCTGCGAAATGCGAAGAGGCAGGCGGTATTGATCTGATCGTGATCTATAATTCCGGGCGGTATCGCATGGCGGGGCGGGGCTCTCTGTCCGGCATGATGGCCTATGGCAATGCCAATGATGTGGTGATGGAAATGGCCCATGAAGTCCTGCCCGTCACCAAAAAGACGCCGGTTCTGGCCGGGGTGAATGGCACCGATCCGTTCTGTATCTTTGATCATTATCTGGATCAGGTGAAGGCCATCGGCTTTTCCGGCATTCAGAATTTTCCAACGGTCGGGCTGATTGATGGGACGTTCCGGGCCAATCTGGAAGCAACCGGAATGTCTTATGGCCAGGAAGTGGATGTGATCCGACTGGCGCATGAAAAAGACATGTTCACCACACCCTATGTCTTTAATGAAGACGACGCGACGGCGATGGCAAAGGCGGGGGCTGATATCATCGTGTGCCATCTGGGGCTGACCACGGGTGGGTCAATCGGGGCGGGCACGGCGTTGACGCTGGAAGAATGCCCGGCGCTGGTCAATGCCTGGTCAGAGGCTGCGCTGAAGGTCAACCCGGATGCGATAATCCTTGTCCATGGCGGCCCGGTCGCGATGCCACAGGATGCAGAATACGTTCTGAACAATACTGAAAACTGTCACGGTTTCTATGGCGCATCCTCTATGGAGCGTCTGCCGACAGAAATAGCGCTTACCGAACAAACGAAAGCCTTCAAGGCAATTCGAACCGCCTGAAGGGAGGAGGTGTGACCATGACAACCGGTCTGATTGGATCAATAATTCTGTGGCTCATCATAGGTATCATCGCAATAGCGGTGGTCGTCTATCTATTGAACTGGCTTTATCATCGCTCAACCAAAGAGGTCGCCTTCGTGCGCACCGGCTTTGGGGGGGAGACAGTGGTGATCAATGGTGGGGCCCTGGTCCTGCCGATCATCCACGAGGTGACGCCCGTCAATCTGAACGTGGTGCGCATCTCCGTCTCGCGCACGAAAGAATCGGCTGTCATTACACGCGATCGCATGCGCGTGGATATCGAAGCCGAATTTTTCGTCCGTGTTATCCAGAAGCCCGATGCTGTGGCAGCGGCCGCGTCAACCCTGGGCCGTCGAACGATGGATCCAGCGGGACTGGCGGATCTGCTGAATGGGAAATTCGTTGGGGCCTTGCGGTCGGTTGCTGCTGAGATGTCCTTGGATGAAATGCATGAGAAGCGCGGCGACTTTGTATCTATTGTCGAAGAGCGTGCTGCCGGGGCGCTGGCGCGCAATGGGCTGGAGTTGGAATCCGTTGCGATTACGGATTTGGACCAGACCAATCTGGAATTCTTCAATCCGGCCAATCGCTTTGACGCTGAAGGTTTGACGCAACTGATCGAAACCATCGAGTCACGGCGCAAGCTGCGCAATGACATCGAACAATCGTCGATGGTTGCCATTCGCACACGCAATCTGGCGGCAGAAAAAGAGACGCTGCACCTGGAACAGGAAAGCGAGAATTCGCGCCTGAACCAGGAGCGTGCGCTGGAAGCCCTGCGTGCAGAACAGCGGATGGAGATCGTGCGCAACCGTGTCGCGATGGAGGCCGAGGCGGAAAAATCCCGGATCGCCAGCGAACGCGAAACCCGCGAATACGATATTGATCGCCGCCGCGCCCTGGAAGGATCGGAAATCAAGGCGCAGTTGGAAATCGAACAGGCCCGGATCGCCCAGGAAGAGGCCCTGGAAGCCGCCCGGATCGCGCGCGAAAAACAAATTCGCACGCAGCAGATCAAACAACGCCATGAGATCGAAACAGCCGAAATTGCATCCAGTGAGGATGTGGAACGGGCTAAGATCGTTTCTGAACGTCAATTGCGCGATGCACGGATCACGGCGGATGAGGAAATTGAGGCCCATGAAATCGCTCGGGGCCAGCAGGTGGAAACCGCACGGATTTCTGCAAACAAGGCGGTGGAATCGGCGCGTATTGCCCAGGAACAGGTATTGGATAAGGCCCGTATCGAACGGGACCGCCTGTTGCGCGCGCAACAGATTGCCCAGCGTCAGGCTATCGAAGAGACTGAGATTTCCGCTCAAGAAGAGGTCGAGCGGGCGCGCATTGCCTCCAATCGTGGCCTGGAAGAAGCCCGCATTCTGCAGCAGCGCGATTTGAAACGCCTGGAGATTGAGCGTGCTCTGGCCCTGGAACTGGCGGAAATTGAGAAACATATCGGTATCCTGCAGAAGCAGGCGGCTGAAGCGGATGCAATGGTCGAAACCGAAGGTGCGCGCGCCAAGGCGGTTGCGGCGGAAGAGAAGGTTGGCACCGTCCGCGAAACAGAAATGGCTGAACGCATCGCGGCTGTGGACCGGTTGCTGGCCAAGAAGGATGCGGATGCCGCGGTTATTGCTGCTGAGGCTGAGAAGATCACAGCCAGCGTTGCCGCAGAGGCCCAACGTCTGCGCAATGAAGCCGAAAATGTTCTCAGCGAGGATGCCCGTGCCGGTGCCTTGCGTGGCAAGATGATTGATCGCCTGGAAGGCATCGTGCGCGAAAGCGTGCGGCCGCTGGAAAACATCGAAGGGATCAAGATCCTGCATGTCGATGGTCTGGGCGGCGGCAACGGTAATGGTGGCGGCAGTCGGTCCCCAACCGATGAGGTGATTGAAAGCGCATTGCGGTATCGCGCACAGGCCCCGCTGATCGATGAGATGATGAAGCAGATCGGTGTGGAAAATCCCAATGTCGCGAAAATGGGGGATATTTTCCGGTCCGCCAAGGATGCCCAAAGTCTGGCCACTGCTGCCCAAGGCAGCAAGAAGAAGTCGGGGGATGACGAATGACCCATGTCTATGCGTCTTCCATCATATCGGCATCTGTGGATCAGGTTTGGAAGGTGGTTCGTGACTTCAATGCGCTGCCCGCATGGCATCCGAGCATTGCAGAAAGCCGCATCGAAGAAGGCCGCCCCGCAGATCAGGTCGGCTGTGTGCGCGCCTTCCGCCTGAAAGACGGCGGGTTCATCCGCGAACAGCTTTTGGCGCTGTCGGACTATGACTTCAGTTGCAGCTATGCGATCCTGGAAAGCCCGATGGGCGTGGAAAACTATGTCGCTGTGATGAAATTGAGCCCCGTCACGGATGGCAATCGATGCTTCGCAGAATGGTATGCTGATTTCGACTGTGCGCCAGACCGGGAAGCGGAATTGACCGCTTCCATTGGCGGTGGCGTGTTTCAGGGCGGATTCGATGCCCTGAAGAGCCGGTTCGGGGGCTGACCCATGGTTACGGTACACCGCAGCACTGTCATCCAGGCGCCCCTTGCGGCGGTATGGGCGATTCTGCGGGACTTTAACGGTCATGACCGCTGGCACCCCGCCGTCGCGTGCAGCGACCTGGAAGCTGGACGGAAGACCGACCAGATTGGGGCGGTTCGTAATTTCAAACTGGAGTCCGGGGAAGGGCTGCGCGAACAGTTACTATCCCTGTCTGACAAGGACCACAGCCTGCGCTATGCCATTGTTGAAAGCGATGTGCCGCTTCAGAATTACATTGCCGAAATCAAGCTAAAGCCTGTTACCGACGGGAACGGGACTTTCTGCACCTGGACCTCACGCTTTGATGCGCCAAAGGGGCGGGCGGATGAATTGGCGGCGCTGGTCGCAGATGGTGTCTATGTCGCGGGGTTCGAGGCAATCCGCAAGCGGGTCGCCTCATCCACCCCCAGCGCCCCTTCTGTTCAATCGCAGGCTGGTCCGGGCATGGATGGCATGGCCATGGGGATCAAACGCTATGGCGGGCCGGACGAATTGCAGCCGGTCGAGATTAAAGCCCCTGTTCCAGGTCCCGGCGAGGTTCGGTTGGCGCAGACCGCCATCGGAGTGAATTACATCGATGTCTACTGCCGGACCGGATATTTCAAACTGTTGTCGCCGCCGGGCGTGCCGGGAATGGAAGCTGTGGGCACGGTGATCGATGTCGGACCCGGTGTGCGTCATCTCTCCGTCGGTCAGCGCGTTGGCTATGCCTGTCCACCTGTTGGTGCCTATGCAACGATACGCACCATGCCGGCGGCTTTGGTCATTCCGTTGCCAGATCGCATTGATGATGCGACCGCTGCGGCGGGCCTCTTGAAAGGTATGAGTGCTGAATTCCTGCTGCATCGTGTCCATCCGGTGCAAAAGGGGGAGACCGTTTTGATCTTCGCGCCTGCAGGCGGTGTCGGGCGGCTGTTATGCCAATGGGCGGCCTATCTTGGGGCGACTGTCATTGGTGCGACCTCAACCGAGGAGAAAGCGCGACTTGCCCGCGCATCTGGCGCGCATCACGTCATTCTGCCCGGTGCAGACAGCCTGGAAGACCAGGTTCGTGCGCTCACCAAGGGGCGGGGCGTAGATGTGATCTATGATGCGGTTGGTCGCGACAGCTTCGCGCATTCTGTGGAAGCATTAGCGCCCTGTGGTCACCTGATCAGTTTTGGCCAGGCTTCCGGCGATATCGGGGCATGGGATATCGGCTCGCTGGCGGCGAAATCGATCACCCTGTCGCGCCCGAATTTCGCCCACTATACCGACACACCAGAAAAGGTGCAGGCAATTACGCAACGGCTGTTCCAGGCTATCGATCAGCGCATTGTCGCAATTGAACCAGCCCGCCGTTACAAGCTCAGCGATGCTGCCCAGGCCCATCGCGCCCTGGAAGGTCGCCAGACCACCGGGGCTTCCATCCTAATTCCAGATGATTTGTATCGATAGAAAGGCCGATCATGAAACTTGCAGTATTTGAATGGAAGGGTGCGCGTCATATCGGCGTTGTCTCAGAATCAGATGACACGGTGACACGTCTGGATATCGCATCCGATGCTGTGGCGGAAGCGGGGGTCACCGCCTTGATTGGGCGCGATCTACCCGCGACGGCGGAAGTTCTGGCGCTGTCAGATGTGTCCCTGTTGGCCCCTGTTCCCCGCCCACGGCGCAATATTTTCTGCGTTGGAAAGAATTATTTCGATCATGCGCATGAATTCGCCTCGTCCGGTTTTGACAGTTCCGCGGCGAAAGGGGCGATCCCGGAAGCACCGATCATTTTCTCAAAGGTACCGGAATGTGTCGTGCGGACGGGTGACCCGATCCGCATTGATGCCAGTGTCTCCACCGCCATTGATTATGAAGCAGAGCTTGCTGTGATCATCGGCAAGGGCGGTCGTAACATCGCACCGGAAGCCGCACTGTCTCATGTTTGGGGATATACGATCGTCAATGATATCACCGCGCGGGATTTACAGGGTCAGCACAGCCAATGGCTGATCGGGAAATCGCAGGACAGTTTCTGTCCAATGGGTCCCTGGGCTGTAACCGCCGATGCAGTGGATCTGGCCGACACGACAGTGAAATGCTGGGTGAATGGTGAGATACGCCAAGATTCGAACACCAAGCTTCTGATATTCGATGTTCCGACGATCATCGCCGCCCTGTCCAATGGCATCACCTTGCAGCCGGGGGACGTGATCGCCACGGGAACGCCAGCAGGTGTGGGCATTGGCTTCAAGCCGCCAAAATATATGGTGCCGGGCGATGTCGTTCGGGTCGAGATATCGGGCATTGGGACACTGGAAAACCCGGTTGAGGCGTATTGATCATGGCGGATGTACGACTGGGCAGTATGGTGATTGAGGATACGGGCACCGGTGAGGCGGTGGTAATGGTCCATGGACTTGGTGGCAGTTCAAACAGCTTCCAGCCGATAATGGCAGATCTGGGGGACTATCGTGTGTTGCGCCCTGATCTGCCCGGTGCCGGTCGGTCCAGATTGCGCCCCGGATTAAAGGGCCTGCCAGGTCTGGCGCAAGCCATTCAGGATGCCCTGCGCGCGACGGGCGTAGAATCTGCGCATTTCGTTGGCCATTCCATGGGGACGATCCTGTGTCAGTATCTTGCGGCAAGCAGTCCAAAGCTTGTGCGCAGCCTGACCTTGTTCGGTGCCATTCTGGAGCCGCCCGTCGCCGCGCGACAGGGATTGAAGGAACGCGCGGCTGCTGCCCGCAAGGACGGTATGGCAGGGATTGCGGATGCTGTTTGCAAGGGCAGCCTGTCTGCGGCATCGCGGGCTGAAAACCCGGTTACGACAGCCTTCGTGCGCGAGAGTTTGATGCGCCAGGATGCGGCGGGATATGCCCATCATTGTGAGGCTTTGTCGACTATGGAGCCTGCAGATCACAGCGCCATCCGCTGCCCGACCCTTCTGATCGCTGGTGATGCAGATCCGGTTGCCCCTGTTGCAATGGGAACGGCGCTGAAGAACCGGATTGCGGGCGCACGGTTGGAAGTGCTGCCCAATGTTGGGCATTGGATGATGATTGAGGCGCCGGCGCGGTCATCCGCCCTGTTGCTGGAAACATTGGAGGCCGCCCAGGCCTGAGCCTGAGGGGACCCCGTTAGAAAGGGAGAGAAATCATGGCAGAGAACCGGTTCAGTGGCTGGGGCGGCAGGGGTGGCGATGCTGCTGCAGGTCCCTCTGATATAGTCTTCGGCAATGTTCAGATCCTGGATGGATCGGGTGAGCCACCCTTTTCAGGGGAGGTCACGGTATCGGGCAATCGCATCAAATCCATCACCCGGACGGGCAGTGGCTTTGGCGGCAGCCTGAACAGTTGGTCGACCACTGGCAGCACCCGGATCGACGGGCGTGGCATGACCCTGATGCCAGGGCTGATAGACGCGCATCTGCATCTCAGCTGGAACAATGCGCCGGGGATCAATCCCATTCAGATGATGCCGATTGAAGAGCATATGCTCAATTGCGTCTATATGTCCAAAATTGTGCTGGATGCCGGTTTTACGGCTGGCTGCGGGGCGGCGGCAGCTAAGCCACGTTTGGATGTGGTGATCCGTGACGCCATTCGGTCCGGCAAGGTGCCGGGCCCACGCTATACCGCCGCCGGGCCGGAGCTTACTTCTGTCGGGGGCCTGGGGGATGCATCCCTGCCGCATATTGATCATGAAGGCCTTAACCTGGGCATTGTGGTATCGGGCGTTGAAGACATGCGCCGCAATGTAAGAATTTTGATGAAATGGGGCGTTGATACGATCAAGCTGAACCTGTCGGGGGAAGAGATTACCGGCATGGGGGCTGAAGAAAATCAGTTCACCGATGACGAAATCAAGGTCGCCTGTGATGAGGCCCGCAGCCGGGGACGCCGCCTTGCCGCCCATGCCAGGTCCAAGGAATCAATCAAGAAATGCGTTCAGTTTGGTATTCACAATATCTATCACGCCTCGTTCACCGATGAAGAAGCGCTGGATATGCTGGAAGCCAATAAGGACAAACATTTCGTCGCGCCGGGCCTGGCCTGGTTGTTGAATACAGCCCGCAATGCAGGGGAATTTGGCATTAAACCCGGTACACCGATTACCGATGCCTATGAGCGTGAGTTGGAACATGCCGTCGAGTCCATGCAGAAAATGCGCAAGCGGGGTATCCGGGTTCTGATCGGCGGTGATTATGGCTTCGCCTGGACGCCGCATGGCACGAATGCCAAGGATATTGAATATTTTGTCGATCTGATTGGCATGACCCCGATGGAGGCGATTCAGTCTGCCACCCAGCTGGGCGGCCAGATCATGGGCATGGGCAACGAGCTGGGTCAGATCAAGGAAGGTTATCTGGCAGACATGCTTCTGGTCGATGGGGACCCGTTGCGCGATGTTCGGATATTGCAGGACAAGAAGCGTATTGTGGCGATCATGCAGGATGGAAAATTTCATCGTGCGCCCAGTAATCAGGCCCAGGGAATGTTACTCTCAGCCTAAACGCGTTCCTAAACTGAATTCTTCCGGTCGGCACGACAGATATCGGTGTGCCGTGCGGTGTCCCAATGTTCAATCGCCGGACGCGGTGCGGATGGTCCGTCCGTATATAGGGCTGTTGCATTGCGAGATATGTACCGCTACAAGATTAATTTGCGAATGATTATTAGTATTAATACGCTCGATTTCTATCAGGCTGACAGTTGGGTCACAGGCTGTCCGTCGCGTTCAGGATCGATAAAGGATCGTTCAGTTTGGGACAGAATGCCAATATACAGGACCTTTTTCTAACGCATAGGGCGGCACTGGTCGATTATGCGTCTGGATTAACCGGCAATCGCGCCAATGCGGAAGATCTGGTCCAGGAAGCCTGGATGCGCCTGTCCCAGGCGACCGACCGGCGGCGGCTGGATGAACCCCGAAATTATCTGTATCGGATCGTGCGTAACCTGGCGATTGATGGTCATCGTAAAACCGCGCGGGAACAGCGGACCCTGTTAAACCAGCGCGACGATGGTCAGGGGGGGCACGACGCACCGTCAACGGCAACGCCAGAAACGATTGCCCTGTATCGGGATCAGCTTTCGCAGGTTCAGGATGCGATGGCGGAATTGCCCAGGCGAACCCGCATTGCGCTGGAAATGCACCGTATTGGTGGGTTCAAACTGCGCGAGATTGCTGCCACCTTGAACATATCCCTGCCAATGGCGCATATATTGGTTGCAGAGGGTGTAGACCATTGCAAGCGACGCTTGGGGTGGCCTTGATCCTGTAACTCAATTATTTTCTAGAAAATACCGCATGGTAACCGTCCTTTATCAATGGATGGCTTCATTTATCACAGGGTCGGCGCTCGCCCGGCTTCCGTCAATTGCCGCAGTTTGAGGAACAGCATGACCGACGACCCGCCCCAAGCACTGGAAACCGCGTCACGGGAGGCGACAAACTGGTTGATCCTGTTGCAGGACGACCCGGACGACCCCGATTTGCAGAAAGCGTTTTCGGCCTGGTTAAATGCCTCTCCTCTTCATTCCAAGGCCTGGCAGGCGAGCGGACAGGTCGACATTATGATTCGTGACACCCCACCGGTATTCAAGGAAGTTTGGGGACACCAGAAGACCCTGGCAAAATCAGCGACCGATGCAACGGTTGGCAGGCCTATGAGATCCGTCAGAAACCAAAACCGCCCGCACCGTGGCTGGGGGTCCTTGGTGGGGCTTGCGGTGGCGGCCTGTCTGTTGCTCGCATTTCTGCCAACCATTTCAAGGGAGCTTCAATCTGATTACGTGACTGGTACGGCTGAAACACGCATCGTCACATTGCAGGATGGCAGCACGGTCACGATGGCACCGGAAACATCCCTTGCCATTGATTTTACGACAAAGGAGCGCCGTATAGATCTGCTTTCCGGCAGTGCTTACTTCTCGGTCGAAAAGAATTCTGACTGGCCATTCCGCGTTCTCAGTGGTGACCTCGTCACGACGGTCACGGGAACGCAATTTTCGGTTCGCTTGAATGATTACGGGAATACGGTCGCGGTAAGTGAAGGCAGTGTGCGGATTGACTATCACTCAGCCACCCAAACGGTTTCTGAAACCCTGATTGCGGGCCAATCTGCGTCTATTGACCGATTGGGGGCGGTTGCGTTGCGGGTAATTTCCCCGTCTCAGGTCGCGGCATGGCGGGAAGACCGACTTGTTGTTCAGGACGAACCGTTGGGCGCGGTCCTTGATCAATTACAGGATTATCTTCCCGGCGCTGTGATCCTGGCCAATCCGGGTCTGGCAGATCGACCGATCACAGGATACTACAGTCTTACCGACCCGGAAAATGCGGTTCGGGCGGTCGCCCTGGCGCATAACCTGACGCTGTGGCGTGTCACGCCCTGGTTTCTGATTTTATCCGAAAAATAAAAGAATCTTTTAAAATCAACAGTATATAAATTTTCCAAAAGTTTTTTTTAGAAAGGCGCTCTCGGCCATCGTCTCTGCAGGAGAACAATGGAAATAAGACGCATTCGCACAGCCATCGCCATGCGAAGACGATCTGTTTCTGCCAATCAGAATTAAGACCGGAGAGATACAATGGCGATAAACTGTGCGTGCAATATCCGCAAAAACCGGAGTTTGAGAGTCAGCGCCCTATTGGTGACGACGGCGCTGGTTGCCGTGCTGAGCCATGGCCCAGTGGCAGCACAAGAAGCCCGACCGCAGGGTTTACAGACTCAAAAACAGTCATTTGCCGCTTCTCAGGCCCCGTTGTGGGGCATGACACCGTTGCAGTTGGCCCAGGCCGACACCGGATCTGTTCAGAACTATGATATTCCGGCACAGCCTTTGGCCAGTGCGCTGGCCGTATTCGGGCAACAATCCGGGCTTCAGGTGACGGTGGATGGAGCCCTTGTGCGCGGTATTCAATCCCCTGCTGTGACGGGCGAAATGACCTCAGACGAGGCCGTGGCGACGCTTTTGGCCGGCAGCGATCTGACCTATCGCATGGTCGATGGATCGACCATCGCCATCGAAAAGCGTGCCGAACAAACGGGATCAACGATCTTGCTGGATCCCGTTACGGTAGCGGGAACTGGAACCTCCCCCCTATCCGACATCGAGAATCTGCCCAGCCCTTATGCCGGTGGCCAGGTGGCGCGGGGCGCCCGGATCGGGGTGCTGGGAAATCAGGACATGATGGAAACGCCGTTCAGCGCGACCGGGTATACAGAGCAGGCAATCCGCAATCAGCAGGCGGAATCAATTGCGGATGTGATGGCCAATGATCCATCGGTTCGAAGCGGGTATGGTTTTGGGAACTTTTCAGAACTTTTTGTGGTGCGTGGTTTCCCATTGGCCATGGAAGATGTGTCGATGGACGGGCTGTACGGGACGACACCTCGGTAGATCGCCAATATCGACGCCTATGAACGGGTGGAAGTGTTTCGGGGGGCCAGTGCCTTTGTGAACGGTATCCCGCCGGGAAGCACCGGGACGGGGGGCACTATTAATCTGGTGCCAAAGCGTGCTGAAGACACACCGATAACCTCTCTGACCGGTAAATATGGAATGACGTCAGAATTTGGCGGGCATGCAGATGTTGGTCGCCGGTTTGGGGCTGACAATGCGTTTGGCATGCGCGTCAATCTTTCTTCACGACAAGGCGAAACTGCAATTGACGACGAGGAACGCACCTCTCGCCTTGCCTCTGCGGCCTTGGATTATCGCGGTGAAAAGGTGCGATTGACCCTGGATACGCTGCTGCAATCACAGCGGATCGACAAGGGGCGCCCGGTCGTCAATGTCAGTTCGTCGGTCATTCCCGACGCGCCTGATGCGAATACCAATTATGGGACAGACTATTCCTTTTCTAACCTGGAAGATCGCTTCATCCAGATGCGGGGTGAATATGATGTGCTGGACTCGCTGACCCTGTATGGCGCGGTTGGCTATCGCTTTATGCGAGAGGACGGAATTTATGCCAGCCCAACGGTGACGAATGTTGCCGGGGATGCCACAATCGGGCGATTGGACGTTCCGCGTGAGGATCAGACCTTAAGCGGTCAGTTTGGGGGGCGTGCTCAGGCGGAAACCGGTGATGTCACCCATCAGATGAATGCGGGCATGTCCGCTTTCCACACGGTCAATCGCAACTCCTTCGTTTTCGGGTCAAGTCAAAATACGAACATCTATAATCCAGTCAGCGTGTCCATTCCCAACGCGACATCCACCGGTGGGGACCTGCAGGACCTGCCAAAAGTCAGTGAATCCTGGCTCAGAAGCTATTTCGTCTCGGACACGCTGGGATTTGTTGACGATCAAGTGCTGGTCACGCTGGGCGCGCGACACCAGACCGTCAAGGTGAAGGGCTATAACCGGACCAGCCTTCGGGAAACGTCGAATTACAATGAATCCAAATTATCCCCAGTTGTCGGCCTGGTGATCCGTCCAACGGAACAGATTTCACTCTATGCCAACAGGATCGAAGGTTTGGCCCAGGGACCAACCGCACCGACCACGGCGGCAAATACTGGCGAGGTCTTCCCCCCCTATGTCTCTGTACAATATGAAGCTGGGGTGAAATTGGATTATGGGACAATCGGTGGGTCAGCGGCTGTGTTCCAGACCAGCCAACCCAGCGGGATCACCGATCCGACCACAAATGTCTTTGGCATTGATGGTGAACAGCGAAACCGAGGCATCGAACTATTAGCCTTTGGGGACCTGACCCCGGATATCCATCTTCTAGGCGGCGTGACCTATACCCAGGCCGAATTGTCCAAAACGGCGGGTGGCACCAATGATGGCAATTTCGCAGTCGGTGCGCCACAATATCAGGCCAATATGGGTGTCGAATGGGACCTTCCCTATCTCAGCGCAACCACACTAAGCGCCCGGATGATCTATACCGGAACGCAATATCAGGATACGGCGAATACAAAGCGGGTTCCCGAATGGTCGCGGTTGGATATCGGCGCGCGCACGACCCAGACCTTTGACGGTCAGGACGTTACGTTCCGGGCGAATATCGAAAACGTGACGAACAATGCCTACTGGGCTTCCGTGCAGGGTGGATATCTAACGCAAGGGGCGCCGCTGACAGGGAAACTCTCGGTCTCCACCAATTTCTGATGGGGTAAGAGGGAAGCCGGAGCAGCCGCCAATGTCTAACCGTTCGCTTAAAGTCTGGATCTGGTTGCATAAATGGACCAGCCTTGTCTGCACAGTATTCATGTTGATGCTGTGCCTGACAGGCCTGCCGCTGATCTTTCATGACGAGATCGAAAGTCTTCTGGAAGAGGATCAGGCCCTGCCTGAAATGCCGGCCGGAACGCCTTTGAAGTCTTTGGACGAGGCTTTGCAGACAGCATTGGATACTTATCCGGGAGAGCGTGGCCTGTTCATGAGTTTTGATGTTGATCGACCGGTCGTGAATGTCACGACCGGTCCGGTGGCGCGATCGACGTTGGAACAGATGCACATCACCTCAATCGATTTGCGCAGCGCGGAAATCGTCGGTGCGATTACCGATGACGGGATCATGCACTTCATTCTGGACCTGCATACCGATATGTTCCTTGGGCCCTGGGGGGAATATTTCCTGGGCCTGATGGGGTTCCTTATGATCCTGGCGATTGTTTCTGGCGTGGTTGTCTATACACCCTTCATGCGGCGGCTGGATTTTGGGACGCTGCGCGTTCGCGGTAGGCGGGATTCCGCAGCACTGGCTGGCGATGTAAAGACGACATCCCCGACAGGTGGCACATCAGTTAAGCGTGTGGCCCGAAAGACATGGTTGGACCTTCATAACCTCTTGGGCATCGTGACCATGATGTGGCTGACTGTTGTTACGGTGACTGGAATAATCCAGACGATATCAACGCCCCTGGTTGATCTGTGGCGTTGGCAACAGCTTTCAGAACTAACACAGATCTATGGCGGTAAAGAAACGCCAGACACTTTTTCTTCACTGCATGAGGCGGTTGAGACCGCAAAATCTGCAAGTCCCGGCATGCGCCCGCAATTCGTCGCTTTTCCAGGCGTCCGGTTCAGCAGTGACCACCATTACGCGGTCTGGCTGCGTGGCGCGACGCCAGCAACCAGCCAATTGCTGACACCGGCCCTGATAGATGCGGAAACGGGCGAATTCACCGCGATGCGCACAATGCCCTGGTATATGACGGCGCTTCGATTGTCCTCTCCGCTGCATTTCGGGGATTATGGTGGGATGCCGATGAAGGTCCTGTGGGCCATATTGGATATCCTGGCCGTCGTCATTCTGGTCAGCGGATTGTATCTGTGGTTGGGAAAAATGAAGACGGTGCGCCCCGAAACAGAGACCAAATCATCTGCTCATTCCGCCCAGTTTTCCGGAAGTCGGTCATGAAGCACCGTCGCATTACCGCCAAAACCAATTGGCAGATTTTCGCAATCCCGTTGCTCTTAGCGATTTTGACACTGGTTGGTCTCATCGCGGGATTGCTGGATGATGGGCTGTTTGACGTATTGTCCTGGGCGGGCCTTTTCTTTCCAGTTGCCGCCATTTTATGGGCTTTCAAATATCGTCGCATAACGAGCGAGAAAGACGGCAGTTAAGGTTAAAATCGCGACGGTTTCTGAGCACCGGGGCAACGGGGCCATGCCGAAGGTCGGTCTGTTATCTGGCCGGTGCTTCATTCATTCTGTCCAATGTTACACGATACAAGTGCAACCAGAATTTTAAATGCACCATAAGGGTTTAGCTTTTTGTCCTATATGATGGTCTGCCTTGTTTCGGCTTTTCTTGAGCTTTCTGTAACCGCATGATGCGTGGGAACCGTTCCAAGAGGTAAGAGGATTCCATGCAGTTTAAATCCCTCAATGAGAATGAAGAGATTGTTCAGATCCGAGAGAGCATCGGTAGGCTGTGCCAAGAGTTTCCGCCTGAATATTGGCGCGCGCTGGACAGGGAGTCGGCTTATCCCAGCGATTTTGTTAAGGCGCTGTCTGACGCTGGATATCTGTCGGTTTTGATTCCTGAAGAATATGGTGGTTCTGGCATGGCGCTGTCCGGGGCCGTTGCAATCCTCGAGGAGATTCAGAGGCAAGGGGGCAATGGCGCCGCCTGTCATGCTCAGATCTATATGATGGGGGCGGTCCTGCGGCATGGAAATGACGAGCAGAAGCAGCGCTATCTCCCTCAGATTGCGTCTGGAGAGTTGCGCCTTCAGGCATTCGGGGTCACGGAACCGACCAGTGGCACCGATACGCTATCCCTGCGCACCTTTGCGCGTCGTGAGGGGGATCATTACATCGTCAATGGTCAGAAGGTTTGGACCAGCCGCGCTGAACATTCAGATCTTATGCTGCTGTTGGTGCGGACAACCCCGAAAGAGGACGTTAAGAAACGCTCTGACGGATTGTCCGTCCTGATCGTCGATATGCGTGAGGCAAAGAAGGATGGCATGACCATTAAGCCGATCCGCACGATGATGAATCACTCAACGACAGAAGTCTTTTTTGAAAATGTTAAGGTCCCTGTCGAAAACCTGCTGGGCGAAGAGGGGAAGGGGTTTCGCTATATCCTGTCTGGCATGAATGCTGAACGCATCTTAATCGCGGCGGAATGCATTGGGGATGCGAAATGGTTCCTGGAAAAGGCATCGGCCTATGCCTGCGAACGGGTCGTGTTCGGGCGCCCAATCGGCCAGAATCAGGGCATCCAGTTTCCTTTGGCAAAGGCCTATGCGCATATGCGAACCGCCGAATTGATGGTCCATCACGCCGCTGGTCTGTATGAGGCTGGCGCAGACTGTGGCGAAGAGGCGAATATCGCCAAGATGCTGGCCGCAGAGGCGTCCTGGATGGCAGCAGAAGCCTGTGTTCAGACACATGGCGGCTTTGGCTTTGCCGAGGAATATGACATTGAGCGCAAGTTCCGGGAGACGCGTCTGTATCAGGTCGCGCCGATATCCTCGAATTTGATCCTAAGTTACCTGGCGGAGCATGTGCTTGGCATGCCCCGTTCCTACTAGGTGGGATCGATTGAGCCCGGCGGTCTTTCAGGCTGAACCGAAACTTATGCCACCGCGTTGATCACATACAGTTTCCGGATATGGGTATGGATCGTCCATTCGCCGGTCCAGCCCAGCGGAAGGATCAGCAGGTCACCTGGGCCAAGGTCGCGCTGACCGCTGCCGTCACTATTCTTGACGGTCGCAGTCCCCGAAATGATGTGACAGTATTCTGCTGATTTCGTGCGATCCGCGGTAAAGACACCTGGCGTGCATTCCCATACGCCAATATGCGTCAACCCATCGGCGGAGGTCCAAAGCGGGGCGGAAGCTTCCTTTTGGCCAGGCGTTATAGTCGTCGGCTTCGGGGAGAATTCACCAACTGGCTGACCGGCCAAATCGGCAAATGTTTTCAAATCGATCATGATGGGTCCTTGAAGTATGCGAAGAAGGTGAGACGGACGTCCAACGCTATTTCTACAGTTTTTCGGTATTACAACAATGCTTAATCTAGGCCTCCAACTTGGTGACCTGATAGGTTGCGCGGGCCAGCCAGTCCGGGTTGATTTCAACACCCCAGCCCGGCGCGTCAGTAACCGTCGCCTTGCCATCCGTGATGGTATAGGGGGATTCCACGAACAGGTCGTATTGCCAGGGATAGTAATCCGCTTCCTCAATGGAGAATTCCAGATATTTTCCGGCATTGGGAATGGCCCGTAACAAATGCATGGTAAACAAGGTCACCAGGGACAGATTGGCGCAATGGGGCGTGCAGGGCAGGCCAGCTTCCGCCCCCATGGCGGCAACTTTCAGAATGCGTTCCATCCCACCCATATACATGACGTCTGGTTGGATGATGTCGACGGCGCGCATGGCGATCATGCGCTTCCAATGGTGCAGGTCCCAATCCTGTTCCCCACCGGTCACATCGATAGACAGGGCCTTTGTGACCTCGGCAGTTTGTTCCATTTCCCAATAAGGGCAGGGTTCTTCAAAATGGCTGACGCCATTGTCTTCCAGCATCGCGCCCAGCTCTATCGCGCGGGCGGGGGAATAGCAGGAATTGGCATCGACCAACAGGGTTGCGGACTCGCCCAAGGCTTTGCGGACCGTTGGCACAATTTCTTCGCTGCGTCCTGGCCATTCATCCTTGTCATGACCGCATTCTGACCCCACCCGGAATTTGAACGCATCAAAGCCATGGGCATCCTGAAGGCGCTTGAACCGTGCGGCCTCATCCTTGGGCGTGATGTCGCGCTTCATAGAGGATGCATAGGCGCGGATTGTCCCGGCACTGCCGCCCAGCAATTCAACGACCGGCTTACCCGCCTGCTTGCCGCGCCAATCCCAGATCGCCGTGTCCAAGCCACCAATTGCGCGATAAATATAGGAACCTGGAAATTTATGTTCCCGTTCTGGAATCTCTGACACCAGAACGCCCAGATCGCCGGTGTCGCGCCCTATGGCCCACCGTGCAACCTGTCGATGGAAGACCTGGGCTGTGATATCGGCATTATAGGTCGATACCTGTCCCCATCCGGTCGATCCGTCTTCTGTAGTCAGCCGCGTGAAGGCGACGGCTGGAATGCTGAAGGTTTCCAGTTTGGTGATTTTCATGATCGGACATCCTCTAAGATCATCGCAGCCCCCTTAGCCCCAATCATCATGGCCGATGCATTGGTGTTGCCAGAGACAATATTGGGAAAAATTGATGTATCAACAACGTGAAGGCCTGACAGGCCATGGACGCGTAATCTTGAATCAACGACGGCACTGGCAGCATCCGGGCCCATGCGACAGGTGCCGCTGGGATGATAGACGGTTCCACTGCGTCGTCTGATATCTGCAATCATGTCCTCATCGCTCTGACAGTCTGGGCCCGGCAAAAGCTCTTCCTCAATCAAGGACGCCATGGCGGGCTGGGCTGCAATTTCCCTGACAAGTTTGACGGCCTTCAGCATCTCCTGCACGTCGCGCTCATCATCATAGGGATTTGCGACTATGCGCGGTGGGACTGTCGGATCGGCGGATGTAATCTCAAGATATCCCCGACTATAGGGATGGCAATTCGACAGGCCGATGGAAAAGCCGGGATAGGGATCAGGCGTCAGTAAGGGACGCTCCCCCTGTTTTGGCTTCAGGGTTGAAAGTGCTTGCAGGTACAGCTGCATGTTCGGTCTCGGTTTGGCTGGATCGGTTTTAAAAAAACCGCCTGCTTGATTGATGCTTCGGCTCAGGGGGCCGGTGCGTGTCAGTATATATTGCAGACCAACCCACAGTTTGCCCCACCAGGGTCGCAGAATAGTATTCAATGTGGGGATGTTTGCGCGGTAGGTATAGTTTATGCCGACATGGTCCATCAGGTTGGCGCCGACATGGGGCTGGTCCAGCACTGGTGTAATGCCGTGTTTACGCAGCAGTTCTGCCGGTCCGACCCCAGATAATTGTAGCAATTGCGGGGAATTGATCGCGCCTGCCGATAGGATGACGGATCGCCCGGCCCGCAGTGTACAATCCGTGCCGTTCTTGCGATAGGTCACGCCGACCGCATGGGTGCCGTCAAAATCAATGCGTGTCGTCAAGGCCCCGGTGATCACGGTTAAATTCTTGCGGCCCATAGCGGGTCGCAGAAACGCTTTCGCAGCGGAATGCCGGCGACCGTTCTTTGTCGTTACCTGGTAAAAGCCCACCCCTTCCTGGTTGGCGGCGTTAAAATCCGGATTGAATGGTAATCCGACGCCATCCGCCGCCTGGAAATAAGCAGCACATAGAGGGTGTGCTTTATGATCCGCCCGGGAAACAGATAGTGGCCCCGCCGCACCGCGATAAGCATCGCCGCCAGCCTCGAAGGTTTCCAGTCCTTTAAAGAAGGGCAAGACCGACTGCCAATCCCAACCGGGATTTCCAGCGGATGCCCAATCATCATAGTCTTCCTTTTGCCCACGGATGAAGACCATTGCATTGATGGAACTGGACCCGCCCAACAGCTTGCCACGGGGCCAGTAATCCGAACGTCCGGCAAATCCGTCGCTCGGCTCTGTCCTGTAACACCAGTTGACGGTCTGGTCATAGAACAACTTGCCATATCCCAAAGGAACAGCGACCCAGAATCTGCGATCCGTTCCGCCCGCCTCCAGAATACAAACTGAATATTTCCCATTCTCCGACAGGCGATTGGCCAGCACGCATCCTGCTGAACCCGCCCCGACTATGATAAAGTCATAGTCTGCTGCACTTGTTTCTGGGATCACTTTGAACTCTTTGTATCGGTTTTGCCAAACAGCAGCGCAATGGTCATCAGCAGGGATGTTACGACGATCATTATCGTGGAAATCGAGGCAATGGTCGGATCGATCTGATCGCGCAAGGCGTTGAACATGTTTCGAGTCAGCGTCGGATTGTCCCCGCCAGAGATGAACATCGCGATCACCACTTCATCGAAAGATGTCAGAAAGGACAGCAATGCCGACGTGATCACGGCGAACCGGATTTGTGGCAGCGTGATGGTCAGGAAGGCCCACCAGCGCGCGGCCCCCAAACTGCGCGCCGCCATTTCCAAATTCATGTCGTAACTTTTCAGGGCAGACGCTGTGACGATCAGCACCAGCGGCAATGCCAATAAGGAATGCGCCAATACCAGCCCCGTCAGCGTGTACAGGATTTGCAGTTTCACATAGATGTAGAAGGTGCCAATCGCGATCAGGATCAGGGGCACCATCATCGGTGTGATCAGCAGGATGAACACGATCTTGCTGACCTTTTTGCTGGAATTGTGCAGACCATAGGCGGCCAGCACCCCAATGGGGGTTGCCACCAGCATTGTCAGAAAGGCGGTCAGAAAGGACGTTACTGTCGCAGACATCCATTCTGGAGACCCAAAGTAGTTTTCATACCATCGGCTGGAAAGGACCCTGGGCGGGAATTCCAGATACTGAGAATCTGAAAATGACATCGGGATAACAATCAGCGTCGGCGCCACCAGAAGGATCATGATGATGGTGGAGAAGACATAGAGCCACAGGCGCTGTCTTACCGTAATTTGAGTGTCTGAGACCGAACGGTTTAACCAGTTTCTCATCCGACGCCACTCCCCGCCATTCTGTCAAATCCCAGGAAGCGACCGGCAAACCACAGGATCAACATTGTCAGCAGCAGCAAGATGACGCCCAGCGCACTTGCCGCTCCCCAATTCACAAAAAGCTCAATATTGGATGCGATTTTCATGGAGACCATGATGACTTTCCCGCCACCTAATACCGCTGGTGTCACAAAGAAACCAAGGCACAGGACAAAAACGATCAGCGCGCCTGCAAAAAGCCCGGGTGTCGATAAGGGGAAGAACACGGTCCAGAAAATTCGAACAGGGGATGCCCCCAGATTGGACGCGGCATTCAAATAGCTGCGATCAATTGCTTTCATGGAATTGTACAGGGGCAGGACCAGAAACGGCAGCATGATATGGACCATGCCAATCAGCGTTCCCGTCATGTTATGCACCAGTTTGATCGGCTCTTCCCACAACCCCAACTGGATCGCCCAATCATTGACCAGGCCTTTGCGCTGTAACAGGACCAGCCAGGCATAGGTGCGCACCAGCAGGGATGTCCAGAATGGCAGTAAAACCGTGATCAGACACAGGGATGCAAGGCGGCTTGGCAGTTGCGATAGAAAATATGAAAACGGATATCCGATCAGGATACACAATCCTGTGCTGAGCAGGCTGACCTGGAATGTGGTGATGAAGATGCGATAATAGGATTTGCTCTCTATCATGCGCGAATAATTCTCAAGCGAGAATTCACCACTTGCACCAATGAAAGAGACGGAGAACAGCCATCCGACTGGCAGGACCAAAATAATCAGAACCAACAGCAGGGCGGGGGAGCATAATCCAAATTGGGTGAATTGCTCCCACCATGCATTCCGTTTCAGAACGCCTGCGTTCAGGTCCTGACCTTGTGGGGATGTGTCTGAAATGCTGCTGGCTGTCATCGTTACGCCTCCGCCGCAGAAATCAGGATAGTATCTTCACGCTCCAGATATAACTTTATGGGCGCGCCGACTTTCGGTAAGGCAGATAGGGTGGATGATCGAATGACACCCCGTAAACTGACGGATTGTCCATCGGGCAGGGTTGCGTATAGGGCGAAACTGTCGCCCTGATAGACAACATCACTGACAATGCCTTCAAAACTGTTGCTGCCATCCGACATGGTTCCGGTTTGAATTTTCAGGCGTTCCGGGCGGATCATCAGCAGCAGGTCGCCGTCCGGCAGGGCGTGATCAATCTTAAGAACCGTTCCTGCGTAAGAGGCTGTATTGCCCGACCGCGTGACCGGCAGAAAGGCAGAATCCCCAATGAAATCTGCGACAAAGCGATTGGCGGGCTGGTCATAGATCCGGTCCGGGGTGTCGACCTGCATCAGCTTGCCATGGTTCACAACCGCAATACGGTCGGACATGGTCAGCGCTTCCCGTTGATCATGGGTAACATACACTGTCGTCATGCCCAATTTTTCATGCAGGCGGCGCAGTTCAATTTGCATATGATCGCGCAGCTTCTTGTCCAGTGCGGACAGCGGTTCATCCATCAACAGAATTTGGGGTTCAAAAACGATGGCCCGGGCAAGCGCGACACGCTGCTTTTGTCCGCCCGACAGCTGTTCGACACGGCGTTCGCCGTAACCACCCAACTGAACCGTTTCCAGCGCCCATTCACAGCGCTTCTCAATCTCGTCCTTTGATATACCGCGCACACGCAGCGGATACCCGATATTGCCTGCAACCGTCATATGCGGAAACAGGGCATAGCTTTGGAAAACCATTCCGACATCGCGCAGATGCGGGGGCATGTGGATGACTTCCTTATCCCCAAACAAAACGCTGCCGCAATCGGGTCTGGTGAAGCCGGCCAGGACCATCAACAATGTTGTCTTGCCGGATCCAGACGGTCCCAACAGGGTCAGGAACTCGCCCTCTTTAATATCCAGATCAACCGCATCCAGGGCCTTTGTGCGACCATAGGCTTTGGTCACGCCGCGGATCGTGATGGGCAGAGCTTCTCTGTCTTGATTGGTCACACGCAAACTCCCTTTAGGCGAAATGGTCTCTTAAACGCGCAGTCTTTAAGCGGTGCGTTTATGCAGGAAAAGGGGGTGCGGATGTCCAACCAGACAGCCGCACCCTAATCCATGCTTACCTTATTCTGTCAGCATTTCTTGATATTTTTCAGCCGCAATGGTTTCCCATTTTTCGTACCATTCCAGGCTGATTGGCAGCTGTTTGGCCGCATTGTCTGGATGTGACGGCAGCGCCATAGCAACATCCGCATCGATTGTACCCAGATCATAGGCGGCCTTGTTGGTTGGGCCGTAGGTGATGTATTTGGGCAGGTTGGCCTGATATTCCGGTTTGGAGATTTCAGCCAGGAACTTCATCGCCAGATCTTTGTTTGGCGCACCTTTGGGGATGGCGAAACAATCGTAATCCAGCAATGCCTGATTAAAGGTATAGGATACTTTGGCGCCATCCGCTTTCGCGACATCAAAGCGACCATTCCAACCGGTGGTCATGTCGACTTCACCGTCTTTCATCAACTGTGCCTGTTGCGCACCAGAGGACCAGAAGACCGCGATGTGATCCTTGATGGTGCGGATCTTGTTAATGGCGCGTTCGATCCCTTCTTCTGAATCCAGGACCTTATAGACATCTTCCATAGGCACCCCATCGGCCATCAAGGCGGGCTCAAGAGCACCGGCAACCTTGCCACGATAGGCGCGTTTGCCAGGGAATTTTTCAGTGTCAAAAAAGTCGGCCCAGCTCTTGGGACCATCTTCGCCATAAGTTTCCGTGTTCCAGGCGGCTACCACGGAGAAGACATCACCGCCGACGCAATATTTGTCATAAGTTCCCGGATAGAAGGAGGAAACGTCGATCACGGAGTAATCCAGTGGCTCTAACAGGCCTTCCACGCCAGCGCGCGCAGCACTGCCGGACCCGCTGACAACGATATCCAGCGTAACTGCGCCGGTTCCGACTTGCAGGCGCACATCGGACATACCGCCGTAGGTTTCTTCCTTGACCGTAACGCCCATCGCTTCACTTGCCGGAACGAACAGCGCCTTGCTCTGGGATTCCTGATATGACCCACCCCATGACGCGATCGTCACTGTGTCCTCAGCATAAACGCTGCCGGTGATTGCCGAACTGGCCAGCAGAGCCGCTGCCGCACTGGCCAAAATAATCTTGTGTTTCATCATACTACTCCTCTGTGTTAGATCGGCGGTACGACAGCCGTCCCCCGATTTCTTATTCGCCGCCGCTTGTTCAGATCCCGAAAGATTGGTGCGTCGACTTCCTTAAATCCCAATCCCGCATTTTGCAGACTGGGAGACTTTTACCGACCCAAAGGGGCCGCGTGACGTTTGGCCTTTTCACTGGCGCGTGTATCGCACCAACGATACCAGGCGACTGTCGCTGGCAGAAACCAAGGCGTTCCATAGTAAAGGGGGCGTGTCGGGAATGGCAGATCATCAAACGCAGTTTTGCCAGACTCTAGACCCAGAATCCGCTTGCCGGTCCGCATGCCCAGATAGCTGGCCATGGAAACACCGGACCCGCAGTAACTGGCCGCGTAATACATCCCGTCATGCCGCCCGCAATGGGCCAATGTATCAAAACTATACGCAACTGTTCCCGCCCAGCTGTGCGAAATCCTGTAATTCCGCAGTTCCGGGAATATGCGGGTCATATCCTTGTACAAAGCCGGTGCGCTGAGTTTTGGATCGGTTTCCCGCGCACTGACGCGACCGCCAAAGACAATTCTGCGACGGTCTGGCGACGCGCGATAATAATAGACAACGCGGCACGTGTCGCTGGCAATCCTGTTTTTAGGGAATAATTCATTGACCAGCGATTCTGGAAGGACGTCTGTCGCGATGATATAGCTGCCAATCGGTATAATACGACGCCGCAGCCAGGGTAGAACTTTTCCAGAATAGCCATTGGTTGCGACGACAACATCGCGGGCCATCAGGGTGCCGCGGTTTGTTGTTAAAACAAAACCATCTTTGGATTTTTCAATTTGCAATACGGGCGTATGGGCAAGCACTTGCGCCCCGGCATCCAGCACCCGCTTCAGCAGTTCTGAATGATACTTTGCAGGGTGCAAAGAGGCATGGTTTGGATACAAAGCACCACCGAAATAGGCGTCCGATCCAAGCTCTTTGCGCTGTTCGCTGCGCGGTATCATTTCGACTTCAGCCATATCGGCAGTCTTTTGCTTCGCGTCCTGGGCCAGCATTTCGTAATGCGCAGGCGTGTGGGCGGCATGGAAACGGCCGACATGATTGAAATCGCATTCAATGGCTTCGTTGCGGATGAAGTCGCCGATCCATTCCAGGGCAGATTGACCCTCACGGTGAATGGCAATCGCGCGCTCCACACCAAATTTTTTTGCCAGTTTTTCGATGCTGGGCTTTATGCTTGTGCTGATCTGCCCACCATTGCGCGAACTGCACCCCCATCCGGCCTGCTCTGCATCCAGGACCAGTGTGCTGCGGCCCCCGCGGACCGTTTCCAGCGCTGCATTCAACCCGGTATAGCCTGACCCGATAACGGCGACATCGACGCGATTGGGCAGAATGCTGTGCACATCCCCATTGTCGTTGCGGGGCGACAAGTCCAGCGGTTGCGCATCATCCCACCAAACCGGTGTTTCCTTAAAGTTATTTGTAAACAGCCCATCCGATTGTGATCGCGCTGAAAAATTATTCGCAGCACCCGTAGCAATAGTTTCCGTAATCAAAATACCCCATTCCCCCTTGAATGCGCATCAACTGCGCTGCACGAACCACTGTGAATTCCCTTCGGATCCTGATGGTGTCGCTCACTATCAATGGCCTTTTCCCATATCGTCAATTTAATTATTGTGTCGTATAATTTCGATTAATTTAACAAGCGTCTGGGTGTAACGGCCCCAAACAGGCGGCAACGGCGCCGGTCAGGATGGAAATGCATATCTCTTTAAGGTCTTTAGAAGTCTTCCATGCGGTTATGGAGATGGGGTCTGTTTCCAGGGCGGCGGAAATGCTGAACCTTACCCGCCCGGCGGTCAGTATTGCATTGTCCAAGTTTGAACAGGATTTAGGTTTTCAACTGTTTCATCGCTCCAAAGGATATTTTGAACCAACCGATGAAGCACAATTGCTGCACCATGAGACGGAGCAGGGATTGCTGTCGATTGAGCGAATCAAGACCCGTGCGGCCCAAATCAGGGGCGGAGGGGTTGGTGTTATCAATATTTCCAGCAACGGGGCATGCGCCATCAATCTTCTGCCCTGGGTTATTGCGGACTTCCAAAAGGTTCATACCCGTGTCCGGGTTGACTTGCTGGTTCGCAGTTCCCGCAAGATCGCGTCCTGGGTTGCCGGGCGACAGTCGGATATCGGTCTGATCGATGCACCTGTTCCAATTCCCGGTCTGACAACAGAAATTATTCGCTCACGGTGTGTCGCCGTGCTTCCCCAGGGGCATCCACTGGCCCGGGAATCAGTGCTATACCCACATCATCTGCGGGATCAGTCCATCATTGCAATTACCGGCGACCACAGCATAGATCGCCAGGTGGATGGGATCTGTGCGGCCGAACATGTGACCATTTACCGGCGCGTATCTGCATCCTATTTTGCAATCGCGCGCAATATGGTGCGCGCGGGTGCAGGGCTGGCGATTATCGATGCGGTCAATGGGATGGCGGATTTAGGGGACGGAATCGTCTGGCGTCCATTTCAGCCGGCAATCTATTTCGAATTGGCGATCCTGACCAATCCTGAACAGGAACTGCCGCAACCCGCCCAAGCCTTCTTGTCAGACCTGCGGCGCGCTTTACCAAATACACAACCGGATGCGTAAGGTTATGTAATTTCATACCTGGAGAATTCCCCTGTGCTTGATGATTACCTGGGGTGCGGGTCATCACCGCCCGGTCAGTACCCTTGCCATCAGTTAGGGTAGCGCGTCATTGCAATTAAGAACTATTCGCGATATCAAGTAATAATCATTCACTTATTTTTGGCCCTCATGCATTCGCACAACGAGCTTTTGTCAATCTATGACCGGAACAGAGATGAGCTTGTGCGCTTTTCCATGTCTATTGTTGGCGATATGGCTGCGGCGGAAGATGTCCTGCAAGAGGCTTGGATGAAGTTCGTTCGGGCGGCCCGAAAGCAACATATTGAAGAGCCTCTGGCCTATTTGCGGACCATCGTCCGCACCCTGTCGCTGGACGCAAGACGGAAAATTGCCCGCGATACACTGCGCGTGGTCCAGGATTCCACAGCCCTGGCGGAAGTGGTCGATCCATTGCGCCCGGGTCCAGAGCAGATTGCAATTGACCGGAATGAGATTGCGTTGTTGCGCCAGGCCATTGCGGAATTGCCAGATCGCACGCAACGTGCCCTGAAGCTTTACTGGCAAGAGGAAAGGACGCTTCGTGACGTCGCAGCTGCGCTGGATGTCTCTCTTGGACAGGCTCATGCCCTGGTCAAGCATGGTGTTGAGCATTGTCGGCAGCGATTGAATCGACCAAAGATGCACTGAAACAAATATGCAGGCGGGCGTTGTTTAGATTTGGATTTGAACATTCGGGCGGGTTTGTACGTCTACCTAACAGCCCTTCCGTTCTGGCTGGGTAAAGATAATATTTGAGAACAATGATCGATATTTCCAAAGATATTGGCGACCCTGAATCAGCATCTGATTGGCTGATAGCCCTGCGTGAGCAGCCGGACGATCCAGCGCTTGAGCAGAGGTTTCAGGCATGGCTGAGCGCTGATCCAGGCAATCGCGTGGAATGGGATCAGACAAAACGCACCGCAATGATGCTGTCAGCGATTTACGACCAGGAAGCGGAAGATATGGACGATCCCGCGCAGAAGTCTGGCGACCCATCAAATGCCCCGCGACGGTCCGCCGGCTCCCGACACCGGAGCAGGGCTGTTGGCTTTGGCCTGGGCTTCGCCTTTGCTCTTTTACTGGCTATTGTAGCTGTTGATCCATTCTCATCGTCAGGCGATTACGAAACCCATACGGCGGAATCGCGGGAGGTCCTGCTTCAGGATTGGTCAGAAATTGTTCTGGCACCAAATTCATCGATGTCAGTGTCCTTCACATCTGACGCGCGCACTGTTTCGCTGTATCAGGGGCGTGCTTATTTCAGCGTCACGTCGGACCAATCGCGCCCCTTTGTCGTGAAGGCCGGTGCGATGGAAGTAACAGTGCATGGAACTGCCTTTGAGGTCGATCTGGATGAGGGTGGATATGCGGTGTCGGTTGCCGATGGGCTGGTATCCGTCGCTGCGCCAGGCCTTCGAGATTCTCCAAATCCTCTCCGGCCAGGGGAACAACTGGTGCTTCAGGCGTCGGGTGCTTGGCAACACAGTACTCTATCCCCTGAGAGAATTGCGTCCTGGCGCCGGAACCAGTTGATTGCAGAAAATGATCGACTGGATTGGGTACTCGATGAACTGTCGCACTATTTCAAGGGATATATTCTGGTTGCCGATGATACGCTGGCAGATCAAATGGTGACGGGCGTCTTTGACTTGCAGCATCCAGAAAGGGCTTTGAATGTCATGGCGCGCTCGCATGGCTTTCACGTACGGAAACTCTCCCCCTGGATTTTGGTCGTCAGTCGCGACTGATCAAAAAACTTTCAAATTTTTCTGAACATCACCGCCCCCTCAGCGTCAACGAAGCAGTAGTAATTGAGATTGATTCTCATAATCAATCCATTGTCTGTTTCCAGGAGGGGTTTTCTCATGACGATTTTCACCACCGCCATTCGGTTGGCCGGTCAGTTCTGCGCAGTCCCAATCAGGGTGTCTGTCCTAACCGCAGCACTTCTATGCACGACGGGTATCGCCAACCTGCAACAGGCAAGTGCTCAGACAGAAGTGCAGGCGCGCAAAAATTTCACCATCGCGGCCCAGCCCCTTGCTGACGCGATCACGGCTTTTGGGATGCAGGCCAATATTCAGATTTCGGTCAGCCCATCCCTGGTGGAAGGCGCGCAAACGGAGGGTGTGAATGGTACAATGTCAATCGAAGAGGGGCTTACCGCACTGCTCAGTGGTACTGATTTCGTTTGGCGCAGCGATGAAAATGGTATCGCTATCGTGCAAAATCTTGCAACGGGTCCCCTGATCCTGTCGCCCCTGACGATTCAGGGCGAAAAGTTCAACCGCAGTTACTTGGACACCACGACCAGCGTGGGGGTCGCCACGGCAGACGATATCGACAAATACAAGCTGGATGAATTGTCGGATATCTTTAACACAATGGCCAATGTTCGGCATTTTCCCAGCAGCCAGGGCAACAAGGGAATGCAGATTCGCGGTGTCAGTGCCGATGGGGTTTCTGAGCCGGAGAATTCTGCACCGACTATCTCTGTCATCATAGACGGTGTTGCTCAGTCATCGGAAGCCTTGCGGCGCGGATCTCGCGGCACCTGGGACATGGAACAGGTCGAAGTACTGCGGGGGCCGCAATCAACGGTTCACGGTCCAAATGCGATGGCTGGTGCCATCGTCATGGAAAGCAGCGATCCCACCTATGACTGGGAGGCTGCGGCCAAAGGCGTCTATGGAACCAACGAACGCCGGGATGGTGCCTTGATGGTCAACGCCCCGCTTGTTGAAGATCAGCTTGCTATTCGTTTGGCGGCGGAAAGCAGAAGTCAGTTCAAGGATATTGAACCGGCCAATGAAGACGATCGCGTTCTGAACGATGATGACTATCGATCCTTGCGCGGCAAGGTGCTGATTGAACCGCGCCGGTTGGATGGCCTTAGCGTGACGCTGATGGCCAATGATGTTTATGACAAACCGTCATCGTCGACGGTGAATGGCAGCGATCTGTTCGAGCGGAAGTACGATTCGGGGGCGTCTGGTTTTTCCACCGCCGAAACCCGCGAGATGAATGCCAATAACTACAGCGCCGAAATGGTTTACGATTTTGACAACAGCCTGTCATTGACGTCTGTGACAACTTTTCACGATGCTGCCCTGTCGATCAATACCGCACCAGGTAACACCGCCTATGTCCGATCCGATACGCGCGATGACGAGAACATCACACAGGATCTGCGACTGACACTTGACGGCGCGAATGCCCTGACAGGGACAGTTGGGATGTATCTCGCCCGGCAGGACAAAGAATCCATCAGCAGCATATTCGTCGGTCTCGGGGCCGGTCTCGGGGTGACAGTTGATGTTAAGTCTGAGGCCCGGAATACGATTGATACAAGGGCAATATACAGTGACCTGCGCTACGATCTGGGAAGCGGCTTTTCACTGCTGGGGGGCGGTCGCATTCAGCAGGATACAGTCGCCAATTTTATTGACAGGGACGTAACCTCTCTTGCAGCAAATACGGCCGGTCAGGACATAACCTTTGCAAAGGATATGGACGCTGAAAGAACCGATGTCGCCATACTGCCAAAGCTGGGGGTAACTTATGATGTGACCAACAGTCAGGTTGCCGGCCTGACCGTCTCTCGGGGGTATCGACAGGGGTTTAGCCAGGTTGCCGACGAAACCAATTCCACCATCCGGGAGGTTGAGCCGGAATATGTCTGGACCACTGAACTATCGTGGCGTGACGAGAGTGCAAAGTCACTGAGCTGGGGCGCGAACCTGTTCTATAACTCCTATGAGAATCAGCAGGTCACGATCTCCAACAACAATGTCCTATCGTCGTTTAATGCCAAGGGATCGTATTCCTACGGCGCAGAAATTGAGGGCCGCGCAACGGTTTGGGATGGTTTCAGCGCCTTTGGGGCCCTTGGATTGTTGAAGACGCAGTTGGGGGAAATCAATGCGTCATCCTGCGCGAGTAACAGTTGTGAAGGAAATGATTTTCCTGAAGCTCCTGCGGTTACGGCATCGCTTGGGGGAGCCTGGGAAAGCAAATCGGGACTGTTCGCTGCTGCGGATGTGAATTATGCGGGGGAGTACTATTCAAACTCAGCCCTGACCAATAACGATACACAGCGGCTGAATGACTTCTTCCTGACAAACGTTCGGGCGGGGTATCAGTTTGAGGGGGTTCGGCTGATCGCCTATGTCGATAATCTGTTCGACAAGGAATATCTGACAAGCAGCACAAACAACCGAACCCAGGCAACCATTGGCGATGGACGGACGGTTGGCCTGCAATTGAATGCCAAATTCTGAAAATACTGTTGCGGCAAACAACAAGGTGGGGGTGCGCTCCCACCTTGTTGTCATGACGGGAGAATTGCATGCCTGAATGGCTGAAACGGCTTCTGCGTCCGGCTTATTTCCGTATCAATCATTGGCGCGGAAATCCTGGACAGGAAATTTACACGCTGGCGATTAGGGAGATTATTCATGAATATGATGATGTCTGTACATTCATCCTAGATCGCCCGGCAAACCTGAATTTTCAGGCGGGTCAGTATTGTCACGTCATTGCCCCCGGTGCGATCCTGGACAATCATCATGTTCAGCATATCTCATTTGCCAACGCGCCCCATGAGGATCGGATCATGATCAGCATGGATCTGGCGTCTGGATCCCGATTCAAGCGGCGGTTTCAGAAAGCGGCGATTAACGACACGCTGGGCCTGTTTTCCATCAGGGGTGAGTTCATACTGGACGCGGATGCGCAAGGCAGGCCGGTGCTGTTCATCGCGGGTGGAATCGGCATTGCCCCTATCCGTTCCTTAATCAGTCACATAGAAGCGCAGGGCACCCCCGAATGGTCTCTTGTCTATGCCGGTCGGAATCACCTCTACAAGGATTTCTGGTCGCCCTTTACGGGCCGGGTTTCGCTAGCCAATCGACAGACGGTTTTCACATCGATTGAAGCGTCCCTGCAAAGATGTGCGGCCCCCCTGGTTTATGTCTGCGGAAGTGGTGAATTCCTACGTGATATTAACACATTCCTGGTTGCACAGGGAATTCCAGTCGAATCCATCCATACAGAAAACTTCACCGATTGAGGGAGACCAGATATGGGTGAGGCTTTCCAGCGCAAATCCCTGTTCCAATTGACCCTGCCCCTGTTTTTGTTTGGCATCATGTCGGTCGGGGTGACATTCGCGGACACGATGTTATTGGCGAATTATTCTGATGACCTGGCAGCCTCGGTCAGTATGGCAAATCAGGTTCTTGGCATTGGCTATGATCTGTCCGGATTGATGTCGGTCGGGGTTTTAATTCTGATTGCACAATTTCTCGGCCGAAACGACGTTGCTCGTGCCCGCGAAATCGCCCAGATCGGATTTATCGCCAGCGCTTGTTTCGGCGTGCTGATTGCAGCGGGTGTGGCAGGAGGCGCTACCTTCTATACAGACTGGATCAATACGCCGCCGGAGATTCGCGATGGCGTCCTGCTTTATATCTATAGCATCTCGGTGACGCTGATTCTGTATGGCTTTATCAACACGGCAATTGCCACCTTGCGTGGCTTTGGTCGGACGATGGAGATACTGTGGTACGGCGTGATCGGTAATGTTGTTTATCTTGGGGCGAAATATGTCTGCGTCTATGGAGTCTGGATTGTCCCAGAAATGGGAATCCATGGTGCAGCGCTGTCAACTGTCATCATTCGCGGCGTTAACTTATGCATGTTGATCTGGTTTATGAAGGCCAAGCTGGGACTGACCATTCTTCGCATTCCAAAGGATATCTGGCCCAATTCTATTCGAATATTGAAACTTTCCTATCCCAGTGTCGGGGAGGCGCTGGGCTATCAATTCTATCAATTGTTCCTGGTGTCCCTGATTGCGGGGTTGGGGGTGACGGCGATTCTGACGCGATCCTATGCACTGACCATTACCCAGCTTCTGGCGATGATTATCGTGGTGATGTCTTACGGGAACGAAGTGCTGGTCGGCTATGACAAGGGGGCATCGGATAACGAAACAGCCTTTCGGCGTGGCCTGAAAACCGCTTTGATGACAGCAGGGGGTGTAATGACCATCGCTGGTCTGCTTTGGTTCTTCAGTGATTTCCTGGTGGCATTGTTCACGCAGGATGCTGCTGTTATCGCATCCGTACATTCTATTCTGTTGCTGCATATAATCGTGACGCCATTCCAGGCGATAAATCTGATCCTGTTTAATTCTTTGAAAGCCACGGGTGATGTTAATCGTCCGGTCATCCTGAATCTGACGATCACCCTTGCCTTTGCCCTACCTTTGGCCTGGCTTTTCACAGGGGTGTTGGACCTTGGGGTTCAGGGCCTTTGGTATGCTTTCATCCTAGAGGAGATATTCAAGGCAACAGCCATGCTTTTGCGATGGGGCTATCGATCATGGCAAAAGCTGAAGCTCTTGGAGGATACAGACGGAGAGACATCACTTGCTGTTTAATCGCTGCGGTTTGCGCTTGGCTATGCGCAGGGTTGAATGTTGTCGGTTTCAGGGCTATTGAAAAGATGGTGATGTCAAATATTCCCGCTGTGTCGTCGCTGGATTTAGCATAATCTTCAACAGTTTATTCTCGTTTGATTGTGTTCTGCTGGGCCAGGGGGAGAGTGATTGCTGCGCGCTGAATCGGGGCGTGCAATCATGATATCGAGCATAATCGGGTAAAACTTAGCAGCACTGAAAAAGGAAGAGTTCAACATGCAGGATATTGGGCATTTTATTAATGGGCAGCGTGTCGCCGGGAAAAGTGGACGGACCACGGATGTCTTTAATCCGGCAACCGGTGAGGTTCAGGCCAAAGTCGCCCTGGCTAATGCGGATGAGCTGAATGCCGCGATTGAGAATGCGAAAGCTGCACAGCCTGCCTGGGCGGCTCAGAACCCGCAAAAGCGTGCCCGTGTCATGATGGAATTTGTACGCCTGTTGCACCGGGATATGGATAAACTGGCAGAGGCCCTGTCGCGGGAACACGGCAAGACCATTCCTGATGCCAAAGGCGATGTGATCCGGGGCCTGGAAGTTGCGGAATTCTGCATCGGCGCGCCGCATCTGCTGAAGGGTGAATTCTCTGAAGGTGCGGGTCCTGGCATTGATATTCATTCTGTGCGCCAGCCCTTGGGTGTGGTCGCCGGGATCACACCGTTCAACTTCCCTGCCATGATCCCGATGTGGAAATTCTGCCCGGCAATCGCCTGTGGCAACGCCTTTATTCTGAAACCATCAGAACGGGATCCAAGTGTTCCCCTGATGCTGGCGGAACTGCTGATGGAAGCCGGGCTGCCGGCCGGGATTCTAAATGTCGTCAATGGCGACAAAGAGGCCGTTGATGGTATTCTGGATCATCCTGATGTCATGGCGGTTGGCTTCGTTGGTTCTACACCGATTGCCGAATATGTTTACTCACGCGGATGCGCCAATGGTAAACGGGTGCAGTGCTTCGGCGGGGCGAAGAATCACATGCTGATCATGCCTGATGCCGATATGGACCAGGCTGTCGATGCCCTGATCGGGGCCGGCTATGGTGCCGCCGGGGAACGCTGCATGGCGGTATCGGTTGCTGTGCCGATTGGTCAGGAAACGGCGGATCGTTTGGTTGAGAAATTGAAACCCCGCGTTGAGGCCCTTAAAATTGCGCCCTATACCGCTGGCGACGATGTTGATTTCGGCCCATTGGTAACACGCGAAGCCTATGACCGCGTCCGCAATTATGTGGATATCGGGGTGAAAGAAGGCGCTGAACTTGTCGTCGATGGCCGTGATTTCAAATTGCAGGGCTATGAGAACGGCAATTTCATGGGCGGCTGTCTGTTCGATCACGTCACCAAGGAAATGCGGATTTATAAAGAGGAAATCTTTGGTCCGGTTCTGGCCGTTGCGCGCACCGATACCTATGAAGAAGCGCTGGACCTGGCGATGACCCACGAATATGGCAATGGCGTTGCCCTGTTCACACGGGACGGTGATGCGGCCCGGGACTTCTCCAGCCGTATCAATGTCGGCATGGTGGGGATCAATGTGCCGATCCCGGTTCCAATCGCCTATTACACCTTCGGTGGCTGGAAGCGGTCCGGCTTTGGTGATTTGAACCAGCATGGACCGGATGCGTTCCGCTTCTATACGCGGACCAAGACCATCACATCCCGCTGGCCGTCAGGCATTAAAGATGGGTCGGAATTTACCATCCCACTTATGGGATAAAACAGTACCTAGTGATTGGGGGCGTGCAGTTGGATTCACTGCCGCCCCCGGTTGCTCTAACGATGCAATCCGTCCGCAATCATTGTGCGGCGAAAGGCATTCGGGTTGATCCCGATCTGAGATTTGAAAAATCTGGAAAAATTTCCTGGCGTTGCGAAATGGAGGTCTTCGGCCAGATCCGCCATTGGATCTGACGATTGCGTCAACAGGGTGATGGCCCGCTCCATCCGGATGGCATTGCTGACGCGGTTTGGCGTTACACCGGTGCATTTCTTGAACAGATCAAAGAAGTGAGGGCGCGACAGGCCAACTTCTTCAGCGACTTCGTCCAGTTGGGTTGGCGCATTGGAACTGTACAACAGGTGCATCGCGCGCCGGATGCGATAGTCATAAGCAAACCGTCTCCCCTCTGGTGATAGGGACCGCAGGGTCCCTTTCTGTAGGGCCTGCACCAGATCCACCAACAGGCCAGAAAGATCGCCTGTAATGGACACGGGGTGGATGGATTGGGTCGAAGACAGGATCAGATCATGCAGATGATCTGTGATGCAATTGGCCCAATCAGATCGATCCGCGATAGGGGAGGGAAAGAATCGCCCGAAACTGTCCAGGCCATTTCCCAAGCCCATATCACGCAGCCATTCCGGTTCCAGATACAATGTCAGAAACCGTGTTGGGGCCTGTCCTGGGACCGGCGACCAGGCATGGGGTTCCCAGCGATTGATCAGAATGGCGGTGGAGTGTGTCGCGGGGTACAGGCGTCCCTTGACCGCAAATCCGGTGTTAGATCCCCCGACTTTCAGAATGATATGCAGATGATGGTGCACATGGATTGCCAGCGGCGCATCCATATCCATGACGCCGATACGCCCAAAGGGGCCAAATGCAGTTGCGATAGGGTCGGACATTCTTCCGTCTTGCCTGTTGGGATCTGAGGGTAGCCTAGCATACCGGCGGCCGGGCACAATGCGTCTTGGGTTTCCAGTCTCGCGGATTAATCCAGAAAATCAGACTTTTTGCTAATTTTGCCGGGCTTGGGCTCTAGGATACAGGATCAAGCGCCCGTATTCTGCCAGCGGTGTTTGGTAAGGAGCCGCTCAATCATGGGGAATGAAAAGGGGCCGTCAGAGGCGGATGGTTTTATCGCATGTCACGGGTTATGGGATGCGCAACAACACAGTCTGGTTCAGGACTGTTTGGATCGAATTCAGCACGAACAGATCACGCTGATCCGGTTAATCTGGTGCGATACCCATGGCATAACCCGGGCAAAGGCGGTAACGCCGCAGGCATTCAAATCGGTGCTGGTCAATGGCTATAGCATCGGGGCGGGCAGTTGGAGTCTGGATGCGTCTGGTGGGCGTGTGTTTCAGACGTTCACTGCAGGCGGCGGCATGGGCCTGTCTGAGATGACAGGATCGCCCAATCTGATTTTGGTGCCCGACCTGACCAGCTTCCGCCTGGCAACCTGGGCACCGGGTGTCGCCCTGGTGGTTTGTGATGATTACTTCCGCGATGGACGGCCGTTTTATTTCTCCCCCCGCCACATCCTGCGCAAGGCGCTGGCACCATTGGTTGATCGCGGGATTACGCCTCTGATCGGGCTTGAAATTGAATGGACGCTGATGCGTCTGTCTGACCCGGGCGCGATCACAGCACCGGAAATCAATGGTCCGGGACAGCGCGGCGCACCCCCTGCCTGCCTGCCCGCAGAGCCTGGATTTTCCTATGATTCTGAAACAAACCTGGATCGGGTCCAGTCACTTTTGACCACCTTGACGACGCATTATTCTGATCTGGACCTTGGGTTGCGGTCCCTGGACAATGAATTGGGGGCGGGTCAAATCGAGTGCACATTCTTTCCGAAACCAGCCTGGGAAGCGGCGACGGACGCCTTGATCTTTCGCAGTGCGACGCGTCAGATCTGTCGCCGTCATGGTCATCTGGCCAGCTTTATGACCTTCCCGGATGGGGCGGGCCTGTTCCCTAGCGGATGGCATTTGCACCTGTCCCTGACCGATACGAAGACCGGTCAAAACCTGTTCATGCCAATGGAGGGGGAGGCCTGCCTATCGACAATGGGGATGAATTTTCTGGCCGGGCAATTGGCCCATGCGCAGGAGGGGATTGCCTTTGCAACGCCCAGCGTCAACGGATATCGGCGGTTTCGGATGAATTCTCTGGCCCCTGATCGGGTCTCCTGGAATGTGCAGCATCGCGGGGTAATGTTACGGGTTCTAGGCGGCGCGCAGGATCCCGCCAGCAGGATTGAAAACCGCGTGGGGGAACCTTGCGCGAACCCCTATCTGTTCATCGCGGCCCAGATCGCAGCGGGATTGGACGGTATGGATCGGAACCTGACCCCCTGGGCCGCGGATGACAATCCCTATCAATCGGACCGCCCGATGCTGCCGACATCTCTGAAGGACGCACTGGATGGGCTGCAGCAATCCAGTTTTTATCGGCAGACCTTCGGGGAGATCTATATCGACTATTTCCTGCGGATGAAACGGGCCGAAGTGGCGCGATATGAGGCGTTTTTAAATGCGGATCGGGTGGATCCGACCAAAGGTGTCACCGCATGGGAAATGCGGGAGTATTTCGATGCCTTCTAAATCCAGAACCGGGGAGGATGACAGGATGCCTGATTTTGATTTTGAGGCGCTTATCCATGAAGAAAAGGTGCATCGCAGCCTGTACACCGATCCAGATATATTTGCCCTGGAATTGACGCGGATATTCGGCGCGACATGGGTTTATCTGGCCCATGAAAGTCAGATTGCCAACCCGTATGATTTCTTTCAGACGAAGCTGGGGTTGCGCCCGATCATCGTCACGCGGGATGGGGATAACCAGATCCATGCCCTGTACAATCGCTGTACCCATCGCGGGGCGACAGTATGCCGTCAGGCGAAAGGGTCAACACGATCCTTTCGGTGCCCCTATCACGGATGGTCCTACAGCATTGCAGGCGATCTGGCCGGGGTGCCGTGGCGTGAAGGCTATGCCCACAATCACAAGGAAGACAACCGGTTTAATCTGGCCCGAATTCCCCGCGTCGAGTCTTATCGCGGTTTCATTTTTGGCACTTTGAATTTGGAGGCAGCGCCGTTGGTTGAGCATCTGGCCGGTATACGGAAACCGATCGATGATTGGCTTGACCGTCATCCAGGCGGCAAAATCGCCGTCTGTGAGGCGAACCGGATGAAGTTCAAGGGCAATTGGAAGCTGGCCTATGACAACAGCGCCGATGGCTATCATGTGATCTTTTCCCATCGGTCCCTGCTGATGATGGAAAACCGCTTTTCCCCCGATGATGAAAAGGGGATGTCATTCTATAAGCAGCATCCCGATGATGGCCCGATCCGCGTGCATTACTATGGCAATGGGCATCATTTCAAAGACAAGCGCCCGACGCTGGCGAACCATCCAGGGGCGCTGTGGCAGATTGAGGGGAAACATCCGGGCATGGAAGGGTATGAGGCCGACCTGCGAGAGAAGTATGGCAAGGAAGCAGACTATTATCTGGACCTTGCGGCGGGCATTCCCATGAACATCAATGTGTTTCCAAACCTTCTGATCCTGGGAAATCACATCCAGGTTCTGGAACCACTCTCCTATACGGAAACGGCAACGACCTGGTACGGGACCGCCGTGGTGGATGAGGAGAATGAGTTGAACGGTGCGGCGGACGCTATCAATGCCTTGCGCATGCGCACACAGGAACAATTTCCCCTGTTCGGAGAAGTTGATGACCTGACCAATTTTGAAGAAATTCAGGTTGGTCTGGGTGCCGAAGAAGACCCCTGGGTCTATATGGACCGTGGCTTGGGACTGCCAGGCCGGTTTACGGAACAGGACGGTGTGATTTCCGGCCCCGCGACAGACGAAGTCTTCATGCGGGAATACATGAAGCATTATAAAAAGCTGATGATGGACGATCCAACTCTGTCAATCTCACGGGGAGGAGCGCAGTAATGGTAACCGCTCCTTTCAATCCTTCCGAGACATCTCATTACGTCACAGATGTTTACTACGCGGATCTGGTCTCTGCTTTTGCTGGCTGGGATGACAGCGCCGTGCTGTGTCATGAACCCCTGGTGTTGGCTGGTGCTGAAAGCCTGCTATATCGGGAGGCGCGCTATCTGGACCAAGCACAGTTCAAGCAATGGTTGGACCTGTTCGCCCCGGAATGTATCTATTGGATTCCAGGGACCTGGAATCGGGGGGATCCAAGGCGGGAAATCACCTTCGCCTTTCATGATCGGCGGCAATTGGAAGATCGGGTGTACAGACTGGAAACCGGCTATGCTTGGTCGCAACAACCAGCCAGCCGCACCAGCCGCCTGATTTCGAATATCGAGGTGTTCCAGACCGACCAACCCAATGTCTTCATGATCCGGTCAAACTTCAATATGACAGAGTTCTGGAATGGCGAGTTGCGTCCCTGGGTTGGCTATGCCGTCCATCGCGTTGAGCAGTTAAAGGCAGGTGGATTCCAAATTCTGGCAAAGCAGGTGAACCTGCTGAATTGCGACCAGAATATACGAAACCCCAGCGTGACCCTCTAATCACTCGCCCTTACGACATGTATAAAAGATACACCCTGCCAAACTGTTCAAACAAACGGGGCCATCTCTCTGTACTGAAGACGCCAGCGATTGACGGAGGGCGGCTAATTGCCCTGTAAACCAGGGCTGATACTCAATTAATGAAATGATCGCGACCATGAAGGAGCAGGTTGTTTGGAGACGACCGGCGTCGTTGATCCGTGGTGCCGTCTTTGCCATGGCGACTGTATTGCCGGGGTGAACATCCCATCACCCGCTTGAAGGCTGTGCCGAACGCGCTTTCGGATTCGTAGCCGAGCGCCGAAGCAATTGTGGGGATTTTGTCTCTCGACGTTGCCAGTCTTTCACTGGCGAGCAGCATGCGCCAGCGTGTCAGATAGTTCATGGGCGTCAGTCCAACGGTCTCCTTGAACCTAAGTGCGAACGCTGTCCTGGACATGCCAATATTTTGAGCCAGTTCCTGTAGAGTCCAGCGGCGTGCGGGATCAGCATGTATGAGGTCGATCGCTTTTCCCATCTGCTTGTCGGCCAGGGCAAAGAGCCATCCCACGCGGCCCTCAACCGCTTCACTTAGATACAGCCGTAACGCTTGGACGAGCATTAGATGCGCCAGGTGCTCCGCCACTAGGCTGCTTCCCGGTTGTGCATCCCGTACCTCTTGTCGCATGCGCTTAAGAATCCAGCGCAGGAAAGCCTGATCCGCTTCATTGCGAATGTGTATGATCGGCGGGAGTATGCCGAGCAAAATATCGGTGTGATCTCCGACCAATGTGAAGCGGCTGCCGGCAAGAAAAAAGTCGCCCCCGCCATTGCATTTCGCAATTCCGCCACGCCGTGCCGGCTCAAAGACTGTATTCGCATCGATAGACGGCACGCTGAGGTCACTTGCGAGCTGGAATGGCCTTCCTTTTGTCAAAAGAAAACAATCCCCCGTCTGAAGATGCACAGGGTCGGATACGCCTTCCATGGCCAACCAACACTGACCGGAAATTAAGGCGTTGCACTTGATGCCTTCGTAGCTGGGAAATTGGACTGACCAATCGCCGCCCGCTTCAAAGCCAGCGGAAACATAACTATGGGGTTTCAACAGAGCGAGAATATCTGAAAGGGGATCCATTTGATCATTCTGAACGATTGCGATTAAAAATAGAACTGTAAAGCATAGACCGTTCATTTTCCAGAGGTAATTATAAGATACCTAAGGGCAATCGAGCCCATTACTAAGACCAAATTCTGAAATCATTAGGAGATTCCCTTGATTGTCATTACTGCGCCCACGGGCAATATCGGTAGCCAGGTTCTTGCAAATATTCTCGATAGCGAGGAGCGTATTCGTGTGATTGCGCGAGATCCTTCCAAACTGGCTCCGCAAGCGCTGAATCGTGTCGAAGTGATCGAAGGTTCTCACCGTGACTCTGCTGTTGTTGCGCAGGCTTTCGAAGGCGCCGACCGTGTTTTCTGGCTCGTGCCAGCCGACTTGCGTGCGCCAAGTGCCGAAGCGGCCTATTTGGACTTCTCGCGAGCGGGCTGTGATGCGCTTAAGGCATTCGGCGTCAAGCATGTGGTTGGCATCTCAGCGCTTGGGCGCGGATGGTCGAAGGATGCGGGCCATGTTACGGCAACTTTGAAGATGGACGATCTAATTGCAAGCACCGGCGTTAATTATAGAGCCTTGGCCTGCGCCAGTCTCATGGAGAATGTCATGCGGCAATCTGCGTTGATCAAGGATCATAGCGCATTCTACTGGCCAACTCCTGTTGATCTTAAAGAGCCAGCATGTGCCACCCGCGATGTCGCCGCAGTAGCAGCACGCTTGCTGCTTGATCCGTCCTGGACCGGCGTTGATAGCATTCCGATGCTTGGTCCAGAGGATATCTCCTATCATGAAATGATGGGGATCATTTCGAAAATGACAGGCAAAACGGTGCAGTATCACTTCATGAAAATGGACGATCTGAAATCAATGATGATCAATCGGGGGGCGTCGGAAGGTATGGCGCAATCCATGGTCAACATGATGACAGCCAAGAACGAGGGTATGGATCATTTGGAAGAACGCACGCCGTCTTCTTCTTACGATACACCGACCGGCTTCCGCCAATGGTGTGAAGAAGTGCTAAGGCCTGCGTTATTTGGGTAAATTGTAAAAATGGTTGGGCTTCAATGAAGCGTTCGCCCTGATGATCTGTGGTTCTGTGAACGGACTGTGCTTCATAAATCCGTTTCCACGTGAAAAATAGCGAGGTTTAAAATCTTTTCACTAGAATGGAACAAATAAGGCGTGTGAGGCTATATGCGCAAACTTTGACACTTCATTGTGAAAACAGTCAACGTCTCCGCTTAGTCCACCTGCCCGAGTTTTATGACAGTGAGGCGAGGCAATCAGGTATTTAAGCAACCAGGGTGAGGCGCGCGCGTCAGCCCCTCCCTCTGACGCGCGCGGCCTCGTTACGACAGCTTCACTTCATCAAACACGGCCTGATATTTTTGGCGAATGTCTGATGAAATTTCACGCTGGAACTTAGAAGTTGAGATGACGACGTCCGGATCGGTGATCCCCAATTCGGCGAGTCGTTCATCGGTTACGGACTCATATGCTTTGGCATTGCCGCTGCCATAGCCATAGGAGTTGATCAGGAAAGCGCCAACTTCTGGTGACATATAGGCGTTGATGAATTCATAGGCCAGGTCTTCCGACCCGCTGCCACCATTCATCATGACAAGACCGTCCGTCCAGGTGACAATGCCTTCCTTGCATTTCATCAGGGCCATATCGATACCCTGCTTGCGCAACATGGCGACAGACGCATTCCAGCCATAGGCAGCAACGATCTCTCCATTCGCAAAGGCCTGTTCCATATCGGTCTGGCTGGACCAATAGAAGCGGACCAGTTCCTTTTGCGCCAACAGGGCTGCTTTCGCTTTCGCCAGTTCCGCATCACTCATCGCCCAGGGATCTGCCGCACCGGTATAAAGTCCCCCGACAATCAACAGGCCTTCCAGAGAATCGCGTGACGCGATGCGCCCCTTATAGCGTTCATCCCACAACAAGCCCCAGGATTCCTCCGTCACTTCTACCTTGTCGCGGCGATAGATGACCGAGGAATTCCCCCAGCTCAGTGGGGCCTCCCACAATTGACCATCCATCGTAACGATCTGTGATAATTCAGGAAAATAGTCATCAATATGGGTCAGGCGAGACCGATCAATTGGCTTTAACAGCCCGGCATCGCGATACTTTCCGACGATAAAACTGGTATGGTGACCAAGATCCGGACGGAAGCCCGCATGGACCTTCTGGAAGCCTTCTTCATCGGACCCCATCAATGTGAAGTTTGGCGCAGGATGGGCATCGAAATAGGCCGGGGCCATTTCTGGAATGTCATATCCAGACCAGGACAGGATGGTCAAAGACCCATCTGCAAGTGCGCTGCCGGACCGTGTTGTCGTCGCAAGACCAACACCGACGGCCCCCATCATCTGAAGTAAACGCCGACGTGTAACGCGCCCGCATTCCAATTCGTCAATCAACCAACGCTGTAGACCACCTTTCATGTCATCCTCCCTTGCTTCATGTATCTCCCAGTCAAACCATAAGATAAAGTTTGACGGATGTTCAACAAATTTATTTTCTAACGCCTGTAGAGCGATTAATTTCCGGCGCCGGAAGAGGCTGTCCGAAAGTTACGCCGTCGCAGTGCTTTCGCGTCCATAAACGGTTGCATTGACTTCCGGATCGCCAATTACACCGGGTTCGAATTCATAGACAAATACGCCCATGATCCGCATTTTATCGCCCTTCACTTCAGAGACGCGGTGCAGGGAATTACAGCCCCGGAATATACACAGGGACCCCGCATGACGGGCGACAGAGACTGCGTCCTGTGGGCATTCACCCATCACAACCTTGCGCACATAATCATAGTTTTGATCGTTATCACTGCGCGTATTGGGCACCAGTTGGAAGTCGCCACCAGCGTCCGGGGCCTGAAGCATCAGGGTCATCGTGAACGCATTCACGGAATCGAAGTGCCAGGATGATCGATCCCCATTTTCATAACATAACAGGTTTACGGGTTGGCAGGGATCTTCATTGTCGTACAGCTTTTCAGCCCCGACGATGTCTGCGATGAAGGATCGCGCAACATCCCAGTGATACAGTGTCTTGACCGGGGAGTCTTGGGGGATCAGATCATAGGCGATCATCCGTGTGCTGGCATCCATCATCAGGTTTTGAGGGTGGTCTTCCGGTAAAGACGGATCCCCTTTGCGATGCAGATAACAATTGCGGCGCGATTTGTTGTGATGGGCGTTCACCCTGGCGGCCTTTGCATCCGCAACGGCTCGTTCCAAAGCCGCAGGGCGAATGAAATCAGGCAGCGATACATATTGATTTGCGTCCAGTTCCCGCTTCAACCGGGCCACAATTTCAGCACGCGCCGGGCTGGCCGGGTCTTGAATGGGATAGGCATCAAGATTGATGACATCTTCTGGGCGCATAAAGGCATTTCCTTTTCATATCGCTTAATAGTGAGGCAGAGCGTTACAGAAAATGCTGCAACATTCAATATAAATTTGTTGGACGTCCGACAAAGAAAATTAAATAGCCATTGGAACAATTAATCCTAACAGCAAGCTATAAAATATGTTGGACGACTGACAAATTTTTTAATAAAGTCGTTGTTGCGTTACGCCAAATGAATAGCCCAAGATACAAAAACTAAGGACGGAAGTGAATTTCGTCAGGATGGGGACAGCGCATGTCACGGCGTTCCAATAGCCCGTATTTCTTATTGACGCCAGCAATGTTGACGACCGTTGCGACGCTGGCAATTTGTATGGTGGTGCTGATGGTGCTGGCAGTGGCGCGCCAGAGTTACCTTGATATCGATCTGACATTCTCCACGCATAATGTTGAATTGGCCCTGACCAGCCCGTTGATTTTGAAATTGATGGTAAAGTCAGCATTGATCTCCTTTGGGGTGACACTTCTGTCTCTGGTGCTGGCCTATCCCATTGCGTATCTGCTGGCCTTTGATCTGACCCGCAACAAGCTGCTGTGGCTGATGCTGTTCACCCTGCCGTGTTGGATCAGTTATCTTTTGCGTGTCCTGTCTTGGAAGCTGATTCTTGGCTATCAGGGGATGATAAACACCAGTCTGATCGGGTTGGGGATTGTGGATCAGCCGATAGAGGCCCTGCTGTATAATTCAACATCCGTGGTGATCGCATTGACCCATGCCTGGGCGCCATTTGCGATCCTGCCAATATATGTCAGCCTGGAGAAAATAGACCGGTCCCTGATCCGCGCATCGGGGGATTTAAGCGACACACCGATGCAGACCTTCTTTCGGGTGATCCTGCCGCTTTCCCTGCCAGGGGTAACAGCGGCCTTTGTCTTGGTGTTTATCCCGACTTTCGGAGATTACGTGACGCCCCATTTATTGGGGGGACCGACCGGGGTTATGATCGGAAACTTTATCGCCATGCAGTTTGGCGCTTCTAACAATTGGCCTTTGGGCGCGGCTGTCGCGCTGCTTGCCATGCTGGTCGCAACGCTGCTGGTTTGCATTTTCATCGCAGGTTCCAGGCAAGCCATTAAGGCAATTCGGTAGGTCATGATGCGCAAAGTAAGACTCTTCTATGCAATGATTTATTTCATTGTGCTGTATTTACCGATCGTCTTGATCATCGCCTTTTCGTTCAATGATTCTGTTTATATCGCCTTTCCATTGAAGGCGTTCACACTGCGCTGGTATCAGGCGGCAATGGAGAACCAACAGCTGTTGTCGGCGTTTTCCAACAGCATGATCATCGCGGTGACAACGGCGATTCTTGCGACATTCAGCGGCATGCTGGCTGCCATGGCGACCACCCGCTATCGGTTTCGGGGGCGGTCTTTGGCGACGGTTTCACTTTTTGTGCCTTTGGCTTTGCCGACGGTGGTGACGGGTGTCGCATTATTGTCGATCTTCATGATGACGGGGCTAGGTCTGTCGCTGGCGACCGTCATTTTGGGGCATCTGATGATCTGCACGCCGTTTTCCTATGGCGTTCTGGTTTCCCGGTTTGACGGGTTAAGCCCGGATTTTGAGCGTGCCTCCATGGATTTGGGGGAACCGCCCCTAGCAACCTTCTTCCGTGTCACATTGCCCCTGGCCATGCCCGGCATTGTGTCCAGCCTTTTGCTGACATTCACGATCTCCTTTGATGAGTTCATTCTGGCCTTCTTTCTGTCCAGTAATTCACCAACCTTGCCGGTCTTTATGTGGAGCCAGATGCGGTTCCCGGACCGTCTGCCGCTTGTCCTCGCATTGGCCAGTGTCGTGATCATTGTGTCTAGTATTCTGATTGTGATCTCGCAGCGGCTAAGATCGAAACAGGCTTAATTTTTTAAGGACTTTACTATGACGGATGATTTCATCTCCTTACGGTCGATCCGAAAGACTTATGGGCCTGTGATCGCGGTGGACAATGTCGATCTGGATATCGCCAAAGGATCCTTCTTTTCCCTGTTGGGGCCGTCTGGCTGTGGCAAGACGACATTGCTGACCATGCTGGGCGGCCTGGACAGGCCAACGTCGGGGCGGATTATGATCGATGGCGTCGATGTCACGTCGGTTCCATCCTATCGACGCCCGACCAACATGGTGTTTCAAAGCTATGCAATTTTTCCGCATCTCAGTGTTGCGGATAATGTGGGGTATGGCCTGCGTCGCCAAAAGCTGGCCCGGCCGGAATGGCAGCGCAGAGTCGATGCAATGCTGGAATTGGTGCATTTGGAAGGATATGGCGACCGCAGTCCTTCGCAATTATCGGGCGGGCAGATGCAGCGTATCGCCCTGGCGAGGGCCCTTATTGTACAGCCTAAAGTCTTGTTACTGGATGAACCATTATCGGCGCTGGACAAGCGCCTGCGTCAAAGCATGCAGATAGAATTGCGGGCGATCCAGCGAGAAGTCGGTATTACTTTCGTCTTCGTAACCCATGATCAGGAAGAGGCGCTGACCCTGTCCGATAAAATTGCGGTCATGTCCAAAGGAAAGGTTCTGCAATGCTGTCCGCCAACCGATCTGTATGATCTGCCCGTCAATCGAGAGGTCGCAGAATTTGTGGGCGAAATGAACCTGATCCCTGGCATCGTAGAAGCGCAGGAGCCCGGATTTGTTTCCATCACCATGCCGTGTTTCGGAGACCTGCAATTTCCCTCCGGCGGTCGACGATTTGCGAAGGGGGATAAGGTGTTGGTCGCCATCCGACCGGAGAATTTTATGATCGCCAAGGATTCGAACGGGTTGAGCCTGAAGATCATCAACCGCGCTTATTTCGGGACACATCTGCACTTCATGATGACCGGGGATGGCCTGGAAACACCTTTGACCGTATCTGTCCCCTCTGCAGTGGCCCGGGCGCATGGCAAGGCCGTGGACAGCGATCAAATGACCGTTCAACTGGTGCCTGAATCGGCCGTGATTCTGCCCCAGATGGGGTGAGTTTCTCTCGACCCAGGCTCGTTTTCACACACACATCACAACAGGACACATATTCATGCGTATTGGCTTTATCGGACTTGGGACAATGGGCGGCGCGGCCTCTTTGAACCTAATCAAGGGCGGGCATGAGCTGACCGTCTGTGATTTGGATCGTAATCGTGGCAAGGCGCATTTGGAACTGGGTGCACAATGGGCGGACACACCGGCCCTGGCCGCTGCGGGTGCCGATGTAATATTCACCATGGTGTTTGGCCCGAAACAGATTGAATCCGTGTTGCGCAGTGAGAATGGACTGCTTTCTGCGATCCAGCCGGGGCAGGTCTGGATTGATATGACCACCAATGAACCCACTCTCAGCCGGGCGTTGGCAGCCGAAATTCATGCCAAGGGGGCCATCGCGATTGATGCGCCTGTAACAGGCGCAGTAGATGGTGCGCGCAATGGCAATATGACGCAATTTGCAGGCGGGGATGAGGCGACGATTGAGCACCTGCGCCCGATGATGGAACTGATGGGACCCGTGCATTTTATGGGGCCGAATGGATCCGGGGCGATCACCAAGCTGGCCAGCAATCAACTGTGGGCCATTCATGCGACCGCAATGGGCGAAGCCCTGGTCATGGCCGTAAAGTCCGGCGTGGACCTGAAGCGCGCCTGGGAAGCACTAAAGATTGGGGCGTCGGAAAGCTGGTGCATGCATCACGACGCGCCCTCTGTCTTTCAAGGGCATTATGATCCGTCCTTCACATTGGATCTATGCATGAAGGACCTGAATTTGATCGTAGGGGCCTGTGATGCCGCCGGGACGGAAGCCAGTGTCACGCGCTTGGTACGGGATCGCTTCCTGAAGGCGCAAACCACCTATGGCGGGGACAAGGGGGAATTGCATGTTGTAAAACTGGAGGAAGATGCCGCGGGCATTTCCTTGCAAATGGAGGGAGATTGGGTCCCGCATTGGCAAAAATAACCAGGCGGCTAGAACAGGCGGGCAGCACGTTCTCTCTTCTAGGCAAGCTGGCCCATACCAGCTTCTGGAATTGCCATAGTCCGGCGGAACAGGGTACTGTTAACCTTGGTTGAAAATATGCCGGACATCCAGCTTATCAAAATGACTAAAGTGCTGGTGTTTCGTTGCTGGGAGAAGAATATGCTGGAAAAGCGCAAGGCGAAAGAGCGGCCCCGGACGCATCCTGAGATTAATGAATATCGGCGCAATGCATTGATTGAAGGCACAATCCGATCATTGGCCGAACATGGCGTCGCCGGTACAACGGTCCGTTCAATCTGTGCCGAGGCAGACAGTTCCCGTGGCTTGATGAGCCATTATTTTGAAAGCAAGGAACACCTGCTGGAGATTGCGTTTCGGCACCTTTATGACACGGCGGCGAATTATGTTGCTAAGTGTCAAGCGGCTGTCGGGGATGATCCGGAAAAGCAATTGCGTGCCCTGCCAATGGCTGTTTTTTCACCCAAGGTTAATACGCCCTTGATACGCAATGCCTTTATCACCTTCTGGCATGAAATTCGGTTTAATCCGCTGGTCCGGGAAGCGAACAGTGAAAGCTATCGTGCCTATCAGGATCGAACGGAAACATTGTTTGCTGCTGCAGCCAAACAGCACGGCGTTACCATCGATGCCCGCCAAGCGTCGATTGGTTTGATTACCATGATCGATGGGCACTGGTTGGTGTTATCCACCTATGAACGCATGACATCGCGTGACCGCGCCATTAAGTGCTGCCAGAATTACATCGATTTGCAATTGGGCATTCCTGTCGCAACTGCATAGAACACCCCGCCTCACGGTAAGTGCGGCGCGGGTTTGCGGTCATTGGCTTTGGTTCCCGGCCTTTGTTACCGTTGGCTGGCCATCCGAATGTAACGCATCAAAGGCTTCCGCAGCGGCATCAACAGCAGCAGCAGGCAGACAAGCAACAGGCCCACACTGACTGGTCGATCCAAAAAGACCGTCAGGTCGCCGCGTGATATGACAAGCGAGCGCCGCAGGTTTTCTTCCATCATCGGGCCCAGAATAAAGCCCAGCAGAACCGGTGCGGCATTGTAGTTCAGGCGCATTAACAGATAGCCGACCAATCCAAATACCAAGGTTACAAAGACGTCCAGCACATTATTGGCGACGCTGTAGGACCCGATGCAGATAAAGAAGATCACAACAGGATACAGGATGCGCGCAGGCACGGTGATGATCTTTACCAGCAACCCGATCAAGGGCAAATTCAGGATCAGCAGCATAACATTGCCAATCCAGAAGCTGACAATCAGGCCCCAGAACATGGCAGGTTGCGCAGAAATGAACTGTGGCCCGGGAATGATACCGTGCATGATCATGGCACCCAACAGGATCGCCATGACCACATCCCCTGGAATTCCCAGGCTGAGTGTCGGGATAAAAGCCGCCTGGACGGAGGCATTATTTGCGGCTTCGGGCGCAGCGACGCCTTCAAGCGCGCCAGTGCCAAACTTTTCCGGCGTGCGGCTGACCTTCTTTTCCATGGCATAGGCCATGAAGGCCGCAACGGTCGGCCCGGACCCTGGCAATGCCCCAATGATGGATCCAATCCCCGTACCACGCAGGATGGGTCCCCAAAGCCTGCGTAATTCATTGCCTCTAGGTAACATATCGCGGAAGGAAACATGCCTGACTTCGGGGTCAGGCGCGCGCGCCCCGTTCTTGGCTTCGGCCAGTTTGGTGACAATTTCGGCGATACCAAACAGGCCCATCGCGATGGATATCAAACTGACACCCTCGGTCAGGCCCAGAAATCCAAAGGTAAAGCGGGGGACGCCGGAATTTAAATCCAGCCCGACAATGCCCAGTACCAGACCAAAGGCCACCATAACCAGCGCTTTAAGGGTAGACCCATTCGACATGGTACAGGCCGCGATAAGGCCCAGCAGCATCACGGAAAAATATTCCGTTGAATTAAATCCTAGGGCGAAATCGGCGATGGTGGGGGCAAATCCCATAACCAGCAGCACCGCCAGCGAACTGCCGCAAAAGGACGCGACTGCATTGATGAAAAGGGCCAGCCCGGCGCGCCCGTTCTTTGTCATCGGATAGCCGTCCAGGGCCGTCACGGCGGTCGATGCTGTGCCCGGGAGGTTCAGCAGGATTGAGGTAATAGAGCCCCCATATTGCGCGCCATAGAATATTCCCGCCAGCATGATAAGGGCGACTGTTGGGTCCAGGCCAAATGTCAAAGGAAGGGCCACGGAAATGGTGACCATTGGCCCAATGCCCGGCAGGGCCCCGACAAAGGTGCCAATCGACACGCCGATAAAACAATACAACAACGCGTCATAGGAAAACGCGGTTTCCATTCCAAGCGCGAGATTTGACAACAGTTCCATGATTTAACTCGTTCCCGTGAACCAGGAGATAAGATCTGGTGAAATAGGCTTGAACGGAAGTTGCAGGGCGGCAACAAACAACAGATATCCAACAACACACAGCCCGATGATCGTGCCCAACATTGTCAGGGGACGAATGCGTTCGTGATTGGCCAGTGCCGTCAGTATCACCAGGGCCGCCGTAGCGGGGAACAGGCCGGTCGTTTCGACCAGCGCCGCAAACGCCCCGATCGCCAATGTGATCAATGCCAATCCGCGCAGATTTGGTGGTCCATCATCGCGTTTTTCCTGGCGTTCGAACAGGATTCCAATACCAAGAACGGTAATGATCACACCCAGAGACAGCGGTAGAAATCCGGGTCCAATGCGGCTCATTTTTCCAATAGACAGATCGATTCCGCTGTAGACCAGAAACAGCCCAAAAGCGATGATCACGAATGCGAATAGCACCTCGGAAAGATCGTTCTTACGGATCATCAGATGCTCCAATGGGGTGAGAGATCGATGCCAGAGCATCCTGTGTTTGCCAAGGCGTACACAGAATACTCTAGCATGATATTGGTGTGCCGTGTGAACCAGCCACAGTTATTGACTGTTGGCGCGTTCTATCAATCGGCCTTTGCCTTCGCGGCATCTGCAATTCCGCCCCATTTCTGAACTTCAGCAGAAATGAAACTCTTCAAGCCGTCCAGAGGGACATCACCTTCAGTGATACCGCTGCGGGCAAAATGTTCGCGCACTTCATCGGCATTGAGTGCTGCTGTAACAGCCGCACTCAGCTTATTGGTGACATCGTCAGGCATGTTCGCCGGACCATGGATCAGCCACCATGCAATCAGGTCGAAACCGTCATAGCTATCGTTGATCGGTGGAACTTCGGGGGCGACAACGGATCCCTTGGCACCGCTTACGCCCAAGGCACGCAACTTGCCAGCTTCAACATTCTTCTTGGCGGAAACCGGATGGTTGAACATGAAATCCACTTCGCCGGACATCACAGCAGCCAGTCCGACAGCCCCGGATTTATAGGGGACATGGATCATTTGGCCACCAGTCAGCACCTTAAGCAGTTCACCTGCCAGATGAGTGGATGTGCCATTACCGGTCGATGCGAAGGTAATGCCATCACCGGATTTGGAGCCCGCAACTAGGTCTTCCAGTGTTTGGAATTTCGATTCTGCTCCGACAACAAGCAGTGTTGGCGTATATCCGACGAAGGAAATAGGCGTTACATCTGCTTCTGGATCATAGGGCAGATCCTTGAAGATTGACTTGTTGATAGCAAGCGTACCGACCGTGCCCATGGCAATTGTGTAACCGTCTGGGTCCGCTTTCACAACTTCACTTGTGCCAACGCTGCCCCCGGCCCCAGCACGGTTCTCAACGACGATGGGCTGGCCCAGATTTTCCGACATAACCTTGGCGATCAGGCGGCTGACAGTATCCGTAGACGTACCGGCAGAAAATGGCACAACCATGGTGATGGGGCGATCCGGAAATTCTGCGAATGCTGCATTCCCGACAAAGCTGGCGGACGCTATTGCGGCCACAGCAAGGACTTTCTTAAATACGTGTTTCATATTTCCTCCCTTTGGAATCCCCAACATGTTTGAAAAACCAATTGGTGACTTCCTTGTTGGCACTGTTGTTTTACGGCCAAACCGAAGCCCGCCGCTGATGCAAACAATATTGGAGGCATTGCGGGAGTCAATAAAAAATCGATATTTTGTTTTATATTGATTTTATTGTGTTCATCGTTATTTTCAAATACCTCAGTTCCAGGTTGGCAAGTGCCTTGTCGACTTTATTCAAATTTCAGTGAGGGCAAATGCGCTACGTAACGTATAAAAAAGAGGGAGCGCCACGGCTTGGCGCACTTACAGATAATGGAATCATCGACATTCAGACACTGGTGCCAGAGGCCCCGGCAACCTTGCGCGGATTGATTGCTGCCGATGCATCCATGCGGGACCGGGTTGCCAGCGCCGTTGCCGGCGCGCCGAACGGGGATTGCCTGCCCTTGGCGGATTGTCTCCTGCTGCCCCCTGTTACGGACCCGGGTAAGATCATCTGTCTTGGATTGAATTATGCAGATCACGCCAAGGAAGGCGGCCATGCCATTCCCGACTATCCTGCCATGTTCCTGCGGTGTACCACGTCCATGATTGGTCCCAATGACCCTATGATCCTGCCTGTCTGTTCTGAACAACTGGACTGGGAAGCAGAATTAACAATCGTGATTGGCAAACGATGCCGTCATGTCAAGAAAAGCGACGCAGCATCGGTTATCTTTGGATATACTGCGATGAATGATGGCAGTATCCGTGAATATCAGCGTAAATCAGCACAATGGACGGCGGGCAAGAATTTTGATGGTACCGGCGCATTGGGTCCCTGTGTGGTCACGGCAGATGAATTGCCGGCCGCTGCCAGTGGCCTTAAAATTCAGACGCGCCTGAATGGGACTGTGATGCAAAGCTCTAACACCGATCAAATGATCTTTGATGCTTTCCGAACCGTTGAGATTCTGTCTGAAATCATGACACTGGAGCCAGGCGATCTGATTGCCATGGGAACGCCCAGTGGCGTCGGGCATGCAAGGCGCCCCCAGGTTTGGATGAAGGCTGGTGACCGGGTTGAAGTTGAGATTGAAAATATCGGCCTGCTGTCCAACCCGATTGTTGCAGAGCAGGTTTAGACCAAACCAGTTTATCGCATAAGGGTAAGAGTGAGTGAGAGTATCGCGGTGGTATCAACCAGGCTGAAAGGATAGGCCTTATGGCTACGACGACGGATGAAAGCCGGTTCCGCTCCAGGACCAGTGAGACGTTCACGCGTATCCGAGAGGATGTCATCAGCGGTAAATTTGCGCCGGGTACCAAGCTGAAGATTGAGGAAATAGCCCGTGCGCTGGATGTCGGTGCGACACCGGTGCGCGAGGCCCTCAGTTCACTGTCTTCCGATGGTCTTGTGGTGCGACAGGATCAGCGCGGCTTTCGGGTCGCAGAAATCAGCGCCAGCGAATTTGGAGAGTTGTTGGATATTCGCTGTCTGGTCGAAGAACGGGCGTTGCGACTGGCAATTGAACGCGGTGAGGCGGATTGGGTGGAAGGCATCGTGCTGGCGCGGCATCGTCTGAAATCCTCGTCACGCAGCGGTGAATTCGACCTGGAATGGGAGCGGTGTCACAAAAGCTTTCACATAGCGCTGATTGCTGCTTGCGGTTCCAGCATCTTGCTGCGGCTGTGCAATCAATTCTTTGATGAAAACAACCGCTATCGCAGCATTGCCCGCACCAGCAGTTCAGACAGTCGTGATGTCGGCTGTGAACATGAAGCAATCACGGACGCCGTTCTGGCGCGTGATGCGGATCTGGCTGTAACGCTGCTGCTGCAGCATTACCGGCGCACCGGCAAGATGTTGCAGGACGCCCTGATTAGCAAAGCCCAATCGAGCCTGTCGGATGCGGGCACCTCATAAGGGAGAGTATGAATGGCCCGTCGCCTGACCTATACGTTTGACAATGGACCCTGGCCGGGAACGACCGAACGCTTGCTGGATTTCCTTGCTGAGCGGGAGATCAAGGCGACTTTCTTTGTGGTCGGGGAGCGCTTGCAGGACCCCGAGTCCCGACGCCTGACGGTGCGGGCCTGGCAGGAAGGCCATTGGATTGGCAATCACACATTGACCCATACAACGCCGCTGGGTCGCGATGGCGACAGGGCGCGGGTTGAACGCGAAATTGGTGAAACCGAGAAATTGCTGGGCGATATGGCACATCCCAGAAAGTTCTTTCGCCCGAATGGCAGCGGGTCCCTGGGATCCCATATCCTAAGCCCCGATGCGCGGGATTTTCTGGTCGAAAACAAATATACGATGGTCACCTGGAACAGTGTTCCCAAGGATTGGATCGACCCGCATCGCGACTGGCTGGACCGGGCTAAACAGGATCTTGAGACCCTGGACTGGCCGTTGCTGGTGCTGCATGACAAATTCATTGGCGATATGGTGGATACCCTCGCACAGTTCCATGATCACCTTTTGGATCAGGGGGTAGAGGTCACACAGGATTTCGATCCCACCTATCTGCCGATCGATCAGGGCGTCACCCGACCCGACCTTGCAGACCTGGTCAGCGCCTAGTGTGGTGCGCGATTATTTGGAATCACCAGGATCTCTTTATCGGCCTGTCGGCTAGAAGAGAGCGTGCAGGCGATGTGGTTCATCGTCCAGCGCTCTCGACGCCGTCCGACGGGCCGATAAAGGGACCAAAGGCGCTGTTTGCGGCGCTCCGGGCCGCGTCGCCTTCCGCTTGCGATGCCCCGCATCGCTTCGCGAAACGCTCCTAACCGGAGCACCGCAAACAGCGTCCTGGTCGATCCCAAATAACCGCGCACCACACTGGAGCAAATTTGCTCTAGCGAAAGCTTTCCGGATTGGCGGCGCGCCAGGGCTTTGCATAGTCTTCGGGGCAACCCTCTTTCAGCAACTGGCCTTTTTCCAGTCGGGCCAGCAATGCGCCGCTGAAATGGGCTTCGCGGAAATTGATCATGGTAAAGGTGATTTCATGGGGGCTTTTTAGACCCATGGCGCCGATCATTTCGGCAAATCCATACAGCGTATTGCGGTGGAAATTTGCCACACGCACTGATTTGTCACCGACATTCAGACCGGCCTGGCGCAACTTATCCTGCGTTGCGACGCCCGTTGGGCATTTATTTGTGTGACAGGCGCGCGCCTGGATACAGCCAATTGCAAACATGAAGCCGCGCGCGGAATTGCACCAATCCGCCCCCAATGCCATGGCTTGCGTCATATCGGCACCCGATACGATCTTGCCGCTGGCCCCAACGCGGATCTTGTCGCGAATGCCCGCCCCGATCAGGGTCATATTCGCGAAATGAAGGCCATCGCGCAGGGGCAGGCCAACACTGTTTGCAAATTCAACAGGGGCGGCCCCAGTGCCGCCTTCCTTGCCATCGATAACGATGAAATCAGGATAGACATCACTTTTGATCATCGCCTTCACGATGGCCATGAATTCATGCTTGTGGCCAATGCACAATTTGAACCCGACCGGCTTTCCGCCAGACAAGTCCCTCAGCCGGGCCACGAAAGCAATCAGCCCCATCGGGGTGTCAAAGGCCGAATGCGATGCGGGGGAGATACAGTCCACCCCCTCCGGCACGCCGCGGGCCTCGGCAATCTCTGCATTGACCTTGGGGCCGGGCAACATGCCGCCATGCCCTGGCTTTGCGCCCTGGGATAGCTTGATTTCTATCATCTTGACCTGGGGATCCTGGGCCACTGTCTGAAACTTGGCCGGGTCGAAATGCCCGTCATCGGTGCGACAGCCAAAATAGCCCGACCCGATCTCCCAGATGATATCACCGCCATTCTGTCGGTGATAGCGCGACAGTCCACCCTCACCGGTATCATGGGCGAATGAGCCCAGCTTGGCCCCGCGGTTCAGGGCGGAAATGGCATTGCCGCTCAGCGACCCGAAGCTCATCGCGGATATGTTCAGGATGGAACTGCTATAGGGCTGAAGACACCGATCCCCCCCGATGCGGACCCGCAAGGTGCTGACATCGACATGCTCTGGTTTCAGGGAATGGCTGAAAAAGGAATATCCTGAACTATACACATCCTGCTGCGTCCCAAAGGGGATGGTTTGCAGTTGGTTCTTTGCGCGCTGATAAACCAGCGACCGTTGTTCGCGGCTGAAGGGAAAGGAATCGCCATCGCTTTCAATAAGATACTGGCGAATTTCCGGGCGTATCCCTTCAAACAGCCAGCGCATATGGGAAATGATCGGATAGTTCCGCCACAAAGTGTGGCGCGTCTGCAGCAGGTCAAATATCCCCAGCGCCAGCAGCGGCAGGGAAACGGCGGCGATCCAATATCCGGGAAACCAATCCCCCAGAACCATACCCACCCCGACCATCGCGCCGCTCAAGGACACAAACAACGTAAAAAATCTGCTCATCCTGAAATGCTTTCTAAAAAAGGAAGATGTTCAAAAAAACGCCCCTTATGCATAGCGCACAAGCCCGCACCCCCAGGCCCGCACCCCCAGGCCCGCACCCCTACGCCAAACCGTACGACAGTCGGCTGACCCTCAGCAAGATGGATTCTAAGCGGCGAGGAGGGGCGAGTGGAGGTCGTTCTAGGACAAATATTCTATTGGTGTGAAGCAAAAACACATTGAATATTATAAATTTTCTTATAATACTCTAAGTATAGATATGATAAGAAAGAATAAACATGATGATTCAATCTACAGATATTATTGCGGGCGTTGCGATTGTAACGTCCGTCATTACATTTCTTTGGGGGTTTAAAAAAAGCAAAATACTGAACTCTCAAACTGAATGGTATCGTATTTGGGCCTCGGACTTTCTTCAGCAAGCTAACAGTTTTAACCGACTTGCGAACGAAATTACCGTTGGTATAAGTTTATGGAATAACTTGAACAATGAAGGTAAATCGGACGATGCCGAGAAGAAACTTGAAGAGATAACACGCTCTATAACTGAGATCAGTTTTTATGAGTGGGAGTTAAGAAAGTATAGCCAGTTTGCTCCCCGAAATGCAGATAAATTTTGTCAGTGTGCAGATAAACTTTTTAAATCATTAAGTGAATTGATTAATTATTGTAAAAATCCGAAACGTGAGGGGTCATTTAATTTGGAAGAAATAAGAACAGCTCAATTTTTATATAGCAAAGCTTCGCGTGATCTACATAAAGAGCTTTTGGGATTGTAACTTGCAAATTTATGAACTTTCTAGAAGTTTCGGCAAATAAACACGCATCAAAGTTTTTGGTATCACTCGAGCTTATCAAGTGTTTGATTTCAATAATAAAGTTGTTTGTCGGTAAGAATTAGCGGAGAGGGTGGTATATGACTCAGCCCTATAAAAATAATGCGATTCCGATTTACTAAGTAACCCGTGAACAGAGAAAAGGTACTGATCGCTGGTCCAGGAAAGCAACGGATTTCGTGCAACGTTTGCCGCCGCCTATATAACACAAATTCCTAGTCTAGGGGGCTGACCTTTTTAAGGAACGATGCTCCAGAAGGATCATGCAAGCACCCAATTGGTCGAATGAACGCCAAGCCTAAAACAGGATTGGATTGCTTGATCTTACTTTCCACGCTCTTTCACTACATGGTCTAACCAGCCAGTCGCCATCTCCGGCACCGACTCCAGTAAAAGCTTTGTATAATCCTTATGTGGGGGCGCGAAGATCTCGTCCTTTGTCCCTTCCTCCACGATTTGGCCTTGATGCATAACCACAACGCGGTCCGCGATTGCGCGTACGACTTCCAGATCATGTGTGATGAACAGGAAGGAGACGTCCAGCCGTTCCTGAAGATCAAGCAGCATGCGCAGAATTTCGGCCTGCACCACCTGATCAAGCGCCGAGGTCACCTCGTCACAGACGATCAGTTCGGGTTCCGCCGCAAGCGCCCGCGCAATGGCAATTCGCTGCCGCTGTCCGCCGGACAACTGCGCGGGATATCGGTCCATAAAGCTTGCATCCATTTCAACCATCTGCAACAGCTCGAGACAGCGTTTTTCCTGCGCCCGGCCCCGGAGGTTGTGGTAAAATGTCAGCGGTCGCCCCAGAATCTTGCGAACCTTATGCCGAGGGTTTAGCGCGGTTTCCGCCGATTGGTAGATGATTTGGACCCGGCGGAGCATGTCGATCGACCGGGTTTTAACCGAAGCGCCGAGCGTTTCACCCTCGTAGTCAATCATGCCGCTCGCCGGTGCCTTCAAGCCGACGATTACCCGTCCCAGGGTCGACTTTCCGGAACCAGACTCCCCCACCAGTGCCACGGTTTGGCGTTTCGGTATGGCGAAAGAGATATTCTGCAATACCGTATGTTCGCCATAGGCGGCAGAGATGTTGGAAACCTTCATCAGCGGCTCTGGCACGCCGTCGTGCCCGACGCCATCCAACTCCCGAACCGCCCACAGTGTTTTCGTGTAGGGATGTTCGGGATGGTCCAGGATCCTGTCGATGGGCGCCTCCTCGACGACCTCGCCATAGCGCAGCACCGCGACACGATTGGCTAGTTGGGCCACAACAGCGAGATCGTGTGAGATATAGAGCGCGGCGGCGTTGTGTTCCTTGATTACATTACGAATGGCGGTCAGCACCTCGACCTGCGTCGTGACGTCCAGCGCCGTTGTCGGCTCGTCAAAGACAATTAAGGCTGGCTGGCAGATCATAGCCATGGCCGTCATGGCGCGTTGGAGCTGACCGCCCGAAACCTGGTGCGGATAGCGTTGTCCGAACTGTTCCGGCTCGGGCAGCATTAGAGACCGGAAAAGCTCAACCGCGCGTGTTTCTGCTTCCTCGCGCGTCAGCCCGCCTCGGCTGATCGCGGCGGCGATCACCTGATCGATCAGCCGCATGGCTGGATTGAACGCCGCGGCCGCACTTTGCGCCACATAGGCGATGCGCGTGCCGCGAAGCCGGCGACGTTTGCTTTCCGGCATCGCCAGAAGGTCCGCTCCTTCAAATCTCACCTGTCCTCCGGCAACCTGGCACCCTGAGCGCAGGAAGCCCAGCGCGGCAAGGCCTACAGTGGATTTCCCCGCACCGGATTCTCCGACAAGCCCCAGCACCTCACCGGATTGAACAGTCAGGCTGATACCTTTAACGATCTCAGACCATTGGTCATTCGCCTGCGCCTTGACGCGCAAATCCCGGATTTCGATTACCGGCGTGCTGGAAGCTGTCATTTCTTTACTTTCGGTTGTCATGCTACCCGCCACCTCTATGCGTCGTCTTGCAGACCGGATGCCCGGTTGAGCATCCAATCGACGACGAAATTTATTGCGACGGTCAACAAAGCAATAGAGGCTGCGGGAATCAGTGGCGTGATATCCCCCATGTTGATCAGCGCCGCATTTTCACGGACCATTGATCCCCATTCTGCGGTGGGCGGTTGAATGCCGACCCCTAGGAAGGAAAGCGCCGCGACCGAAAGAAAAACAAAGCAAAACCGCATGCCGAGTTCGGAAATCAGGATCGGCAGGATATTTGGCAGCACTTCATGCACGATAAGCCACCACAGCCGCTCGCCGCGAACATAGGCTGCCTCCACAAAATCAAGGCTGACGACGTTGAGCGCGGCTGCGCGTGCGATGCGGTAGATGCGGGTTGAGGTCAGCACGGCGATGATAAGTATCAGGTTCGGAATGGATGCGCCGAAAATCGACAAGATCATCAGAATGAAAATCAGGTCTGGCACCGCCATCATGGCATCAACGATCCGGCTGAACACTTGATCCAGGAAACCACCGAGCATTGCCGCCATAATGCCGAAGAAACAGCCAATTGTGAAGGCAATCAGGGTTGTAACGAATGCCACAGAGATGGAATTTCGGGCGCCAAAGATCAAACGACTGAAGAAATCCCGCCCGAGCTGATCGGTACCAAGCCAGAACTCGCTGCTCCACTGATCAAAGGGGATGCGCGACACAACTTCATATTCGCCATAGGGCGCAATCAGAGGCGCGAAAAGCGCAATCAGTGCATAGGCGGCAACGATCACCATGCCAATTTTTGCACTGACCGGAGCCCGCCGCAGGTCGCGCAGTAGGATACTGAAACGTCTAGGCAGGGGGCTGTCATTTACTGAACTGCTCATGCCTTCTCTCCTAACGAGGGTGCAGCAATCGGGGATTGCTGACGATTGAGATGATGTCTGCGATCATATTCAGGCCGATATAGGTAACGGCGAAGATCAGGGCACAGGCTTGAATAACCGGAACGTCTCGGTTCCGAACCGCGTCCACCATGGTTTGGCCGACGCCCGGATAGACGAAAACCACCTCGATCACGACCACGCCGGAAATTAGATAGGCGAGGTTGATGGCGAGCACACTGGCGATCGGCCCGATGGCGTTCGGTAGGGCATGACGCAGAACCACGCGCTTTTCCGGCTCGCCATTCAACCGTGCCATTTCTACATAGGGGCTGGCCATGACACCCAGGATCGCTGCCCGGGTGTTGCGGATCATATGCGCCAGCACCACCAGCATTAGCGTTAGGATTGGCAGCACCATGCGGATCATTTGCTCGCCGAGGCTCATCCCCATTCGGATCGAGGACATCGACGGCAGCAGGTGCAGATTGACTGATAAGAGCATCATCAGGATATAGGCCAGAAAAAATTCTGGTACGGAAATCGCCGCCAGCGAACTCGTGCTGAAGAATTTGTCAATGAAACGGCCACGAAATCGGGCGCAGACGATACCAAGACCCACGGCCAGCGGAACCGCGAAAATCGCCGTGCTGGCCGCCAGCAGTAGCGTGTTGTAGAGTCTGGGGCCGATCACGTCGATCACCGGGCGACCGGAGAACGAATCTCCAAGATCGCCGCGCACCGCATCCATCAGCCAGACCACGTATCGCTGTGGCCAGGGCAAATCCAGCCCTAACTTGTGTTGTAGGGCCGTGACCGCCTCGGGCGTTGCCGTCTGCCCAAGGATGGCGGAAGCAAAGTCGCCCGGCAACATGCTCACGGCCGAGAAGATGACGATCGAAACGATCAGCAGACTAAGGAGTCCCAGTCCGATCCGGTTAACGAGCATGGCCAGGACAGGATGGGAATGGCTTTCCATAAACTGTTTCCTCTATCCGACGAGATTTTCAAAAGTCGGCCAAACACGGCGACGGGATAAATGAAGGAAATTGTGGGATTTTGACAATCCCCACTGTATCGCCGCGGCGGAATCGCTTCCCGTCCCCGCCGCGACGATACATCTGTGAGAGCAATTCGAAGTCGGCTTAACGCCAACTTCAAATCAATCCTTGAACCACCAACGCTCGCTCATGCGCATGTTGTCGGCAGGAAGGATGCCGCCAATCTCTCCATGACCTATGCGACCAGACATCCCATAGAGATAGTTCACGAAGGCGACGGTCATCACGCCACCATCATCATGAAGCATTTGCTGCATTTCCTTGTAGATGACGGCGCGCTTGCTATGATCCGTCTCGACACGGGCTAACGCGTGCAACTCATCGAAATGTGCGTTTTTCCAGCCGGTGTTGTTCCAAGGCGAATCCGACGTGTAAGATGTGGCAAACAGCCAATCAAGCGTCGCACGACCGAACCAGTCACAGCCGTTGAACGGCTTCTTCAACCACACATTTTCCCAATACCCATCGTCGGCTTCCCGAACCACATTGATTGTGATGCCGGCCGGCGCCGCGTGCTCCTTAAAGAGCACCGCCGCTTCGACCGCGCCCGGGAATGCCGCTTCTGCCGCTGACAGATCAATGGTCAAGGAGTCGAGGCCGGCTTTGGCCAGATGTTCCTTTGCCTTTTCGATATTGTATTCGTATTGCGGAGGGGTGTCGGCATAGTACTCCATGACGTTGGAGACCGGATTGTCATTGCCCTTCAGCGCCTCGCCGAGAAACACTTTATCGATGATGTCGTCACGGTCTATGGCATATTTCAGAGCCAGTCGCACATCCGGATTGTCAAACGGTGCTACGGAGGTGTTCATGTCGAAAGTAAAGTGCCGGAGGCTTGGCGTCCGGGTAATGGCGAAATCCGGATTCCGTTCGATCAGCGGCACGTTCCTGACATCGACATCGTTGATCACGTGGACTTCGCCCGTTAGCAACGCATTCAGACGCGCAGTCGGCTCGGTGACTGAGACGAATTCTACTTCGTCGAAATATGGCTTGTTGTTCTTGTGGTAGTTAGGGTTGCGCTTCATACGCACGCCAATCCCCGGCTCAAAACTTTCCAGCGTGAAGGCCCCGGTTCCCGCACCCCGTGCGAAATCAATTCCGGTACCGTCGGCATTGGCCGGGAAGATCGACAGGTGATAGTCAGTCACCAGATAGGGAAAATCCGCGTTGCCGGTCTTTAAGGTAAAGATCGCCTTGTCGCCATCGGCTTCGATGCTTTCGACTTGCGCGACGATGGCTCGCGCGCCGGAGCTTGAATCTTCCGCCATGTGATGCAGGAAGGACTGCTTCACGTCTTCTGCTTTCAAGCTCTTCCCATCGTGGAAGGTAACGCCATCACGCAGTTTGAACACCCAGCGCTTCGCCCCATCTTCAGGTTCGAAGCTTTCAGCCAAGTCACCGGTGATCGATCCATCAGGCAGAATCTCAGTCAGGTTGTTGCACAGCGATCCGTTGAAGGCCGCTCCGGTAAAGCTGGTCACCCATGTGCCAGGATCCAATGTGTCGTTCTGCGATGCATCGCTCAATCCAAAGCGGGCGAAACCGCCAGCTTTTGGTTGCACGTCGTCTGCTCGACCGATTGATGGCATCGATCCGATAGCAGTGCCCGCAGCCAAAAGCATAGTGGTGCGCGCCAAAAACTCGCGACGCGATACCGCACCCTTACGGAATTGGGCAATCCAATGTTCCATTTGCTTGGACTCAGATTCAGTCATGACCTTCCCCTTTCAAGTGATAGCCTCAGTGCTGCCTCGATACGTCTTCGGAGCAGTTTTTATTCGAAATATTTTGATCGTGCTTCTTTCTGACGTAATGAAGCCTAGTCGAAAAATTTCCCTATCGTCAACTTTTTTGATTGACTGATCAATCATTAGTTTCGCTAAAGTGCATCAATAATCTTTGAACCAGCAGGATATCCCGATGACCGACAGTGACCTTTGCTACCTCAGCGCGACAGAGGCTTTGCGCCATTTCGCGGCGCGTAAGGTATCGCCAACAGAACTGGTTGAAGCCTATCTCGATCAGGCCGCGGCGACCGCTGAATCCTGCAACGCTTTTTCCTTTATCTATGCCCAAGACGCGCTTGCTGCTGCGCGCGCCTCGGAACAGCGGTATGCCGCTGGCACCGCGCGTCCGCTGGAAGGTCTGCCCACCGCGGTAAAGGACGAGAATATGATAAAAGGGCGCGTCACGACCTTCGGCTCTCTTCTTTATCGCGATACCGTCGCGACCTCGACCACGCCGGTCGTGCAGCGGCTAATCGATGCTGGCGTTGTTGTGCATGGGCGCACCACAACGCCGGAGTTTTCTTGCACCGGGTTCACGCATTCACGACTTTGGGGTGTGACGCGCAACCCCTGGAATCCTGCTTATACGCCGGGTGGATCTTCTGGCGGGTCGGGCGCGGCGTTGGCGGGCGGTATGGCATCACTCGCCACTGGTTCAGACATCGGGGGATCGATTCGTATTCCGGCCTCGGCCTGTGGCGTGGTGGGATACAAACCACCATATGGCCGTAATCCGTCGACACCCCCATTCAATCTCGATTTCTACAACCATCCTGGTCCGATGGCGCGCACGGTCGAGGACTGTCTGTTGATGCAAAACGTCATGTGTGGCCCCCATCCGAAAGATGTCGCCTCCCTTCGGCCGAAACTGGAACTAAAGCCCGATCATGGCGGCATCAAGGGTTGGAAAGTGGCTTGGTCTCTGGACCTTGGATACTATGAATTGGACGAAGATGTTCGCCGCAACACAATGGCTGCCCTTGAGGTTTTTCAAGACCTTGGCGCGGAACTGGTAGAAGTCGATATCGGCTGGACGCAACAGAGCGAAAAGGCTGCGAACGACTATCTGGCGACCCTGTTCGGTACCTGGATTTCGGAGTATCTTGATGACCGCGCGTCGCAGTTGACCGACTATGCCCGTGCTTTCGGCGAAATGTCACAGTCTGTCACCAAGCAAGACTTCCTAGCATCGCTTTATACGGTCGGCACTATGTATGATACGTTCGGACCAATCATGGAAGACTGCAATGTTTTTATATGCCCAACCCTTGCCGTTCCGGCCGTGCCAGCGGATTTCAACCCTCTGGATGGCTATTCGATCAATGGCAAGCCCGTTGATCCCTTCAACGGTTGGGTGATGACCTATCCCTTCAATATGCTGAGCCGTTGCCCGGTGCTGAGCGTGCCGTCGGGAAAAGCTGCCAACAATGTTCCCACCGGCATTCAGATCGTCGGCCGAACCTATAGCGACGCCGATGTCTTCCGTGCCGGTCTTGCTTATGAGAAGGCTATCGGTGGCTGGTATACCAAGCGCGAAACCCGACCGAGCTTATCAGGAGACCGGACATGAAGACCATTTACACGCCGCTTCACGAAAATCAGGATGCCCCCTACGAATACATTCGCGGGCGGCAGGTTGCTAGTTTCGAAATGCCCAGGCGCGCTCAGCTGGTTTTGGATTGCGTGACCAGTTCCGCGCTTGGCCCGGTGATCGCACCGATTGCCCATGACATGGCACCAATCCTGCGGGTTCACAGCCCTGATTTTGTGACCTTCCTATCGACGTTCTGGGAAGAGTGGCATGTTGAGAATGGCGATATATGTGCCCTTCCGAATACCTGGGTGCCGCCGCGCGCCCGCAGGCTTGCAACCAAACGTCCTGGCGCCGAATTGGGACGGTACTGTATTGATATGAGCAGTCCAATCTTATCTGGAACCTGGACGGCAGCACGGGCTGCGGTCGATGCAGCGCTGACCGGGGCCGACATGATCTTGGAGGGAGGGGAAAGAGCAATCTTCGCCTTGTGTCGTCCCCCTGGACACCATGCCGGTCGTGACTATTTCGGGGGCTATTGCTTCCTGAACAATGCGGCCATTGCCGCGCAGTCTTTGCGAGATTCCGGAAAGGCCAAGGTCGCGGTGCTGGACGTGGACTATCACCACGGCAATGGCACGCAGGACATTTTTTATGATCGAGACGACGTGCTGACCGTTTCGATCCATGCCGACCCGTCCGCCGAATATCCGTATTACAGCGGCTACCCAGATGAGACGGGGGAGGGTGAGGGGGCAGGGTTTTGCCTTAATTTGCCACTGCCTTTTGGTGCAACCTATGCTCAATACTCTGGGGCGTTGTCTACGGCCGTCGCTCGCATCGCAGATTTCGGCGCGGACGCGCTCGTTGTTTCGCTGGGTGTGGATACGTTCGCCGACGATCCGATCTCACATTTCAAGCTCTTCGCCGATGACTATTCCGCCATGGGCGCGGCCATCGCAGTGCTTGGTCTGCCAACACTGTTTGTGATGGAGGGCGGCTATGCTGTTGAGGATATCGGCGTCAACGTCGTCAATGTTCTAACCGGGTTTGAAACAGCGGTTGTCTGACTGGGACAGGACTCATTTTTGATTTTCTCGCTTGCGCTGTGCACCTGGGGGCGCGGCGAGACGTCCTGATCAGAAATCCTTGGGAAACAGGGTCCGCATATAGGCCAGGCAAGCCTCTTTTGCCGCCTCCCGGCCTTCCGGTCCGGCATCGGACAGCACCAGATTGGCGATCCAGAAGCCATCGACCATGGCGTTGAGGGAACGCGCCACCTGACGTGTGTCGATATTGATGCCGCGATCGGCTGCCAAGGCGGCCACATCCTCTTGCGTCATCTCGTTGTAATGTTCTTTGAGTTGAGCACAACGCCGCCGGAATTTTGCGACGCGCGCGGCCTCAGCCCAGAAGGCGACCCAAACGGCGATCTTTTTCGCATTGGTCACCTTACCATCGAAGTCACTTTCGATCATCTTGCGGATACGTTCAGCCGGGGACAGGTCCAATTGGCTGCTGCGTTTCAGAAAGGTTTCATACTCGTCGGCGATGTAGTCCAGTGCGGCGAAGATGATTCCGTCCTTGGACTTGAAATGGAAAGCCACCACACCGTAACTGCACTTCGCCTCACTAGCGATGGTGTTGATGGTAATGCCGGTCAACCCACGTTTGGCGATCACCGTCACCGCCGCATCTAGCAGGCTCTGACGTCGCTCCTGCACCTGATGCTCACGAGACATCCCCCCTTTGACCGAAGACTTCTTTTGTTCGGTTTTCAATTGCGTGCCCATCGTTTTCTCCGAGCCGGAACGGCTTGTAATTGTTTTTTCATATCCTCGGAGGATACCTTACTCAATCTCCCCGCATTTGTTTGAAATTCTGCACCCGTAATGTCAATTGGCGAAAGCTGTTTCCGCAATCCACAGTCTCAAGATTCGTTCTTAAAGGCCCAGAAAGGAGGATGCGTTTTCTAAAACCCATTTCTGACGGATTTCGGAATCCAACCCTAACGCGTCCAATTCTGCAATCGCCGCACTGGGTGGCATCATTGGGAAACTGGACCCGAAAATCATTTTGTCTTTCAACAATGTGCGGCCGTATTGCAGCAGCGGCTCATAACCGGAATGGGCCTTGCCCAACAATTTCGGACGGATCGCCAACACACCGATATAGAGATTGGGATGCCGCCAGGCCACGCCGATTAGTTCCGTGACCCAGGGCCAACCAGGCGGTGACGCGCAAACGCGCAATTCTGGATAACGCACCATGACCTCGTCGATGTATTCTGGCTTGCCGAAGGACATCGGCACAGCGGTCGAAAAGTTGATGCCACAATGGATGTTGACCGGAACCTTCAGGTCTATTGCCTTTTCATAGAGCGGAAACAGAATCGGATCATTCGGACATAGCTTAAGCTCGAAGCATTGCAGGTTCAGCCCACGCAGCCCCAACACGGTCACAGCATGTTCAAATTCTGCGATCGCCTCTGCGCCTTTGTGCGGATCAACCCCGGCAAATCCCAGGAAGCGCGGCCCGTGTTCCTGGCAGAATGCGGCGACGGTTTCGTTGGAAATTTTGAAATCAAACATACTGGTCAGATCCCGCGCCTTCAGGAGGACATGGCGCGCGTCTAACTCTTCGTACATGTTCAGGTAAGCATCTAACTCCTGCGTCGCCGATGTCGCGGCGGCTTCCCGCTCGCTGCCCTGGTAGACGCGGCGATAGTTGCCGAGATGCGGTGCCGGCGGATTGAATTCCGGCAAAGGCGGACGGCTGGAAAAATCGATCCACATGGTATTTCCCCTTACATCCAGTGTTTGCGGTCTGCGAGAATAACGCGGGCCGCATTATGGCCCGGCATCCCGGTCACGCCACCACCAGGATGGGTTGAGGCGCCGCATTGATACAAACGGTCGATCGGGCTGGTATAGTCTGCGAAATGCGGGGCAGGTCGCCGGAAAAACATCTGGTCGGCGCTGATTTCTCCGTGATGCACGTGACCGTTTGGTAAGTCAAAGATCCGTTCCAGGTCCAATGGTGTCAACACTTGCCGATGAAGGATATGGTTCTCAATATCGGGGAAGTGTCTCTTGAGGATCGACAGGACATTGCGCCACAGTTCTTCGCGCTTGTTGTCCCAACTCCCCTCCCGCAGCGTATAGGGTGCGTGACCGCCGAAGATCGACAGAATGTGATGGCCTTCCGGTGCAAGGGTCGGATCGACCCGCGTGGGAATTTTGACGATCAAGAAGGGTTCGCGTGACATCTCGCCCAGGCTCGATTGTTGGAACGCGGTTTCCATGTAATCGACTGAGTAAGCGAGGTTGATTTGCGTCGGATAGTCGAAATCTGGCGCCATGGTTGGAAAGTCAGGACAATCCGGCAGGCCGTCCAGCGCAAGATTAACCCGGAAGACTGTCGATTCCGTGCGAATGGCGCGAATATCCTGAACAAACTCTTCCGGCAGAGTCTTAGGGTCCAGTAGTTTCAGAAAGGTCGTTTTGGCATTCGCGTTGGCGATCACAGCCTTCGCCCGGATTACCTCGCCGGTGACAAGGCGAACACCCGTAGCCGTGCGCCCCTCCGTGAGAATCTCTTCGACCTCCGCATTGGTACGCACGACCATGCCATGCGCTTCGCCCGACTTTCTGATCGCATCGGAGATTGCCCCCATACCCCCCTTAATGAACCCCGACGGACCCGCCGCCGTTTTCTGGTCACGCACGATGCCGCGTGCCAACATATAGGCGGACCCTGGGGTCTTAAGGCTTGAATTCGCCCCGCCGCCGCCTGCGAAGAAGCCCAGAATAAGTTTCACGTCCTCTGATTCAAACCAGCGGCTAAGATAGTCGTAGGCGCTCAATGTCAGTAAATTGTAGATATCATAGAAATGTCCGCCGATCTTGCGGAAGCGCCAGACGAAGCCAGCAAGCCGTTTGAGGTCACGAAACCTGCGCGAGCCCGGATCGACAGGTGTTTCAAAGATAAGCTGCTTCATGAAGGGTGCCAGTTTTTGCATATGCGCTACATAGGCTGGATAGACATCCGCGTCTCGATTGGACAGCCTGGCCAGTTCACCCCGGAACCGGTCTGGATCTTCCCACATTGTTACGAAACGGTCGCCTTGCAGCGCGTAGACGATCGGGTCGGGTGACAGGACCTCATAGCCGTATTTTTGCAGTTCAAGATCCAGGATCACCTTGGGCTGTAGCAATCCCATGTAATAAGAGGCGGTGGAAAGACGGTAGCCGGGCCAAACCTCCTCGGTCACCGCCGCCCCGCCGCTGATCGACCGTCGTTCCAACACCAGCACTCGGACCCCGGCCTTCGCCAGATAAGTGCCGCAGACCAAACCGTTGTGGCCACCGCCGACAATGACGGCATCGAAATCAGTCTTCATGACCGGAGTCTCCTAACCAGACGTTTTCCTGCCGATCAAAGCTGCCGGCCCGCAGGTCGGACACCCCTTCGGTTATTTTTGGCTTGGCGATCTTCAGAGAGGCGGTCCGTGGAAACTCCTCAATAAAGGTATAGAAACGCGGCACCTTAAATGGTGCCAGACCGCTCTGCGCAGTTTCGATAACCTCGGCGATAACGGCGTCGCTCTCTTCCACGTTGGGTTTCAGCCGCAGATAGGCCTTCACCTCCTCCCCGCGCAAGGCATCGGGTACGCCGACCACGGCGCTTTCTGCGACTGAAGGCGCCGTGTTTAGTATGGTTTCGACCTCACGGGCCGCTATATTCTCCGCGCTGCGCCGGATCATGTCCTTCTTGCGGCCAACAATATAGTAGAAGCCTTCACCATCCTGTTTGAACAGGTCGCCGGTTCTGAACCAATCCCCATCGAATACGGCATTGGTTGCTTCGGGATTGTTGTAGTAGCCCAGCATGATGCCAGGCCCGCGAACCTGCAATTCACCGACCTCACCCTGCGCAACAAGAGCGCCATTGTCATCAACGATCCGGCATTCCCGAAATGGGCATGGCCACCCGCAGGAGCCCGACCCAACCATGTCCACGCGTTCGATCGGCATGAACATTGCCGGCCCCAGCTCCGTCATGCCGAAGGCTTCGCGTGCGTTCAGTTTGAACCGTGCTTCTAGCTTGCTGTGCAGATCCTTGGCGACGCCGTAGACGTTGCCCCGGATTACCTCGATATCGCCGTCGTCGGGTTGTTCCGGCTGGTTCAGCAGCACCCAGGGGAATAGGCAGAATTGAATGCGGTAGTCTCGCAGCCAGGACAGAAAGCGGCTGGTGCTTTGACGGGCCGCGACGAACAGCGTGCCGCGATGATAGATCGTCATCAGCAGCAGCCATTGCGGGTCCATGTAAAAGAACGGCGTGGAGGCTAGGATGCGGTCGTATTTCCGGCCGTCGCGGAAGGCGTTCACTTTGCCAGAGCTGATCCAGTAGCGTTGCGTCAGCATGCAACCCTTCGGAAAACCGCTGGTTCCAGAGGTGAACTGGATGTTCATCAAGTCGTCGTGCCCGACCGGCTCTGGCGGCGTAAAGCTTTCCAGCGGCTTATCTGCAAGTTCTTCCCAGTGTCGGAACGGCTCATCCCCATCATGACCGTGCGTGATCACCCGTTCCGGCCTCACATCGATCAGGCCTTCTGATATCGCTTTTTTTACAACCTCCAGGCAGGCCGAGTCTGCGACGATCCAGCGCGCGTCGCCGGTTGTCATGACGTGACCCAGTTCGCGGGCGCGATAGGCGATGTTGATCGGCACCATCACCGCGCCAATTCGGGCCAAAGCAAACCAAGTCAGCGGCATGGCCGCGACATTGGGCAGCATGACCCCGACATGGGTGCCCTTGCCGATCCCTAAAGCGACAAGACGCGCGGCCAATCCGTTTACGCGCTGTCGCATCTCCTCATAGGTGATCGTCTCGCCGGATTCGAAGAAATTCCAGAGCATTTTGTCACCGGCCTCGGCCGCCGCTTGATCCAACAGCGCGCCGATATTCTCCGGCAATGGGTCTGCCTCGATGCGCTGTCGGCGCACGGAATACTCGGGAACAGTTTCGGCCAATAAGGCATCGGTGCCCATAGAAACAATTGCCTCCTTGCGGGAGTTGAAAGAAAAGGCGCGGGCCCCAGGAACCCGCGCCTTATCGGATCAGTGAGCGAACCAAACCGCCTTGAGATCCGTGTATTTATCCATCGCGTGCAGTGACTTGTCACGGCCAAAGCCAGATTGCTTGAATCCCCCAAAGGGCGCATTGAATTGCCCGCGATCAAAGCAGTTGACCCAGACGACACCGGCACGTATCGCCTGCGCCGCACGATGTGCATTCTTAAGGCTGCCGGTCCAAACCGAAGCCGTAAGGCCGTAAGTGCTGTCGTTTGCAACTGTCATAGCGTCGTCGAAATTCTTGACGGTGATGGTCGACAGAACTGGACCGAAGATTTCCTCCTGCGCGATTTTCATGCTGTTGTCGACAGCATCAAAGACCGTTGGCTCGACGAAGTAACCGCCGCTTTCCTTCAGCGCCTGATTGCCGCCCGCGACAATCGAAGCACCGGCGTCGCGGCCTGCATCGATATAGCCGAGAACCCGGGTCAATTGCTCCTGCGTCACGATTGATCCAAGCTTGGTCGACGGATCCAACGGATCCCCAGGCTTCAGCGCCGTGGCATGAGCGATGACCTTCTCAAGCAGCTTGTCCTTAATCTTGTCCTCAACCACTAGGCGAGAGCCGGCATTGCAGACCTGCCCAGCATTGGAAAAGATGCCCGCGGCAATGCTCTTGGCGGCTTGATCCAGATCCTCGCAGTCCGCAAGGACGACTTGGGGTGACTTGCCGCCCAGCTCAAGGCCAATGCGCTTCATGTTTGATTGACCGGAATATTGCATGAAATAGCCACCGACCTCGGTCGAGCCGGTGAAGCCGATGCAATCGACATCCATGTGCAGGCCAAGCGCCTTGCCAGCAATATGGCCGAGACCCGGTACAATGTTCAGCACACCCCTAGGCAGGCCTGCTTCGATTGCCAATTCGCCGATGCGCAGTGCGCTGAAGGGCGACTGTTCCGCTGGTTTCAGGATAACGGAGTTGCCCGTCGCCAATGCCGGGCCCAGTTTCCATGCTGCCATTGACAGCGGATAGTTCCATGGCACGACTGCAGCGACAACGCCCACTGGCTCGCGCACAATCATGGTGGTGACGTCTGATGGGGTTGCTGCGACTTCACCATAGACTTTATCAATCGCCTCGGCATACCAGGCAATGCAGCTTGCGGCGCTGGGGATGTCGCCATTCAAAGCGTTTGTGATGGGTTTGCCGACATTCAGGGTTTCAAGCAGCGCCAGTTCTGCACGGTGCTCTAACAGCAACTCGGAGAAACGCAGCAGAATCTTACGGCGATCCAACGGCGACATGCGGGACCAGACACCGGATTCAAAGGCGGCCCGGGCCGACCGAACTGCTGCGTCTACATCCCGCCCATCGCAGGACGCGACCTTGGCGATGACGCGTCCATCTGCCGGGAAGACACAGTCGAAGGTTTCCTCTGAAATCGGGTCCATGAAGGCGCCGTCGATAAAGGGTTTTGTTGGCAGAGGTGCAATACGGGCGCGTTCATGCCACTCAGCGGTCGTTAAATCCATTTTCTGTTCTCCTATGTCCTGTTCGTAGAAAGACTTACGCCGCCGAACGTTGTGCAGCGCCTTTTTCTTCACCCGCACGCAGGATGCCTTCGCGCAGTATTTCGCACATGCTGTCGATTTCCTGACGCGTGATGATCAGGGGCGGCGACAAGACGCACATATTCCCGATCGGCCGTACAATAAGGCCAAGGGAAAAGCAGATTTCGTCAATCCGTAAGCCGAGCGCTTTGTCTGCGTCGGTCACTTCGGAGCGGCCCGGGTCCACCATGCATTCGACACAGCCGACGAGGCCTTTCGAGCGAATGTCCGCGACTCCCGGCAGATCTTCCAGAGCCTTCAGCGCCGCCGCGAAATGCACCGACACTTCGTTCACATGCGCCAGGATACCGTCGCGCTCAATCACCTCAATATTCGCGAGCGCCGCTGCGCAGCTTACGGGATGACCGGAATAGGTGTAGCCGTTGGTAAAGCTGCCGCCTTTGGCATTTTCCCCGCTGACCCGGTCCAGCAGCTTTTCGGAAATAGCGAGACCACCGAGCGGCACGTAACCTGATGTCACACCCTTGGCGAAGGTGATGATGTCCGGCACGACGCCGAAAACCTTCTCGGATGCGAACCATTCTCCGCAACGGCCGAAGCCTGTCACGACCTCGTCAGAGATATAAATGATATCATTGGCCTCGCAGACCGCCTTGAACCGGGCATGGTATCCCGTTGGCGGTATGATCACGCCGCCTGATGCCAATAGCGGCTCCGCCAAGAAGGCCGCGATGGTATCAGCGCCTTTCTCTTCGATAAGCGTCTCGAATTCCGCCACCAGATCGTCCAGAAATTCGGCTTCTGTCCGATTGCCGGCCAGCCGGACATTTGGGCTGGAGAGAAAATTGATCCGATCCTGCGCGACATCGAAATTCGGCCAGTTGCCGGTCCGGCCCGAACATGCGGCCGTAAGGCTGGTGGATCCGTGATAGCCGTCCATGCGTACGACGATCTTCTTCTTTTGGGGGCGGCCCAGAATATTGTTGTAAAACTCTGTGAAACGCAGCGCCGTGTCGACGGCCGTTGACCCCCCCGTCGTGAAGAATATCCGCGTCAGATCACCAGGCGTCATTTCCGCAATCCGTGCGGCAAGCTTGGCGGCAGGCGAATTCGAAGTGTACCAAGGCGAGTTATAGGAAAGGTGCATTGACTGATCGGCCAGCGCGTCGGCGATTTCCCGACGACCGTAACCGATCTGTGTGCACCACATGCCAGCAGGCCCATCAATCAGTCTGCGCCCTTCGGAATCAATGACATAGATTCCCTCACCACCCTTCAACATGGGCAGTCCCTTGCGACCAAGCGTCGACATTTCCTGTGCTGGTGCAAATAGGTTTGTACGGACAGCTTCGGCTAGAGTCTCCGTTTCGGTGTTGAATTCGGCCATTGGGGGCTCCCCTAAAAAATCACATTGCGTTTAGCGACTGAGTGTTTGGCGGAGTCCGCCAATGTCGTGGTCGCACCTTGTCTGAAAACAGTGCGTTCCTGTTTGCAATTTGCCTAATAATTGATTGCTTAGTCAATCAATTATTTTGTCGAAATCATATTGATCTGCTCCATATTTCTGGTTCAGCTTGATTGATCGTATTGCGCATATTCGTGACTCATGGGTGTTGCACCTCTCCTGATTCCGGCTTCGACTATGGTATCTGCCTCAGCACAAGAGTGGCGGGATGGGGCTGGGTCATCTTGACCACCTCCTGTCCCATTTGGTCCCCGACCATACGATTTAGCCCCGCGACGGCAGAGGTCGGACAGGTGGTCTTGTTGCTGCGGTGTCTTCGTCTACAGATGCTTTAGCGGTTTTCAATCGGCGCCGAAGCCCAGCAACGCCTGTTCAGACAGTCTACCGGCGTCTCGAAGGTTGCCCGTCTGGAAGGATCTCTCGCTCCCTTCTTGCCGAAGGCATTGACTCAATCGGTCGGGACACGTGCATAAAAATGTAATGTATCAATGGTGTTTAGAGGGTGATTTCTGGATATATCGACAATAATCCGCGCGTGCCAGATGGTCGATTGCCAAGCTAGCGCATGCCTCTAAAATCGCTGGATGTTTTCGATATCAATGCCTTGCGGCATGGTTGGCGGGCCGAAGCCGATGAAACCGAGAACTACGTCTACGCTATAGCCCTCTAAATGATCAACGGGCGGGCCTGACAACCGCGGGATTTCTTCGAACTATTTTTTAGTTCTCCGAAAATACCGCGATAATTATCCAAGTTATCAACTTGCATATGTGTCATAGAAATTCCGTTGTGTATCGAAGAACTGATCGAACAGGACTTCTGACTGCTTCGTTTGGGCAGTCCACAACTCCGCTACCTCCAAAGGGATCAGTTTCTCAGCGCCGTGCATATGCCTGAGAGCCGCAAGGGAAAACACCCAGAGACTGCCTTGGTCAGACATGATCCTCGCGGCGTGTGATGCCTCCAGAATCGGCAGTTCGTCTTTGCGTCGTAGCGCGCGATCCAGCATGAGATCGAGTGCAGCGTCGTCAGCATGTATCAGGTGGCTTTGCTGGCCGTACATGTGCAACAAAACATCAGCATCAGGGACCTTTGCCTTCTCATCTTTTGAGTCGGAGAGTGCGTTGATGATCTCCGAGAATGACCACTTCTGTTCAAGGTCCTTGCGTATGCGCTTGTTTGTCGGTGTCGATGGGAAAAGGGCTTCGTTCACGAGTCCGTCGAAAATCGCGGCGCTTCCCTCTCGTCCGTCAGCTTTACTCAGATTTCGGACAGGACCGACGCGGTGTTTACGCTTGTGGTCGTGTGTGGCCGCGTAAAGGCCCCAAAATTCCTGAACAAGCGCACTACGCTCGGACTCGGCTTCAAAGCAGATAAACCAGATTTTTGCTGATGCCTCATAGAATGATCGGAGAATGATCTCGGCGTCCCACGGAAAGCCGGAAGAAACAAGGTACGAAACAGCCTGGCTCCTTGAGGACATGTAGTGAAACAGCTGCTTCAATGTCTGGAGAACCTGTTCTTCTTTGTCGCTCTCCTGAAAGGTGTGGTCTATTAGGTCTCTGACAGTGCTGATGAGCTGCAGCTTTGCATCCTGCAGTTCGTTCAGGTCCTTGGCAAAGGGATGTGCGGGTTCTCTTTCCGTCATCTACGCTGCTTCACTGACCTCTGCGACACGATCACAGCATTCGCCTACGAATTTGTCGGCTTCCGCATCGCTGAGTGCCTCGAACACGATGCCACCGCCGTATCTGTTGATGATCTTCATGAAAGCGCGGAATCTGACCTCAGTCGCGGTAATCTCAGCTTTTTCATCAATTGCCCGCAGAATTGCCCCCGCTATCTGCCTTCTGCTGCTCATCCAGATTCTTTCGACAAAGTTCGATCTGATGTCGGCTGTTTTCAGGATCAGGCCAAGTGCCTTCTCCACATCATCCGGCATGCAGCTTCTTGCGATGTGATAGTTCCACCAGAGGCGGGATACGGAATGATCATCCCTGATCGCGGTCTGTGTTGGAGCGAAGATGTGAGCCTGAATAGAGGCAACCAGTGCATCATCTTCATCCGTTTCGCTCAGCCACCTGGCCTTTGAATACTCAAAGGCATCAAGGTGAGAGATCCGCACCCAGACAAGTTCTTCGTTTGCAAGAGACGGCGTCAGTCCGGACAGCGCCTGACCGACGATCAGCGAATTTTTTCGGTCGATATCAACGATATTCTGCTGCTGTGTAAGGTCCAGTGTGCCAAGAAGCGCCTGATCATAGTCGATCTTCAGATCGATATCCCAAGACGGTTCATCTTCAAGGTGGTGGAACCCCGATCCCCGATAAAGTTCTAGGTTCGAACGGATATTCGTCCGCAGATCAGTGAGTGCCGCTTCAGAAATGTATTTGAGCTCGGTGTTCATGATGCAGCCTCCATCGCTTTTGTCGTTTGTTTTAAGGGGGCTTTCAGCAACAGCTGCGCCACCCTGAGCGGGGAGACTGAGGGGTCGTTAGGCTGAATTCCGAGGTCATCGCATTTTGCAGAGAACACCTGAAACCAGCGCTGTGCTTCAAAGCTTTTGTCCCCAAGCTGCATTCTGGAGACAATGTCGGCGATTACCGGCATGTAGACGGCACTGAGCATCACGGAGCGGGTGGCTGGTAGGTTTCGCATACTGTCGAGTGCCGTGTGCGTCGCGGACTCTGCGAGAATTCCGATCTTGTCGTCATCAGTATCCACTTCAATCATTCCGGGTTCCACGGTGTCATCAACGGCAAGCTTGAAGATAGTTTCGAAGGGCTTGAACTTCCTCGGATCGATTGAGAACCGAAACTCCGGCCCCATTGCGATGATCGACCCCTTCCCGATACTGATTTCCTCGCCGAATTCTGCATCGATCATAGGGCTGGAGAAACCGTCGAGGTCCTTTAGTGTCCAGACAACCGGACGGATCGTCACCAGCCCGTGAAGCTGCGACAGATCAAAGAACTTTTCGGATGTTCCGGGAGGTGCCTCCTGAAGGTGGTTGAAGTAGGTCCGTCTACACACCAGAAAGTAGCCTGATGCCGCTTGCTGCGAGGAGATAAGAGAGGAAAGGTCATCGTTCCCGATAGTGATCTCGGAGATGATCTTCAGCTGATTGTCATCAGTCTGCTGCTGCAGGAACTCGGCACACATTTCGCCTGTGGAGTAATCAGAAGAGAATTCACTGAGGACCGGGTGCGGATAGCGCATACGCTCGTTGATCTTCATGACGCAACCTCCTCTTCGTCTTCAACAACCTCATAGGCTGAAATCTCAATCGGGCCGCCATATGGGACGTCGAATTCAACATCGACACTCTGCCGCTTCCCGGCTTCGCAGGTGATCTCAAGAGTGTCATTGCTGACGCTCCCTATGGAGGCGCTGATGATCGTTAGGCGCTCTTCCGCATTCAGACCGCTCGCATCAGTAGAGATGACAACGTGTGAACTCACCGGCGAGGTGAAGATCAGCCGCCGTTTTTTCAGTTCTCTCCTGTCCGGGATAAGAGCGCGCTCGGAGATCAGTTCGATTGGACGCATTTCTTTGCGCGGCCTTGGCTTTGGTCCCGGTCCCGGACCTGGTCCCGGACTTGGTTCCGGGCCAGGATTTGGCCCCGGACCGGGAGGATCATCCGGGGAACCGAATTTCTGCGCGGCAGGCGGTGTGCGCTTTGGGTTGCTGCGCTTCATCGTGGTCGGTACTTTTGCGCGCGGATCAGTCTCGGTGCCCGCTTCGTCCTCGGTGCGGAACCCTTCTGTCACGAAGAACTCGTTCATCTCGTCGAGATCGACGCTGTCAACAGGTTGAGAACGAGCGACTTCTCTGATCCTGTTGCGGATTTCCTTTGCAAGCAGGGTAAACGCCCGCTCCCCCTGCGCCCGTAGAGTGGGGTCAGTGATGCGTTCTGCCGACAGCGTATCGTGCCGGGGATTTTCGAGACGTTTGAACCATTCGCCTTCTGCGGCGCTTTCCGGTTCGATGATGACGGCAAATTCCTTGTGGAGCGGAAAGCGCTTAAAGGGCTCATTGAAGTAGGCGAGATTGTCCGTGATATACATGCCGTTCCGGACGATCCCGACCGTGTACCGAAGACCGTCACGCAGAAGCATGTGCATCCTGACTTTGCCGAGTTCAGATACCTCGATAGTCTGAGTCACGGTCTGCGGATCAATAAGGCAATCATGCAGTGTGCGGGCGGCGTCGAATGAGTGCCGGGCATTCAGTTGATCGACGGCTTCGTTGACCTCTGGACTCTTGAAGAGGGTCTGAATGGTGTTCCGGTTGATCAGGATCGAACCGTTATCCAGCTCAAACTCCATCTCACGACGTTCAATAGCACAGAAAAAGTTGATAAGGATTGCTGCGGTCATCTCATAGCGCCAGTCCGTCCGGGTTTCCCTTAAACAAACTGAGAAGAGAGAGGTGCCTTGCTCCTTTCTGCGCAACCACTGCGGAATGTTTTCCGCAGCATCGACCGGCATGTATCCTTCGGTCTTACCCCAGTAGCCCTTGCGTCGTCGTTCAACTCCAGCGCTGTCCGAATGCGAAATGAACTGGGTCTTCCCCATACAAAGTGAGTGCGCCTGACCACCGGTTTCGTACATCGTTGAGACAAAAACGGTCTGAATGTCCGAAAGCGCAAAGGTTGCATTCTTGCCGATGCCGAAAGAGCCGCCGGAACTGACATCCTCCTTAACGCTCATCCCGTCGGTTTTTGCCAGTGTGTGGAACGGCCTGCCCTCAACGCAAGGTCCGCGAACGCCCTTTGTGTTGAAGTCTGCTATCCTGAGAATTTGCAATTCATCAGCTTTTAGCGCGCTGACCGCGTTACGGAAAAATCCGGTTTCTTTCTCCCTCGAAGCCGCCTCCGACTTCTTCAGGCACAGGTCTGCTGCCTCACGATATTCTTCGATTGACGGAAACGCATCGGCAGGAAGGGAGATGACATCAAATCGCAAGACAACAGGTTTTGTCGCATCAGCGCGTGCGTCACGACTGTTCTGGCCCGTTTCGCGCGCAACGGCCGCAAAAGGATTTTCGCGGAATGTTTCGATCCCTGCGTCACTGAGGCCTTCGGCCTCACCACCGTTGTTCGGCAAAAATGCCAGTCCGATCTTACTCATGCTTGCCCCTATTTCTGACTAAGGCGGAACGAGTCATCGCCAGTTTTGCCGTTTCCTGAGAATCTGCTTTTTGCGGCATCCAGCTCTCTCTGGAGTGCCCTGAAAATCTCCTTGGCATCTTCATCTTCGTATTCGTAGGACGCTTTGTTCGCCAGATTCCCGATCAGGCGAATGTCCTTGATGGCACGGTTGACCCTCGCTTCAGCCAGGTCGACGAACTTCTTCCTTTTGTCCCGCATTGCAGCCTTCCTTATGCGCTACATATATGACAGATTTTTCAGTTATTAGGAATATATTTCCACTATGTCGTCGACACATATCATAAATATATGAGATATGTATCGCCTTATATCGAATTAACCACCTGATTTTCAATGGTTTTTATGACATCTTGCGGGTCTGCGAACAGTTCACATTCCCAAACAGTCAGTATCTGCCAGCCGAGTGCCTCCAACTCAGTCTTCTTGCGGGCGTCCCGCTCTACTGTCCTGTGAAACTTCTCGGTCCAGAACTCTGTGCGCGTCTTAGGCATCGTCGCATTCGAACACCCTTCATGACGGTGCCAGAAGCACCCGTGAACGAAGATGACGGTGCGGTACTTCGGGAGAACGATGTCAGGCTTTCCAGGCAGGCCGGGCGCATGCAGCCGAAAGCGAAAGCCTCTCCGGTGGAGAAGGCTACGAAGAAGAACTTCGAGTTTAGTGTCTTTGCCCCGGATTCGGGACATGTTCCAGCTGCGGTGCTCTTTCGAAATCCGATCCGTCACGCATCATCATCTTTCATCTGATCCAGAACGTCGGCGATAATTGCAGCGATCTGCCTGGCCAGATATGGCGGCACGGCATTGCCCACCTGATGATACTGGGCGGTGCGCGGCCCCTCAAATCTGTAGTTGTCCGGGAAAGTCTGAAGGCGCGCGGCTTCTCTGACTGTCAGACTCCGGCACTGTACGGGGTCGTAGTGGATGAAGTAGTGCCCGTCCTTGGAGATGTGGGACGTGACGGTTGTCGAAGGCTGATCGGGCAGCTGGACCCGGAAACGGTCAGAGAACATCTTTCCTGCGCGACCAAGTTCTACATTGTCGTGGTTCGGGAGGAGACTCTCGGGAAAATCCGCCAGTTTTGGGCTTTTCCCTGTCACAGACGCAAACGATGCCGCGAAAGCATACCGGCGAAGATCGGAGGGCATATGTCCGCGTGCTTCGTGACCGTCCAGGCGGTCGAGAAGCGGATCGTGAATGCCGTCAAACACGGCGTGCTGCAGCCTCGATCTGGCCGGGTAGTGTGTTGAACGCCGCTCCAGCTTCCTGCGTGTGCGATCCAGGTTGATGCTCATCAGATCAACCAGATCACCAGCATATTCGTGACCGTTCAGCTCATGCCTGATCGCTACCGGATCAATTCCGGCGATCTCTCTTTGCCAGGCTTCAGGAGTGTCTCCACCTTTTGAAAGTCCGCTGCGGATGGCCGGGAGATTTCCGATGGCCTGCTTCAGTGTTGGCGGCTTATGCGGTTTGAGGCGCCCGGGCCGAACGTTGATGTCATTGCGGATTCCTACAATGAACATACGATGTCTTGCCTGCGGCACACCATACTCTTCCGCCCGGACAAGAAAGAGACGCGGATCGGCCTCCAGCCCGGGCAGCTCATCCGCAGACAGGGAGTACAGGCGGTAACCAAGTCCATTGGAAGACATGCCGAGGGCATCTTTCGGCGCGGTCAGGTCGGCTAGAATCCGATTGATGACCAGTTTGCCTTCAACCTTCGCCGACAGCAGTCCCTTGACGTTTTCCATCACGAAGACTGGCGGAGCATGATCTATAATGATCCGAAGATACTCGCGGTACAGAAAGTGCCGGATGTCCTTTTGAAACTCCGGGTCACCCATCATCCGTGACCGACCCACAAGTGAGTACGCCTGACAGGGCGGTCCGCCAACCAGTGCCCACCTCTTTTGCTTCTGAAGCCTGTCCGAAATCAGATTGTGCACGCGCTTATGGTTGTCAGTTCCAAGCGAAATACGGATAGCTGACCGGTCGGCATGCGCCTTCTCGTTCGGATGAAGATCGTACAGTGCCCCAAGCGTAATATCGTCTTTCAGGTACCGGTAGTAGTCTTCAGTAAGCCCATCATCTTTGAAGGCTTTCAGGAAGTGTCGCAGCAGCAATGTCCGGTGTGCAAACTCGTCCTGTTCAATTGATATTGCGCTTCGGAAACAGGCATCTTTTGCACCGCGCGTCAGGGAGGCGAACCCCTCACCAAGGCCGCCCGGCCCCGCGAAAACGTCAACCAAAGGATAAGCGATCTTCCTGGTCATTCCGGTTCCCCAGCGCTGCCGCGAGGAGCCGCATTTGTCAGTCGCTCGTAGTCTTCAATACTGAGAACCACGACGACTGGCCTACCATGTTTTTCGACTGATACAGGTTCTTGGCGCGCGGTATCAATCAGGTAGCCAAAGCGGTTTTTTGCATCACGGGCAGAGAGTGTTTTCATGCAATATTGATCCAAAATGGACATTTTGGCCATTGTGCATCAGGTACCGGTCGGATGCAATGCGATTGATTGTGCTCCATCCTTGATAGGACGACAGTATCCGATTCGCGCAGAGCTGATCGCGGAGTACAAGGATCCTGCTAACCCTTATCCGGCAGGTTCGGTGGAGGGGGGACTGCTTCTCCATCATGTCACGGGGGTATCTCCGTCCTCCTCCAACCGCCACGGGTCTGGCCCACCTTTAGGACCCTTGGCGCCTCGAGACCGGACTGACGGTCAATGGCGGTCCGTCACGACATAGGCGTGAGAGCGTTTCACGCGGCGGTACCGAGATATGTGGGTTCTCCGCGCTTCTTGGCATCGATTACGCCCGATCCTGCGGTGGTTGAGTTCTGTCATGCACGTCTGGCGAACGATCCTTCTCAAATGCCATCTTTCCCAGCTTTGTCCGGACAACACGAGCACGCTCGCCGTCCTCGCCTTTGAGCTTGTCGGCCATCCAAAGCAGCGCCCCTTAGATCATGGCGCGATCATCGCCGGTCAGGTCCACGATACCCGCCTTGATGACGAGACAACCGAGTTCGATCAGATGCCGTGTTCTCCTGCGGCGCTCCACCTGCCATGTGCGCATGTCATGTCGCGCTCGTTGTGCCTGATGCCGGTTGCGCGCCGCCCGGTTGCGTTTGAGCGCCGCCAGTGTCGCGGTCAGGCGCTGATGCAGTTCGCCGTGACCGACCCTGTAAGAACGCGGCGCCGCGCTTGGCCCACGCCTCCTTCTTTCCTGCATCTCTGGTTTCGGCCAATGCGACGAGCGCGCCCGCCAGTTCCTCGGCCGAAAGTGTATAGGCTCCTGTGGCAATTACCAGGTCGCCGAGCTGCTACACCTTGCGAGTCTTCAGTTCCCGCGCCTTGTCTTCCAGCGCCTTCAGTTCTGCATCATAGTCCCGTGGCTTGCGCATGATCATCTCCATAAGCTTTTGATGGAACGATGATAGTTGCGTAACCTGCTGAACGCAGTAATGTTGCCGGGACGGTCTGGCACGGGCCGGTCCACCCCGAGATTTTTTCGAGGGGGGGCGCACTTATACGTCGTTCCGACGTGCGCTTGGCCGTGCCAATGCTTGATCGCGATGGCGATCTATCATCTTCACCTCAAGGTCATCGGCCGGAAGCAGTGCGGTGGCGTCGTCCGCTTATCGCTCGGCTTCGCGGATGCGCGACGACCGGCTTGAAGGCAGCCACGACTTTTCCAACAAGCGCGGCGTCGTCCATTCCGAGGTCATGCTGCCGAAGGATGCGCCCGAACAATGGAGGGACCGCGAACAGGTCTGGAACGATGTTGAAGCGTTCGAGGTCAGGAAGGACGCCCAGCTTGCCCGCGAGGTCGAGTTCGCCCCTCCGCGCGAGATGACGCAAGCCCAGGGCATCGAACTCGCCCGCGGCTTCGTGCAGGAGGAGTTTGTCGATGAGGGCATGATCGCCGACCTCAATGTGCATTGGGACATGGCCGAGGAATGGACGCCCAAGCCCCACGCCCATGTCATGCTCACCATGCGCAGCGTGGATGAGAGCGGTTTCGGCCAGAAGGTGCGGGACTGGAACCGCACGGAGATGGTGGAGCGGTGGCGGGAACGATGGGCGGAACACGTCAACGAGCGCCTTGCCGAACTCGACATTGACGCCCGCATCGACCATCGCAGCCTGGAGACGCAGGGCATCGGCCTTGAGCCACAAACGCAGATCGGCGCGCCCGCCCAACGCATCGAGGGCGAAGGGTTAGAGGCCGCTGACCGCGCGGAAATGCACCGCGAGATTGCGCACAACAACGACGCACGCATCATCGTCGATCCTTCGGTGGCGTTCGACCCATCACTCACCAGCAATCGACATTCACGCGGCGCGACATGGCGGTGTTTGCGCATCGGCACAGCGACGGAATTGAGCAGTTCAACGCGGTCATGGGCGCGTGCGGAACGCGCCCGAGCTGTTCGAACTCGGCTCGGACGAACGTGGCGAGGACCGCTTCACCACCCGCGAGATGGTCGAGGCCGAACAGCGCTTGCACCGCGCCGCCGAACTCATAGCCGAGAAGGAACGGCATGAGGTCGGTGACAGAGAACGCGAAGCGGCGCTGGCGCGTGCGGAAGCGCGCGGCCTTGTCCTGTCCGGCGAGCAGGCCGATGCACTGGCGCATGTCACGGACGGGCGCGATCTTGGCATGGTCGTCGGTTATGCCGGGACGGGAAAGAGCGCCATGCTGGGCGTGGCGCGCGAGGCATGGGAGGTGTCAGGCTTTGAGGTGCGTGGCGTGGCGCTGTCAGATGAGAATCTGGAAAGCGGATCAGGCATCGCGTCGCGCACCATCGCCAGCATGGAACATGGCTGGGGACAGGGCCGCGACATGCTTACGTCCCATGATGTGCTGGTGATCGACGAAGCCGGCGCCAAAGTGGTGCTGGTCGGCGATCCGCAGCAGTTGCAATCCATTGAGGCGGGCGCGGCCTTCCGCTCCATTCACGAACGCCACGGTGGCGCGGAAATCGGTGAGGTCCGCCGCCAGCGCGAGGACTGGCAGCGTGACGCCACCCGCGATCTGGCGACCGGCAGGACCGGCGCGGCGATCCATGTTTATGACCGTCACGACATGGTCCATGAGGCACAGACGCGGGAGCAGGCGCGGGACGAGCTGATCGACCGCTGGGATCGTGACCGGCAGGCAGCACCGGACAGCAGCCGCATCATCCTTACCCATACCAATGCCGAGGTGCGGGAGTTGAACGAAGCCGCCCGCGACCGGATGCGGGAGGCGGGCGATCTTGGCGAGGACGTGCGTGTCACAGTCGAGCGCGGCGACCGAAACTTTGCCACCGGGGATCGCGTCATGTTCTTGCAAAACGAACGCGGCCTTGGGTTCAAGAACGGCACGCACGGGACCATCGAGCAGGTCAGCACGCAGAGCATAACCGTGCAGACCGACGATGGGCGCTCCATTGCCTTCGACCTGAAAGACTATGACCGCATCGACCACGGCTATGCGGCCACCATCCACAAGGCCCAGGGCATGACCGTGTACCGGACGCATGTTCTGGCGACGCCGGGCCTGGACGCCCACGGCAGCTATGTCGCCCTGTCCCGTCACCGCGGCGGCATGGACCTGCACTACGGCCGCGACGACTTCGCCGGTCAGGACCGGCTCGTCCGCACCCTGTCTCGCGACCGGGTCAAAGACATGGCGACAGATTACGTACCAGCGCAGGACTATGCCGAACGGCGCGGGATCACCTTCCGCGAGCGGATGGAGCGGGTTGTTAAGATCGCCAGTCAGGTGCCGGAGAAGGTGCGCAGCATGTTCGACGGCCTGTGCCTCCCCGCAGACGGCGCGCCCGGTGCAAACGCTGGAGAGCGGCCGGAAAGGGGAAGAGCGGATGCGGATGGTCCGCAGCGTGAACCGGCATCGCCTGCGAGGGCGGATGCCGATGACCTGGAATTGGCGATGCGCCGTGCCCGAACTGATGCGCTCAAGCGTCATGCCCGGGCGGTGGACGGGATGTTCAGTACCGAGGACACGGGCGGCAAGGCCAGCCCTGAGCAGGTGCGCGAATTGACCGATGCCTGCAAAGCCTTTGAGGAAGTGCGGCCGCATGGCTGGCGCGATGCCGAGGCCGCGTATGTCAAAGACCCGGAGCTTGCCCGAGAGGCAGGCAGTGGCCGTGTCAATCGCGCTATCCGCGCCCTCCAGCTCGAAACGGAAACTCGAACCGATCCGCAGCGCCGCGCCGACCGCTTCGTGGAGCGCTGGCAGAAACTCGACCGCGCCAGTCAGCATCAGTACCAGGCGGGAGACATGTCCGGCAAGGCTTCTGGAACGGCTCGCTTCCCCCTATCGGCTATCGCACAGTCGCCGCCGAGCAGCGCGGAGCCAAGACCAAGAAGAAGCTGGAAATCAACCCGCTCCACGCCGACACGGTGCGGCTGATCTATCGCCTTGCCCTGGAAGGCGACGGCACCACCGGCCAGATGGGCGTCAAGAACATCGTCTCCTATCTCAACAGTCGCCGCATCTTCAACCGCGACAGCGGACGTTGGGGCATCGGTCAGGTTCACCGCATCCTGACCCGCCGCACCTATATGGACGAGCATGAGTTCAACAAGCGCAGCAAGACCAAGGAACTGAAACCCAAGACCGAGGTCGTTGTGGTTCCGGTTCCGCCGATCATCGACCACGAGACCTTCGACGCGGTTCAGAAGCTGCTTAAGGCCCGTAACCCCAAGGTCATGCCAGCCCGCGTCATCAGCGGCCCGACCATGCTGACCGGCCTGATCCATTGCGCCAAGTGCGGCGGGGCCATGACCATCCGCACCGGCAAGGGTGGGCGCTACCGCTATTATGCCTGCTCGATGAAGGCGCGGCAGGGACCGACCGCCTGCGAGGGCATGGCCGTGCCGATGCAGAAGCTGGACGATCTGGTTGCCGATCACCTTGAGAAGCAGTTGCTTCAGCCCGAACGTCTGGAAACCATCCTTACCGCCGTTCTCGACCGGCGAGAGGAATGCTCGAAGCGCCACCGCGAGCATATCGCCGAACTCAACAAGCGCGCCACGGAATCGGAATTGCGCCTCAAGCGGCTGTACGCCGCCATCGAGGCGGGCGTGGTCAATCTGGACGACCCGGCGCTGAAAAACCGCATCGACGGCCTCAAGGCCATCCGCGATCAGGCCAGGGCCGATGCCGACCGGGCGCAGGCGATGCTCCAGAACTCGGGACAAAAGGCGGTGACGCCGCGGATGCTGCGCAAATTCGCCGCAACCGCCCGCGAACGCATCCGGCTCGAAGGCGGCGGCTATCGCCGCGACCACCTGCGTGCGCTCGCTCAGCGCGTCGAGGTCGCCGAGGGCGAGGTTCGCATCATGAGATCGAAGTCCCGGCTGCTATAGACGCTTGTGGCGGGAAGTGGCGTAAACTCAGTGCCCACTCAGGGATTGAAGTGGCGGAGAGGGTGGGATTCGAACCCACGGTACCCGTGAAGGCACAACGGTTTTCGAGACCGTCCCGTTCGACCACTCCGGCACCTCTCCGCAATAGGCCCTGCACCTTGAACATCTGAGCCTGGATCGAAACGTGCGGTTTCCTACACGATGGCGTTTGGCCTGCCAAGCCCTGAAAACGGGGGGAGGGGTTTGGGACCGCCTGTTGCAGATGTTATTGCAGATGCGTTACTTATCCATTGACTTGGGGCCGTGCATCCGTATATTCCGCCCGTTCTTGCAGCCCTTTCGGGGTTGCGACGCATTTTGCGTGACTGCGCAGTTCGAGGTTTTGGGTCCGGTTCCGGCCGCATCCTACCGCATGGCGGAAAGATTGCCCTGATCAAAGACCGTTTCGGTTTTCAGGGTGACACCACAGAACGCGTGAAGCGATTGAAGGAAGAGACCCATGTTCGCAGTAGTGAAGACGGGCGGCAAACAGTATCGTGTCGCCAAAGACGATGTTATCCGCGTTGAAAAGCTGGAAGCAGAAGCAGGCGATACCGTCCTGTTGAATGAAGTTCTGATGATTTCTGACGAGAATGGCGCGCAGACCGGTACGCCGATGCTGCCAGGCGCTGTTGTCGAAGCAGAAGTTGTGGAGCAGACCCGCAACAAAAAAATCATCATCTTCAAAAAGAAGCGCCGCCAAAACTATCGCCGCAAGCGCGGTCATCGCCAGCACGTCACCGTGTTGCGCGTGATCGACATCGCCCTGGATGGCTCTAACAAGAAAGCCACCACCAAGGCGAAGGTTGCTGCGGCTCCGGCAGGCGATGCGGACGGCGATGCGCCGAAAGCTGCTGCCAAGAAGGCAACGGCAAAGACCGCTGCGAAGAAAGCGGCAGGCAAGACAACCGCGAAGAAGGCAACGGCCAAAAAGGCTGCTGCTAAGAAATCTGACGCCGAATAAGGCATTAACGCTGGAGGGCTTACATCATGGCTCATAAAAAAGCAGGCGGTAGTTCACGCAACGGCCGCGATACAATTGGTAAACGCCTTGGCGTCAAGAAATTTGGCGGCGAAGCTGTTGTGGCCGGGAATATCCTGGTCCGTCAGCGTGGCAACAAATGGCATGCTGGCGACAATGTCGGCACGGGCCGTGACTATACGCTGTTTGCGCTGGTCGATGGGAATGTCGAATTCAAAAAGACCCGCGAACGCACCATTATTGGCATACGACCGCTGGCCGAGGCTGCCGAGTAAGGCTGTCCCGGTTGGTCCTGAACACGATACTGCGTTAAACGCCGCATATCATCAGGTAGAGGAGAGGGGAACGGCCGCGCCGTTCCCCTTTTTCCGTTTCCCCCATTTTGGGGTCCCGTTGATCGGAAGTGACGAGACATGAAATTTCTGGATGAAGCCAAAATTTTTATACGCTCCGGCAATGGTGGCGCGGGCTGCGTATCGTTTCGGCGCGAGAAATTCGTTGAATTCGGCGGTCCCGATGGCGGGGATGGCGGTCGCGGTGCCGATGTTATTGCCGAGGCGGTGGATGGCCTGAACACGCTGATCGATTATCGCTATCAACAGCATTTCAAGGGCAAGACGGGCCAGCACGGCATGGGCGACAATCGCACCGGACGCAGCGCTGATGCGGTCATCATGCGCCTGCCCGTGGGAACGCAGGTTTTTGCGGAAGATAAGGAAACCCTGTTGGCGGATCTGACAGAGGTGGGCCAGAAAGCCATCCTGGCGCGGGGCGGCATGGGCGGGCGGGGCAATGCCACCTTCAAATCCTCCACCAATCAGGCCCCCCGGCGCTCTGATCCGGGTGAAGAGGGTGAGGAACGATGGGTCTGGCTGCGCCTGAAGCTGATCGCGGATGCCGGTCTGGTCGGGCTGCCCAATGCGGGTAAGTCTACGTTTTTAAGTGCCGTCAGTCGGGCGCGCCCAAAGATTGCGGACTATCCCTTCACCACCCTGCATCCTCAACTGGGCGTGGTCGGCGTGGATTCCCATGAATTCGTGATCGCTGATATTCCGGGCCTGATCGAAGGGGCCCATGAAGGACAGGGGCTGGGGGATCGCTTTCTGGGCCATATAGAGCGGTGTCGGGTCTTATTGCATCTGATCGACGGGGTTGAGGATAAGGTCGTAGACTCCTATCAGACGATCCGGGGTGAATTGGAAGCCTATGGCAATGGCCTGGCTGACAAGCCGGAAATCGTTGCGATCAATAAGGCGGATGCCTCGATCCCTGAATTGATGGATGAACAGGTTGCGGCTTTGCGTAAAGTGACAAAATCCCCGATCCTGATCTTGTCGGGTGCAGCGGGAATGGGTGTTGTGCCGGCCTTGCGGGCAATCTGGAAAGTGGTTGAGCCGTATCGCCTGGAAGAGGCTGCCCGGCGGGAACGGGAGGCGGAGGCCGCTGCGGCGAAGATGGAACAGACCACGCGCCATATTACCGATGAATGGACCCCTGTTTGAGGTCAGAAACAAGCGAGTAAGGCCATGGCATTCGCCGATTCGAAACGGGTGATTATCAAGATCGGGTCCGCCTTGCTGGTCGATGGGACGGGGGCGATCCGTCAATCCTGGCTAGAAACACTGGCATCCGATATCGCGGAATTTCGCCGCGCCGGGCAAGAGGTGCTGATCGTATCGTCCGGCTCTATCGCGGTGGGACGTCATTTGCTGGGCCTTAAGAATGGCACTTTGAAACTGGAGGAAAAGCAGGCAGCCGCCGCGACCGGGCAAATCCGCCTGGCCCATGCCTATCAGGAAGCACTGGCGCGGTTTGACATCAAGGTCGCGCAGATCCTGTTGACGCCATCCGATACCGAGGAACGCCGCCGACATCTCAATGCCCGTGCAACCCTGCTGCAATTGTTGAAACTAGGCGTTGTGCCGGTCATCAATGAGAACGACACCGTGGCCACCAGCGAAATTCGCTATGGTGACAATGATCGGTTGGCCGCCCGGGTGGCGACCATGGCCAGTGCGGATCTGCTGGTGCTGTTGTCGGATATTGACGGGCTTTACACTGCCGATCCCAGGAAGACAAAGACGGCGCAACATATCCCGGAAATCCGTGCTATTACGCCAGAGATTGAAGCGATGGCGGGGGATGCGGTTCCCGGCGTGTCGACCGGTGGCATGATTACCAAGCTGGATGCGGCCAAAATCGCGCTGGCGGGGGGATGCCGCATGGCAATTGCTCTGGGGCATAAGGATCATGCACTGAAAGCCCTGGCAGAAGGCGCGCGGGCAAGCTGGTTCATTCCATCCGACCAACCGGTCACGGCCCGGAAGCGCTGGATTTCGGGTACATTGAAACCGGTGGGCGCGGTTATCGTCGATGCAGGTGCCCTGGCGGCACTGGGGCGGGGCAAGAGTTTGCTTCCCGCAGGGGTGCGCACCGTGTCCGGCACTTTCGAGCGGGGCGACGCGGTGTTGATCAAAGGACCGGATGGTCGGATCGTGGGTAAGGGGCTGTCGGCCTATTCCTCAGACGATGCCGCCCGGATCGCTGGCTTGCAGTCATCGGAAATTCGCACAGTGCTGGATTTTGATGGACGACCGGAGCTGATTCACCGGGATGACATGTCCCTGGATCAATCAGAATTACCGGTTGCGGGGAATCAAGCGCCAGGCTTAGAGTCGATTGGATAGGATGTGAGATGATGGACGGTGTAGACATCATAGACGGCGATGCCAGCGCAGAATTGAAGGCCATGGCACAGCGTGCCCGTACGGCCTGTCACGCCTTGGGTCTTGCCTCATCGGATGCGCGCAGGAACGGTCTGCGTCAGGGCGCTGGGGTCATCCGCGCGCGCATGGATGACATTGCCCAGGCGAATGACAGGGATATGGCCTATGGGGCAGAAAAGAACCTGAGCCCGGCAATGATGGATCGCCTGCTGCTGACGCAAGACCGGATCGAGGCAATGGCGGCAGGTGTGGAGGCCGTTGCGGATTTGCCCGATCCAGTCGGCCAGGTTCTTCAGTCATGGGATCGCCCCAATGGCTTACAGATCGATCGTGTGCGAACACCACTGGGCGTGATCGGGGTGATTTATGAAAGCCGCCCGAATGTCACGGCGGATGCTGGCGCCTTGTGCGTTAAGGCCGGTAATGCGGTGATCTTGCGGGGTGGATCAGAAAGCTTTCATTCCGCAGGGGTCATTGCAGACTGTCTGCGCCAGGGGCTTGCGGCGGCGGGCCTGCCACAGGATGCGGTGCAGATTGCGCAAAGCCGCGACCGCGCCTTTGTCGGTGCCATGCTGGGGGCCAGTGGCCTGATCGATGTCATCATCCCACGCGGTGGGCGCAATTTGATTGAACGGGTGATGGCGGATGCCCGCGTGCCGGTCTTTGCCCATCTGGAAGGGCTGGTTCATCTGTATATCCATGCCAGTGCTGATCCTGATAAGGCCGTGGCAATTGCGGTGAATGGTAAAATGCGGCGTACCGGGATATGCGGCGCGACGGAAACGCTGCTGATTGATCGGGCGATCGCCCCGACCTTGCTGCCGCGCCTGACCGAGGCCCTGACCAAGGCTGGTTGTGCCTTGCGCGGGGATGCAGAGGCAATTGCCCTGATGCCGGTTATTGTGCCTGCCACGGAGGAAGATTGGTCGACGGAATATTTGGACGCGATCCTGTCGATCCGTGTGGTCGATGGGTTGGATGCGGCAATGGCGCATATTGCGCAATATGGATCCAATCACACTGATTGTATTGTGACAGAAGATGCCCAGGCGGCAGAACGGTTCTTGCGAGAGGTTGATTCCGCGATTGTGATGCATAATGCCTCAACCCAATTTGCCGATGGGGGGGAATTTGGCATGGGGGCTGAAATCGGCATTTCCACCGGGCGCATGCATGCCAGGGGGCCTGTGGGGGCGGAACAGTTGACCAGTTTCAAATACCAGGTACGGGGCACCGGGCAGGTTCGCCCGTGACGGTGCGGGCTATTGCGAAATCCTCGGTGCAGATGTGCCATGGGTAAATTCCGCACCACCAGTCTGGTCAGCCGCAATCGGCGCATGACCGTTGGTCTTCTGGGTGGGTCTTTCAATCCCGCGCATGAAGGTCATTTGCATATCTCCCGCGAGGCGCTGAAACGTCTGAACCTGGATCAAGTCTGGTGGATGGTGTCGCCCCAGAACCCACTGAAATCCGAATCAGGCATGGCCGGATTTGAAGACAGGCTTCAATCTGCCAAGACGATGGCGCGTGATCCCCGGATTCGCGTGACAGATATCGAACGAAGGTTGGGGACACGTCAAACCGCCGATACGCTGGGTAAGCTTACCAAAATGCTGCCGGAAATCCGGTTTGTGTGGCTGATGGGTGCAGACAACCTGTTGCAAATTCATCGCTGGTATCGATGGACTAAAATCTTCACAACGGTTCCCCTTGCCGTTTTTGCAAGACCTACGTATGATTCAAGGGCGTTGGCTGGGCAGGCGGCGGCTCGGTTTGCGCGGGCGTATCTACCGGATCGGTTTGCGCCCGGATTGGCGTATAGAGCGCCGCCAGCTTGGGTGTTTTTGGCGATACGCCGACATGCGGCCTCTGCGACCGCTATTCGGGAGTCTGGCGGGTTCCCTTCTTCGAACCAACCGGGTGAACCTGATGAATAGTCGACAGAGCAACCAAATCGTTGGCGGGCAACAGAAGGAGAAACCGAAGATCGCTAGTCTCATTGCGCAGGAACCGTATTCCGACCTCATGTTGGGATTAATCGAAACCTCATTGGATGACGACAAGGCTCAGGCCGTGACGGTCATCGAATTGCGCGGCAAATCGTCCATCGCTGATCACATGGTGATCGCCAGTGGTACATCCAGCCGCCAAGTGGTCTCCATGGCAGACCATCTTCTGGAAAAGTTGAAATCGTCTGGCGTCGAAGGTGCGCGGGTCGAAGGCATGAATCAGGGCGATTGGGTCCTGATCGATGCCGGCGACATTATTGTGCATCTGTTCCGTCCAGAAGTTCGCAGCTTCTATAATCTTGAGAAGATGTGGGGCGTGGAGATGCCGGAACCCATGAGCGCGAACGCCTGATCGGGCGCATCGCACAGGGGTAGGCAGAAAGGGGTCCGATGCGGATACGCATCATCGCGGTCGGCCGCGCAAAGCGCGGTCCCGAGACGAGTCTTTTTGATGTCTATCGATCCCGGATCACCTGGCCCCTTGAACTCATAGAGGTTGAGGAAAAACGCCCGCTTCCTACTGATCAGCGGATCGCACGGGAAGACGAACTGATCCGGGCGAAAATCCCGGACGGGGCAACGATTGTAGCCCTGGATGAAACCGGCGATGACCTGACAAGCCGAAAACTCGCCGCAAAATTCCAGACATGGCAGGACAGCGGCACCAGCGATCTGGTGTTTCTGATCGGCGGGGCGGACGGCCTGTCAGACGGGTTACGCCAATCGGCCAGCCTGCTGATCCGCTTTGGCCGCGTCACCTGGCCCCATATGCTGGTCCGCCCCATGCTGGCCGAACAAATCTACCGCTGCCGCCAAATCCTGGACGGCCATCCCTATCATCGGGATTGAAAGAAAATCCGTCAAAAGGTGTCGATCAGCGCGGGGCCAGATACGCGTCAGGCAATGATTTCAATGATTGCTTATAAGGTGCGACAACAATGTTGGCTTCGCGTTTTCTCGCCTGCGCAATATCATAGCTGTTCTGCATTCTCATTAAAGTATCCATAGATATCCCAAAGGCTTTTTCGAAGCGTAATGCCATCTCAGGAGACAGATGAGCGCGCTCGTTCAACAGGGCAGATAAGGTCGGACGGGTTACCCCCAAAATATGCGATGCCGTCGTAACAGACAGCTCTAATGGCTCCAGCACTTCATGTTTAAGAAATCCGCCTGGATGGGATGGTGCTTTCAGTCGGATGCTTTCAGAAGTCGTCATGGTGCTCTCCTAGTGATAATCTTCATAATCAAGGTCGATGATTTCGACTTCGAATTGATCAATTTTGAATGTCAGTCGCCAATTTCTTGTGACGGTCAAACTCCAGGTGCCTTTTCGAGCACCTGTGAGTATGTGCGCACGCCAGCTTGGGATCGCTTTAAGTTCTTCAACGCTGTCCATATCTTGCAGAAAGGAAATCATGCGTCGGAGCTTTGGAACGATGTCATTTGGCAGACCAGACAAATCATCCTTTAGAATGAACCGACGTAATCCTTTATGCAGAACGTTTCTGATCTTCATACCGAAGTATAGCAGCCAATCTGTATGCCGTAAAGTTACACGCGACATTATGGTGTCAAACTTTAACTTCACCGTTGAAACGATGTGATGCGGTTGAGGTTAAACCTGCAGTTTAACGCTCCATTCGGCGGTATTTGATGCGGTGGGGCTGGTCGGCCTCGACGCCCAGGCGGCGTTTGCGGTCGGCTTCGTAGTCTTCATAGTTGCCTTCGAAGAACACGATTTCGCTGTCGCCTTCATAGGCCAGGATATGGGTGCACAGGCGATCCAGGAACCAGCGATCGTGGCTGATGACCACGGCACAGCCGGGGAAGGTCATCAGGGCGTCTTCCAATGCGCGCAGAGTATCAACGTCCAGATCGTTCGTCGGCTCATCGAGCAGCAGGACATTCGCGCCGGTCTTTAACATGCGGGCCAGATGGACGCGGTTGCGCTCCCCACCCGACAATTGACCAACCTTCTTCTGCTGATCGGCGCCTTTGAAGTTGAACGACCCGACATAACCACGGGAGGCGACCTTGCGCTTACCCAGTTCGATCATATCCATGCCGTCGGAGATTTCTTCCCAGACATTCTTATTGTCGTGCAGCACGTCGCGGTTCTGATCGACATAGCCCAGTTTCACGGTCTCCCCCAAACGGATAGAACCCGCATCGGGTTTTTCCTGGCCGGTGATCATGCGGAACAGGGTGGTTTTACCCGCCCCGTTTGGCCCGACGATCCCGACGATCCCGCCCGGTGGCAGTTTGAAGCTGAGGCCATCCATCAGGACCTTGCCGTCATAGGATTTGCACAGACCTTCCGCTTCAATCACGACACCGCCCAGGCGTGGGCCCGGCGGGATGATGATCTGGGCCGTGGTATTGGCCTTTTCGGCCTCTTCCGCTTCGCGCACCAAATCGTCATAGGCGGAGATACGCGCCTTGGATTTCGTCTGGCGACCCCGGGCAGAGGCGCTGACCCATTCCCGCTCTTGCGCGATGTTGCGCAGGCGGGCTTCCTGTTCCCGGCCTTCCTGTTGCAGACGCTTTTGCTTCTGTTCCAGCCAGGAGGAATAGTTGCCTTCATAAGGAATGCCGCGACCGCGATCCAATTCCAGGATCCAGCCGGTGACATTGTCCAGGAAGTAGCGATCGTGGGTGACCATCACCACGGTGCCTGCATAGTCCGCCAGGAAGCGCTGCAGCCAGGCAACGCTTTCCGCATCCAGGTGGTTGGTCGGTTCGTCCAGCAGCAGCATATCAGGCCCGCTGAGCAACAGGCGACAAAGCGCAACGCGGCGGCGTTCCCCCCCGGACAGATTCTTGACCCCCCAATCGCCCGGCGGGCAGCGCAGCGCGTCCATCGCGACCTCAACCCGCGCATCCAGGTCCCAGGCATCAGCGGCGTCGATCTTTTCCTGTAATTCTGACTGTTCACCGATCAGCGTCATCATCTCATCATCGTCGGTGACTTCGCCCAATTTCATGGAGACTTCGTTAAAGCGATCCACCACAGCCTTTAGCTCAGCCAGGCCTTCCATGGCGTTTTCTGCGACGGTCTTGTTCTCGTCCAGATGCGGTTCCTGTGCCAAGTAACCGATCTTGACCCCATCGGCGCACCAGGCTTCGCCGGTATATTCCGTATCAACGCCGGCCATGATCTTCAGCAGCGTGGATTTCCCAGCCCCGTTATAGCCCAGTACCCCGATCTTCGCGCCTGGCAGAAACTGTAGCGTGATTTCGCGCAGCACTTCTTTGCCACCCGGATAGGCCTTGCCCAGATTGTGCATGCCGAAAACATATTGGTACGAGGCCATGGCGGTCCTGCTCCTTAAGCAAATGATGCAACGAAATACCGCCAGCCGGGGCGGCGAGAGGGTTTTAGCGGAGTTGAGCCGGTAGGGCAATGACGGCATCAGGCAATCCTGATGCAATCTGGTTTATGTAAAAAAATATAACTATTAATGGTTTCAAGCAAAAAATTCGCCTTTTTACTGCAAAACCGTCCCGTCTCGATATACAACTCTTGGTCTATCCTGGTTTTTCGGAATGGCCGAATGACCAGAACTCTACAGGAGGGCATTATTATGAGTAACCGTATAAATAGTTCCGATGATTCTATTACAATCAAGGTTGCCTCAACGATTGAGGACCTGATCGCCTGTCAACGAATTCGATCAGCGTGCTTTATGAGTGGCGACGAACCGGAACCATATTCGGAACAGTTCGATGGGAATGACTTTTCGGCGGCAACGCATTTATTGGCTTGTCGAAATGGCGCACCCGTCGGTAGTATGCGTATACGCATCCTGAATGGGGGTGAAGGAACTGAGGCAACCTGGGAAAAGCTTTCTGTGCTGCCCAGTGAAAGAGGTGCCCTGGCCATCCTGAACTCAATCGCTCAGGCCGCGGTGCAGTATTCGGTGTTTAAAGGAATTACGACCATTAGAGGTTTGGTGCGAGACCCACGGATCATGAAGTTCTGGAAGCGCACTGTGAATGGCGTAATCACCAATGAGCCGCCGGTTGTTTATGAGGGACGGGAATATCGTCATATCCTCATCGACCTGCGTCCTTATTGGACACCATGCGAACGATTGACATTGGAGAAGATCGAACATGAGATTTTCGCCAAACATTTGTCAGAACGTCGCCGCGCATTGGCATCAGAGCGCGTGGAAGAAAGAATGAGGCAACGCGTCGCATGATACGTTCGGAACAACTCTTAAGAGAGTTGGAAAAGACAGTCGACCCGTCTGACGTAGAACTTGTTCTGCGTCGGGCGGGGGCGACCCATATGTTCTGGCAAACCTGGGATCCAGATACGGTCTATACGTGGGAACGTGTGCCGCCTGGATTCTTTTCCATGTATTATGGTCTGGACTCCGACCGCTTTTGCGCCATTGCCAACGCCATGCGGGCGGGCTGGATATGCTATACATTTGGTCAGGCCCGCGCAGAGCTGGGCAACAGTTCCGATAGCAAAGACGCTGAAAAGATCTGGAATAACTTCAATATGTATGACGGCATCTGCATTTTGCAGGGTTTTGGCGGCCGTCGTTCCTTGTTGACGATGGCGGTTACCGGCAATGCGGAACGACTGTTGCGTCAGTATCATGTTGTATTTTCGGCGGCCGCCGCGCGGCTGGATGAATTGTTGGCGGCAGATCTGGACTCCCTGTTCCGGGCACCACGGGCGCGGGGCCTGCTGTCTCCGGCAGAAGAGGCCACCGTACAGGCGCAGATTGATCACCCGCATTTAACCGTTCGCCAACAGGCCGGTCTTTTAAACGTCTCGGTTCGGACATTGGAAAAGCGGCACGCGGATATCGCCAAGAAGCTGGGCGTTTCATCCTTCCCCGGCGCTATTGTCATCGCCCTGGATCATGGCCGGATTGGTGCACTATCATCCGATACCCTTGATGAGGCAGACAAGCGTGGAAATACTGTTTAGATATTTTTGTTTTAATACTGTAGTGTCTTCCCATCCGATTTATCCTTGTTATCCACCGCACTGAAAACCTCTCTCCTTAAGACGCATCATTTCCAGGATCATGTACTCATGCCTAACGTCGAACCGCCAGCCACGGCAGGGCGCAATATTGGCCTAGCGGCGCCACGAGCCGAACAAGGCAATGTTCTGTTTGCCGCTGCCTGGATGATGGGGGCTTTGGCTTCGTTTGCAGCCATGGCGATTGCGGGGCGCGAAATATCGCGGGAATTGGATACGTTCCAGTTGATGTTTTTCCGCAGTATGATCGGACTTTTGCTGGTTGTTGGGATCAGTGGCTTCTTGCCCGGCGGATTGCGTAGCTTCAAAACACAACGCTTCAAACTGCATGTTGTCCGGAATCTGTTCCATTTCGCGGGTCAGTTTGCCTGGTTTTATTCTATCACCATGATTTCTCTGGCAGAGGTCTTTGCTCTGGAGTTCACGTCACCGATCTGGGTCGCAATTCTGGCACCTCTTGCTTTAAAGGAACACATGACCAAGGGTCGTGCTTTGGCCGTTTTTCTTGGGTTTGTGGGTGTAATGATTGTGTTGCGACCCGGTTTGGCGGAGTTCGGTCCAGGCCATATCGCGATGCTGGTTGGGGCATTGGCATTTGCCACAAGCATGCTAACGACAAAGAAGCTCAGTGCGACGGAATCCCCGCTGACCATTCTGTTCTGGATGGTGGTTATCCAGGCCCCTATGGGATTGATCGGATCCCTTAGTCATTTTGTCCTCCCAAGCATGACGACAACAATATGGCTATTTGTCGTGGGGCTTTGCGGGTTTAGCGCGCATTACTGTATCGCTCAGTCGTTTCGGTGGGCCGACGCGACCGTGGTGGCGCCGATGGATTTTTTCCGCTTACCGCTCATCGCGGTGGTGGGCATGTTGTTTTACAATGAGGTTTTTGATCCGTTTGTCTTGTTGGGGGGCGTAGTGATCCTGACCGGCAATTACCTAAACATCCGTCATGAGCAAAAAAGGGTCGCCCTGGCAGGCGCGGCCCCGGTGCTTGACCCGACGGCATCAGTTGATGGCGTCGATCATCCACCCCGATAGGTTCTGTGCATCGACTTCCGCCATTCGGCTTTCACGATCCATTCGCAGGATAAATTCATCCAATTGCGGAGGTGCGATGGATGTCTGGCTCAACATATCGTGAATCTGCCCACGGTGATGCGTGCCATGGGCCAGAACATGCTGAAGGATCGCCCAGATCGGCTCCACAACCCGCCCCCAACGCTGTGTCTCATGCAACAGGATTTCCTGCTCCAGATCGTCATCCGATAACCCGCCGATATAGGCGCGCATCGCATCATCAGTTTCGCGTTGTGCCTTAATCAGGGCGTCCCTAGTGCCATAGGTTACGCCATCATCCCCAGTCGGGGGAAGGGGGGTGCCCCCCAGCCGTGACAGATAGCGCTGGTCGGTTGTGACAATGTGATCAAAGGTCCCGTGGATTGACCCGAAAAAGCTGGGGCGTGCGGCGAAATATTCGGAGTCATCCAGGCGCAGACAGGCCTGCATCAGGCGTTGATTCGCCAGAAAATGATTGGCTGCCTGCACATGCAGCAATCCCAACACATTTATCGCCATTTGTTGTCCCTATCGGCCATTCACTTGATTTGATTTATCCTAGTGCGAATGTAATATGACATCAAAGGATGCCATGACATGCAAAAAAGTGACGACGATATGAGGACTGGTTCAGATAGGATGGGACCGCCGCCGGGACCACAGAATGAGTCTGAAAGCTCTGTTTATAAAGGGGTTGCACTCTTTCGGATCGGGGATGCGGTTCAGCACCGGAAATTCGGTTTCCAGGGTGTTATTTTTGATGTCGACCCGCAATTTGCAAATTCAGACGAGTGGTATGAGTCCATCCCGGAAGAGTCACGTCCGCGGAAAGATCAGCCATTCTACCATCTCTTTGCGGTGAATCCTGCGGATATGTCGCCCTATATTGCCTATGTCTCCCAACAGAATCTAGTTCCTCTGCCTGATGGGCAGGAAGTCGCTCATCCCCAGTTGGAAGATTACTTTGCGGGCCGCCAGAATGGTCGCTGGGTCGTTCGCAACGATCGTATAAATTGACCCGCAGGGTGGATCTTCTATGCTGAGCCCAGCGACACGGTATGAAGATGTCGTGGCTAAGTTCTCTTGGCAAATCCCGCAGTATTATAACATCGGGGTCGATATATCCGATCGGCAGAATCCAAATGATTTAGCGATTCTGTTCCGTGATTATGATGATCAGGTGCGGGAATACACGTTCGGGGACTTATCCCGGCTCAGCAACCGCTTTGCGAATGTCCTGATCGCTCATGGCCTGAAGCGGGAAGATCGTGTCGGTATCTTGCTGCCACAAGCTCCAGAAACGGCTGTTTCGCACATTGCCGCCTATAAGGCCGCGCTTATAGCGGTACCACTGTTTATCTTATTCGGGGAAGAGGCGTTGGAATATCGCCTGGTCAGTTGTGGCGCGCGGGCTGTGGTCACGGATGCAACAGGTTTGCCGAAAATTCTGGCAATCCGGGATCAGTTGCCGGAATTGCGGGTGGTATTCTGTGTCGATGGCCCCTTGGAGGGGGCTGTGGATTTTCATGATGCATTGGCCCGAGCCTCTGATCGGTTCACACCGGTCAAGACGGCAGCGGATGACCCGGCGATCATTATTTTTACCTCTGGTACGACCGGTCAGCCCAAAGGGGCCTTGCATGCGCACCGTGTCCTGCTGGGGCATCTGCCGGGCGTTGAATTTCCCCATGATTTCTTTCCCCAGAAAGGCGATCGCTTCTGGACTCCGGCGGATTGGGCCTGGATTGGGGGGCTGATCGATGTGCTGTTGCCCAGTCTGCATCACGGCATCCCCGTATTGGCGTATCGGGCGCGTAAATTTGATCCGGAAGAAGCGTTTCATATTCTGGCGCGGTTTGGCATTCGCAATGCCTTTATGCCACCGACGGCCCTGAAGATGATGCGCCAGGTTGAAACGCCGCGAGACCGATTCCGCTATAAAATACGCTCCATTGGATCAGGGGGTGAAACGCTGGGGGCGGAACTGCTGGAATGGGGCCGCGAGACGTTCGATCTGACAATCAACGAATTCTATGGTCAGACAGAATGTAATCTGGTGATCGGCAATTGCGGGGCCTGTATGCCGGTGCGTCCTGGCTATATGGGGCGTGCCGTGCCGGGACATGATGTCGGAATTGTTGATGATTCGGGCAATCCGGTGCCGGTGGGAGAGGTTGGTAATATCGCGGTTCGAAGCCCGGACCCTGTTATGTTTCTGCGTTATTGGGACAATCCCAAGGCAACGACGGAGAAATTTGCAGGAGATTGGTTGCTGACCGGGGATACCGGCAGTTTGGATGATCAGGGATATTTTCGCTATATCGGGCGCAATGATGATGTGATCACCACGTCAGGTTATCGTGTCGGTCCGGGTGAAATAGAAGATTGCCTGATGCGCCATCCCGCCGTTGCGCTGGCTGCCGCTGTTGGGATACCAGATCCTTTGCGCACCGAGGTCGTTAAGGCATTTATCGTATTGCGCAGTGGGTATGTGCAAAGCGATTCTTTGATTGAAGAGATACAGGCCTTTGTGAAGACCCGTCTGGCGGCGCATGAATATCCACGGCATGTCGCTTTTGTCGACAGTTTGCCCATGACTACGACGGGCAAGATCATGCGCCGGGAATTAAGAAAACAGGTGGGACAATGACAACACTGTTTGTCTCATACGGTATCGACGTATTCTTGGAATCCGCATAGGGTCATCGTCTTGCAACGGGGGCAATTTAGTATGGCGGTTGGTTTTGGGGAAAGAATGGCGATATCCGCAGGCTTACTGGGCCTGTGCCTGATCATGCCCTTGGCGATGGTTGGCTTCCAATCCGGGCAGGCTTTCGCGCAATCTGAAACAGCGCAGCAAGATGTCGCGCCGACCTTTATTGTGGATCGATATCGCGCAAAGGCGGACGCCGGGGATACGGGCGCACAATTCCGCCTGGCCATTTTGTTTGAGCGTGGTGCTGTGACCGGTTCGCCCGATTATGATCAGGCCGCAGTCTGGTTCGAACGTGCGGCTGCGGCGGGACATGGCCCCGCCCAGTTTAAGCGCGCACTGTATTATCAGGAAGGCTTGGGCGGGCAAAAAGATTTATCCGCTGCCGCCGCGCTCTATCGGCAGGCGGCAGAGCAGGGTCTGGGGGAGGCACAGTTTAATCTTGCCCTCCTCCTGGCGGAAGGTCAGGGAGTTGCAAAGGACGTTTCAGGCGCAATTCGTTGGTACGAACAGGCGGCCTTTCGGGGTGTAACGCCGGCCATGCGCGCGCTTGGGCTGTTGTATATGGGCGGCGTCGCAAATACCCCTCAAGACCGGATAGAAGCCTGGGCATGGCTGACTTTGGCAACCGAAAACGGGGATACTAAAGCGGCAGGTCTGTTACCGGATGTGACAGATGGTATGGATAAGACGTCTCTGGAAGAAGCATCCCGTCTGGCGGATGCCTATCGCCAATTGCGTCTGCGCCCTTGATTGACGCCCCTGATTAACCCCCTGATTAATTCCCCGGCTCGAACGTCGCAAATACACGGATTTTGGCGCTATTTCAGCAACTGATCTTGTTCAGTGGCGTTGGCAGGTCGGTCCATTTTTTGTATTGTCGTCGCAAGGATAAATCTTGTCGCGCGGGTGTGAGCCTGGAATCTGGCTGGATTTAGCGTATGGCGAATGAAAACCAGTAATGGGGCGAGACGAAATTCGCCCCATTTGCCTTAAAAGGGATAGATCAAAATGGCCGATGATGGGGATCTAGATCTTCGTTCTCTGGACGATCAGGAATTGGTCGAGCAGATGTGGGACGATTTGTATGATGGTCTTGCGGACGAAATCACAGACGCAACAAACATCCTGCTGGAACGCGGATGGGCACCTTATAAGATCCTGACCGAGGCTTTGGTCGAAGGGATGCGGATTGTTGGGATTGATTTCCGCGATGGTATCCTGTTCGTACCAGAAGTGCTGATGGCGGCCAATTCCATGAAGGCCGGGATGAATATCCTGCGCCCCTTATTGGCGGAAACAGGCGCTCCTCCGCAGGGTAAAATGGTGATTGGCACGGTGAAGGGCGATATTCATGATATCGGCAAGAACCTTGTGTCGATGATGATGGAAGGTGCGGGCTTTGAAGTGATCGATTTGGGTATCAACAATCCAGTAGAAAAATACCTCGCTGCCCTGGAAGAGCATAAGCCCGACATTCTGGGCATGTCCGCCCTGTTGACCACGACGATGCCCTATATGAAGGTCGTGATCGATACGATGAAGGAACAGGGCATTCGCGACGATTACAAAATCCTCGTCGGCGGGGCGCCCTTGAATGAAGAATTCGCGCGGGAAATTGGCGCTGATTCCTATTGCCGGGATGCCGCCGTGGCGGTGGAGACGGCAAAGGAAGTGATGGTTCGCAAGAACAATCAGTAGATTCATCAGCCGCCTCCCCTAGGACGCCTGTTACTGTTGATTCGTTTTGGCGGCAGAATGGGCAAGGAATGGACCGGATGAATCAAACACTGGATCAAAATATTCCGGCGCCCGATGCGGCGCCGGAATATGGTCTGGAAAAGGCCAATATTCTGATCATTGCCTGCGGCGCTCTGGCGCGGGAGATTCTGGATATTATCCGCCTGAACGATTGGCGGCATGTCGCCGTCACATGTCTTCCCGCCAAATTGCATAATACACCGCAGAAGATACCCGACCTCCTGAGGGCGAAAATTCGGGAACATCACAATGATTATCAGGCGATCTTTGTTGCCTATGCGGATTGTGGAACGGGCGGAAAATTAGACGATGTTGTCCGCCAGGAAGGGGCGACCCGGATTCCTGGACCTCATTGTTATTCCTTCTTTGCCGGGGCCGATGCTTTCGATGCCATGGCAGATGCGGAATTGGGGACGTTTTACCTGACGGACTATCTGGCGCGGCATTTTGAAACTTTGATTCTGGAGGGGATGGGCCTGCGCAAGTATCCACAAATGCGTGACATGTTGTTTGCGAATTATACACGCCTGATGTATCTGGCTCAGACGGAGGATCCGATTCTGGAGGATAAGGCGCGCCAGGCGGCGCAGGCTCTGTCCCTGAAGTTTGAGATGCGCCGGACCGGCTATGGAGAATTGGCGGATTTTATGATGGCATCCGTAAATGATGCCCCGATTAAACAATAAAGGATGGTATAGATGGCCCAGTTAATTGTTGTGTATTGGCGTGATATTCCTGCCCAGGTGATCGCGAAAAAGGGCCGTCGCGATCAGGTGAAAATCGTCCTGGCCGAACGGTTTGAAAAGGCGATTGATCGTGCCGCCATGCGGGGCGGTGCCCGGTCCACAGACGATTATCTGGCAGAATGGCGCAAGGCTGACCCGGTTGAAGTATCAGATGATCTGGAAGCGGAGGCGCGTAAGGTTGCAGATGCGCTGGAAGCGGAATTTGACGAGGCACGCCTGAAAGAATTGGTCGAAAAAGGCGGTATGGCGGAATGATAGCACTGCGCCGGGTGAAGGTGCAGGACAAGGCCATTTGGTTATTTTCCGATGAGATTTAAGTAAAATATAGGTAAAAAGAATAAAAAGTTTAACAGTATTTGAATCTATATTCGGAAACCTTACTCAATATAACGAAATAATATCAATGGTTTAGGTCTCTGGCAGGATTCGGTTTTTGCCTATGTTTATCTTATCTTGTTGAGATTCTTGATTTTCATCCCGATTCGACCAATCTTTAAAGGATGAAATATTCGTTGTCTCAATTTTGCGCAGACCGTGCGCCTGTAATCCTCGCCGGAATGTTTCTGGTGGGAGCGTTGGTCTTGTACGCGCGCCCGGCTGTTTCGGAGTCGGTGTTTGAGGCTCCGTTTGAACCCGCACAATGTGGCGAACGCCTAAATCGCTTGTATGACGGCGACTTCGAACAGTTTTGGAACTATATACTGCGTCAGGGTTATACTGGCGCACCGGAATTTGCATGGTCTACACCTGAATTGGCTGGAGAGACACCGGAAGCATGGCGCCAGCGCGCCTATCAATGTGTCTTGGAAGTCGAACGCGCCAATCATCATGATGACAGCCCGGAAACACGATATGCGGTAGGTTATTTCCTATGGTTCGGTACGACCTCCCTGGGGTATGAGAAAGATCCTGACGGACAGCCGGGCGTGCGGGAGCGGGGTTATCGCCTGTTGTCGAATACTGCGGCCGAAGGCTACAGGCCCGCAATGGAAACCATCATTCAGGTTCATCTGGAAATGGTACAATCTGTTGATCAGCGCATCGCCTATGCCGCCCGCGCGGGCAAGACAGTTACCTTGCCGGATTGGTGGCCGGATCGGGATCGACTTATCCTGTCCCTGGACCGGGCTGCGAAATCGGGTTTCAGTTCGGCCTATCTGGCGATATCGTCAATTTATTCAGAGCGCGCCCTGTTGGTCGGTGCAACAGGCCATGACCATAATGGAAAGCGCGCGACGTCTCCGGATCCGCGTTTGATCTCTGCCGCGAAGGCCTATCGTAAGGCATGGGAGGAGAACCGAACCGCGCCGGTTACGCCAGCGCCCACCCCGGCCCCCAGCCCAGCGTCCTAGCCTAGCTGGCGCTTGCTTTCGCAGCCTCGATATACATCTTGCGCAGTTTAAGGGCGATTGGACCCGGAACGCCCGTACCAATCTTATGGTCGTCGATTTTTACCACTGGCATAACAAAGCTGGAAGCAGATGTGATGAACGCCTCTGTGGCCTCATAGGCTTCCTGCTGTGTGAAGGGGCGAATCTCAACTGTCAGCTTTTCCTTTTCCGCTAGGTCCAGAATAACGCGCCGGGTAATGCCATGCAGAATGTCATTGGACAGATTGCGGGTGATCAGGGTTCCATCCTGGGTAACGATGAAGGCGTTGTTTGAACTTCCTTCCGTCACAAAGCCATTTTCAACCTGCCAGGCATCATTGGCACCGGCGTCGATGGCGGCCATCTTTGCCATGCTGGAGGCCAGCAATTGCACGGTTTTGATATCGCGGCGATGCCAGCGAATATCCGGCACTGTAATGACCGAAATCCCCGTCTTGGCGGTGGGAACATCTACAATTTTCTTTGACTGGCTGAACATCACCAGGGATGGTTTTACCCCCTTCGGAAAAACGAAATCCCGATCTGCCGCGCCGCGCGTGATCTGCCAATAGACGGCCCCTTCCGTCACCTGATTGCGGCGGATGATTTCACGCTGGATTTCCAGAAGTTCTTCCTTGGTACAGGGCCAATCCATCTTAAGTTCGGATAAGGAACGTTCCAGTCGGGCGATATGGGCGGCATTGTCGATCAACTTCCCGTCCAGCACAGATGAAACCTCGTAAACGCCATCACCCATTAGAAAACCACGGTCAAAGACAGAGATTTTAGCTTCTTCTTCGGGGAGATACTCGCCGTTTACATAGACGATCCGGGACATCGACTGCTCCTGTTTTAAGATTGGATACCAACGTCTGCTATAGATAGGACCGGGCAGCGTCAAGCGGTCAGGAAATTTCCCGCTTCATCTGAACTTCATTGGGTCGAAATCCCCGCTTTGCATAGGCTGCACCGGCGCGATCATTTCCAACCAGATAGCTCAACATAAGGATCTTCAGTCCCAGGGCTTTGAAATGCGCCTCGGCCATTGCGATCATATCATCCAGCACGGTTCCACCGCGATGTTCCGGCTCGATCCACAAATCATTGATATAGCCGACCCGGCTTTCTGATGGATACAGGTACTCCCCCGGAAAGGTCTCAACGGAACAAACCATCATCCCAACAGGCAGGCCGCCCTGTGTCTCTGCCAGTGCCACTAGCCCGTCATTCTGTTGCGCATCCAGGATCTGATAGCGCATATGAGGGTCCGCGCCATCGGCAGCCGTTTGACGGGCCGGATCGATGGCGTGTTCCAAATCATGCAGATGACCCATAAACCGTATCAGCGCAGGCAGATCGTCTGGCAGAACGGCCTTTCTAACGATCACCGTCATTCGGCAGCTTGCGGCGCCTGGGCACTGCTGGGATCACGGAATTGCGCCATCAGTTTGGCTTCCGTGTCTTTTGCCAATTTCACGTGGCGTTCCTTGATATGACCATAGCCGCGGATGTGTTCCGGTATCTCCGCCAGTTCAATCGCCGTATCATAATTTGACGCAGATACTCCGGCGATGATGTCACCGATCATGGTTTCATAGTCGGTGATCAGGCGGCGTTCCATTTTACGCTCTTCACTATAGCCGAAGATATCCAAAGGGGTCCCCCGCAAGCCTTTCAGCTTTGCCAACAGGCCAAAGGCAGACATCATCCAGGGGCCATATTCCCGTTTTTTCAATTCGCCCGTATTAGGGTCCCGTTCCGCAAACAGCGGCGGGGCGAGGTGGAACTTCAGCTTAAAGTCCCCTTCAAACCGCTCCCGCACGGATTTCATGAATTTGCCATTGGTAAACAGGCGGGCGACCTCATATTCATCCTTGATCGCCAGCAGTTTATAGTAATAGCGCGCTACCGCTATCGCCAGGCTGCCATCGGCCCGACCAACGCGACCTTCTGCCGTCACGACTTTATCAACCAGGTCCTTATAGCGCCGGGCCAGGCTGTCATTCTGATAATCCTTCAAGGCGGCGATGCGCTTGGCAACGATGTCTTCCAGACTGGTGGCGATAGAGTCATCCTGTTTCGGCGCGGCGGTGGAAGCCTCTGCCTTATCCACCATTTTCAGCACGGCTTTTGGATCGTGGGCCATGCGGCGACCCCATAGAAAGGCGCGCATATTGGCCTTCACGGCCACGCCATTCAGTTCAATTGCTTTCTCCAGTGCCGCACGGGAGACCGGGATTAACCCCATCTGGAAGGCAACGCCCAGCATGAAGGGATTGGTTGCGATACTGTCGCCCATCAAGGCCTCAGCAACCTTTGTGCCTGGCAGGAAATGGGACGCGTCTGCGCCCAGATTATCGCGGATGATCTGTTCCATCTCGCTGGCCGGGAATTGCCAGTCGGGATTGCGGGTGAAATCCCCGGTAATGGAGGCTTGGGTATTCACGACAGCCACAGTTGATCCGCGTTCAGCCTTTGCCATCGCATCAGCGCCAGAGGCGACAACGATATCACAGCCCAGGATCAAATCAGCACCCCCCGCAGCAATGCGAACGGCCTTGATGTCTTCCGGGGATTTCGCCAGTCGGATATGGCTGGTGACCGGGCCACCCTTCTGCGCCAGGCCCGCCATATCCAACACGGAACAGCCGGCGCCTTCTAAATGCGCGGCCATACCCAGCAGGGCCCCAATGGTCACAACCCCTGTGCCGCCAACGCCGGTCAGGAGGATATCCCAGGGTTTATCTGTCAGGGGACGGATGGTGGGTTCGGGTAAGGCCTCAAACACATCGGCGACACCGGCTGCCTGGGCTGATCCAGCATCGGCCCCCTTGCCCTTTCGCAAGCTGCCACCATGCACGGTCACGAAGGAGGGGCAGAAGCCATCGACACAGGAATAGTCTTTGTTGCAACTGGACTGGTCGATCTCTCGTTTGCGGCCGAATTCGGTTTCCTTCGGCACCACCGACAGGCAGTTGGATTTTACGGAGCAATCGCCACAGCCTTCGCATACGGCCTCGTTGATAAAGGCGCGTTTGGCGGGATCAGGATACAGGCCGCGCTTGCGGCGACGGCGCTTTTCTGCGGCACAGGTCTGGTCATAGATAATGACTGTGCATCCGGGGGTTTCACGGAATTCCTTTTGCAGGGTGGTCAATTCGCTGCGGTGATGCACTGTTGTGCCCGGCGGGAAGTAGCCAGGCGTGGTGCCATATTTCTCCGGCTCGTCAGAGACAACAGCCAGGCGCGCGATTTTTTCTGAGGCAACCTGTTGCGCCATGGTTGGGACATCGATGGGCCCATCATGGGGCTGGCCCCCGGTCATGGCGACGGCATCGTTGAACAGGATTTTGTAAGTGATATTGGCACCAGACGATACCGCCGCGCGGATCGCCAGCAGTCCGGAATGGAAATAGGTCCCATCACCAAGATTGACGAAGACGTGTTTTTCGCTGGTGAAGGGGGCCTGACCGATCCAGGTCATGCCTTCGCCCCCCATCTGGGTGAAGCTTTGGGTATTGCGATCCATCCACAGCGCCATGTAGTGACAGCCAATCCCAGCTAAAGCACGGCTGCCTTCTGGCACCTTGGTGGAGGTATTATGGGGACAACCGGAGCAGAAATAAGGAACGCGCTTGGTACCGCCCTTAGTCTCCGACAGGGATTTTTCTTTCGCGGTTAAGAATCCCAAACGATTTTTGAAATGCTCATTGGAATCTACCGTCGCATTGCCGCCGGGCAGTTTCTTAAGGCGGTCCACCAGCACGCGAGCGATTCCAGCAGGAGTTAATTCCCCATATGACGGAAGCTGCAATTCTCGCTGATCGTTAAATTTACCAACCACCCGGGGCCGCACATCTTCGCGCCAGTTATAAAGTTGCTCTTTAAGTTGGTTTTCGATGACGGCGCGCTTTTCTTCGACAACCAGAATTTCTTCCAGTCCTTCGGCGAAATGGCGAATGCCTTCGCGCTCCAGCGGCCAGGGCATACCCACCTTATAAATTACGATCCCCAGCTTCTCGGCGAATGCCTCATCGATATGCAGGTCTTCCAGGGCCTGCATCACGTCCAAATAGCTCTTGCCTGTCGTGACGATACCCAAGCGGCGGTTCTTGCTGGGCCAAACCTGATAGTTCAGCCCATTTGCCCGCACATAGGCCAGCGCGGCATATAGGCGATATTTATGCAGCAGTTCTTCTTCCTGCAGCGGTTGATGGATGGAGGCACGAATGTTCAGGCCGCCTTCCGGCATATCAAAATCTTCAGGGATTTTGCACTGGACGCGATGCGGGTCGACATAGACGGATGCCGATGTATCAACCGTATCAGCCAGTGTTTTGAAGGCGACCCAGACCCCGGCATAGCGCGACATCGCCCAGCCATGCAGGCCCATATCCAGAAATTCTTGCACATTGGCGGGGTGCAGAACGGGGATCATGGCGTCCATGAAGGCATATTCAGTCTGGTGGGCGGTGGTTGACGATTTGCAGGTATGGTCATCCCCCGCCAGGGCCAATACGCCGCCATGGGCAGCGGTCCCAGCCAGATTTGCATGGCGGAAAACATCGCCTGATCGGTCGACGCCGGGCCCCTTGCCATACCAGATGGAAAACACGCCATCGACTTCCGCGCCGGGATACAGGCCAACCTGCTGCGTGCCCCAGACAGCGGTTGCGGCCAGGTCTTCGTTCACGCCCGCTTTGAAATGAATGTTGCTCTTTTCCAGGAATTTCCGGGCCCGCCATAGCTGTTGGTCAAAGCCGCCAAGAGGCGATCCGCGATAGCCGGAGATGAAACAGCCCGTGTTAAGTCCGGCAGCCTGGTCTCGTAAACGCTGCATCAGCGGCAGGCGAACCAGCGCCTGCGTCCCGGTCAGGAAGACCCGACCCTGTTCCAGCGTGTATTTATCGTCCAGTTGTACATCTGCCAATTCGGCCATGGTGAGCCTCTCCCATAAAGAGCCCGGATGCTCATTCTTTATGATGAGTATGGGGCCGGTCTGAATGCATCACAAGACTGCTGTCCTGTGAGTTATTTTATTCTTGATTGGATTTAGGTTAGCATTACTGACCTAAATTTTCAACTGTCTTGCTTTCCCTTGCGGGCTGTTGTCGAATCGCGGCGCATGAAGGACAGAATAAGCATGAAACACGGGGATTGAGGACGCATCATGAAGTTATCCGACCGGGATATCCTGCAACGAATTGCTGATAAGTCGATTGAGATAGAGCCGTCTGAGAATGTTCGGTTCGGCCCGGTTTCCATTGACCTGACGCTGGATGATCGTTTCCTGTATTTCAAGCATGAACAGATCTCTGTCATCGATGTCGATAAAGGATTGGGCGGCAAGGGGTTAGGGGACAAGGACCCGATGACCGAATATGCCGTTCCACAGGGCGATGCCTTTATCCTGCAGCCCAAGGCCTTCGCGCTGGGGGCCACGCGGGAGCGGGTCAAAATTCCAGATGATCTGGTCGGCTGGCTGGATGGTCGGTCCAGTCTGGCGCGCATCGGGTTGATGGTCCATGCCACGGCCCACACGCTTGAGCCAGGGTGGAATGGCGTTATCACGCTGGAATTTTTTAATGCGGGCAATGTGGCGCTGGCGCTGAGACCTGGCATGCGGGTCTGTGCCGTCAGCTTTGAACCTCTGACCTCGCCAGCCCTTAATCCCTATGATCGCAAGGAAGGCGCAAAATACGTCAATCAGTCCGGTCCTGTTGCCAGTCGCGTCGGGTCTGATACCTGATCTAAATTTCAGGGTGCATCGAAGCGCGTAACCCGGTATACGACGCCCACAGTTGAAACCCCTTTTCTTTTGGAAGAACGACACAATGACCGTGCTAGTAACGGGTGCCGCTGGCTTCATCGGAATGACCCTGTCCCAACAGTTATTGGCGCGGGGAGAGATGGTCATTGGTGTCGATGATCTGAATGATTATTACGATCCGGCGCTCAAACAGGCCCGGCTGGCAACCTTGGCGGACAAGCCGGGATTTACGTTCCAGAAGCTGGACATCGCTGATACGGATGCTGTTCTGGCATTGAATGACCCGGCATTGAAGATTGACCGTATCGTCAATCTGGCGGCTCAGGCGGGGGTTCGGTACTCCCTGAAAAATCCCTATGCCTATGTTCGATCAAATCTGCTGGGCCATTTGAATGTGATGGAATTGGCGCGCAACATCGACGGCTTCCGGCATATGGTCTATGCGTCCTCCTCTTCTGTCTATGGCGGCAATACCAAGGTGCCGTTTTCCGTCGATGACCGCACGGATACGCCGGTTTCCCTGTATGCCGCGACCAAGCGCTCCGATGAGTTGATGAGCCATTCTTACAGCCACCTGTATGATATCCCAATGACAGGTCTGCGCTTCTTCACGGTCTATGGTCCCTGGGGTCGCCCCGATATGGCCGCCTGGATCTTTGTGGAGAAGATGCTGCGGGGGGAGAAGATCCCAGTTTTCAACAATGGCGATATGATGCGCGATTTCACCTATGTGGATGATATCGTGGCGGGCGTTATGGCGGTGTTGGACGGACCGCCCGTGCGGGGCAATCAATTGGCCGCGCACCGGGTCTACAATATCGGCAACAATCGCTCAGAACCCTTGATGCGGATGATTTCGGTTCTGGAATCAGCGCTTGGTGTGAAGGCGGATATCGATTTTCAGCCGATGCAGCCCGGTGATGTGCAAAAGACCTATGCCGATATAGACGCCATCGCCAATGATTTCGGTTATGCGCCGACCACGCCGATTGATGTGGGGCTGCCGAAATTCGTCGCTTGGTTTAAGCAGTATCACGGTCTTTAGGGCCTACATAAAAATAGCATGCAGATTATCTAATTCTCTTGGCAATGGGTACTAGACCACCCTTCGCTGTCGAGATTCGCGACATAGTTGTTGAATATGCGATAAATTTCTGGGTATTTTTGTTTGATTTTCGACTGAATTATCGAACATGCTACTGTTTTTTCATGAATCTTTACTATTTGATCAACGCGGTATGCGCGATCAAATGCGTTTTGTGTCTTCGCCTTATATTCGTCGAATTCTGCTCGCGTGACATAGTCGTCTGGCGTAACACATCCAGCCATCGCAAACGCAAAAATTATCGTCGCAAAGGGCATTTTCATTGCAATCCTAGACATAGCTCTACCTCCTATATATAAAGACTCGTTATAATTGATTTTTATATAATATACTATTTTTTATATTGGTGGTGAAAATTCTCAAACAGGTAATCATAGTGCAAATGGATAGGATATTTGCTGACACATTAGGGGCTTAAACTAAGGTCAAATTTGTATATATACATCAGCACATCACGGATGCAGGCTTGTATCAGATCGAAGCGTTTTGGATATAAGCACCCTTAGTCTGAACCTCGCGAAGCTGTAGGCCGGACAAGGACAACTCACACAAATGTTATGGGAAGAACTCGCCGGGGTTTAGGCGTCCCTATCCTAGGGAAATATGCTACCGGTTAGGGATAGAAGAGCCTTTTCAAGCGGCTAGTTCAATCCGATTAAATAGGATGGAAGAGTCGGTTACGTCGAGCCTGGTTCAAGGGTGGTGCTTTGCAATTTCTCGACGATATTTCTCAGCCTGTCCAGCAGCAGAGAAAACAGTTCCGCCTGGGACGAGATCGCCAGTTTGCTGTAGGCTTTCTTGCGGTGGATTTTCACGGTGCCGGGGCTGATGCCCAGATGCAGGGCGATGGATTCTGTGGAATGTCCGCGCAGGATGAAGGCAACGACCTCCGACTCTCGGCGGCTCAACACATCCTGGCCCACCGTATTCATCGCCATTTCGATGGGGTGAACGGGATCGATACCGGGCCTGGTCTCACCTACCCGACGGGACTCAAATTCCTTGTATAGCGGCATCCAGTTATGGGCGCCCAATGTGCGAATGGCGGGGCCAAGATCGCTTAAAAGGGCAATCTCATCGGATGTGAAACGGGAGACTGCGCCGCGCTTGGTCAAGCTCAGCACCGCTGTGACGCCATCGGGCAGCCCCATGAAAAACCCGATCTCATCGACGATTCCAGTGCGGATATAGTGTCGCTTGAAGTACTCGGTTTCAAAGAACCGGTCTGGCGCGATGTCTGACAGGCGCGCTAAACCGGTAAGCCGACCATTCAGAACTTCCGTAAAATAGGGGTCCAGCAGGTAGGGGCCGGTGATGTACCCTTCCATGATGATCCGGGCTTCATCGGATGAGGCGACATCGGTGAAAGCGGCGAGGGGGCGTTCTTCCCCGCGATAGACAAACAGCATGACATTGTCGAAGGGAACCAGAGCACGGATGGCTTGAGTCAGGCGCGGCCCAAAGTCGGGCGTCCCCAATGCTGCAATAGCGCGCGCTTGAACTATGCTCCATTGAGCGAGGATCGTGTCTTCCATTACGACCGGATTAACTCTTTTGCGTGATCAGAATGTCGAAGGCGACGGTCTTCTATTCCACGACATAGTCGGTCTTAAAGCCACCCTTTTTGGACAATTCGATCTTGCCGTCCTGAATGGCATGCAGCCAGGCAGAGGATTTCTTCAGACCGCCCAGAGGGTAAAGGTGGGCCTGGATAATGCCGCAACTAGGATCGGTCGCCTTATAGTGTGCCAGGTCGCGCACAAGCTTATCAGGTTCGCTGACGCTCATCAGTTTGGCGACATTTCGGGCTTGTTTGGCGATGAAGCGCATGGAATTGCCGATGCCGCAGGCTTGGGCATGTTTCATCAGGGTCTTGATCGTCGCCAATCCTGGAATGCCGATATGGATCGGCAATGTGTTGCCCTCTGCGCGGATCTGCCGGTCCCATTGAATCAGCGGTTCTGCCTCAAAACAGAATTGTGTCGCGATATAGAAATCAATCGGGCTTTGGGCGGCATAGGCGTTCTTGTCCAGCAGGGCGCGGATGACTTCGGCGGGCTTAATGTCTGGGCTGCCTTCCGGATGACCGGCAATACCCAGATGTTTGATGCCATATTTCTCAAACAGGCCCAGTCGCAGGATTTCCATGGATTCGCTGAATTCCCCGACAGGGTTGTCGACGCCGCCGCCGATCAGCAGGGCTTCTTCGACACCGGTTTCTTCCGTCAGCATCTTCAGGTTTTCTTCAAAGAATGCTTTCGTGGGGATGGAGCGGGCGGCGAAATGGGGAACCGGCCGCATGCCCTGATCTTTCAGCTTTTTGACCGTGACCACAGTATCGCGGAAGTTTGATCCTGGCAGGAAGGTCACATAGACGATCTGATCCGGGCGCAGGACGGCGCGGAAATCATCAATCTTCGCGGCCCCTCCTGGCGTTACCTCCAGCGTGCAGGTGCTCATGAAGTTTACGATCTGATCAACCTCAGTCATGGTGATGGTCTCCGACATGGCGCGCTCTTTCCTGCGTTTAGTGTATCTGTATGCCGCTAGCAACGGCGTCTCCGGCGACGGCCACCTGTTTCGCCGTCGTCATTGGACGAGTGGGCAGATTTCTTTGGTGGCAGCGTGATGACCTTTTCCAGATTCGGAAAGGGCGCTGTCTTATGCGGGAAGGCCATCGCACCGACGAAATGCTCCTGAAAGCGCGGTTCGACAGCGGTTTCGATTTTCTCAATTCCCGACACGATCTGTTTGATCTCCTCACGGGAATGGCGGTTCAACAGGGCAATACGCGCCCCGGTTCCAGCCGCATTCCCGACAGAGGCGACCATATCCAGCGGACAGTCCGGTATAAGACCCAGAACCATGGCGTATTTTGCATCGATATGGCTGCCAAAGGCACCGGCCAGCACGATGCGTTCCACGGGCTTGCCCAATTTGTCGATCAGCAATTGCGCGCCGGCATACAGCGCCCCTTTTGCCAATTGAATGGCGCGCACATCGGCCTGGGTCACACGGATTTCCGGCTCCCCGCGATGCAGGATATAGGAGAAAGTGCGGCCTTCCCCCAGAATACGGTCTGTGCGCGACGCGGTGCCGCCATCAATAATGCCGTCTTCGGTGATCAGCCCGGCCAGGAACATTTCCGCCAGGACTTCTATAATGCCTGATCCACAGATGCCTGTGACACCGATCTTTTTCGACGCTTCGGCAAAGCCTGCCTCATTGGACCACAGATCTGAGCCGATCACCTTAAAGCGCGGCTCTAGCGTTTCCGGGTCAATGCGCACCCGTTCGATTGCGCCTGGTGCCGCGCGCTGGCCAGAGGAAATCTGTGCGCCTTCCAGGGCCGGGCCTGTCGGGCTGGAACAGGCCAGCAACCGGTCCTTATTGCCCAGAATGATTTCCGCATTGGTCCCAACATCAACGACCAAAGTGACCTCTTCGCGCAATTGCGGGCCTTCTGCCAGGGCGACACCGGCGGCATCGGCTCCGACATGGCCAGCAACACAGGGCAGGAAATAGACCCGCGCGCCTGGATTGGTCTTACCCTTCAAGTCCAATTCGCTGGCCAGGACTTCTAACGATTGATTGGTCGCCAGGGCGAAAGGCGCCCAGCCCAACTCGGTCGGATCAATACCCAGCAACAGATGGTGCATGATTGGGTTTCCAACCATGACAAGTTCCAGAATTTCAGTGGGATGTACTTTTGCCTCAACCGCAGCCTGACCGATCAGATATCCCAGGCTTTCGCGCACGGCCTTGGTCATTTCGACCTCTCCGCCCGGATTCATCATGACATAGCTGACCCGGCTCATCAGGTCTTCGCCAAAGCGGATCTGCGGGTTCATTGCGCCAACAGAGGTAACGACATCACCGGTTTGCAGATTGGTCAAATGCACCGACATCGTGGTGGATCCGACATCAATCGCACAGCCAAAGATCTTGTCGTGGAAACCCGGCCAGACATAAATCAATTCATGTTCATTCCGGACGGCGGCGGTGATCTTCCACTCGCCCTTGCGCAATGCCTTCTGCAAAATCTGTATGACGGACAGATCGGCGTGATCGACGGTCAGTCCCCATTGTTCATACAGGGCCTGTTCCAGCCGCTCTAGATCTCCAGACGGATGGTGCATGTCGGGTTCTTCAACCTCGACATAATGCAGACGCACGACCGGATTGATTTCAATACTCCGGACCTCAGCGCGTTTGCGCACGACTTGTTTATGGACCTGGCTGTCAGCGGGAATATCGATGACCAGGTCACCCTGGATCGTGCTGGAACAGCCCAGCCTGCGATCCGCCTTCATGCTGCGTTTGCTTCGATAGCGTTCCTCCACCGCATTCATGGGGGAGATGTTTTCCGCCTTGCTTTTGATCTGAAACTTGGAAAAATCCCCGACCGAAGGGGTGATTTGGCATCGCCCGCAAATGCCACGACCGCCACAGACAGAATCCAGATCGACGCCCAGATGTCGGGCCGCCTGAAGGATGGGCGTTCCAATCGCAAAATCACCACTGCGGCCCGAAGGGGTGAAAACCACATGGGCGGTTTTCCCTTCGGGGGCAGTGGATTGTGTATCAGTCTTGGTCGGGTCGGCGTCAGCCATAAGGCACTCTTTTTTGTTTACAACAGCGGAACGAAGGGTTGGCGTCAGGCAGAACGGCGGCGGCGCGTGCTGCGACCCCCACGGGCTCCTTGTGCTTCACCTTCTGGGGCGGCCTCGCGGAAGCGCTTGATCCAGGCGGCGCAATCCTTGTCGTGACCGGCGATCACATCTGCGCCCCAAATTGCGTGCATTTCCGGCTCGTGCAGCGGGTTCATGATGGCGCTGGTCATGCCGGCCCCGACCGCCATGGACAGGAAGGCCCCGTTCAGCGAATGCCGGTTTGGCAAACCAAAACTCATGTTTGATGCGCCACAGGTCGTGTTGACCTTCAATTCATCATGCAGGCGACGGATCAGGTTCAAGGCGCCCACACCGGCATTGCCCAGGGCACCGATTGGCATCACCAGGGGATCGATCACAACGTCATGGGCGGGAATACCATAATCCGCGGCATGCTCGACGATCTTTTTGGCAACCTGGAAACGAACGTCAGGATCTTCGGAAATACCGGTTTCGTCGTTGGAAATACCAACCACGGCACAGCCATATTTCTTTACCAGCGGCAGCACAACTTCCAGGCGCTCTTCTTCCCCGGTCACAGAGTTCAGCAACGGGCGGCCTTCATAGGCTGCCAGGCCTTGTTCCAGGGCTTCTACAATAGAACTGTCGATGCACAGGGGAATATCAACCAGGCTTTGCACCAGCTTGATGGTTTTTGCCAGAATGTCGGGCTCGTTGGCCAGTGGAATGCCTGCGTTGACGTCCAGCATATGGGCTCCCGCGGCAGCCTGTGCCAGCGCGTCTGCCGTGACCGTCTCGAAATTGTATTCCTTCATTTCCGCTGCCAGTTTTTTGCGGCCGGTTGGATTGATACGTTCCCCGATTACGGTGAAGGGGCGGTCAAACCCGATAATGTGGGTTTTGGTCTTGGATTCGAGAACAGTCCGGGTCATTGAGCAAATTCCTTGATACGATGTCGTCTCCACAATGTCAGGCGCGACATCGGGTCAGCACGACAGGATTATTGTCCGTCGTCAGATGGACGAAAGTTAACCGAGCGAGCGCAAGGGAACAGCGCGCCCGCGTCTATTAACGTCGGAATCGCGCCGTTCTTGGTTTTCGGTGAACAAAGTCCTGTCTAAAGACCCGTTCACGCGGTCGGTCAGGCTGTTTCGGACACCGATTCCGGTGCCTCGACAGGGTCAGGGAAACGGGTCCAACTGGATACAGGTTCCAGATCATCGACCACACGTTCGTCACGGACCCAACCCAGTACCGGACGGAAGCCATCCTCCGCACGATCCCGCAACAATGTGTCCAGGGCAGCGGTATGCTGCGGCAATGACCCGCCGCCAATCAGATTGACCGTGCCATCGCGCAAGGCGCTGTCCAGCCAGGCCGCGCGGCGGGCATCGCCGGGGCGGAATTGGACAATGCCATCGGCGCTCTCGACGGTGCGCGGACCAAAGCGTGGGCCGCCTTCAATGCGTTGCAGCAGGATCGCAACGCGGCTGTTCAGCTTTTCCCTAGCCTTGTTAGCCCCTTCCAGCATGGCTTGTATGCGTCCAACCCCGGGTAACACGTCCAACAGAATGCCATCGGCTCCTCCGGCAATCAGCCCTTCAACCTGAATGCTGGCGGCGGCTTCCACGTCACCGGGAGGGATATCCCAGCCATCGTCGCGCACAACACCCATGACAAAACGGCGACGGCCTTCACCGGGCACACTGTCGACCGCTTCTGCGGCTGCTTCGGCAGCCTTGAAATTGATCATGAAGGCTTCATCTTCCAGACCATAGGCACGCAGGGTAAGAGGGTTTGCGCGCAGGCTGTTGGTCCGCACGATATCTGCACCGGCCTTCAAGAAGGCCTTATGCACATCAACAACCTTGCTGTAGCGCGTCAGGTTCAGCACTTCCGGGCATTCGGCCGCCCCGAAGAAATCCCGCTCTGCGTCCAGATCCAGTTCCGGCAGCTTAAGCTCTCTGGTGATAGATCCATCGGTCAACAGAACATGATGGGTCAGGGCTTCTGTAATTGTCCGCATTGGTTTACGCAGCCTCCTCTTTTTGAGTAATCACGGCGCTTTCTGTGCCTGTGATGCCAAGCGCCCGGGCGATGGTCAACGCATCCCGCACGCGATTTAATGTATATAGGTGAATATGGTCGACCCCTTCTGCGATCAAACGATCAGACAGGGAAACGGTTGTGGCAACCGATAGCGTGCGCACGGTTTCAGGATCGTCTTCCAACCCGGCGAAACGGGCATCCAGCCATCCAGGCACTTTCGCGCCACACCCGGCGGCGAAACGATGCAATCCTTCCAGGCTGGCAATGGGTAAAAGGCCGGGGATGATGGGTTGATGAATGCCCGCCGCGCGGCAGTCATCCCGAAAGCGCAGATAGTCTTCGATGTTAAAGAAGAATTGGGTGATTGCCTCACTGGCCCCGGCATCGAATTTACGCTTCAGGTGGTCCATCTCTGCCGCCTTTGAAGCGGATTTTGGATGGCCTTCGGGATAGCAGGCAACAGCGATGTCGAAGCCGCCAATCTTGCTCAATCCCTCGGTCAGCGCGGCGGCGCAGGGATATTCATCCCCCGTAACGGCGGGGGCATCGCCCCTTAGGGCTACGATCCGGTGAATGCCTTTTGCCTTCCAGTCGCGGGCCAGTCTGTCGATTTGATCCCTGGATTGACTGGATGCGGTCAAATGGGCGGCGATTTTATTGGCTTGGCCCTTTGCAACCAGGGCATTGATGGCAGTTTCGCTGCGTTCTCTACCAGACCCAGACGCCCCGTAGGTTACCGAAACATAGTCGCCGATGGTGGCCAATGTTGCGACACTGTTTTCAAATGTCTCAGAGCTGCCAGATTTGGGCGGAAACACTTCAAAACCGATTCGGATTGCATGGCTCATGCTGCTTCCTCCGCCTGGGAATGCGCGATCTTCTGCGCGGTCCAAACACAAACGGTCAGGGCACCGCCTTCCAATCGCGTCACAGCAATGTCGCCGAACCCGGCTTCCTGAAGCCAATTTTGAATCTGTTCCTGGGTGAATCCCGGCCAGCGGTGCGCATGTTCTGCCCGCAACTCTGCCAGATTATGCTGTTCAAAATCGACAATCAGAATGCGGCCCGTGTCAGATAATACGCGGGAGGCTTCGGCCAAGGCCTGGGCGGGATCATCGGCGTAATGCAACACCATATGCAAAACGGCCGTGTCGAAATCCTGATCAGCGCTGGGGATTTGATACATATCGGCCTGACGCACCTGACAGTCCGTCAGCCCCTCGCGTTCAATGGCGGCGCGCGCAACACGCAGCATTTCCGCAGACAGATCAATACCAACGGCGGAATTGGCGCGCGGCCCCAATAGTTCCAGCAATTTTCCGGTGCCGGTTCCGATATCCAGCAATCGGCCCAGGGACCAATTTCGCGTTACATCAGATAAAGCATTGGATACGGCTTCTTCATCGACATGCAGCGTGCGGATATGATCCCATTCGGCGGCATTGCGTTTAAAGTAATCCGCAGCCTCCGCATCCCATTTGCGGCGCAACCGGTCCAACCGATCCATGTCGCGCGCCAGAACAGGGTCTTCCTGTGGCAGCAGGTCCAGGACGGCAGACGCAAAGCTGGCAGCGTTATCATCTGCGCGGCGATCGGATGCCAGGCGGTAACGCGCCCAGGATCCTTCCTGATGGCGTTCCAGCACATGGCCTTCGACCAGCAATTTCAAATGACGGGACAGGCGTGGCTGGCTTTGACCCAGCAAGCCGACAAGATCGCTGACCGTCAGTTCTGAATGGGCGCACAGGTTCAGGATCCGAATTCGGGTTGGTTCTGCCACGGCGCGCATTGCCTGAAGAAGTCTGTCCATTTGCTAAGCCTCATAACATGATGCACACATAACAATATCTTTATGTCGTTCTGTCAACAAAAAAGAAGGTGTCACGAACTGTGTGGTCTATTACGGGATCAAAATGCGTCATGCCCGCTTTGCAAAGAAAGCAGGGGCCGATCAGACGCTGGTGGCGGCAGGGCGGAGGCGGTTGCTATCTCAAGAAGGACAGTTCGATCGCGTGCAAGGCTTCATCGCTATGGATGATGCCATCCGCCTCTATCAATGTGCGGATTGACTGTTGCAGGGCTTCCAGGGCCTCTTCACCCTTGGTATCCATGATATCATGGGCGCAGTTCAGCATTGTCCGGGAGTCTGGATACAGGCGCCGGACGATTTCCCAAACCGTATCAGCCGGGCATTCGGTTTTTCCATAATTCTGTTGAATAAAGGACAACACAACCGTTCGTTCGGCCGGATGCAGATATCCATCACAGCGAGAGAAGAACATAAGCACCGATAATTCATCCCGCGCCGCGCACAGCAGGCTGCGGGTTTGATCGCTGACGCTGTCGCCTGTTCCTTCGCAGCGAAACCGTTCCAGAAATGTATAGGGTGAATCATAAGGAAGTGCACCGCCATGTGGATCAATCACCCGCATGGGACGTGTCAGGCGGAACCGCCTGATATCCTGGCGCGTATGGCAAAAGGCAGTGAAGCTGGGATCGTCACCCTCTGTCTTTGCCGACAGCAGGGTGACGCGGCGCACACTCCACTGGTCGTGATCATCCCTGTATTCAAGAATCACGCCAGCTGGCAGGTAGGTACCATCCTTTTCAGGCGTCAGCATGTCCGGGGAATCTTCTATCGGTGTTTCCTCTACAACGCCGCCGGGAAGGGGCGGGCGCGGAGCATTCGCGACTTTCCCGGCGATACGTTCAAAATCCCGCAACATGAAACGGTCCCTTACTTTTATGGGCGTTGTTAAACTTTGAAAGTATTTAACACCCAAAAGGGAGTTGGTGCCACGTAATTGTATGCAGGTATCCGCTATCAGGCGGGTGCCCATTCCCGTGCCCCATCGGCAAGATAGGCCCACAGATAATCAGCAAAACTCCACCGGATCATGATGTCGAATGTATCGGCATCGGTAAGGGTGATGAAGATCGTTGCATGATGGAACCCGGTACCTGTTGCTTGTCCCGGCTTAAAGGCGCGGGGATGTAAATCAACGACACAGCCTTTCGCCAGAAGATCGCGGCTGCGTGTGCCATCAACGCGCAGTATTGTGTAGTAATCACTGACATCAACAACAGATTTGCGAATACCCGAAAGCGCGGCGTTCAAATCGGTGATCAATTGAATTTGCGCATCCTCGTTGGTCCAGATCAGCCATTCGTCGAATGCTTTCCAGAATACTCGAAAGGCGCCGACGCGCAGGGAGGATAGAGGCTGTGTCGGCAGATCTGCCCCCAGGACAGATTTAACCCCCGCCGCGAAGGCTGGGTCGGCTGCATTACCCCGCAAAGTGACCTTCCCCAGAAACGGCAGTTCCGTGATGGTCACACCCTGGGCCTGAATTGGGTCTTTGCCCGACAGCGGCGTTTCAATGGTAACGCCCGGATACAAACTGGATGCCTTAGCCATTGGAGCGTACCCCTTCCTTATCAAAGAAGACTGTATCGGTCAGCGTCACCTTTTCCACATGCCCATTCATCAATGGGACAGAAAGCGTATCGCCTTTGCGCTTGATGCCATCCGCCACTAGGGCAAGGGCAATCGAACGGCCTACATTCGGGCTGTAGTAACTGGATGTGACATGGCCCAATGTCTTCATCGGGGGCTTGGGTTTCACGTCTTCCACCACATGCGCCCCTTCTGGCAGCACGAAATTCGGGTTTTCTGTCAACAGGCCAACCAATTGCTTGCGGCCTTCCCGTTTCGTATCGGTGCGATAGAAGGATCGGCGGCCCAGGAAATCATCTTTCTTCTTGGACACGATCCAGTCCATATTTAGATCCATCGGGGTAACCGTACCATCTGTATCTTGACCAACGATGATGAAGCCCTTTTCCGCGCGCAGGACATGCATGGTTTCCGTTCCATACAGGCACAGGCCATGGGCCTTCCCGGCGTCCTGTAGCGCGCGCCAGACATGCAGGCCATATCGGGCAGGGACGTTGATTTCATAGGCCAGATCACCGGTGAAGCTGATTCGATAGACCCGTGCGGGGGCCCCGGCAACCGTGCCTTCCTGCATCGCCATGAAGGGGAATATTTCCGGATCCAACGGCATGGAAGTGACATCTGCCAGCAATGCCCGCGCATTTGGCCCGGTGATGGTGCAGACCGCCCATTGTTCGGTCACAGAGGTCATATAGACCTCCATCTGGGGCCATTCAGTCTGGGACCAGTTCTCCAGCCAGCCTAGAACCCGCGCAGCGCCGCCGGTTGTTGTGGTCATATGGAAATGATTATCGGCCAGGCGGGTCGTTACACCATCGTCAAACACCATGCCATGTTCGTTCAGCATCAGGCCATATCGGGCGCGCCCAGGCTTCAGCGTGTCCCATTTATTGGTATAGACCCAGTTCAGGAATTCAGCCGCGTCCTTGCCCTGAATATCAATCTTACCCAGGGTGGAGGCATCCAGCATGCCAACTGTCTCGCGTACCTGGCGGCATTCGCGCAGGACAGCCTCATCCATCGTTTCTGTAACGCCGGATTTGCTTGTCTTGGGGAAATACCAGGGGCGTTTCCAGTCACCGACATCTTCAAATACCGCACCATTTTCGACATGGGCCGGATGCATCGCGCTGGTGCGTTCCTGAATGAACAGGTGATTGCGATTCTGTCCTGTAACCGCTCCAAACGTGATAGGCGTGTAGGGCGGACGGAAGGTCGTGGTGCCAACCTCCGGGATCGCGGCATTGCGGATTTCCGCCATGATTGCCAGCGCATTGACGTTGGATGTTTTACCCTGATCGGTGCCCATGCCGGTTGTGGTATAGCGCTTCAAATGCTCGACCGATAGATAGCCTTCGCGGGCGGCCAGATGAATGTCAGAGGCGACAACATCATTCTGATGATCGTGGAAATGCTTGGCCTTGCCATGACCCAGCGGCTTCTTGCCGGGAATGGTCCAGACCATGCGTTCAGGTCCTTCAACCAGAGGCTCAGTAGTGGGAGTCTTGGGCACTTCGCCGCTGCCAAAGCCCGCCGCCTGCGCTGCAGCGACGCCCTGCGCGAAGCCTTGTGACAGGCAATCACCCAGATCATAGGCACCGGTTCCCGACCCTGCCGCAACTGGCAGCCAGGGGCCCGCATGACCGGGGATAAAGCAGTTCTTTTCTGCGTCCCAGGTCAGTTTGCCCCGCGCCTGGCTCCACAAATGGACGGAAGGGTTCCAACCGTTTGAATTGGCCAGGATGTCACAGCCAATGAAGGTCGTATCATAGGTCAGGCTTTTGCCATCAGCAGATATTCTCGCGATCTCGCAGCCGGTCACGGAATGCTTGCCAAATGTCGCAACCACGGCGCTGCCTTTATGGATGCGGATCATCAGGGCTTCGGCCTGTTTCACCAGGGGGCCGGTCGGATCTTCCCGTAAATCGACTATGTCCACAGTGGCACCCGCTGTATGGGCGTCGATTGCGGTTTTATAGGCGCTGTCATTATTGGTGAAGACAACAACCTGACGACCGGGTAGAACGCCATAGCGATTGATATAGGTGCGCAAGGCCGCCGCCAGCATGATGCCGGGGCGATCATTGTCGGCAAATACCAGCGGGCGTTCAATCGCACCCTGGGCCAGTACAACCTTTTTCGCGCGGATTTTCCAGAAACGCTGACGGGGGATGCGATCATCCGCCTGCGGCCCCAGATGGTCAGTGACCCGCTCCAGTGCGGTCAGATAGTTATAATCGTAATAGCCAGACACGGTTGTGCGCGGCAATATGGTCACCTCGTCCAGGCGGCTTAACTCCGCCAGGGATTTTGCAACCCAGTCCAGGGCGGGCTGTCCGTCGATCAGAGCATCATCGCTGAGCAGCGCACCGCCCATTTCCTGTTGTTCGTCGGCCAGGATGACACGGGCACCGGTGCGACCTGCTGCCAAAGCCGCAGCGATCCCGGCGGGGCCACCCCCAACCACAAGCACATCACAGAAAGCGAATTTCTGGGCATAGGAATCCGGGTCCCGCTCCATTGGGGACTTACCCAATCCTGCCGCACGTCGGATAATCTTTTCATAGACCGGCGTCCACCAGGAGGCGGGGAACATAAAGGTCTTATAGTAGAATCCAGCCGGGAACAGTTTTGCGATCTTCTGGTTCACCGATTGCACATCAAACTTCACCGACGGCCAGCAGTTCTGGCTGGCAGCGGTCAGCCCGTCATACAAATCCACCACGGTGGCGCGGGTATTGGGTTCCGTGCGCGGGCCCGTTTCCAATTGCACCAGGGCATTGGGTTCTTCGGATCCGGCGCTCATGATGCCGCGCGGGCGGTGGTATTTGAAGCTGCGCCCGACCAGTTTCACGCCATTGGCCAATAGGGCAGAGGCCAGCGTGTCACCACGATAGCCGGTGTAACTCTGCCCATCATAGGTGAAGGTCAGTTTTTGGTTGCGGTCCAACCGGCCTTTGTCGGACAGGCGATAGGATTGGCTCATTTTTTAGCACCTTCGGCTAATTTCTTGTGATCATCGCAACAGGTCAATCCGTCCCAATCCTTGGGCGGCGTGGGCGCGTCTTCTCCCATTTTATAGCTGTCCCACATGACATCCGTGACGGTGTGGCGCAGCGCGTTGAACCAGCGCCCGCAGCCTTGGGTGTGTGACCACCGTTCCGCATGCACGCCCTTCGTATTCCTGCGGGTATAGATGTAATCGCCCCATTTCTGATCTGAAATCTGGCCAGGCTCCAGCGGGCGGGCGATATGGGCCTCGCCGCCATAGCTGAATTCGGTCTGATCACGCCAGCCACACCAGGGACATTTTACAAGAAACATGGCAGAAGCTCCAAATCTGAAAGGGTGTTGGCTTAGTGGGCAACAGCGGCGGCGGCCGCTTCATCGATCAGGGCACCGGTGTGGAAGCGATCCATGGAAAAGGGCGCTGCGATGGGGTGCATTTCACCATTGGCAATGGAATGGGCAAAGACATGGCCCGATCCTGGCGTTGCCTTGAACCCGCCCGTTCCCCAGCCACAGTTGAAATACATATTTTCAACCGGGGTCTTGGTCATGATGGGCGAACGATCGACAGTCACATCGGTGATGCCGCCCCATTGGCGCAGCATGCGAACCCGGCTGAAAATCGGATATAATTCCAGCACCGGGCCCACCACATGTTCGATCTGATCGAAGCTGCCCCGCTGGGAATAGGAGATATAGGGGTCGCCCGATCCGCCAATCACCAATTCGCCCTTATCGGATTGGCTGATATAGGCATGGATGGCGTTGGACATGATCACGCAATCGACGATGGGTTTCATCGGCTCGCTGACAAAGGCCTGCAAGGGGAAGCTTTCCAGGGGCATGCGGAAGCCGGCCATTTCCGCAACGACGGAGGAATGCCCGGCGGCGACAACGCCCACCTTGCCCGCCCCGATGCTGCCGCGGCTGGTCTCAACGCCTTTTACAACACCGCCTTCGATCTTGAACCCGGTGACTTCACAGTTCTGGATGATATCGACACCCATCGCATCGGCGGCACGGGCATAGCCCCAGGCCACGGCATCATGTCGCGCGGTGCCGCCGCGACGCTGTAACAGGCCGCCCATAACCGGATAGCGACAGTTCAGATTGATGATCGGCACCATCTCTTTGACCTGTTCGGGCGACAGGAATTCACTATCGATCCCATTCATATAGATGGAATTGCCGCGCCGCCCGATTTCCTGCATGTCGTGAACATTATGCGCCAGATGCAACAGGCCCCGCTGAGAGAACATGACATTGTAATTCAATTCATCGCTGAGGCCTTCCCACAGGCGCACCGCGTGATCATACAGGGCAGCGGATTCATCCCACAGATAATTGGACCGCACGATGGTCGTGTTGCGCCCCGTATTTCCGCCGCCAAGCCAGCCTTTTTCCAGCACAGCGACATTGGTAATGCCGCATTCCTTGGCCAGATAATAGGCGGTTGCCAATCCATGGCCGCCGCCGCCAATGATCACCACATCATAATGGGATTTGGGATCTGGACTGCGCCAGGCGCGTTCCCAGTTTTCGTGGTGGGTGCGGGCATTGCGGGCGATTGCGAAGATGGAATATTTCTTCATGGTCACAGATCCTCATTGAGTGGCCTTTTGTGTAATACAGCGGCCCATTCCCCCCTTTCAGAACTGCGACAGGCTTAACAAAAAATGCGACGAGACCTCCTTTCCCCCCTATGACGCGGATTGACAAGAATCCCAATCACGCCCATAGCGATGATGACGCATATGTGAAACTTGCCCCCTTGGGATACCTGTGGATGGGCAGTACACACAGAAACGGTTCTTTCCCGGGGAAAGGGCCTGTCGCTTAGACTATATTTCAGCAGGACCGGCATAAAGAAGGATCGGTTACGAATGCGCATGTTGAAGCCCCTGGCAGGATCAGGCCCTGATAAGGTCGTATTCGTGCTGATACCAAATTTTTCTTTGATTGCCCTGTCTGGTGTGGTGGAGCCGATGCGGCTGGCCAATCGGATCAGTGGCAAGACCCTGTATAAATGGGAAACTGCCAGCCGGGATGGCGCGCCGGTTCAGGCCTCTAACGGGTTTCCGATCGGAACGGATCGTTCTGTTGCGGATTTCACATTACCGCCCAGCAATGTCATCCTGTGTTCTGGCATTGATGCGCATGTTTACAAGGACAATGCGGTCTTTGGCTGGCTTCGCCGTTGGGCGCGCGAAGGCAGCCATATTGGCGCAATCTGTACCGGGGCCCATGTATTGGCCCATGCGGGCTTGTTGAACGGCTATCGCTGCACCATCCACTGGGAAAACCTGGACAGTTTTACGGAAGAATATCCAGACCTGGACGTGCGGGCGGAATTGTTTGAAATTGACCGGGACCGTTTTACCTGTGCTGGTGGCGTTGCAGGCCTGGATATGATGCTGCAGGAAATCTCCACCAAGCACGGGGCCGATCTGGCTGCGGCTGTGGCAGAGCAATTCATGCATGAGCGGATGCGCGAAGGCCATGATGATCAACGGCTGCCCCTGCAGGCCCGCCTGCGAATCAGCCATCCCAAGCTGATCCGCGCGATCTCAGAAATGGAACGCCACACCGAAGAGGCGCTGACCCGGGACGAGATCGCGGATCGTGTCGGCCTGTCCCGGCGCCAGTTGGAGCGCCTGTTCCGACGCTATCTGAATACCAGCCCGGCACGCTATTACCTGCGTTTGCGGCTGAATCGAGCCAAGACATTGCTGACCCAGACCACCATGCCGGTCACCGAAGTGGCCTTTGCCAGTGGCTTTACTTCCGCGTCCCATTTTTCAAAATGCTATCGGGATATGTTCGGGCGCACCCCACGCGCGGAACGGCGCGGTCCGGGCGGCGTTATCCTGGATGCAGAGGATGATGAGGCGGAAGACTTGGACGGCGCAGCTTTCGCCGATGAGGATTTTGAGGACGATCTGGGGGACGACCTCGGGGACGATCTTGACGATGACCTGCTGGAAGAGGGTGGTAAGGCGTAATGCCTGCCGCGTTCAAAGATGCTGCCGTTCAGGCTGTCTTTGATCAGTATGAGGCGGATGTTCGTGACAAGCTTCTGTCTCTTCGGGATTTGATTTTTGATCAAGCCGCCTTGATCCCCTCCGTCGGGCCCTTGTCTGAAAGCCTGAAATGGGGGCAACCTGCCTATCACCCCGTTGCAAACAGGATTGGCACGACGGTGCGATTGGATGCTATCCCCGGTTCGGGCGGGGCTGTGGCACTTTATGTTCCCTGCTCAACCACCCTGATTTCAGATATCTTGACTCGATATCCTGATGTGTTTGACAGTCAGGGAAAGCGGGCGCTGGTTTTCGCGCCCGACACACCCATCCCGGAATCAGAACTGCGCCATGGGATCGCGATGGCGCTGACCTATCACCGCCGAAACGTACTCTAAGACGCGGTTGGCGCAACGCTGGTTGTTTCCTGTATTGTCGGTTCCCAATCTTCACCCGCTGCCAGCAAGCAGGTGATGCCGTTTCCATTGGTATGAACAAAGGTCCATGTCCCGTTTGGGGAGACGAATAGCTCTACCAAAGACCCCCCATTGGTCATGCCAACGGCAGACTGGCGTTCCTCGAACCGGGCGGACAGACGTTGGATAATAATGTCTCTTGGCCCGCATATCTGGGGTTCGTCGCCCGCCTGTGCAGCCTGGGGAAGGCTGCCCCCAAACGCTATCAACAGGCTTAGTATGGCAAGAACTGATCCTGATTTCACATACAGCGCTTTCATAATGCTCTCCCGATCCAGAAATACAATATGACACTATGATGACAACAGAATGCACCAATTTGCATTCATCCAATATGATTGTTTTGTTACTGTAATATTAATATTGCGCAAAAATCACCCCTTTTGCATCAAAATGGCAGAAGAATTCAAATTAAGATTGAAAGGTATAATGTTTTGCTATGATAGTTATAATGTATTCGTATTAATATGGGTTTTAAGAATTTCATGGATTCCAAAATTGACACCATTGAGATGGCAATTGCAGAGGAACTGCGCCCCCGAGTCGCCCGCAAGCTCGGTATTACACTTGAATGGGATGTATTCGTAGACTCCTTTGAGAACCCACAGTTATCATCGGTATCAGGGTTAGCCGCAGCTTTTTGTCGATTTTATCGCGCTATCAGACCCGCGTCGATTGGGAATCGTTGCGGGTATGAACCAAGTTGCTCCCGTTATGCAGAATGGTGTTTTCGTCAGCATGGTTTTTGGAGCGGTCTTAAATTGACATTCTCCAGGCTTAAGAGATGCAAAGGAAATTCTGGGGGTCTTGATCTTCCTCCGTCACGTTAGAGCTATGTTTTGAGGAGAAATAGAATGCAGTACAAAGTGGAATCAATTGGTGCCGCGTTCAATGACAAAAATATTACTGCATTGTCAGATTTGTTAACTAAGCAATCGAGCCAGGGGTGGGAGTTTCATTCAGTATTTTCTGTCCAAAAAACAGGTTGCCTGGGTAACAACGAAGGGACGACTTATTTGGCTGTGTATCGAAAAGAATAAAGTTATTAAGACGAAGGGAAGCGTCATTGTAGACGCTATCCTTCGTCTTAATCACGTTCAGACTACTGCAATTATTAATCAGCCTTTCAGACTTTTCACGATCTTTTCCACCATCTGCTTGGCGTCGCCAAACAGCATCGTGGTGTTGTCGCGGAAGAACAATTCATTCTGCACCCCGGCATAGCCCGACGCCATAGAGCGTTTCAGGAACAGGACCTGACCGGCATTTTCCACATCCAGAATGGGCATGCCATAGATGGGGGAGGCCTTGTCGGTCTTTGCCGCTGGGTTGGTGACGTCATTTGCCCCGATGACAAAGGCAACATCGGTGCTGGAGAAATCGCCGTTGATTTCTTCCAGTTCCATAACCTCGTCATACGGAACATCTGCTTCCGCCAACAGCACGTTCATGTGGCCTGGCATGCGGCCTGCAACCGGGTGGATCGCATAGCGGACCGTCACGCCTTCGGCTTTCAGCAGATCCGCCATTTCACGCAGCGTGTGCTGTGCCTGGGCAACAGCCATGCCATAACCGGGCACGATGATGACACTGTCGGAATTCTTCATCATATAGGCCGCATCTTCCGGCCCGCCTGATTTGACCGGGCGGTCATCATCGCCGCCATCGCCAGATGCCCCGGCAACTTCACCGCCAAAGCCCCCCAGGATGACATTGAAGATCGACCGGTTCATGCCCTTACACATGATATAGCTGAGGATCGCGCCAGAGGCACCGACCAGCGCACCGGTCACGATCAAGGCGGTATTGGCCAATGTGAAGCCGATGCCTGCGGCGGCCCAGCCGGAATAGCTGTTTAGCATGGAGACAACGACGGGCATATCTGCGCCACCAATTGGCAGGATCAGCAGGAAACCCAAGGCAAAGGCCACCAGTACGATGGCCCAGAAGATCCAGGGCGCCTGGGTGACACATAAGGCGATAATCAAAGCCACCAACAGAATGCCCAATCCGGCATTCAATGGATGCTGACCAACGAATGACAGCGGTTTGGACCCAACGATGCCCTGCAACTTACCGAAGGCAACCAGAGATCCGGTAAAGGTCACAGCCCCGATGGCGGTGCCAAGGCCCATTTCGATCAGGGACCCAATGGCAATTTGGCCTGCGGTCCCGATATTGTATTCTTCCGGTGCGTAGAAGGCCGCAGCGGCAACAAAAACCGCGGCAAGGCCCACAAGGCTGTGGAAGGCGGCGACCAATTGCGGCAGTGCCGTCATTTCGATCTTACGGGCGATAAACGTCCCGATTGCGCCACCAACGACGATCCCAAGAATGATCCATTCATAGGACAAAACATTGGGCATTGCCAGGGTAGTCAGGATGGCAATCGCCATCCCGACGATGCCAAAACGATTGCCAACCCGGGCTGTTTCCGGGTGGCTGAGGCCGCGAAGTGCGAGTATAAAACACACTGCCGCGACGAGATATGCATAACCGGCCCATTCCATTGTCGGTCTCCCTTCCCGCCGCGCTTAGCGTTGCTTCTTTTTGAACATGGACAACATCCGGTTCGTGACAACGAAACCGCCGAAAATATTCACACTGGCCAGGACCACGGCGATAAAGCCGAAGACTTTGGACAGGCTCATGTCAGTAGGCCCCGCTGCGATCAAGGCCCCAACGATGATCACCGATGAAATCGCATTGGTGACCCCCATCAAGGGGGAGTGCAGGGCGGGCGTCACCGACCACACCACGTAATAGCCCACGACGCAGGCCAGAACGAAGGCGGTGAAGAGATGCAGAAAGGGCGTTTGCGTCGCGGTTTCTGCAGCTGAAGCCAGCCCGGTTGGATCCAGCGCGGTCACTTTCGCCGACAGAGCTTCCGCCTTCGCCGCTAAGGCCTGCGCCTGTTCTTGCAGGCTTTGGGCGGCGTTCATCAAATCTTGCTTGTCCATGGATCAGCCCTCCTTTCCATCAGTACCGGCGCTGTCATTGGCGGGCGTCTGTGCCGGGGCTGCCGCCTCTTGTGTTTCAGCAGGCGCCTTCTTGGCAGCGGCTTTTTTCGTGCCAGCTTTTTTGGGTCCTGTCTTCTTTGGCCCAGATTTCTTGGACGCCTTCTTCGCAGCGGCTTTTTTAGGCGCGGCCTGCTTGGATGATCCACTGCCCAGCGCTTCTTTCACACGGTCCTGAACAATTTCCCCATCCATACAGACCAGGGTGCCCTGAATGACCGCATCTTCCCGGTCGATCTTCATCTTTCCGGTATCTTTGTCGATCATGGGCGTCAGGAAGTTCAGCAGATTGCGCGCGAAAAGCTGGCTGGTCGTTTCGGCCAGACGGCTGGGTACATTGGCATGCCCGATCAGGGTCACATCGTGCTTTGTCACCACCTTGCCGTATTCGCTCAACGGACAGTTCCCGCCCGCTTCTACGGCCAGGTCGACGATCACAGAGCCGGGCTTCATTGATTTCACATGATCTTCCGTCACCAGAACAGGTGCTGGCCGACCCGGGATCAGGGCTGTTGTGATGACAATGTCCATCTTCTGGATTTTTTCAGCGATCAATTCCGCCTGTTGGCGTTTGTAATCGTCTGACATTTCCTTGGCATAACCGCCATCGGACTGTGCCTGTTGGAATTCTTCATTCTCAACCGCCAGGAATTTCCCGCCCAGGCTTTCAACTTGCTCCTTCGTTGCGGGGCGCACATCGGTCGCATGCACAATTGCGCCCAGGCGTTTGGCTGTCGCGATGGCTTGCAGGCCCGCAACGCCGACCCCCATGATGAACACATTGGCCGGGTTCACGCGGCCCGCTGCCGTAGACATCATCGGTAAGGCGCGACCATAATACTCCAAGGCATCCAGAACGGCCTTGTAGCCCGACATGTTGGCCTGACTGGACAGGATATCCATGGATTGCGCCCGGGTAATGCGCGGCACCAGTTCCATCGCAAACAGGGTAACACCCTGATCGTTCAGGGCTTTGACGGTATCGCCTTCTGTCAGGGCATAGGCGTGACAGGCCAGCGCCTGTCCTTTGGAAAACAGTTTAATCTCTGATTCCAGCGGCCGGGCGATCTTCAGAACAAGATCAGCCCCTTTGACCGTATCAGCCGGAGTTTTGGCGATTGTTGCGCCGGCCTCTTTAAAGGCACCATCCAGGATTGAGGCAGCATCGCCCGCACCGGTTTCTACGGTGACGGAGCAGCCAAGCGAAATGAATTTCGCAACACTATCGGGCGAGGCCGCAACGCGCTTTTCACCGTCGCGTCGCTCCTTCAATACCGCAATTTTCATGGGTTATCCCCCGTTTCCACATCCCAACACACGCCCCTCGATCCCTTTCAGGTTCGTTGGGGCACGATCCGCAATCAGTATTTATGCTCTCGACGTTACCGATATGGAACAGTCTGGGCAAAAGAAAAGGGGGGCGGGTGCAAACTTTCTTTAATGCGACTGTAACTGTCCCTAGGCAACCAGCCCGACTTTCTCAAGGGCGGCGGCCTGCCGCTGTTCCAGTTTCGCTGCATCGAAGCCGTCGATCAATTCATGAAATTGCCGGTGCCAGTTTACTTCAGCCTTCAAATGCATGAAGACGGACCCCAGGCCAATCGCGGCGCGGTCGACCAGTACGAATTCGCGGGGGGGCTGAACGCCACCCAGGCGCGACAATTCCTTCTGAACCTTTCCGGCAACTTGCGCGCCATACTGACCGTTGTCGGTTTCCTGGATTTTTTGCACCTTGTCTTCCATCAGGGGGCGATACAGAAAACGGGCCCATACATTCAGGACTTCCAGCAATTCCTTTGAGATATTCTGAAACCCCCAGGATTCATAGGCATGGACGGCCAGATCCATATCATCGTCCCGCAAGGCGCGGTACAGGTCAATCACACCGGTTACAAAGCTTGGCGGGAAGATCCGGATACAGCCGAAATCCAGCAGATTGATGCTGCGCCCGTCGTCTTGAACCGCGTAATTGCCCATATGCGGGTCGCCATGAATGACGCCATAGTCATAGAAGGGGACATACCAGGCGCGGAACATCGACAGTGCGATCTCATTGCGGGTTTCCAGGGGTGCATCGCGATAGGTCATCAGCGGGCTGCCATCCAGCCAGGTCATCGTCAAAAGCCGCTTGGTCGACAGATCGGACACGGGATCTGGTACCCGCACACGGGACTCATTGGCCAGCATATGTTGATACAGCAACATCGCCTTGGCCTCGCGCTCATAGTCCAGTTCTTCGCGCAGACGCTCCGACAATTCCTCATAGATGCGCTTGGTAGAGATCGCCTTGTCATAGCGCTCATAGATCGAAAAGATCAGCTTCAACTGTTTCAGATCAGAATCGATGGCTGAGGCCATATCGGGATATTGCAGTTTGCAGGCCAGCCGCTTTCCATCGTCCAAGGTGGCGCGATGTACTTGGCCTAGAGAAGCTGCATGGGCGGCCTCTTTTTTGAACTCTGTAAAGCGTTTGGTCCAGCCCGGTCCCAATTCTGTCGCCATGCGACGGCGGACAAAGGGCCATCCCATCGCGGGCGCATTGGTCTGTAACTGTCGCAACTCTTCCGCATATTCTTTTGGCAGAGCATCTGGAATGGTGGACAGAATTTGTGCCACTTTCATCAGCGGCCCCTTCAGCCCACCGATCGCCATCTTCAATTGGCCGGCATGTTTATCCTTATCCAGCTTCAAACCCAGATAACGCGATCCTGCCAGGCGTGCGCCCAGCCCGGCCATCGCGCCGCCCACCTGGGCCGCACGGCGCACCTGCCCGGTGAAGGATGTATCGTCGTTATAGGAATCTGACATAGTGTCTCTTCTACGTGCCGCTGGCGGTGCTGGATTGCCCAAAAAGACCGTTCCTATCACATATCGTGTTCAGTCAGCCATTGGGCAAGGGTGTCTGCGGCGGTTTGCCAGGCGTCGTCCAGCATGATGCCATGGCCGGTGCGTGGCAGAATATGGGCTGTTTCGCCCAGTAAGCGGGCTGTGGACCGAATGAAAGGCGGGGGGATCAGGCCATCATCTTCCGCCCCCAGAACAAGAATGGGCATCCGACCCGTTAATCGGTCCGGGCGGACCTGGATCAGGCCATGCATTTCCGCGACCGCACGGGAGGATTCGCCCCCCATCATCGGCAGATACTTCTTTATCAGGGACGCTGGCACATGCTTTGAAAACAGGGCTTGGCGCAGGCTGTCCATGGTCATGGCGTCGGGTCTGCCGGACTGAACCCGGCCGATATCCAACATCAGCATCGGGTTCCACATTGCCAGGCTCATCGACGGGCCGATCAGGCCTGCGGGCGGGACAGAAGATAACAGCGCCAATCCGGCGATGTTATGATCTTCCGCATATTTCATGGCAACGAAACCGCCCATGGAATGTCCGATCAGAACAGGCGGCCGGTCCAGATCTTCCACCACGGAGGCAAGGTCCTTGATATAGTCAGATATCCCGAACCTGTTGATATCCTGTTGCCCGCCGCTGCCGCCATGCCCCCGAAAGGAGGGCGCATAGCAGGTATAACCATGGGCGGCATAATAGGGCAGGAAGCGTTCAATCCAGCACCAGGCGCCCGCGAAAGCACCATGCAGAAAAACCAGCGGCACAGGTTTGCGCGCAACGCCTTCCGGTGGCGTGACTCGGAGAATTTCCAGATTTAGGGAGTCGGCGGTCAAGGAGGTTCCTTTCGAATGGTCCCTCTTAGTTAGGCCGACTCACAGTATTAGCAAAGGGTAAGGTGATATGCCGTAAACCTTCAGGCTATAGCGCAGTTGCCTGAAAGGCGGGCAGTGCCTCGCAGCGTGTGGTGAATTTGTCCAGATCGGGGACATTCAGCGTCAAGGCGGGTCGAACCTTTTTTGCGAAGCTGTGGGCGACGGCAACACTGATATCGGCCTGGCTGATCGCCTGTGTTCCCGCCATCCATCCATCGCCTGCGGCTTTGGCAAGGCCATTTAGATGCTCCAATCCGGCGATAACCTGTGCGTCATTGTGGTCGATCCAGGGCTGGTGGACTTTTTCTTCCGGATGGAAACGGGTTTCATAGAAGGCCCATTGCGCCTTTTCCATAACACCAACGCCCAGCGCCGCGATTTGCAGGACGGCACGTCGGCTGGGACCGCTGGGCGGCGTTAAGGCGCGATCGGGACCAGCCATTTGGTCGATCTCATCCAGGATGGCCCCGCTTTCGATCAGCGCACTGCCATCCTCCAGCACCAGGGTCGGAACCCGCGCCAAAGGGTTATGTTCCCGCACCACGTCTGGTCTTTCAAATACCCGCACGGCGTTATGCGTATAGGGCATGTCCAGCAAATTCAGCGCAATTGCGATACGGCGCGTATAGGGTGACAGGTAGACGCCATAAAGTTCCATCACGCTTAACCCTTTCCATACAGTGCTTCCAGGCGGTCCTGATAGCTTTGTTTAATGATGTGACGGCGGCTCTTCATCGAGGGCGTCAGCATCCCATTTTCAACACTGAATGGTTCTTCTGCAATCAGAATGCGGCGGACCTTTTCGATAATGCTCAACTCTGCATTGGCCCGATCAACGGCGGCCCGAACGGCTTTCTCAAATGAGGCATCATCCAGAAGGGATTGCCAATCGCCACCGCTGCCTTTTTGGTTATTCTTGCGCCAATCCTTCACCCATTCGGTATCCGGTACGATCAGGGCGACGATATGGGGGCGCTTGTCGCCATAGACCATGACTTGCCCGATTTCGGGTTGCAGGGCGATGACCCCTTCGATGCGCTGGGGGGAAATGTTATCCCCGCCTGAATTCACGATGATATCCTTTTTGCGATCGGTGATGCGGATGCGGCCTTTCGAATCCAATTCCCCGATATCCCCGGTATGCAGCCAGCCATCCTTGATCGTTTCGGCCGTGCGATCCGGGTCATTCCAATAGCCCAGCATGACCAATTCACCCCGCACCAGGATTTCACCATCATCTGCAATCTTGACCTCAACCCCCATCAAGGGGGGCCCGACGGTTGTCAGGTCATTCATTTCCACCCGATTGACCGAAACGACAGGCGCGCTTTCTGTCTGGCCATAGCCTTGCAGAATGCGCAGGCCCAGGCCCAGAAAGAACAGACCCACATCGTAATTCAACGGCGCGCCGCCGGAGACAAAGGCCTTCAACCGTCCCCCAAAGCGCTGTTTGACCTTGCGGCGCACCAGGAAGGACAGGGCGGCATCCTGGATCTTCTCCATCAGGGTCAGGGAGTCTGGGTCTTCATATCTTTTGCTGCCCAACTCGACAGCGCGTAACAAGAATTTTTCCTTCGTTCCCCCGACTGCGGCCGCACCCCGCAGGATTTTCGCGCGCATGTTTTCATACAGGCGCGGGACGGCGGTCATGATGGTTGGCTGTACCTCGATGATATTCTGCGCCAGCTTATCGATGCTTTCCGCATAATAGACCTGTGCGCCGATAGAGATGGGAACAAATTGGCCCACCGTATGTTCATAAGAATGGCTTAGCGGTAAAAAGGACAGGAAGACCTCTTCGCCTTCTTTCAGGCCGGGCAGGGTATGCAAAAATTCCTCTGCCCCCATCACATTGCACAGCATGTTGCCGTGGCTCAGCATGACGCCAGTTGGTTCCGCGCTGGTGCCAGAGGTATAAATGATCGCCGCCATTGTATCGCGTTTGATGGCCTTTGACTCCTCAGCCAGGGCGGTGGGCGTAATCCCCTTGGCACGTTCTGCCATGCCCAGTACATCGTCCCAGCCATGCAGTTTCAGGCCTTGGGGCAGGGACCCCGGCCATTCCATGGTGATCAGGGTCTTCAGGTCCGACCCTTCCGCTGCCTGCATGACGCGTTGCGACAGGGGGGCCAGGGAACAAATGGCAAGGGTTGCGCCGGAATCCTGAATGATATGCCGGTGATTGCTGACCGTGTTTGTTGTATAGGCGGGAACAGCGACCGCCCCGATTGCCATTATGGCCAGATCCGTAATCATCCATTCGGGACGGTTTTCGGATACGATCAGGACCCGGTCGCCTGGTTTCACGCCCAATTGCTTCAGACCATAGGCGAATTTTGTTACCCTCTCTGCGACCTGTTTCCAGGTGGAGGGACGCCATCGACCGTCAGATTTTGCCCACAGAAAGGGAGTGTCTTTAAATTTTGACGCGCGTTCGAAAAATAATGTTGGTAGGTTTGGTATGGACTCATACGCCAGCATCGCCTTGCAATCCCCTGTTTTAGCGTTCCCTGTTTCAAGTGGGCTTATTCAATTGGGTCTGGGACGAATTATCATATCGCCTTGTTCAAACGACCCTACAGACATAGATACGGATGAAATCAAAGGAGACAAGCATCATGCCAGATACGCATATTTCATCCGACTTGCCGGTTTGGGATTTAAGTGACCTTTATTCAGCGCCTGATTCCGGCGCGTTGAAACAGGACTTATCCGATGCCTTGAACCGGGCGCAAGCGTTTGAAACGCAATATTCCGGCGCTCTCAACAACTTATCGGGTGATGGACTGGCCCAGGCGGTGGTTGAGTTTGAGGCCATTGATGAAATCCTGTCCCGTATTCTCAGCTATTCGCAATTGTTGCATGCAGGCGATGTCAGTGATCCGGAAATCGGCAAATTCTCTCAGACAATGCGGGAAAAGGCGACGGAGATTAACAGCCATCTGCTGTTTTTCACTCTGGAACTGAATAAGTTGGATGATGAAGGATTCGCTAAAAAGCTGTCCGAAAGCACGTCCCTGACCCGGTATAAGCCGTGGCTGGAGTCGGTTCGCCTCTATCGTCCCTATCAGTTATCAGATGAACTTGAACGTCTGTTATTGGATAAAAGCGTTGCTGGATCGGCAGCCTGGATGCGGTTGTTTGACGAGACAATGGCCAGCCTGCGCTTCCCCTTTCGGGACCAATCACTGACCATGACGGAAATCCTGCACAAAATGCAGGACCGCGATAGCAAAACTCGAAAAGAGGCCAGCCAATCCATGGGCCGGGTGCTGTCGGAGAATATTTCCACCTTCTCGCTGATCACCAATACCCTGGCAAAAGATAAGGCGGTTGAAGATAAATGGCGCGGCTTTGATCGCCCCATCTCTTCGCGCAATTTGTCTAACCATGTCGAAGACACGGTGGTGGATGCGCTGATTCAGGCGGTACGGGAGAAGTATCCAGACCTGTCCCATCGCTATTACCGGTTGAAGGCCAAATGGCTGGGCCAGGAAACGCTGGACTATTGGGACCGCATGGCCCCGCCGCCTGCCGATGATGATCGCACCTTCTCCTGGGAGGATGCCAAACATATCGTGATGGAGGCCTATGGCAGTTTCTCGCCCGATATGGCCGGCGTGGGACAGAAGTTTTTTGATAATGCCTGGATTGATGTTCCCCCACGCCAGGGGAAATCGGGTGGGGCCTTTGCCCATCCGACTGTGCCCTCTGCGCATCCCTATCTGCTGTTGAATTTTCAAGGCAAGTCCCGCGATATCATGACCCTGGCCCATGAGCTTGGGCATGGTGTGCATCAGGTCCTGGCGGGCAAGCAGGGGCATCTTTTGGCCGACACGCCCCTGACTCTGGCGGAAACGGCATCGGTATTTGGGGAAATGCTGACCTTCAAGAGCATGCTGGCAGCAACCAAGGATCCGATGGCCCGCCGTGCGGTTCTGGCCTCTAAAATTGAAGATATGATCAACACGGTCGTGCGCCAAATCGCATTTTGTGAGTTTGAACGCCTGGTTCATGACGAGCGGAAAGAAGGCGAGTTAACCGCAGAACGCTTGGGCGAATTGTGGATGCAAGTCACCCATGACAGTCTGGGCGATGTGTTCCGGTTCGATGAGCATTATCGGCACTATTGGGCCTATATCCCACACTTTATCCACTCGCCCTTCTATGTGTACGCGTACGCCTTTGGGGATTGTCTGGTGAATGCGCTGTATGCAAAATATGAGGCAGAACCAGATGGCTTCCAGCAGAAATACATGGATATGCTGTCTGCCGGTGGAACACTGGGTCACAAGGAGCTTCTGGCGCCATTTGGTCTGGATGCCAGCGATCCCAATTTCTGGAAACTGGGACTGAGTGTAATCGAAGGCTTCATCGACGAGCTTGAGGCGACGTTTTAGGCTGTTCTTTGGGAGGGGGCGGGCATGATCAAAGGGTATGTCAGCGAGAAGGGTCGATTAGTCAGTATCGACTCCCCAATGGATCACATGGACCAGGTGATCTGGTTTGATCTGTTGCACCCGACCCTGGATGAAGAGCTGATGCTGGGGCGTCGCCTGGGAATTACATTGCCAACGCGAGAGGATATGGAGGAAATCGAAATATCCTCTCGCCTGTATTTCGAGGACAATGCGGCTTTTATGACCGCAACGCTTCCGTCTCAGGTGGAAGGCGATAATCCAATTCTGGCGCCAGTCACCTTTATCTTGTTGGACCATCGTCTCGTGACGGTGCGCTATCATGAGCCGCGCTCTTTCTTCACCTTCGCGATTCATGCCGAGAAAGCCGCCATGGGCTGCACATCGGGTGAGTCTGCCCTTATCGCGTTGCTGGAAGCGGTGGTGGATCGCCTGGCCGATATTCTTGAACATGGCGCGCGCGATCTGGATAAAATTTCGCGTGATATCCTGCAACAGGATCGCCGCTCCCCTTTAAGAAGCAAGGATTTCCAGCATTTGCTGCGAGAAATCGGACTGTCTGGTGATCTGACGTCGGATATTCGGGACTGTCTGGCGACGATGGAGCGGCTTGTGGGGTTTTTGGGACATGCATTGGGGCAGCGAAAGGTCACGAAGGAGCTTAAGGAACGGGTTAAAACCTTATCCAGGGATATTCGTTCCCTGGCAGATTACTCAGGCTTTATGTCCCAGAAGATTACCTTCCTGTTGGATGCGACACTGGGGATGATTAATATAGAGCAGAATGGCATTATAAAGATTCTATCGGTGGCGTCCGTCGTGTTCCTGCCGCCAACTCTGATCGCCTCCTTCTATGGGATGAACTTCAAATATATGCCAGAGCTGGACTCACCCTTTGGCTATCCCATCGCCTTTGGCGCAATGGTGCTGTCGGCCATCCTGCCCTATCTTTTCTTCAAATATAAGAAATGGCTGTAACCCGATATTCCAATCCCATGCGATAGAATAAGACGGGGATGGTTTATGAGCGGCCCGTTTTCTGGAATGATCGTTCTATAAATTTTATCCGTATCAATCCACCTCCATCATGATCTTGCCGATATGGCTGGAGGTTTCCATCAGCCTGTGGGCCTCAGCGGCGTCTTTCAGGGGGAAAGTCTTGTGGATCACAGGGGCCACTTTACCGGAATCCAACAGGGGCCAAACATCCCGGGCCAGATTTTCGGCAATCGTGGTCTTTTCAGCAATGGTTTGGGGCCGCAATGTCGCCCCCAGAACGGTCAGGCGGTTCATCAGGATTTTGGAGAAATCAACCTCCGCCTTTGGTCCTTTCAGGAAGGCGATGAAATTGTATCGCCCGTCGCGTCGCAGCAGTTTCAGGCCGGGATTGATATAGGGGCCGCCCACCATATCCAAAATGACATCCAGGCCGGGGCCGCCGGTCATATCCTTGGTCCAGGCGGCGGCCTGTTCGGCCCAATCACCTTCTTTGTAATTGATCGCCAGATCGGCCCCCAGTTCCAGGCAGGTCTGGCATTTCTCATTGCTGCCTGCAGTGATCGCAACCTGGGCACCATAGGCCTTGGCCAATTGAATGGCGGTCGTGCCGATCCCGCTGGACCCGCCGTGCACCAACAGGCGTTCGCCCGCGGTCAGTTTGGCGCGCATGAAGATGTTGTAATAGACGGTGAAGAAGGTTTCCGGCAGGGCGGCGGCGCGGATCATATCATAGCCCTGGGGTAAACGCAGGCAATGCCCGGCGGGCACACGGCAATATTGCGCATAGCCGCCACCGGGTGTCAGGGCACAGATTTCGTCGCCAATGCTCCAGGCCGTGACGCCCTCACCCAAGGCCACGATCTCTCCGGCGATTTCCAGGCCGGGCAGAGGGGACGCATCGGGCGGCGGCGGGTATGCGCCCGCCCGCTGGGACACATCTGGACGGTTCACCCCCGCCGCACGCACTCTTATCAGAACTTCTCCGGCGCGCGGTTGTGGCGTTTCAACTTCCGCCAGTTTCAGAACCTCTGGCCCGCCATGGGTGGTGATTTCGACAGCCTGCATATGGGCGGGAAGGGACATGAGAACTCCTTTCGGGGGGTTGCTGTGGACGCGTGTGACCGCAATACTGACAGTCGTCGTAAGACGCTGCAAGGGAGCCTGTAAAGATGTTTGACGAAGAAGAGAAACCAAAGCCCAAAGGCATCCAACCCCTGGACCTGGATATGATGAGTATCGAGGCTTTGGGGGATTACATCGCTGAACTGGAAACGGAAATTGCGCGGGTGCGGACAAAAATTGATGCGAAGAAGTCAGCCCGCGGCGCTGCGGAAAGCTTCTTTAAATCTTAAGAGGTGTGAAACCGCCAAGGACGCAAAGGAGGCGCTAAGGGCGCGGAGATAATGAGTTTGGCTTTAGAGAAACCCCTTGGCGTGCTTCGCGTGAACTTTGCGCCCTTTGCGGTTAAACCTTTTGGAAAGCGTTAAAATTCACCGCCAATGATGCGTAAAGAGAGGCCTTCATGACCACTAACAACAAGACCTGGATTCTGGATCACCACCCGGACGGCATGCCCACGCTGGACACGTTCCGAATGGAGACAAACGACATCCCCAGAGCAGCAGAGGGTGAAGTTTTGGGCAAGGCGCGCTGGCTGTCGGTGGACCCCTATATGCGCGGGCGTATTTCTGCCCAGGCGAATTACGCAGGGGGTGTCGCCATTGGGGAGGCAATGCATGGCGCTGCCGTTGCCGAAGTGGTGGAAAGCAATCACCCCGATTGGAAGCCCGGCGATCTGTTCGAAACCATCAAATTCGGCTGGCGGGAATATGCCGCCGTCCCTGGCGATGGCTTGACCCGCGTTGATCCGTCCCTGGGGCCCGAACATGCCTATCTCAGTTACCTCGGTATGCCAGGCGTGACCGCATTGATTGCCCTGGATTTGATCGGGGATGTGAAACCCGGAGAGACGGTTCTGGTCTCTGCGGCATCCGGCGCGGTGGGGCAGGTCGTCGGCCAGATTGCGAAGATCCGGGGCGCGCGCGCCATCGCCGTTGCCAGCAGTCAGGAAAAGCTGGACTGGTGCGCTAAGCTGGGTTTTGACGCCGGCATCAACTATCGCACAGAGGATGACTTGGCCGCCGCAATAAAACAGGCCTGCCCCAAAGGGGTGGATGTCTTTTTCGACAATACAGCGGGGCCGATCCACGATGCGGTAATGAACAATCTGGCCCAGAACGCGCGGATCATTATCTGTGGTACCATCAGCCTGGCCGGTCAGTTCGAACAGCCGGATATGGGCGAGCGGTTCCTGCGCAAAATACTGGTCGCCCGTGCCCGGATGGAGGGTTTCCTGATCTTCGACCATCTGGACAAATTCGACGCGGCCCGCGAACAATTGGCGGCATGGGAGAAGGCGGGCAAGCTGACCTTCAAGACCGATATCCGGGATGGCATAGACGCCATGCCCCAGGCCTTCCTGAACCTCCTGACATCCCAGAATTTTGGCAAACAGGTGGTGCGGATTTAGGGAGTGAAAGCCGATCCAACGTAACGAATTTCATCTTTCTCCAACCAACGAAACTGTTGTGAAAACGCCACAAGAACACATACTATGGTTGTGGTGGTGCTTGAGGGGTGGATGTGATGGATATGAGGGGTTTAAATAGATTTATCGCCTTGGGTGCTTTCCTTTTGAGCACGATCGCGACCCCGATCTTGGCGGATGAAATGCCGCGTCTTCCAGAACAGTCGGAATACACGAAATTCATTGCTGGTACCACCGAAGATGCCATTGCGCTGCAAAAGGCCTATTGGGGGGATTGCGGTCCCTTGCTGGAAGCTATCCCCGAAGATTCGCTGTCTGCGACAATGGAGCCGAAGAAGCGGCGGTTGGCGATTGAGTTGCTGGAGCGGGGGCTGTGCCTGCCCTATGACCCAGAACTCTCTCTCCGATTGATTGAAGCGGGTCACGATCAGAAGGATCCGCGCGCAACCCTGTTGTTGGGGTGGCGATATTGGTATGGCTATGGCGTTGACGCTGATATTGAACGGGCCAAAGCCCTGATTGATGAGGCAATGCTGGCCTTCACGCCCTACCAAACCAGTGTGACCACGGCATGGACGCAGTTTCTGAACGGCCGCCAAGTACCAGACTATGTGCGCGAGTGGGATGGTTGGTTTGCCCGGCAGGTTGATACAGAAGAGAAGAAAGTCCTGTTTGCATACCATTTGCTGGACGGGGCTTTGATCCTGCCAGACGGTCGCTTGCTGGGGTCCCGACCAAAGATTGCGTCAAAATGGTTTTCAGTGTTATCGGTCAAAAATTATGAGATACAGTATCGATATGGAATTTTGCTATACGCTGGGCGTTTTGGGGAAGAGGCGCGCAGGGATGCCGATTATATGCTTATGCGGCCAGCAAGATGCCACTTTCTGCCAGCAGTCATGACCATGGCTGAAATCAGTTTTAAAGAAGGCCTAGACGGCGTTCCTGGTGGATGGGAAAACGCTTATATTTGGTACAGGGTCGCAGAGGCATTGGGGATCGATGTAGAGAGCCAGTTAAGGACAGCGAAAATGAATCTATCCCCTTTGGATCTGTACGGGAATGACCTCCATCTAGAAAACAGAATTGATATTTGGATGGACAAAGGCTCTAGCTGTTGAACACTTTAGTGAATTAACCGGAAATTATCGCTGGTTTTACTGGTATCAACAATTTCATCATCTTTATGCACGAGCACCCAAAGTCCCTGTTTTGGGTATGAAAAATACTGTTTGCTGGTATCATGATTTCCCGATTCTGGCTGATGCCCGCTATTTCATCTTAGCTATTATAGAACGCAGCATGGAGCAGACGCGCGACCCATCGCCAGTCGGGCTGTTCGGGCGCACCTGAACCGTACCCAACGTTACGCGCCCAACTGTCTAAGGCGCGGGTCACTCCCTCCATTCCCTCCAGATAATCAATGACGCCCTGCTCTTCAAAAAGGCCGCGGTTATAAGCATCTAACAGCTTATTAATACAATCCGCCAAATCTTCATGTGAAGTAACCAACTCAGCATCCCTTGCGATTTTTTGATTAGGGGTCGCATCTGTGTTGCTCATAAGATGCTCCTTTCTATTAATAATCTAAAGGGTCGTTTGCCCTGATCCGAATATTCATACCGTGATTTTTTGTTCGTGTTTTCCAACGATTGTCCTCTACCTCCGCTGCAGTTGCCTTTCGGTATCGTAGGTCTTTTCCAGCTTCTCGGGCGGCGATGAGCCAGGGCCTTCATTTATGAAACCGCCAATTTATTCTAATGTGGAGAGAGGCGCGCTAGAATGAATTGCCCGAAGTCTCTATTTTGAATAAAATATATCTTCTTCAGGTTTTATCATTTCTCAATTTTTCGCAGTACCTATCGGCTCACCTCAACTGTGGTGAAATGCGGCTCTTAAGAGACGGGCCATCCAACGCCAATCGGGCTGCTCTGGAGCCCCAGGTCCGTAACCTACATTCCTAGCCCAGCTGTTCATCGCCGCCAATAGCGCGACCATCCCACCCAGATAGTCCGTTACGCTCTGCTCTTCAAAAAACCCTTCATCATAGGCTTCTAAAAGATCCGCAAGGAAGTCTGAGAGTTCCTCATGATTGGATACGGCTTCTTGCTGCTTTTGGAATTTGGAACTTAATGCCAAACGATCTTCTTCATTCATTTTTTGAACTCCGCTTGTTGCGTCGGTAGATGTAATTGTTGTTGATGATTTGCACAGATCGCCCGTCATCAAGTGTCGTATTTTTAGTTGGAAAGTCTTCTGATACTTCGCTGGGCGTAGCCTTTCGGTATCGAATGTCTGTTCCAGCTTCTCGGGCGGCGATCAGGCGGCGGTGGTCCAGGGTCGAGATTTTGCCATCTCGCTCATATATCCGTATTGGTGGGATATCATCCGCCTTTCCAGCCGCAAAGTCGTCGCGTGTTTCTTCTAATGATTTCCCATCCCGGAATCTCCTTGAAATTGTATCCTGCGTTGTTCGAATACGTTTGGGATCGACTTTGCCATTTTCCGGTAGGGAATCGTACTCTCTTTTTTCCATTGGATTTTCTGTTTTGGATACCGATGGGATCTGGGGTCTTGTCTTACCCTTAACGACCGGTTGAGTCTGATTTGGGCTCCCTGATTTCTGCCGCCCTTTTTTGTTACCGATACCACCAAAGCCCGCGCCTGCGGCGATTGCCATTTCGGTTGCTTTTCGGAAATCGCCGCTATTGTTTTCTGCTGCGAGGCCGAATTGTTGAAAAGCATTCAGGGCTGCTGCATCAGCATGCGCTTTCGTATCTGGGGGCGGTCTGTGATATATGGTGCCGTCCTGGTTGATCACATAGTTCCGCGCAATACCCGAACCGCTGTCGGGCGTTTGGTATTCGCCATTCGGCATGCGTAATTCATTGCGGATGTTCTCGGCTGTTCCAGTATCTGCCAGTGGCTTGAGATTGGAGATTTGATCCGCACCGATATTCTGTAATTTCAGAAACCAGTTTTTGTCTGAGTAGAAGTCATTCTGATAGGCATCAGCGATCTGTTTGACGGCATTAGGATCTTCCAGATTTTCCAATATCTGTTCATACAGGCGCGTTCGATAGTCCTCATCACTTTCGCCATCTTGCCTATGCACGCCGGATTGATCTGCTTCTGGCGGAGAGATTGATGTATCGTCAGGGTGTGGATTCGCGGTTCTACCCTGAGCCCCTTTGTCTGATCGGTCCTCCTGGTCGGATCGTTCGGGTAAATCACCTCCACCGCCTTCGGGTGCCCCGGTAGGCGTAGGTTGGTCGCCAGAATTGTGTCCAATGCCGGGCATGCTCCCCTCAGAAGCAGAGGGGTCGTTGGTGTTGATGACTGATCGGCCAAATCGATAAGGCCAGCGAGGAGCAAGAGAGACTCCTGTGCCCGGCTTGCCATTCGATGCGTCTGGCATGGGAACGGCTGTCGACGGGCCAGGATCAACGTACATACCAGGATCAATGTCGCGTGGGCTTCTAATCTCCTGATTGGAATCAGACCATGCCTTTCCATCGCGTGCATTCGGCTCATGCCGTCCGAAAATATGCTCCCAGTCCGGCGGCTGTCCAGGTCTGCGGCTTTGGGCGCCTGGATACTGTGGGGAGATGAGAAGATCTAAAATGCGATTGCCCGTTGGGCGCTTTTGCATGTGTTTCAGGCTGGATTGGGTATCAGGAACTTGAACCTTGGTGAGCAGATGCTCCAAGGATAATGCTGGCTCCTCATCCTGAATGGGGCGTCCGGTCGCGTCTGTTCGGGCCGGGTTTGGATAGGCGGTTTGCCAGAGTTTTTGGACTGTGTCTTTCAAGGTGGTTGCGGCGGGGCCTGTCTGCCAATAGTCGTCGCGCTGCATCAGTGATTTGATGTAGCCATCGACGCGGTCTCTTTCTGACTCATGGGAATCGGCAGGGTCTGGTTGTGGCGCGCGGGGTGCCTTCAGATCAGCCGCAGCCTTGCGGCGGGCCTCAATCCGGACGCGCATATGTTCATTCAATGTGAATGGTTGTTGAACGTCGGTCAATTGCGGCTCTTTGGGCCGTAATGGCGTCCCCCCATGCGCGCCGGTCGCGAGCGCGGTGCGGGCAGGCCCCATCCTGCTCGCGGCGTCTTCCAGCGACCGGCGCTTCGTAAAGAAATTAGACCCAAGCTGTTCTGGTGGGTCATAAGGAAATCGCGTCATTTAATTTACCCCCTATTTGTTCTTTTGGTAGGGTTTATAAAACCGGACTATGATGTCCGGTTAAAATACGCCTTGCCAAAATCACCCCCAAACCTCTCATGCGTCCTTCGGCAGTCTTTCTAGCCTGAAGCCTCTCTTTCACTCATCCTTGAGAAGCGACTTGACCGAAGGCTGAAATGCATGATTGTTTTTTCTATAAAACACCCTTGCCTTTGTGTCAACTATAAAAAGAACAAAAATCGTATAAATATGATAATGCACCACATTAACTCTTTGCGAATGGGGTGGCTGCAAGAAATTAGGACGGGATCGTGACGTTGGACTGGCCGGAACGCTGGCCTGTGGCGTTTCGACCGGCAGTATTTTCTGTTGCTTGTTATCTGACCGGGAATGATTAGGTTTTGACTCAGACAAACAGCTCTCAAACAAAAGGATGTCTCTCATGTTGAATGGAAAAGTGGCTCTTGTGACCGGGTCTACCAGTGGCATTGGCTTGGCGATGGCCCGGGCGCTGGCGCAGTCCGGGGTCAATGTGATGCTGAACGGGCTGGGCGACGCGGATGAGATCGAGAAGACCCGCGCCGACTTGGCCCAGGAAACCGGCCAGGAAATCGGCTATCACGGCGCCAATATGATGAAGGAGGACGAGATTGTTGATGCGGTTGAACAGACCGTAAAGACGTTCGGCAGCATCGATATTCTGGTCAACAATGCCGGTATCCAGCATGTCAGCAAGATTGAGGATTTCCCGACCGCAAAATGGGATGCGATCATTGCCATCAATCTGACCTCGGCATTTCACACGACAAAGGCCGCGCTGCCCCATATGCGCAAATCTGGCTGGGGTCGGATCGTCAACACGGCCTCAGCCCATGGTCTGGTCGCCAGTCCCTTCAAATCCGCCTATGTCGCGGCCAAGCATGGCATTGTAGGCTTTACCAAGGTAACCGCGCTGGAGACGGCGGGGGCAGGGATCACCTGCAACGCGATCAATCCGGGTTGGGTGCGCACAGAACTGGTTGAACGCCAGATTGAGGCTACGGCAAAAGACAAGGGCTGCACTGTTGAACAGGCGGCCGCGGATATGCTGGCGGAAAAGCAGCCCTCCATGGATTTCGTGACGCCAGAGCAACTGGGCGGTGTGCTGGTTTTCCTGTGTTCCCCTTCCGCGGATCAGATCACCGGGATTTCCCTGTCGGTCGATGGCGGTTGGACGGCACGATAAGATAGTCTTTCCAGGACCTTGAAAGGGTGTTTTCCCGAATTCTTCTCGGTTTGGTATAAAAAATTAAACGCTGTCCCTCGTTTGACGCATAAGACTGTTGACCAGATGGAATAGGACCGCTACCGTCCTTTCCCAGTGAGGCAAGTTGAACAGGGGGCACCGGGAGATCGGAACAATCCGACACGGGTGCTGGGATTTCAAAAGAAGGCTGTCGGGGCACCGGCAGCCTTCTTTTGTATTGGCTACTGCTGCCTGTATCAGGGGTGATATCTGAGCGATCAGCCTATGCTTTCCAGTCTTTGCTGAACGCATTACTGTGGCATGTAACAACAGTCCATCAATGGGGGAGGAATACGGATGAAACCGGATTTCCTGAAATTTGACACGTTGAGCCTGCATGCTGGGCAACAGCCCGACCCGGTGACCGGCGCGCGGGCGGTGCCGATCTATCAGACGACGTCCTATGTTTTTGACAGCACCGATCATGCCGCAGCTTTGTTCAATCTGGAACGCCCCGGTCATATCTATTCGCGCATATCCAATCCCACCGTTGCGGTGCTGGAGGAACGCATCGCAGCCCTGGACGGTGGTGTTGGCGCGGTTGCAACGGCCAGCGGTCATGCGGCTCTGTTTCTGGCAATATCAACCCTGATGGGCCAGGGCGGTCACATCGTTGCATCGAAATCGCTGTATGGCGGATCGATCAACATGTTCCTGCACACATTGCCCCGGTTCGGGATCACGGCGACCCTTGTCGATCCGCGCAAGCCGGAGGAATTTGAAGCCGCGATCCGGCCTGAAACCCGTTTGGTTTTTGCAGAAATTCTGGGCAATCCCAATCTAGAGGTTCTGGATATTGAGGCCGTGGCCGATGTCGCCCATCGCCATGGCCTGCCACTGATGATCGATGGCACGTTCAACACGCCCTATCTGTGCCGTGCTATTGATCATGGTGCGGATATCATCATGCATTCGGCAACGAAATGGCTGGGGGGGCATGGTGTTGCGATGGGGGGGGCCCTGGTTGATGCCGGGCGCTTCGATTGGTTCGCCCAGGCGGAGAAATTTCCGACCCTGACCGAGCCTTACGCCGCCTATCATGGCATTGTCTTTGCGGAAGAATATGGCCCGGCTGGATTCATTACCCGCGCCAGGGCGGAAGGGTTGCGAGACTTCGGCGCGGTGTTGAGCCCGTCCAGCGCGTTCTATCTGTTGCAGGGGATTGAAACCCTGCCGTTGCGTATGGAGAAGCATGTCGCCAATGCTCGTATTGTGGCAGATTTCCTGGCTGGACATGAAGCGGTGGAATGGGTGAATTATCCAGGCCTTGAAAGCCATCCAGATCACAAGATTGCCCAGAAATATCTGCCAAAAGGGCAGGGCAGCATGCTGGCCTTTGGTGTTAAGGGCGGTCGGGCCGCTGGGGCCAAGTTTATAGAATCGGTGGAATTGTTCAGCCATCTGGCCAATGTCGGGGATGCCAAATCTTTGGTCCTCCATCCGGCATCGACAACGCATCAACAGATGACGAAAGAACAACTGGCCGCCGCTGGGATCGGGGATGATCTGATCCGCGTTTCTGTCGGCCTGGAAGACCCAAGCGATTTGCTGGCAGATCTGAAACAAGCCCTTCGGCGGGCCTATAAAGTCGCCGCTGCGGAATAAAGGGGGCACGCGTTATGATTATCGATATGGACCATGGTCCGGTTTTCGCCAATACCGGTGGGGCGGCCTTTGACCCAGCCAAACCAACCGCCATTCTGGTCCATGGGGCAGGGGGGGATCATTCCATCTGGGGCGGCCAGAACCGATATCTGGCCCACCACGGCGCATCCGTTCTGGCAATTGATCTACCCGCCCACGGGCGCAGCGGTGGTAAGGCGATCGATAGCATCTCAGGCCTGGCCGACTTTCTGATCGCTTTTATCGCGGCGGCAAAGGTTGAAACCCCCATCCTGATTGGTCATTCCATGGGGGCATTGGCCTCGCTGGAAGCGGCCGCGCGCTTGGGCAAGGATTGTGCGGGTTTAGGGCTGTGCGGTGTTGCGGGGCAAATGCCGGTGCATCCTGACCTGTTGGGGGCGGCCCAGCGGAACGAATTAACCGCCGCCCAGTTTATCGCCAGTTGGGGCCATGGCAGCCGTGCGCATCGGGGGGGCAATCCCACCCATGGCGTATGGATGCTCAGCCAGGCGGTGACCCTGATTAATCGCACGGGTCCGGGCGTGCTGTATACCGATCTGAAGGCCTGCAATGAATATAAGGGGGCGATGGATGCCGCCGCCAAAGTATCCTGCCCAACGCAGTTCTTGCTGGGTCAGAGTGATAAAATGACCCCCTTGAAGGCGGCCCAACCCCTGATTAATGCGGTTGCAGATGCTCAAGTGACGGTGCTGCCCGCGATTGGCCATATGATGACGGTAGAATCACCGACCGATAGCTGTTCGGCGCTGATGGCCTTGTTAGAACGGGTGCAGGCCGCATGACAGACAGCCTGCCCAGCCGTGCTGATTTCTCCACACTATTGGCGATTCTCACCCGGTGGATGGATCAGGACCCTTATGGTCATGTGAACAATGTCGAATATTATTCCTATTTCGATACGGTGGTGAATGACCATCTGATCCGCAAGGCTGGCCTGGATGTCGTCAATACGCCGGTCATCGGGCTGGTCGTTGAAAGTAAATGCCAGTTCATGAAGGAAATCTCCTTCCCCCAGACTGTTCATGCGGGCATGCGGGTGGTGAAACTGGGCAATTCCTCTGTCACCTATGAGATCGCCCTTTTCCGGGATGACGAAGACAGTCCCGCCGCCATCGGGCATTTCGTGCATGTCTATGTGGATCGCAAGACGCGGGCAACAGTGCGCGTTCCAGATCAGGTTCGCGACGCGTTGGTAGAATTTATTGCGTGATCAGTCTTCTGTGTCGCCCAGATAGGCGATCTTGATGACTTCCAATTCGTCGACACCATTGGGGGTCTGGACCTTCACGACATCGCCCTCATAGGCCTTCAGCAAGGCCCGTGCGACGGGGGATATCCAACTGATTTCGCCCAGTTCCAGCCGCGCCTCATCAACGCCGACAATGCGTATTGTGATTTCCTCATCCCGCTGGTTCACATAGGTGACGGTGGCCCCAAAGAATATCTGGTCGCGATTGGTCTGCAATCGCTGATCGACGACTTCGGCGATTTCCAGACGCTTGCCCAAAAACCGCAGCCGGCGATCAATTTCCCGCAGGCGCTTTTTGCCATAAATGTAATCGCCATTTTCCGAACGATCCCCATTGCCCGCCGCCCAGGAGACAATGTCGACAATCTTCGGGCGTTCATCGCGGATCAGGTGGCGCTGCTCCGCCTGCAGGCGCTTATGGCCTGCGGGTGTCATATAGTTCTTCGCACCACGCGGCAGGGCGGGGGCGTCGTCGGGCAGGTCCTCGTCGTCCTCGGACTCCGATTCCTTTGTGAAGGCTTTACTCATTGTGTCCCGTCATCAATCTGCCAGAACCAGCGTGTCCTTTTGACGCCAGCTGATCCAGCGCCGGTCGCCGGGCTTTGCCGGGGCGACCAGGGTCCGTTCGTGGTTGGGAAGGGTGACTGAAAGTGTCAGCCCTCCATCTGTCTTCACATGAACATGGTTCTCATCCCCATGATACGCAACCTGTAGGACGGTTCCCTCCAGCGCGACACATTCCGTATCGGTGGGCTTGTCCGGACTGACCGTGGTCTTTTCAGGGCGCACCGCAATGCCGATTTCGCCGCTGGCCTCGCCATCATGGGGCAGGCGCAGGTCACCGATCCCTTCCACAGAAACAGAAACCTCGCCGCCACCACAGGATTTTACCTGGGCCTGGAACAGGTTCATTTTTCCGATAAAGTCTGCCACGAAACGGCTGGTCGGGTATTCGTACAGATCGCGCGGTGCAGCCAGTTGCCGGACGCAGCCGGATTCCATTACGGCAACCCGGTCGGCCATGCTCAGCGCCTCATCCTGATCATGGGTCACCATGACAAAGGTGATACCAACACTGGCCTGCAGGTTGCGCAGTTCCAGCTGCATGGCTTCGCGCAGTTTGGCGTCCAGGGCCGATAGCGGCTCGTCCAGCAATAGTACCTTTGGACGCTTCACCAGGGCACGGGCCAGGGCGACACGCTGACGCTGACCGCCGGAGAGTTGGTCTGGCATGCGCGCACCATAGCCAGGCAATTGCACCAGACCCAGGGCTTCCTCCACCCGCCCGGCAATCTCTTTGCTGGCGACACCTTCCATTTTCAGGCCATAGGCGACATTGTCGGCAACAGACATATGTGGGAATACGGCATAGGACTGGAACACCATGTTAACCGGGCGCTTGTTCGGGGACACGCCTTCCATATCCTGCCCATCGACCAACAATTGACCCTCGCTGGGCATTTCAAAGCCCGCAATCATGCGCAACAGCGTAGTCTTGCCACAGCCGCTGGGACCCAGCAGGGCAAAGAATTCGCCCTCCTTGATGTCGATTGAAACATTATCGACGGCTATCACATCGGACCCAAATCTCTTGGTGATACCGTTAATGCCGATGATGGTTTTTCTGGTATCGGTCATTTCTTTTTGGCCCCTTTGTTCTGCAGCCACATGGCCGTTGCCGTCAAAAACACAGTGATCACAATCAAAACTGTAGAGGCCGCGTTGACCTCTGGTGTCACAGAGAAGCGCACCATGGAATAAACTTTCACCGGGAAGGTTACGGTCTCCGGTCCGGATGTGAAGAAGGTGATGACAAAGTCGTCCAGCGACAGGGTGAAGGCCAGCAATGCGCCTGCCACCAATCCAGGCTTCATATGGGGAATGATAACATCGCGATAAACTTCCCAATCGCCTGCGCCCAGGTCCCGGGCGGCTTCCTCCTCCTCCATATTAAATCCGGCAAGGCGGGCGCGCACGATGACCGCGACGAAGGGGAAGGTGAAACTGATATGGGCGATCGTAATATTGGCTAGGCTGAGCGGCCAGGGAAGGTCATTGGGCCAGCCGATCCGCGCGAAAAAGGCCAACATCGCGACCCCCATACAGATTTCGGGAATAACAATGGGCAGGGCCATCGCCCCTTCATACACCGGCTTGAAGCTGAAGCGAAACCGCCACAACAGGATCGCAACCATTGCGCCCAGGATCAGCGATATGATGGTGGACACAAATGCGATGGTCAGCGAATTCCCGAACGCGATCATCAAATCGTCATTTTGGAACAGCTTTTCATAATATTTCAGCGAGAAACCGTTCCAGACGATGTTGCGCCGACTGTTGTTGAAGCTGAATGCCATCAAGGTCAGCAGCGGCACATACAGGAAGATAAAGGTCAACGCCATGATCGTCAGCAACGGCCATTTGCGCAGATAGTCCAAAGGACCGGCGGGTTCTAACCCAAAGAGAGATTTCTTTGCCATCGTGTCAGATCCCATCCTTGCTGTTGCGCGCCAGGACCGCCCGTAAAGCCAAGGCCCCGAAGGTGATATACATCAACAGGAATGACAGGGCGGAGCCAAAGGGCCAGTCATTGGCAGATTTAAACTGCCGTTCGATGATATTGGCGATCATCGCACTGTCGGGCCCACCCAACAGATCTGGCGTCAGGAAGCTGCCAAGGGCCGGGATGAAGGTAATAATAATGCCGGAAATGATGCCGGGCAGGGCCAGCGGCACAACGACATTCCATATGGTGCGCAAATGCCCCGCCCCCAGGTCCAGACTGGCCTCCAGATAGGATCGGTCCAACCGCTCTAATGCGGCATACAGGGGCAGGATCATGAAGGGCAGATGCACATAAACCAGCCCCAGAATGACAGCCTTATCATTATACAGCAGTTCCAAAGCCTGGAATTGTTCGCCCAGAACGGCTGCGCCAAGCCCACCCAGTCCGACCAGATCAAACATAAACCGGATTTTTTGATCGAACCATTCCAGTGTGAAATTCAGAAATCCCCGCTGACGCAAAACCGCGATCAAGGCGTAGGTCCGGATCAGCAAATTTGTCCAGAAGGGCAGCATGATCAACAGCAACAACAGGCCCTTATACCGGTTTGGGGCATAAACAATGCCCAGTGCGACCGGCAATCCGACGAACAGACAGATTATCGTCGCCAGACCTGCAACGCCCAAAGACTTCCAGAAGATTTTTAAGATATCGGGGTTAAAAACACGTATGTAATTGTCCAAGGTCCAGGTGATGTCGATGCCGACAACCCCCTGCTTTTCGCCAAAGCTGAACACCCAAATCAAGGCTAAAGGAACAAGAAAAAATAAGACGAGCCAGAAAGTCGGCGGAATGCCAACAGCCCAGAAAACCTGCTTAAATTTGCGCCACGATTCCATGCCGGATGCCCCCCATCAGAAACCCTAATCCCGCCGCGCCAACCCAAATGGGACTCGGCGCGACGGGTAGGCACTTACTGCATGCGATCAGGCAGCCAGGAAACGGGTCCAGGCTTCGTCGCGAATGCGGGCGATTTCTTCACCGGGATAGCGTTGCCATTCACATTTGGCGAGAACTTCTTCCGGCGGAAAGACGGAGGGATTCTTGTTGTAGCTGTCATTCAACAAGGCCCGAGCCGCCTGGTTTGGCGTTGCGTATTGAATATAGTCGGCGATCAGGGCCCCAACCTGTGGGTCCAGAATATAGTTGATAAATTTATGCGCATTCATCGGATGCGGCGCATCCTTTGGAATGCACAGGTTATCCGCCCAGATCAGGGAGCCTTCCTTGGGGATGACGTAGTCGATGTCGTCATCTTCAAGCATGACCTGACCGATATCGCCGGACCATTCAATGGTGATGTCAACTTCACCCGACAACAGCAAATCCTGACCGTTATCTTCAGCGATGGTTTTGAAGGCGGATTTCTGTTTAATCAACAGATCGACGGCGGCATTGATTTTTTCCGATGTATCGGGGTTCATGCCGGTGCCCAGATACATCGATGCCATGCCGATCATGGCTGAGCTTTCCGACAGGATCGCAATACGCCCGGCATATTTGTCGCTTTCGAAAATATCGCCCCAGCTGGTGACGCCATCCGGGGTTTTGCTTTTCCGAACGCCCAGGCCCATCGTGCCCCACATATAATTCACAGAATGCTTATGACCGGGGTCATAGGCGGCATCCCGGAAGGCGGGCGCGATATTCTTTGAATTGGGCAGCAGCGCGTAATCCAGCGGCTCCAGCATGTCGGCCGCAATCATACGGGCAACATAGGTATCGGACGGCACAATCACGTCAAATCCCGGATTGCCTTCGCGCAGTTTGGCGAACAATTCATCATTATCCGCAAACAAGGACATATTGGCTTCAATGCCAGTCAGGTCATTAAAGTCGCTGAGCGTGGTTTCGCCGATATAGGTGTCCCAATTGTAGAAATTGACCTTTGGTTCTTCCCCATGCGCAGCGGCAAAGGCTTTTGGACCAAAGCTGATGCCAGCCCAGGCAGCACCTGCGCCGGCAATTGTTGATTGCAGCATGCTGCGACGGGTCAGGCCCTTACGTTTTTGATCTGTCATTCCCTGTTCTCCTTGTTTGATCGACTTTAACCCGAACAGTGACTGTTCTCAGCCTTATCTGTCGAGCTATTTGTGTCCCGCATTGCCATTTTCAGGCGACAATGTCTTCCTCCCCAAATCAGGACATTTTCCAATGCGGTCTGTCAATCTGGTTCACGCATTGTGGTATCTAAAGTTACAGAATTCCCAGGTCTTTTGCGGTTGCATCCAGGCATTGTCGCAAAACACCGACAAGTTCATCTATTTCAGCCGGCTGGATGATCAATGGCGGGGACAGGACCATAGTGTCCCCACAGGCGCGCATGATCGCATTGCGTTTGAAAAAATGATCACGACACATGGTGCCGACGCGTCCTGCAGGGGCAAACCCTTCACGGGTCTGTTTGTTCTTGGTCAATTCAATACCACCGATCAGACCGATACAGCGAACTTCACCTACCAGGGGGTGATCTTTAATTTCTTCCAGTTTTTTGGCCAGATATGGTCCGGTTTCCGTCTTCGTTTTCTGCACCAGGTTTTCACGCTCGATGATTTCGATGTTGCGCAGTGCGACCGCAGCGGCGACCGGATGGCCGGAATAGGTATAGCCGTGATAGAATTCACCGCCATTATCGATAATCATGTTGGCGACGCGATCCGAAACCCCAGTTGCGGCGATCGGCAGATATCCCGATGACAGGCCTTTCGCCATGGTGATCAGGTCCGGTTCGATGCCAAACGTATTGGTGCCGAACCATTCCCCGGTACGACCAAAGCCACAGATCACCTCGTCGGCGATCAACAGAATGTCGTACTGTTTACAAATCCGATTGATTTCCGGCCAATAGGTTGATGGGGGAATGATCACCCCGCCTGCGCCCTGGATCGGTTCCCCGATGAAGGCGGCAACATTATCTGGACCCAGTTCCAGGATTTTGTCTTCCAGCGATTTTGCTGCGGCCAGACCAAATTCTTCACGCGTCATTTCCCCGCCCAGCTTATACCAGTAGGGTTGCATGACATGGTGAATTGTCGGGATCAGCTTGCCACCCTGTTTGTGCATCGGGCCCATGCCGCCCAGACCGGCCCCGGCAACAGTGGATCCGTGATAGGCATTGTCGCGCGCAATTACAAAGCGCTTATCAGGCCGACCTGCGCATTGCCAGTAATGATGGACCATCCGCAATTGGGTATCGTTCGCTTCTGATCCGGAATTGGCAAAGGTTACATGATTGAAACCCTGTGGCAGGATCGACGCGACCTTGGTTGCCAATTCGATAGAAGGGGCATGGGCGGTTTTAAAGAATGTGTTGTAAAATGGCAGTTCCTTCATTTGGCGATAGGCGACATCGGCCAGTTCATCGCGCCCATAGCCGACATTCACGCACCACAGGCCCGCCATGCCGTCTAGAATCTTGTTGTTGCTGGAATCATAAAGATAGACGCCTTCCGCCCGCGAAATGATCCGCGATCCCCCTTCGGCCGCCAGGGATTTATGGTCGGTGAACGGGTGCAGATGATGGGCCGTATCCAGCCGAACCAATTCATCTACGTCTAAATTACGTCTGATCTCAGTCATTTACAGGAATCCTTCTGAAGGCGGCGAGAGGCTTTGGTATGTGTTTCGACTCAAATTACCAAATGTGATCACATTTTGAAAGCATAGGATTGCCCACAGCCCACAACTTTTTGCGGACCCGCGTGACACTGCGGTAAAATGTTCCTTGTCCTGTGGCCTTGTTTCCAAGAAACTTTGTTGAAAGATATGAGAAAAATGCACAGGGAAACGCATCATGAGCCAATTGGACGAAATTTATCGCCGCAGTCTAGAGGAACCTGAAGCCTTCTGGGCGGAGGTTGCGTCGGACATTGATTGGATAAAGCCGTGGTCCAGTGTTCTGGATCGCAGCCGCGCACCGAATTTTTATCGATGGTTTGCGGGGGCCCAATGCAACACGTGTTACAATGCCGTGGATCGTCACGCCGATGGCGGGCGTGGGAATCAGGCGGCGATTATCTATGACAGTCCCATCACCGGCCGTAAGAAGACGGTTACCTATTCTGAATTAAAGGAACAGGTCGCGCGATGCGCCGGGGCTATGACCGCCTTGGGCGTCACAAAGGGCGACCGGGTCATCATCTATATGCCGATGATTGTTGAGGCCGTGGTGGCGATGCTGGCCTGCGCCCGGATTGGCGCGGTGCATTCGGTGGTATTTGGCGGGTTTGCGTCCAATGAGCTTGCGACGCGCATCAAGGATTGTCGCCCCAAGGCTATTCTGACCGCCAGTTGCGGCCTGGAGCCGGGTCGGATTGTGGCCTATCAGAAGCTGATTGAAGGGGCTTTGGCCCTGGCGCCCGATATTGTGGAATCAGTCCTGGTCTTTAAGCGGGAAGAGGCCCCCTGGGATCTGAAGAGCGGTCGCGATCATGACTGGGACGAAGCCCTTGCGGCGGCGGCACCGGCAGACTGTGTGCCCGTTGAGGCAACCGATCCGCTGTATATTCTCTATACTTCCGGGACGACGGGTCAGCCCAAGGGGGTCGTGCGCGATAACGGTGGTCACATGGTCGCCCTGAAATGGTCGATGAAGGCCATTTATGGTGTTGATCCGGGGGAAGTTTTCTGGGCCGGGTCCGATGTCGGCTGGGTCGTGGGGCATTCCTATATTGTCTATGCACCGCTGTTGCATGGTTGCACCACGGTTCTGTTTGAAGGAAAGCCCGTGGGCACGCCCGATGCAGGAACCTTCTGGCGGGTGATTGCAGACCATGGGGTGACAACCTTTTTCACCGCCCCGACTGCCTTCCGTGCGATCAAGAAAGAAGATCCGAAAGGGGAATTGATCGGCAAGTATGACCTGTCCAAATTCCGCACATTGTTTTTGGCGGGGGAGCGGTGCGATACCGATACGCTGGCCTGGGCGCAGGAAAAACTGAAAGTGCCTGTGATTGACCATTGGTGGCAGACAGAAACAGGCTGGCCTGTTGCGGCAAACTGCATGGGTCTGACCCCGTTGCCGGTCAAGCCAGGATCGCCGACTCGCGCCGTGGCTGGGTATAATGTCCAGGTCATTGATGATGCGCTGAAAGAACTTCCACGCGGAGAGATGGGGGCGATTTGCATCAAGCTGCCGCTGCCACCGGGCTGCCTGCCGACGCTGTGGAATGCGGATCAACGCTATCTGGACAGTTATCTGGTTGATTACCCCGGATTCTATAAGACCGGCGATGCAGGATATATGGATGAGGACGGGTATCTGTACATCATGTCGCGCATTGATGATGTCATCAATGTCGCGGGGCACCGCCTGTCCACGGGGGCTATGGAGGAGATTTTATCCTGTCATCCAGACGTTGCCGAATGTGCCGTTATCGGTGCGGCTGATGCCCTGAAGGGTCAGTTGCCGGTTGGTTTTCTGGTTTTGAAATCCGGCGTGACCCGCAGCGAGGACGAGATCATCAAAGACGTCATTGCGATGGTTCGGGATCAGATCGGACCGGTTGCCGCCTTTAAGACGGCAACCGTTGTGAAACGTCTGCCTAAGACCCGATCTGGCAAGATTTTACGTCGATCCATGTCCTCTTTGGCCGATGGGCTGGAGACGAAGGCGCCCGCAACGATTGATGATCCGGCGATCCTGGATGAAATATCCGAAAGTCTCAGCAAGATCGGATATCCATCCAAAGGATAGGTCTGGTTATAGGGTGAGGCTATAGGGTGACATAACCGGCATACAGCAAGCCAACGCTGATTGACCCTACCATCGCGATGGTCAGATACAGCAGGAATGTCTGGGTGTTGACCAGCGCCTTGACTGCAATCGCGGCGGGGATGCAGGTCACACCGCCTGCCACCATAAAGGCCAAGGCGGCGCCCGGTTGCAGCCCGATATCCATCAGGCCACGCACCAGCGGGATGGCAGCATAGCCATTCAGATAGGCAGGCACACCGACTGCGGCGGCGGCGGGCACGGACCAGGGCCCCAAGGTGGACAATTGCGCGGCAACTTGATCCAGCGGCACCCAGGATACCATCATCGCCTCCAGCAGGAAGGCGAGGCTGAGCCACCGGGTCAAGAACCAGCCCATGGTGCCAATCTCGCCCATAAAGGTCCCGCGGCGCTGCGACTCCTGCCAGAAGGCCCATACAGGTTTGGTTTCAGGCAGTTTTGATGGCCCACAGGAGGATGTGCCACATGCTGGCTTTGCCCGGGCCAGCAAGACATCTTTCAGATATCCAGCGCGCTGTAACAGCATCACCGCGCCCCCGCCCAACAGGCCGATGGCAATGGCTGAGATTGTCTTGGCGACGGCCATTTCCAATCCCAACACCCCCCAGGTCAGAACCATCATTTCTGGATCAATCACGGGGGAGGCGAGCCAGAACGCCATGACCGGGGCCAAAGGAACGCCTGCTGCCAACAGGGCCGCAATCAACGGCACAACGCCGCAGGAGCAGAAGGGCGATAAGGCGCCAAAGACAGCGGCGGTCAGGACGGCTTTTTCCTGGCGGCCCGACAGAGCCCGCGCAATCAACTGGTCCGCCCCACTGGCCTTGATATAGGCGGCGATCAAAACGCTGATGATGATGAAAATCCCGGTATGAACCAGGCTGCCCCCCATCGTTGCGGCAAAATCCAGAGCTTGGCCAGCCCCCGTAAGCAGCGCAGTTGTCAGCAACAGGACCAGGATGGTCCAAAGGACGCGGTCCTTAGGCAGGGATTTTAACCATGAAACGATATTACTAGAAATATCGAATTTAGGGGAAATCGGGTCCAGGCTTTGATCAACCATTTCTGATATCCTTTTCGAAGGTTAGGCGCTTAGCTTATGGGCGCGGTGTGGGACGGTTGGTGCGGTGCTACTGTCCGCACAGCATTCTTCTGTCAGGAAGGTCAACAGCCAATTCATGGTGCCATAGTCGGCACGGCATGTATGGGTCGTGCCTTCGCGATGACGCGAAACCAGGCCGACCAATTCCAGATGCTTTAGGTGATGCGACAGGGTAGAGGCGGGGATAGACAGGCTGGCCTGAATTTCACCGACACTTTTGCCAACATCCCCTGCGCGAACCAACAGGCGGAACATCGCCAGGCGGGTCGGGTTTCCCAATGCCTCTAAACAGGCTGCTGTCTCATCAAGATCGCTCATGAGCGTACCCATACGATGAATTCAAGAAGGAGTCAACCATATTTCTAGAATTATCGAATTAATGAATCATACTTGCATTCCCATTCGTGCCGTCTTAGCTCAAAGGATGACTGTGCGATCTTTTGGGGACCAGGTATAACCATGGCGCAATTGCCGAATATTCCATCACCCTGTGTCGGCGTCTGCGTGATGCATCCGACCACCAGCCTGTGTCAGGGCTGCATGCGCACAATTGGGGAGATTGCGGAATGGTCCCGCGCCTCGAATGAGCGTCGCTATGAGATCGTTTTGGACTTGAAGCAGCGGCGCATCGCGTCTGGTCGTGTTTCGGAAAGTGATCTGCGCCCCCGGCGGCGTCGCGCGCCCCCGTCGAGCAGCACTGGATAGACCATCCATGGGCCTGCCTCTTCCTGTCACCACCAAGGATGCGCGCGCGCTTATCCTGAACTTGCAAGGTCTGGGGCAATCCCATCGCAGACGCTTGTCAGATGGGGACTTGATGGACCTGATCCGACAGATGGGATTTGTTCAGGTCGACAGCATCAATATGCTGGAGCGGGCGCATCAGATGATCCTGTCGTCGCGTGCGACGGGGTATCGACCCAAACAATTACAGCGTCTGTTGGAAAAACAGGGGGCTTTGTTTGAGAACTGGACCCATGATGCCGCAATTATCCCGTCTGACTTCTTTCCCTATTGGATGCGACGATTTGAGAATCGCCGAGCGGCTTTGGCGGATCGATACAGCCGTTGGCATGGCCCGGAATTCCTGAACGAGACGGAAAGTGTCATCGCACATATCGAAGCGAATGGCCCAATTCTGTCGCGTGATCTGTCACCCGATGAACGCAAAGGTCCGGGTGCCTGGTGGAATTGGCATCCCTCAAAGACAGCCCTGGAGTATCTCTGGCGGACGGGGGCCTTGGCGGTGGCGAGACGGGAAGGATTTCAGAAGGTCTATGACCTGACCCACCGTGTCATTCCTGAACCACACCGGGAAACCCCGGCGGAGCATGCGGATCTGGTCGACTGGTCCTGTCGCAGTGCGCTGGAGAGGTTAGGGTTCGGGACACCCGGAGAGATCGCTGGTTTCTGGGATCATATCACGGCGGATGAGGCGAAGGCCTGGTGTGAGGCGAATCTGGGCAGGGCTGTTATTCAGGCCAGTGTGGATCAGACGACGGGACGACCCCGGTTGCTCTATGCCAGACCAGACTTGGAAGCTGCTTTGAACCAAGTTGAATCGCCGCCGCCGGGCCTGCGCATTCTAAACCCTTTTGATCCTGTCTTGCGGGATCGCAAACGGCTGCAGGGCCTGTTTGGATTTTCCTATCGCATCGAAGTTTTTGTGCCAGCCCCTCAGCGGACCTATGGCTATTATGTCTTTCCCATATTGGAAGGGGATCGCCTGATCGGCCGCATTGATATGAAGGCGGATCGACCCGCTGACTCCTTGCAAATCACAGCCGTCTGGCCGGAACCCGGGATCAGTTTTGGAAAGGGCCGCATGAGGCGCCTGGAAGGGGAATTGGACCGACAAAAAAACTTCGGTGGCCTGTCGACCCTTCGTTTCGAAGACGGCTGGCTGCGGGAACCTGTCGTTTCGGCGTAATCTCAATCTGGCGTTACTCAGACGCGCCCGCGCAGTTTTGGCGTTTTCACGGGGCGGACTTTCGCCACGCGGGTTTCGCGGTGGACAATATAGATCCCGCTGGCAATAACGATGGCAGCGCCAATGAAGACACGCAATACTGGAATTTCTCCCCAAATCCAATAGGCCAATAATGTGGTCCATATGATAGCGAGATAATCCAAGGGGGCCAGAATGGCGACTTCTGCATGGCGAAAGGCGATCGTCATTGTCAATTGTGCAATCGCGCCGATCAAGCCGACACCGATCAATAAGGCCCAATCCAACGTTGCCATCGGCATCACCCAGCCATCCAGATAAACCCATATCGCGCCCACGATAGCACCCGAAAGGGTAAGCCAGAAGGTGATGGTAAGGGCGGTTTCGGTAGCGGATAGTTTGCGGGTAATGATCATTGCCAACGCCATGCCTGCGGCTGCCAAGAGCGCAGCCATAGAAGCCCAATCAAACACGCTGCTGCCAGGATTGACGACGATCAACACACCGACAAATCCAACGCAAACCGCAATCCATCGGCGAATCCCCACGCGCTCACCCAGCAAGGGAACGGATAAGGCGGTCATTAGGAGTGGGGCGGCAAACAAAATTGCTATGGCATCTGCCAGCCGCATTTGACTGAAAGACCAGAAGATCAGGCTCATGGTGACGATGCTGATCGTCGAGCGCATCAGATGGACTAATGGCCGTTGCGTCTTGAGCGTCACAAGGCCACCATTCATCATTACTAAGATGAATATCGGTACAAGCGCAACGCCACAGCGGAAGAAGACAATTTGCGATGTTGGGTAGCCATCGCCCAACCATTTTACAGTCGTGTCCATGAAAGCAAATAAAAGGACAGACAGGCACATCGTGGCGATGCCCAGGCCGTTCTTGGAAAGATGCGATGATTTTTCGGAGACTGAAGCGTCAGTCACGACGTCGCGCCCAATTCCTTGGATCGACGGGTGGCGGCGGCAATGGCCTCAACCATTAATGGCCCCAGACCATCTTCCTCACGCATCAGAACTTTCAATGCTTCCAGGGTCGTTCCGCCTGGACTGGTCACATTTTCTCGCAGGGTCGATGGGGGCGTATCGCCGCTGGCCAGGGCCAATTGTCCGGCACCAGCGACGGTGACCAGGGCCAATCGGGCAGACAGGTCTTCTGGTAAACCGGCGGCAATGCCCGCTTTCGCCATGCATTCCATCAACAGGAAGGTGTAGGCAGGCCCGCCGCCGCTCAGCGCGGTTACGGCATCGATCAGCGCTTCGTCCTGAACCGTTGCGGCCTCTCCCACCGCACGCAGCAGGGCTTCTGCCTGCGACGACTGGGCATCGCTGGCAATCGTATTCGGGCAGGCTACCGTAATGCCCTGACCGATGGCGGCGGGTGTGTTGGGCATGGCGCGAATGATTGCAGCCCGGTCGCCCAGATGCGTTTCAAAATAGGATATCGTCTTGCCCGCCGCGATCGACAGGAACAGACAATCGGGTCCGGCAAAGCGCCGATAATCCGCCAGCAATGCATCCATCTGCTGGGGTTTGACCGCCAAGATAATGACTTCCGGGTTCAGGTCGTCAGGCACTTCATTGGCACCGGCAACAACAGTGACGCCTGCGCGATTCTTAAAGGCGTCGCCGCCAACCGGATCCACAACAGTGACCCCCCCAGCCACAATCCCGGACTTCAACCATCCGTCCAGCATCGCGCCACCCATTTTCCCGCATCCAATGAGGAGTAGCGGTCTTGATAGTGTGTCGGTCATTTTGGTCCTCTTGTTTCCAGTGGATTTTGGCTTAACGGGTGCTCATGCGCGTGAACAGGCTTTCTGTGTCTTTTATCAACCGTCCCTGGCGTTCGGCCAGGTCCATAACGGCGGCAATATCAGAGGCCGAGAAATTGACCTGCTCAGTTACTTTCATCAGCACGGAGGATTCATTGGGATGGAAGTTGTCGTCAACGAAGGCCATGGTCGCCAGGGTGAGGATTAAGACGACCTGAGAATGCGCATCGTCAAAGACAGAAACATCAATTTCGCCGAAGACGTCTTGAGTCGGTGTCGAAATATTCGTGCCCAATTCAGCATGCAGCATGCCAAATAAGGCATCTTCTTCGATGACAACTTTTGAATCAGCGATCATCATCCGTTTGGCCAGCGCCAACAGGACGGTCTTTTGTCTCAAGCTCAGTTTATCAAAAACAATCATGGTCGACCCTCTATGCAGTCGGGCCGTCTTGGCATGTCAGGCCCACGCTAAAGGGTATTCGCCACAGCACTTAAGGGATGTCAAACCTGATCACAGGAAAACATTTCTTCCAGGACGGAATATCCCATGATGGTGATGGGTATGATCCCGCGTTATGCCTCCCCCTGACAATCCAGCAAGGCCGCCTGCACGGCTTCTTCTGGTTTGTATCCACCCCACAGCAGGAATTGAAACGCTGGATAAAAGCGCTCGCACTCTGCCAAGGCGATGTCCATTAAATCTTCCAATTGCTCGACCGAAAAACCGCCCATGCCGCGCGTCGGGATGGTATGGCGATAGGTGGGAGATCCGCTTTCTGAACACAGATCGAAATGACCCATCCACATTTTTTCATTGATCAAGGCCAACAGTTCGACCACGCCCTTACGACGGTCCCCCGGGATCTTCAAATCAAAGGTGCAGGTGTAGTAAAAGGCGTGCATGTCTTCGCGCCAAACGAACAGCATGCGGTAATCGCACCAGCCACCTGTCGTTTCGACGATCAATTCTTCATCGTCTGAACGTTCAAATGGCCATTCGTTGGCTTGAAACATTGCTTCAAGGATATCGAGCGGGTTGGCGAGCTGACTGGAATGATCGACCTGCAAGCTGGTCATGGGTTCTCTCCCCTTCGAAGGCCCGGCGGGGGCGGGTGCCGATCTTGCACCGTATGCATGGGCATAACGATCAAAACCGGACGGATTCACCATCCACCGTGCCGCGATCCACGCATCTCTCCACCTCTCTCCAGAGTGTTCCAGGCATCGCATCTATATATAGATATGTATGCGATATCTGGTGAGATCAACGCTTCACCACACAAGACCTAGATTGCCATAGGGGGTTTCGCGGCGCAAAGACTTTTTAAAAGAAAGTTTTGTGGCGCTTGATCAGGCTTATGGGGCGACTCGCGGGTTTGGGAAAGTCTTGTAACCTCTGTTCCGCTTTTTTCCTGTCGATACATGCTTTTAGAATTCGGATCAGTAGGCTAGCGTTCCAGGATAAAATTGTTGCATGGGAGAAAATGAAAACAATGGAACATGACCACAGAGTGCTGATCACCAATGACAAGCCCGAGGCTCTGGCGCCCCTTTTCAAAGAGCGCTTCCCGGATTTAACAATACGATTCCTCAGCGATGCAGATACGCTGGACGCAACTCTGGCAGAATTCAACCCGACGGTGATTTTTGCCTATCCAGGGGAACCGGTTCCAAAATCCAAGTTTCCGGTCATGATCAATCATCCTTCCGTGCAATGGATTTCCAACAGTGGTGCCGGTGTTGAACATATGGGGCAATGGAACCCCAAAGAGAAAATCGTCACCAACGCATCGGGCGTAAATGCACCCTTCTTGGCGCAATATGCCATTGCGGCTCATATGTCGGCGAATATCGGCATGCCCCTTTATGCGCGGCAACAGCGCCAGAAGCTGTGGCGCATGGAAGAATGGCAACCGTTTGATGACCGGCGATTCTGTATCATCGGGCTGGGCAATATCGGACAGGCTGTTGCCGGGTATGCAAAGGCGCTGAATCTGCGCATTGTAGGTACCCGCGGCACCGCCCGCCCGACGCCCAATGTTGATGAGGTCTATGATTCAGACAATATCATGCGGGCATTGACGGGGGCTGAATTTGTGTCGGTCCATACGGCGCTGACACCGGAAACCAAAGGCATGATCAGCGACGATGCCTTCGCGGCGATGGCAGATGGGGCGATCTTCTTGAATGCCTCACGCGGGGCAGTGGTGGATGAAGACGCCCTGTTGCGGGCGCTGGACAGCGGAAAGGTGAAAACGGCCATTCTGGATGTGTTCCAACAGGAACCCCTGCCCAAAGATCATCCCTTATGGGAGCATGAAAATGTTATTGTTACACCGCATATGGCCGATTCGGTGAAAGACTGGCACGTGAACAATGCGCGCGCCTTTTGCGATAATCTGGATCGCTGGTTGATGGGAGAGAAACTGCAAAACATCGTCGATCCAAAAAAGGGATACTGATCAGGCAGGCAGGGGAAAAACGGGTTCTTCATCGCCAGCCTGCCAGGCGGGGTACTTTGTCATGATCCCCTCAAACAGGGGGGAGGCAAGGTGACCCGCCAGCCAGCGTTGCAGATCCGCCAGGGGCTGGGCGTCAAACCAGTCCCGGTCAGTATTGGCGAATTGACGGATGAAAGGGACCAGGGCGGCATCGGCCAAACTGATTCTGTCACCAAAGAGCTGGTCCGTCTTCGCCAGTTGGTCGTTCAATTCGGTCAGGATGTGAAACCCCGCCTGCCGATGTTCGGTCGCATCGGTCACATCGTCATATCGGTGGGGATATTTGTATCGATCCAGATGATGTTTGAAGGGACCGTCATTTCGGTCGATCAGGGTTGTCATCTCGGACAGAGTGCCGTGTTGTGGGGATAGCCAGTGATCGGGGTCGTTCTGGTTCAGCGCCCACAGCATGATATCCAGGCTTTCTTCCAGCACGTTGCCCTGGGGCAGTTGCAGCACCGGGACCGTTGCCTTGGGGGAAATCTCAATCATCTCCGCGGGCTTGTCGCGCAAAACGACTTCGCGCAAGGCACAGTGCTGGCGACTGATGCTGAGCGCAAGGCGCGCCCGCATGGCATAGGGGCAGCGCCGGAAGCTGTAGAGGACAGGCAGAGTATCAGGCATGGCTTTTCTTAGCGGCTGGTTTGGTGCCAGGCGCGCGAGACTGATCGCCAATATGCATTCTGCCCTTTGCCTGGGCCAGTTCGATCTGGCGCTGTCTTTCCCGAAAGCGTTCTTTGCGGTCCTCGTCATGGGCGTCATAACAGGCGGGGCAACTGACGCCGATCACATATTTCCAGGACTGCATCGCGACTGAATCGACAGGTTGGCGACAGGCATGGCAAACCTGATAACTGCCCAATTCCAGATTATGTTTTACCGACACACGCTGGTCGAATACGAAACATTCCCCCTGCCATAGGGAGTCTTCAGCAGGCACAGTCTCCAGATATTTCAGAATGCCACCCTTCAGGTGAAAGACATCGGCGATCCCCTGTTGTTTGACAAAGGCGGTCGCTTTTTCACACCGAATGCCCCCGGTACAGAACATCGCCACCTTTTTGCCCGCCAGGGCATCTGGTCTCAGGTCTGGTTGTGACGCGAACCAGGACGGGAAATCACGGAATGTCTCCGTCTTTGGATCAATTGCGCCTTGGAACGTGCCGATTCCAACCTCATAATCATTGCGGGTATCGATGACGATGACATCGGGATCACTGATCAGCGTATTCCAATCTTCGGGCGCGACATAGGTGCCAACCGTCTGCGTCGGGTCGATCCCCGGCACACCCATGGTGACGATTTCCTTCTTCAGCTTCACCTTCATGCGATAGAATGGGGTTTCCACGGCGTGGGATTCTTTGTGCTCCAGATCGGTGCAGTTCAGCAATTCCCGAATGCTGTTCAGGGCGGCATCGATACCCGCACGGCTGCCCGCGATGGTTCCATTGATCCCTTCTGGTGCCAGCAACAGAGTGCCGCAGACATCCACCGATTGGCAGGCCTGAAGAATGGGCTGGCGCAGCGCGTCAAAGTTCGGCAAGGCCATGAACTTATACAATGCCGCCACGATAATGGGGGCTGGATGTGTCTGGGTACGGGACTCGGTGACAGGGGTCACGACGCATTAACTCCGAATTTAGCTAAGATGGTTCTGCATTGCGACGTGCTGTACCATGCTCTGGCGATAATTTCGAGAGTCAAGCGCCCCTTGGGCCCTATTCAAATCAGCGCATGACAAACGGGTTGGACATGGGCGCGTCGGAGATGTTGATCCAGGTTGTACGCGTACGGGTGTAGTCCAGGATGGACTCCATGCCGGCCTCTCGACCATAGCCCGACTGATTGAATCCGCCAAACGGTGCGATGGGGGATATGGCGCGGTAGGTGTTGACCCAGCAGATCCCGGCCCGCAGGCGCGATGAAACCCGGTGTGCCCGGGCCAGGGATTGCGTGAAAACACCAGAACCCAGGCCATAGTCGCTGTCATTGGCCAGGGTGATGGCCTCTTCTTCCGTATCGAATGGGATCAGGGTCATGACAGGCCCGAACATTTCCACTTTCAGGGTTTCCAGGTCGGGCTGGTCATGGGTGACCAGTGTGGGCATGAAATAGTTGCCCTCCGTCCCAGGCTTGCGCGCGCCCCCAAACTGAATTTTCCCTCCCTGGTCCGTGACCTTTTGCAGGGTTTCCTCAATGCGGGAGATCTGGGCCATGGTGCATAACGGACCAATATGTGTCTTCGGGTCCTGTGGGTCACCCACGATCAGGTCCTGGCACTTCTGCTGCACCAGGGCAGCGATCTTTTCATAGAGGGAGCGGTGAACATAGCCCCGTGACCCGGCCACACAGGACTGTCCCGAGGCCCCGAAATTGCCTGCGATCAAGCCATTGGCGGCGCTGTCCGGGTCTGCATCTTCAAAGACCAGAATAGGGGATTTCCCGCCCAGTTCCAGGGTAGTGACCGCAAAATTTTCTGCGGAATTGCGCACCACATGGCGCGCGGTTTCAGGGCCGCCAGTAAAGGCAATGCGATCCACCTTTGGATGCCGGGTTAAGGGGATGGCACAGCCTTCTGCAACCCCGGTGATGACGGAAACGACGCCCGCCGGGAAACCTGCCTGTTCGATCAGTTTGGCAAAATGCAGCATAGGGGCTGGGGCGATTTCAGAGGCCTTCAGCACAATGGCACAACCTGCCGCCAAAGCGGGCCCCAGCTTTGTCGCGGTCAGGAACATCTGTGCATTCCAGGGGACGATGGCCGCGACGACGCCGATGGGCGCGCGCTGGGTATAGACATGCATATCCGGCTTATCGATGGGCAGAACCGCGCCTTCGATCTTGTCGGTCAGGCCTGCAAAGTAACGATAATAATCGGCGACATAGCGGGTCTGCCCGACGGTTTCCGTCGCCAGCTTCCCGCTGTCGGTGGTCTCCAGCCGGCCCAATTCTTCTGCATTCTCTTCAATCAGATCGGCTAGGCGATATAGCAATTTGCCACGCTGTGTCTGGGGTATGTCCCGCCAGGCGGGATCATCCAGAACCCGGACTGCGGCGGCGACGGCGCGGTCGATATCCTGCGGCGCGGCGCAGGCGAAGGTGGACCAGACCTGCCCCGTGGCAGGGTTGCGGCTTTCCATCACTTGCCCGGATGCGCCCTCGCACCAGGTGCCGTCGATGAACATTTGAAAGTGGGGGAGGTTGGTCATGGCAATTCCTTTAGCTGAAGGCGGGCATTACTTCATCGATGAAGCGGGACAGGGAGGCGTGTTTCCGTTCCGCCGTCATGCCGCTGTCGATCCAGAAGGAGAATTCATCATAGCCCAGATCCTCGATGCGTTTCAGGCGATCAATCACTTCCTGCGCGGTTCCCATGGTCAGGTCGCGACGCATATTTTCCGGGGCCATCATGGCATTGCCCGCAATTTCTGACTCGTCCAGCGTTTCGATCAGGCCTTGGGAGACCGGCTTCTTATTCTGGAACCAGGCCCCAAAGTAGCAATAGAAGCGGCTGAAGATAGTGGCGGCTTCCTGGGCGTCGTCTTCATCCGCCGCAACATAGGTATGGTGCAGCAACATGACCTTGGGTCTGGGGCCGGTATGGCTGGCACAGGCCGCGTTGAAGCGCTGCATCAGGCTTTCGATTTCCGCTGACCCCTGCCACAGTGGCGTTACTTGCACATTAAAGCCGTTATGCACGGCGAATTCATGGCTGTTGGGATCGCGGGCCGCGACCCAGATGGGCGGTCCCTTTGGCTGCAAAGGTTTGGGAGAGGCGGTCGTGCTGGGGAATTGAAAAAACTCCCCCTCATGGGCGCAATCCCCCGCCCACAGTTTCGGCAGCAAGGGTGCTATTTCCCTGAGTCGCTGGCCCGCCTGCCAGGCATCCAGGCCAGGATGCAGGCGTTCATATTCATAACTATAGGCCCCGCGCGCGATCCCCAGCTCCAGGCGTCCACCGGTGACCAGATCGGTCATCGCGGCTTCTCCCGCCAGTTTGATCGGGTGCCAGAATGGTGCGACAACGGTGCCGGTTCCAAGGCGCAGGTTCTTTGTGTGGCGCGCGACATCGGTCAGTGTGATGAAGGGGTTGGGGGCGATGGTGAATTCCATGCCGTGATGCTCCCCGGTCCAGACCGCGCGCATCCCGCCTTCATCGGCCATCTGGCATAAATCCAGGAATTCCTGATACAGAACATCATGGGGTTGGTCTGCGGTCAGCCGTTCCATATGGGCGAATAATGAAAATTCCATACTCAATTTCCTTTTTGAACGGGATGCACGGGGTGCAGGTCGCCATATTCATCATCCCCGACATACAACCCGAATTGCTGGTTCTGACTTTCCAGGATGTATCTCTCGATGATGGTCCGCTCTGCCATGGGGCCGGTCAGCGCCTGTGGCACAGTTTCCAGGGGTATGAAGTGCCCCAGATTCGCAACCTTTAATGAGGGGGCGACAGCGCGATAGAAGGTATAACTGCGATTGGCCTTGGTATCGGTATAAATTGAATAGACGGCACCGATTTCGATGCCTGTTCCGTCAAGCGCATGGGTCAGGGTATCCAGGGCGCTTGTGCGGGCGGGGACCCGGAAATGGGGTAAACGCAGCCCGGTTTCTGTGGGTGTCAGTAGAAGCTGATCCTTGTATGAAATTATGCCGCCGACAAAGCGTTTCTCCATTTCCGTTGCGACACCGGTCTGGGCCTTATGCTCCAGGGTGCGACTGAAATATCCACCACTGGCATAGCCCAGGCCCGGCTTGTCACTGATATCGAAATCCAGAACTTCCCCGATCAGAATATCGTGGTCACCCGCTTCTACGCGATTATGGACGCGGCAGGAAAACCGTGCGGTCGCCCCCCCAATCAACGGACTGCCCCAGCTATCGCGACGCCAGTTCACCTTGCCAAAGCGATCTTCTGTGCGACTGGCAAACAGGGTGGAAATCGCAGATTGATCATCGGCCAGAATGTTGACGGCAAAGTGGGTGCAGGTGTGAAACAGGTCATAGCTGCTCAAACGCTTTGCAGGACAGATCAGCAACAAGGGTGGATCCAGGGAGACCGAGGTGAAGGAATTTGCCGTGAAGCCGACGGGAACGGAGTCCGGGCTCATCGCTGTGACGACGGTGACGCCCGTCATATAGCTGCCAAAGGCAGTGCGCAGGGCAATCGGATCCAAGGTCATATCACGCATCCCCTCCGGCCATTGTGAAAAATTCTGCCAGGATTTTTGCGATCATCGTGGCATGGGTCATCGGGGCCATATGGGCAGCCCCGCTAATGATATGGGCGCGACCATTTGGGATGATCCGGGCCAGAGCCTCAGACATTGCCGGGGTGGAATTCGGGTCACCGGATGCGGTCAACAGAAGCGCTGGACAGGCAATCTGCTCCAAAGCCGTATCCTCTGGCCCATCCGAAAAGGCAAAGGCATGATAGGCCGCCGCATATCCAGTCAGGGACCCATGGATCAGCCAGTCCCGGCAGGCATCATTTGCGGCTTGATTGGCCGGGGCTGGCGGATTACCGAACCAACGCGTCAGCGTCGGCTGTGGATCCGCATCCTGACCGGACTGTGCCTGGGCCAGGGATGTCGCGCGGACGCGGACCGCCTGTGCAGAAGCCGGACTGCGGCGATAGATGCTGTTCAGCGCTGCGACCGCCTGAACCATTTCTGGATACCGCGCAGCCAGGTCCAGCGATATCAGTGCCCCCAAGGAATGCCCTGCAACACAAACGGGCCCAGGAAGCTCCTGCAGGCTGGAAGCGATTTGATCGGTATAGTCTGAAACTGTTGGATCAGCCTTATCGATCATAGGGCTGTCGCCATGTCCCGGTAAATCCAGGGCATAGACAGTGTGTTGTGTTGCCAGGCCCGGCAGAATACCGCCCCAGCTTTCGGCGCGCAGGCCAACCCCGTGGATCAGGATAACGGCAGGTCCCGATCCGCGCTGGTGCCAGGCCAGGCCAGTGGCGCTATTTGACCGCGGCAGGGTTGTCCAGGTCATGTCCCAGATCCTTTAAGTCCTGATAGCGATCCCCAATGCGATGATGGGGCCGTCCCCCGCTGGCACCGCCCAGCACGACGACAATCTCATCGGCACGGGGCGCATCGGGAATGGCGAATTGGATTGTCAGATAATGGGACCGGCGGCCCGCATCATTCTTGTCCATCAAGGGCACACTGATTGGGGCATTCGCACCGCCGCGCGTATTGGTGAAGGACAGGTAGGATTTCGCCCCGACCGCCTCTCGGTAATGATTGCCAAATCGCAATGTGTGGATAAGGCCCGATGCGTGTTCGATCTCTCCATCCAGCCCCACGACGGCGGCCTTGCCATAGGCTTCAACAGCGTCGCCGCCGCCTGCCATGGCCAGAATGCGTTCGGTCAGCATGGTCCCCAGGATCGGCCCATAGGCCTGTATTTCCGGTTTCAGGTCCTCAACATATCGACCAGCCCAGGGGTTGCGCACAACGGCTGCAACCGCATACAGCCGCCAGGGCGTCTCGGTGGCCTTGAACCCTTCGATCAGTGTTTCTTCCTCGAAGGTCACTATTTTGCGAATTTCCGGCTTCATTCTGTCTATCCCTTTATTGTTATCGGCGAGTGTCCGACCCTGGGCTGAATTTGACAAATGATGCTTTTGACGTCATAGACATTAGTATCATTAATGGTTAGGTTTATGCTGATGGCACGCGCATTGCCGCCTGTGGCTTGGTTCAGGGCTTTTGAAAGTGCCGCCCGCCATTTGAGCTTCACGGCGGCTGCGGAGGAATTGGGGCTGACCCAATCGGCCATCAGTCAGAATGTGCGGTCTTTGGAAGTTCGGTTCTCCACAATCCTGTTTGAACGCAAACCCCGTGGATTGGCGCTGACCGATGCCGGGCGCAGGCTGTTGCCCGATGTGACGGCCGCCATGGGCAGCCTGAGCAATGCCGCGGGTATATTTGAGGGCGCATCGGAGTCCGGTCTGTTGACTGTCGCGGCCAGTGTCAGCTTCGCGCAATGGTATTTCGTGCCCGGACTGGCGCGCCTAATGGACCCCAATCCTACCCTGTCCCTGCGTGTGATCACGACCGTGTGGCCTGATGAGTTCAGTCGGTCTTCAGCGGATGTGGAAGTGCGTTTTGGAACCGAGTCCCATATGGGGAAGGGGGCTGAACGGTTGGGACCGGATGAATTGATCGTTGTCGCTGCGCCGCATCTGGTCGCCCGCACGGGCCGTCCTGTTATGTCCACAGAGGCGTTGCGCCAGCAGCGATTGATACAGGCTGTTGGGACCAGCGATAACTGGAAGCGCTGGGCCCAGCATTGTCGTATATCCACCCTGCCGGAGCCGGATTTGATGGCCGATTCCCACGGTCTGGTTATTGATTTTGCCCGTGCTGGCCTGGGTGTTGGCGTGACCAGCGCGCTGTTGGCTGCCCCCAGCCTGGCCGCCGGGGATTTGGTGCAGGCCCACGCGATGACGGCCCCCACCAAAGACGGTTATTTTCTGGCAATAAATCCACGGGCCAATCCGTCAGATGTTGACCTGTTCACAACCTGGTTGCAGTTGGAAACGAGCCGTGCAACGGCAATGGCTGACGCAAAAAGACAGCATTTCGGATCATAAACCAGGCTTTCCCGTTTGATCCAGATATCGATCGCGTTACTGTGCGGGAGGGGATTTTTCGTGATATGTCTTGTGCAATAAGCTGCTTTGGGAATTGGAAATTCTTTGTCCGATAGAAAAAATGCAAAAATTCTGATCGTGGGTGCGGGAATCGCGGGGCTTACCGCTGCGATCATTTTGGGGAAATCTGGAATCGCCGTGACGGTGGTAGAGCGTGATGCGGAAATGCGTGGCGGTGGATTTCTGGTATCCTTGTCCGATGCCGCCTATCAGGTCGCCCAAGAGCTGGGCATTCTGACACCGCTTCAGCAAATGGTGCACCGGATCGAACGGTCCAGTTATCATGATCGAACCGGTACGCGGTTATTGGCATTGGAATATGATAGGCTTTTCGGGCAGGTCGCGGTCATTCAGCCCATGCGCAATGATGTCGCGCAGTGCCTGTCAGATATAGCGACGGCCCATGCTGACATCCAATTGAACGCATCTATTGTGGCCCTGTCTCAAGACGGCGAGGGGGTTGATGTCACTTTCAGCGATGGCCGTCAGGATCGCTTTACGGCGGTCATCGGTGCGGATGGGGTGCACTCCATTACACGCAAACTGGCCTTTGCGCCTTCGGATATTCGCAATCACGATCTGGGTCTGTTCTGCGCTGCCTATCGCTGTGACAATCGTCTGAATCTAAATAGAGAATTCCGCACATATATGGAGCGCCACCGGTATATGGCGACGTTTTCCACCGCACCAGATCAGATCGGATGTGTCTTCGTTTGGGCGGAAAGGGCTCAGGCCCCGCCTGCCGACGGGCCGGGCCGGGCATCTCTGTTAAAAAATGCGTTCCAGGACAGTTCGCCGCAATCGCAGGCCGCCTTAGAACACTGCCCACAGGATCGCGCCTTTTATATGGATCGGCTCAGCCAGATCGAATTGACAAATTGGTATCAGGGCAGGGTTTCCCTGGTTGGGGATGCAGCCCATTGCCTGACCCTGTTTTCTGGTCGGGGGGCGGCGGCGGCGATGGTTGGTGCCGCTCATTTGGCAAAGGAATTGGTTATTTATATCCATGATCCAATGCAAGCCTTCGCCTCCTATCAGGGGGCTCAGAAGTCGAAAATAGATGCGATGCAAAAGGCTACGCGGGATGCCGTGAAATGGTATGTGCCGCAAAGGGGGACGATTGAGTTCGCCCGCAATAATGCCATGCGTTGGCTTCCCCGGCTCGTTTTTGAAAATTATTTTCAAGCCAAGTACACGACGGTTTAGGGATGTCGAAAGATTCTTGCCTAACCATCACGCTGGATATCGAAGATCATCGTGGCGATGCCCCTGGTCCAAAGCGTCATGCGGTCTGCACGCGTGAGCTGCTGGACCTGCTGGCACGGTATAGAGTGCAGGGAACGTTTTTCGTAGTCGGAGATTTGATTGAGACCGATGCGGACTTGTTGCGGCAAATCTCAGAAGCTGGTCATGAAATTGGCCTGCACTCCTTCAATCACAAACCGTTAAGGGCCCATACTCTGACGGAGTTTCAGGAGCAGACCCACCGCGCAAAGGCCCGGCTGGAGGATTGTATTTCTGCTGCGGTCATTGGGTATCGCGCGCCCAGTTTTTCGCTGACAGCCCAGACACACTGGGTGACCGATATTCTGCCCCAATTGGGGTTTGGGTATTCGTCCAGCACATTGCCTGCCGGAAGCCCGCTTTATGGCTATCCGGGCCTGCCAAAGACACCGTTTAGATGGCCGTCGGGTTTGCTGGAACTGCCATCCCCGATCACGAAAGTGGGGCCGCTGACTGTGCCCTTTCTGGGGGGCATTTATTTTCGATATCTGCCACGGTCTCTAATTCGGCGTGCCTTGCGCGATAGGCAGGATCAAACGGCTTTGTGGAGCTATCTGCACCCCTATGACATCGACGCTGCGGAACCGTTCTGTCGCCCGCATGGTGCGCCCCTATGGATGAGCATATTGTTATGGGCCAACCGTCGGCCCGCATTGGCGAAGCTAGAATGGCTTTTGGAAGGAGGCGCTGGCCTGCCCGTTGGCAACCCTTTAGGGGTGCGATTGGCGGCGGGTGAGTTTGAAGCGGCCCCGCCTCTGCCGCTTAATCCTTGCACGGAACAGCCTGTATCAAACCACCTGTCTTGATACCCAGGGACCCAATCGATTGGCAATCAGGGCGGGCAGCATTTTCCATGCGGCGACAATGGGTTTCAGGCGGGGATTGTCCGGGCGCATATCGGGCGGCTGGGTGGCGCGGATCAAGGCTACGCGGTAGGTCAGGGGGGTCGGCTCAAACCCGAAGTTCCTTTTGAAATCGAAGGCCCCGGTTCCTGTGATGCTGCGGCCAAAATCAAATCCATGATCCTCGCGCTGCACTGCGCGTTCCATGGCTGCGGCATACAGGACTGGAAAGGCGGACAGCGCCATTGCCTTGTTGGTGCCACCCGCGTGATAGGGCATGGCCCAACCCTTATGGCGCAAGGACAGAAGACTGGCGATTGCCTCATAATTTTTTGTGACAGTCAGGATTTCGCAATCCTCACCAAATTCCCGCATCAGCCCTTCTGCATAGCGCCTCGGGAAAACCGGGCTGCCCAGGCGATGGACGCTTGTCGCGTAAATCGGATAGAAACGATCTAGTGTTGTATCAACCTCAACGGTCAGGCCCAGCTTCTCGCCTTTCCGAACCTCAGCGCGTTGTTTGCGGGGGATGCTGCCCAGAACCTCGCAGGTCTGACGCGGCAGCGTCTTTCGGAAGGTGGCATAGTGGGACAGGCTGTGCCACTCACCAACACTACCGGCTCCCCGAATTTCCAGATAGGCGACCCCTGCTTGCGCGGCAATGGCGCGGGCTTGTTCCTCCAAAGCCGATTGCACCATTACATCCTTGGCCAAAGCGCCCCCGTAAACGGCTTGTGGTGCTGAAATCAGGACGCGCCCGCCCAGTGGCTGACGAACCAGATACAAGGGCAGAATACCGGTGATGTCTCCATCCTGTGTGGCGATCAGACTTTTGTTTGGAAAGCCGTATCCATGACGCAGCACTCGATGCCAGGCGCTTGTGTGAAAGGGGGTGCTGTCTGGGTGATCCCTGACAAAGGCATCCCAGGCGTCAGTGGGACAGGTTTCGATTGCTTCAATCTTCACACCCCCCTCCGTTTTTCCAACAACAGAAAATTGGATGCGCCAAGGATATCCGATAGTGGATTTTCTGATTTCAGGATTTTCGGACGCTGTTGTGTTCCAAGAGAAAAGGGAAGCGTCACGCCCGACCGTTTGACGTCAAATCCCACCCGTTCTGCCTGGTCAATGATCTGGGCCAGGGGGTGGCGTATCTGCGGAAATTGCGGCAGGCCGCGCAGATGATCCAATCGAGACAGGATTGCATGGGCTGTTTTATGCAACAGGCTGTCTGCATGACGCCATAACAACACAAACCGACCGCCCGGCTTCAGGCATCGATGTATTTCCACCAGGAAGGGACGGCGGGCACTTTCCTGTTGTTGATTCAGGAACTGACAGTTGACCATCTGGAACACACTGTCATTGGCGAAGGGCAGGTTAAAGGCATCCCCTCGCAGTATCGCAACGCCATTCTGGCGGGCATCGTCACAGGCCTGCTGATTATAGTCCACGCCAAATACCAGCCTTTCCGATGCGCCGGGCCATGGGGTCAGCATCAGGCCGGATCCGCAGGCGATGTCGATCACGGGTGCCCGTGTCAGATCTGACGGCAGAGTCATGATATCCTGGGACAAGGCCTGAAAGACGATCAGTTGTTCCCGGCGGAAAAAGCCTGTGCTGCGATATCCATTCGCCCCCGGATTTTGTCCCCCGAACCGGGCCCGCATGGATTGATACAGGCCATCTACGTCCCGGTCCGCGTGAAAGGAGGGCTTATCGTTGGAAGGGTGTGACGTCATGGGGCTAACTTCGGGGTAAGGATGTTGGGGGAACCTTGCGCAGCACGACCAGACCGACCCAGGTCAGGCCACCATAAAGCACAGGTAACAGCAGTAAAACCACCCGGGCAACCACGCTTATGGCAGCAGCAGATGCCACTGGAACACCAATCAATGTCAGCAAGGCGGCCAGGCCAATTTCGCTCAACCCAATACTGCCAAGGGTGGGGATGGGGACCGCCAACAGGAAATTATAGAACACCGCGACCACCCACAGAACCGGGGCGTCCCGTTCAATGCCAAAGGCAGCGATCAGTGCCCATAGACCAAGAATATTCGCTAACCATTTCCCAAGTGTTGTCAGCACCGCGCCGCGCTGGTTCATCTGTGGGTAATGATGGCGTGACCAGGATCTGGCTTGCAGTAACATCTGAAAAACGCGCTGCAATCGCCCCCGGAACAGGCACGCCCTGTGAGCAAAGGCAAGGATCGGTGTCAGCAGGACGTCAGGGCGCATCAACAGGATCCAGGAAAGGGCCAGGACCAGCAATGCGCCCCCGATCAGCGCGGCCCCGAAAGCAGATACTATCATTGATCCCAGCGTAGAATACAGCACGGCAATGCCAGCGACCGGCAGCACCAGACCTGCGAGGACGGCCAGATCAAACAGTCGTTGAGAGAATATCGCCATTGCCGCATGTCCACCGCGCATGTTCAGAATGCGGTGCATCAGGATAGCACCGGCAACTTCACCCAATCGTGCGGGTAACAGGGCAATCGCCAGCACATACCAAGCATTCACGCGAAATGCGGCCTCGATAGGGGGCATGACGCGCCTTGGAATGGAGGCAAACAGATGCAATCGAAGACTGGCAAAGACCCCTTCCAAGCATAGAAGTGCGATACTCAGGGCGATCAGTGTCGTGCTGCATTGCGCCAGCGTATCTTGCAGCACATCCAGGTCGACCTGTCGAAGAACCAGCGCCAGCAGGAATGCGCTGCCCAGTGTGGCCAGGATCCAGGCCCCGCGGTTCTGGCGCAAACCTACCTGGAAATCAGGGCGCATCGGGCGCTTTCGGAAGTTTGGGGTGCAGGGCGGTTCGGGGTTGGTTGGCAATGTCGAAATTCAGGGCGGATAAGAACAGGTTCAGTCCAATAACGATAGGGAGTGCCGCGATCATGACGGTCCCTGCGGTTGCGGCAACGCCCTGGCTGGTGGCATTTACCCAACTGAGAACACCGAAAATAACGCCAAAAAGCATTAAAATCGGTCCCAGAACCCATTCCAGGGAGGCCACTGAAAAATCGCGCAGAAAGTAATTATAGAAAATGCGTCTGAAAAAGTTGCTGGTATGACGCGACAATAGGGGCCAGATCATTCTGCTTGGGACAAGATGGCTTTGTTCATCGCCATAAATTGACATGTGGGGAATATCGACCACGACGGCCCTCAGGGTGCCCAAGCGATATAGCATCTCTGTTTCAAACAGATAGGATCTGTCCAGTTTTTCCATCGGCATCAATTGCAATAGGGAACTGTGAATTGCGCAATATCCGTTGGTCGGATCAAAAATATGCCAATATCCAGATGAAAACTTGTTCAGAAAGGAAAGCACGGCATTCCCGATAAGGCGCCCTGCGGGCATGGCGCGAACGGAGTCGGGTTGGAAGAATCGGTTCCCTTTGGTGTAGTCCGCCAGCCCCAGTTGAATTGGTTCTATAAAGCGGGGAATCAGGGTCGGATCCATTTGTCCGTCGCCGTCAATCTTGACGATAATTCTTGCCCCATCTGCCATAGCCTGCCGATACCCGGTAAGGGTCGCCGCCCCAACGCCCTGGTTGTCTTCGTGACGCAGTACTGTAATCCGTGGGTCCGTCGCAGTGCGTTCCACATATTCACCGGTCTTGTCCGGACAGCCGTCATCAATGCAATAGATCTGATCAACACAGGCTGGCACTGCCGATAGGACATCGGCAATCAACCTTGTTTCCCGATAACAGGGGATAACAACGGCAATTTTGTCGGCGTTTCCCTTTGCACTGTTAATATCTTGTGCTGTCCCGGATTTTGGTGCCATCGGTCTCCTTCAGTCCTGGTTGATTGCTGTTGAAGTAGGCGCGCGGTTTACTCGATCCCAGATATAAAACCCTGCATAGGCGAAAAGTGCAGCATAAATGATGACGAGACTGTAATTATAGCGGGGAATGTTTATCGAAATGCCGGCATGGAAGCCGGCCATCAGGAAAAAAGGTGATGCTAATATCAAGAAGTTTTTGGCGCGCCCCTGTCGCCACAGCCCGGTCACAACGGGGATGAGTAACAATATCGCCGCCAACCCAACATATTTCGCCACCCATAGGCCACGCAAGAAGATCGGTATTGTGGTTGCAATATGGGTCAGGGGATGGGCTAGAATCCAATCCTTGATCAGGACCCCGGTCAGCCCCTGTGGCCCACCTGCGCGGGACAGTGCTTCGGCCATCAGGGCGGTGTTCCCGATCCGGTAAAATCCGTTCTGTGTAGAAAAATCAAGGCGTTGATAGGCTTCAATTGGAAATAGGGATGCCGCTAGGCTGTCCCCAAAATCCGGCAGCCAATAGATCAAAGCCACGCCCCATTCCACAGGCGTCATGGCGTTATAGGCAACGCGCTGAGCCAGGGTAATACCCCCGTAACTGCCCGTGAAGGATAAGCTGTCCACAATCAGAACATTGCGCAGGATCCAGGGTGTAAGCACGATAGTGAAACCGATCAGCATGGCAATCGACCCCCGCACACTGCGCGTTGCGAACAGCACAACCGGAATCATCATGAAGACCAGATAGAAAGTGCTGGGTCGGATCAGAGCCCCCAGCCCAATCACAGCCCCAACGGCCAACCACGATTGTGCGCCCTTTGATCGCAATGCGGTGACCAGGCAACCCGCAAGGACCATAAAGGCGGCAAGGGACAGGCCATCGGGCAGAATACTGGTTGCCAGCCGCGCCTGCAGCCCGACGGCCAGCAGGCAGACCAGCGCGGTATAGGCAAAAGCCGGGCGTGGATTTAGATGGCGATACGCATTAAACGTAAATAGCGTTGCACCGGCCAGCAAAACAGCCTGAATTAAAATCAAACTCAGTGGGATGGTGGCCATGCAATCACCGATCGGACCGACGGCACACCGCATTTGTTTGCGCATTTCAGGATCAAAAACAGCAATCGCCGCCAACAAAGCTGGATAGGCAGGGACGATATAGTTATCAGGTTGTGGCACTTCGCCAGACTGCCCCGTCCCCCGTGCTGTGGCGGAGGTGAAAACGCCAAATTCATACAGATCATGGGCCAGAACCAGATAAAATCGCTCATCTACCTGGCGGGGTTCAGGCTTCTGCCACAGCAATTGAATCGCAATAATCCCAAAACACAAAAAAGCCGCTATCGTGACTGGGGGAAACAGGTTTTTCATTAATACCCTATAAAAAGACGGGGCCCAGTTGGATGGAATCAAAAATTATAGTTTGGTCCATAGCGTAATCAATATCACGATAATACCCTGATTCTTTTTAACAGATGAATATGAACGCACCTAACTGATTGCGATAAAAAATGTGCCGCAACAATTCATGAATTTTGTATACGATATTTCGATTAATAAAGAATCTTATGAATTATGTGAATGCATGTATCAATAAGACCATTTGCCCCCTGGTGGACGCTCTGGGATATGGCGATCAGGATCATCCTTAAAAGTTTTTCCGCATACCTGCTTTTTTGCAGATAATACGAATGTTCGAATGAATGTTCATTTGAACGTCACACAATTATGACGTGGTTGTCATACCTGTCGGGTACCTCTTCTCGCATTGAACAGTCATTGACGATGCCAATGACGGCTGGCGGGGGTGTGTATGTATGTGACGACGGAGCGTCAGGCGGAGATTGCGGAGCGGGTTCGCCAGAGTGGTTTTCAGTCCGTCACGGATCTTGCCCAGCATTTTGGTGTCACAACCCAGACCATCCGTCGGGATATCAATGAACTGAGTGAAGCCGGTGCACTGCGTCGACGCCACGGCGGCGTGGAATTGCCCATTCCGACAGATAATATCGGCTTTGAAGAACGCCAGACCCTGAACTTCGCGGCCAAACAGCAGATTGCGCGCGTCGTTAAATCCCATATTCCGCATGGGGCCAGTATCGCGATCAGCATTGGCACCACGCCCGCATTAACGGTGCATCAACTGTCAGATTTGCGCGGTCTGACCATCGTCACCAACAATCTGATGGCGGCCCTGAATGCGTGCTCCTTGCCCGCTGTTGAGGTTCATGTTCCAGGCGGTGCCGTGCGCCCGGAAGCACGCGATATTCTGGGGCCGGAAGTCGAGGCTTTTTTTGAAAGCTTCAAGGTGGATATCGGCCTTTATGGTGTCGGAGGCGTTGATGATCAGGGCGAGCTTCTGGACTTCAGCCGGGATGAAGTTCAGGTACGCGAAATCATTCGCCGCAATTGCCGTCGGTCTTTTCTGGTCCTGGATGCCAGCAAATTCGGTCGTGCCGCCCATGTTCGGGGTGGCTGGATCAGCGATGCCGATGTTGTGTTTTGTGATCGGGATCCCCCCGCACAAATTCGCCAGGCGATAGAGGCGGCCGGCCATGAAGTGGTGCTGTGTTCAGAGGGCGGCGCGCCATGACCGCCATAACCCAAAATGCCGCGATTGAAGTGCGGGACTTACGCAAGGCCTGGGGCGATCAGGCGGCGGTTGATGATATCAGCTTTACCGCGCCAGCCGGGGAATTCACGGTGCTTTTGGGACCCTCTGGCTGTGGGAAATCAACCACATTGCGGCTGATTGCAGGGCTGGAAGATGCGACATCCGGCACTGTGATGATTGGCGGCGAAACGGTCACGAATAAAGCCCCGAATGAACGCCAGATCGCGATGGTGTTCCAGTCCTATGCCCTGTTTCCCCATCTGAATGTCGCTGAAAACATTCTTTTTGGCCTGAAAGTGCGCCGCGTTCCTGCCGCAGAACGGGCGGAACGATTGCAGCGCACGGCGGCCCTATTGGGATTGGACACATTATTGGACCGCCGCCCCAGTCAGATATCGGGTGGCCAGCAACAGCGTGTGGCCCTGGGGCGTGCGATCATTGCAGAAAAACCAATCTGCCTGATGGACGAACCGCTGTCCAATCTGGACGCCAAACTTCGCCATGAAATGCGGATCGAGTTGAAATCGCTTCAACGTAAGCTGGGTATCACGATGGTTTATGTCACCCATGATCAGGTGGAAGCCATCGCAATGGCGGATCGCATCGTGGTCTTGAACGGGGGGCGGATTGAACAATGTGCCGATCCTCGCAGCCTTTATGATTGCCCAGCCAGTGTTTTCGTTGCGCGTTTCATTGGCACGCCCCCGATGAATATTCTGACCCTTGCGCCTTGTCCGGGCGGCTTGGCGATCGCTGGGGATGCAACCGCCCTGGTCGCGGGCGATCAGAAAGGGGCGTCCTTTTACCAATTGGGCGTCCGGCCGGAAGACATTTCCATTTCTGAAACCGGCGGCGTGTCGGCAACGGTAGAGCAGGTCGAATATCTGGGGTCTGACCTGCTGGTCGATTGTCGTATCGCCGGGCAACCGTTGGTGATGCGTGCCTCAACCCAGGATGCGGTGCGACCGGGAGAGTCGGTGCACCTCACCTGGCCAAAACAGCGCCAACACCTGTTCAACGGGGATACCGGTGCGCGCATCGACGCGCATGAGGGCATTTCCCTATCAACATCCACGGAAACCGGAGTTTCCGATCCGTGACACAAGAGGGCCACGCCATATGGGCACAAGGCCCCTTCCTCCATTCAAGTTCTCTAACCAGGAGTAAGTTGACATGACCTTTCTTAAGACAATGACAACGACGTTAAGTGCCGCCGCACTGTTGGCGTCGACGGCGGGATCAGCCCTGGCGGTTGATCTTCAGTTTTTCTTTCCCGTCGCCGTCGGGGGTAAAGCCGCTGACACGATTCAGGCCCTGACCGACGAATATGCTGCCGCCCATCCCGATGTTAAAATCGACGCGGTTTATGCCGGCAGCTATCAGGACACGATCACCAAGACCCTGACGGCGGCAAAGGGCGGCACCCCGCCCCAGCTTTCCGTGATTCTGTCGGTGGATATGTTCACCCTGATCGAAGAAGACGCGATCATCCCCTTCGATGGTCTGGCAAAGACCGATGAAGACAAGGCCTGGTTGACCTCTTTCTATCCGGCTTTCATGGATAACAGCATGACCGGTGGCAAGACCTATGGCATTCCGTTCCAGCGCTCCACCCCTGTGCTGTATTGGAACAAGGAAGCTTTTAAGGAAGCCGGTCTGGACCCCAATACGCCGCCGGCCACCTGGGAAGAAATGGTCGAATTCGGTAAGAAGCTGACCAAGACCGACAGCAATGGCAATGTCACCCAGTGGGGTGTGCGGATCCCAAGCTCCGGTTTCCCCTATTGGCTGTTCCAGGGTCTGACGACTCAGAATGATGTGATCCTGGCCAATGATGCCGGTAACAAGACCAATTTCGATGATCCGAAAGTGGCCGAGGCCCTGCAGTTCCTGGTCGATCTGTCGGTGAAACACAAGGTCATGCAGCCCGGTATCGTTGAATGGGGCAGCACGCCCAAGGCCTTCTTTGAAGGCCAGGCCGCGATGATCTGGACCACGACGGGCAACCTGACCAATGTTCGCGATAACGCACCGTTTGATTTTGGTGTCGCCATGCTGCCTGCCAACAAGCGTCGGGGTGCCCCGACCGGTGGCGGTAACTTCTATATCTTCAAGGACTCCACCGACGAACAAAAGGCTGCGTCCTTTGATTTCATCAAATGGATTACGGCCCCGGAACAATCGGCTAAATGGACGATTGCAACGGGCTATGTTGCCCCCCGTGCCGATACCTGGGAAACACCTGCGATGAAAGACTATGTCGCTGGTTTCCCCCAGGCGCTTGTTGCCCGGGATCAGTTGGAATACGCGGTTGCTGAATTGGCGACCTATCAGAACCAGCGCATCACGACGATCTTCAACGATGCCCTGGAAGCAGCCATCACCGGGACGAAGACCCCAGCCGATGCCTTGAAGGAAGCTCAGGCTCAGGCTGAGGCAATCCTGAAAGACTATCGCTAAGCATACCCGCTGCCGGTCGGTCCCAGGGCTGACCGGCAGCCCTTTTTTGCTGGATATCGATCATGACCCACAGACGCGAATGGATCTATGCCTGGCTGCTGCTCAGCCCTGCGCTGGTATTGCTGTTCGCGTTTACCCATATCCCCGCGATTTCCACAATATGGGACAGTTTCTTTTCTACCCCGCGCGGCATTCGCCCGTCCAAATTTGTCGGCCTGGGGAATTACGAAAAGCTGCTGATGGATGAGACTTTCTGGCAGGTTCTTTCCAACAGTATCTGGTATGCGGTTGTCACCATCCCCGTTTCGGTCGCCCTGGCCTTGCTGATGGCGATATGGGTGGATGGAAAACTGTCGGGCCGCAGCTTTGTGCGGCTCGCCTATTTTGCACCCACCGTCCTGCCGCTGATTGCGGTCGCCAATATCTGGATGTTCTTCTACACGCCGGGCTTTGGCCTGATCGATCAGATCAGTGGGGCTTTGGGGTATCCCAGCGTCAACTGGCTGGGCAATCCAGAGCTCGCGCTGGGCTCCATCATGGTGGTGTCGATCTGGAAGGAGGCGGGGTTCTTTATGATCTTTTACCTGGCCGCCCTGCAATCCATCCCGCCGGTCCTGCGCGAAGCCGCCGCCATAGAAGGGGCCAGCCGCTGGACCTTTTTCCGGCGCGTCACCTTTCCCTTGTTGATGCCAACAACGCTGTTTGTTTCGGTCAATGCCGTGATCAATTCCTTCCGTATGGTGGATCATGTGTTTGTGATGACCGAAGGGGGCCCGAATAATGCCAGTTCGCTGTTGCTGTTTTATATATACGAAACAGCCTTTAAGTTCTGGGATACCGCCTATGCCTCGACCCTGACCGTTGTGTTGCTGGTTCTGTTGTCGGTCATTGCGCTGGGTCAGTTTCTCCTCCTCGACAAGCGGGTGCATTACCGATGATGGCGACACGGTTTGATCGCTGGTTGAATACGCTGGGTGCCTGGACCTTGGCGCTGATATGGTTTCTGCCGCTGATCTATGCGGTCTGGACTGCCATTCATCCCGGTGCCTATGCAACCCGGTTTGAGCTTTTCGCGCCGCTGACATTGGAGAATTTCTCCAATGCCTGGAACGCGGCCCCGTTTGCGCGATATTTCCTGAACAGCTTTCTGCTGGTGACCTTCATCCTGATTGGACAGTTTGTGCTGTGCACGCTGGCGGCCTATGCCTTTGTGCGCTTCACCTTTCCGGGGCGCGGAATTCTGTTCGCGCTGGTCCTGCTGCAGCTTCTGGTCATGCCCGATATTCTGATTGTGGAGAATTATGCGACGATGCGGAAGCTGGGGCTGGTCGATACGATCGCTGCCATTGGCCTGCCCTATATTGCGTCGGGCTTTGGCATTTTCCTGCTGCGCCAGACCTTCAAGACCGTGCCCAAGGAATTGGAAGAAGCCGCTCGGATCGAAGGGGCCGGCCCGCTGACGGTTCTGTGGCGGGTCTATGTGCCACTGGCTAAACCAACCTATCTGGCCTATGGCCTGGTTTCGGTCAGCCACCATTGGAATAATTTCCTCTGGCCGCTGATCGTCACCAATTCGGTGGAAACACGCCCGGTGACCGTGGGCCTGTCGATCTTCTCGTCGGTCGATCAGGGCGTAGACTGGTCCATCATCAACGCCGCCACCCTGATGACCTCCGGCCCCCTGCTGATCGCCTTCCTATTGTTCCAACGCCAATTCGTCCAAAGCTTCATGCGTGCGGGAATACGGTAGGGGGAGCGATTTTTATCCAGTGGTTCCTCTCCCTATCTGGCACCAACAAATATAAAAAGCGGGTCAAAATCACCAGCATCGGCGGCGCGCAATGCGGCTATGTAGTCCCTTCGGCGCGCGTTATCGGCCTGAAGATTGTACCCGCTGGCCCAGGCAATGGGGGGGTGCTTATAGGCCACATCCAGCAGGATATCTGTGGCAATACGCGCATGGCGCCCATTTCCGTTTGGGAAAGGATGTATCAGAACCATACGATGGTGAAAACGCGCGGCGGCCTCTAAGGGGGGGAAGATATCTTGTTCTGCCCAAAGTTGGGCATCCCCCAGAAACATGCGCAATTGCATAGAAATTTGAATGGGATCAATACCAATATTCTTTTCTGTCAGCCGGTATTGCCCGGCCCATCGCCAAACGTCACCAAACAGTTGTTTGTGTAGGGTTCGAATAAACATGTCATCGAAGATATCGACTTTTCGACGCCTGGACAGCCAGGCGAGTCCCTGTTCGATATTGGCTTGTTCCAACTCGTCCAGTTCTTCACGGGTGGTGATATGCCGGAATTTCAGCCCCTCGCATTCGTCCGGGTCCAGCGGCGTCGCCCCCTCTGGCTCAGTGAGATTCATTGTGGGTCCCAAAAATCGGGAGGCATTGTTCGGACCAACTCCTCTGCCAGGTCCTCAATCCGTGCCTGAATCTGGGGTTCGGGCAAGGATTGTTGCTCCAGGGCCATATGGCCGCTGACCCGCCTGATCCGTGCCTCTGCTTTCTGCAGCGCTTGTTTACGAATCACATCCTCAATGCGCCCGTCTGGGACGATGGCATAGACAAAGTGACACCCCATTGCCGTGGCAAGCTTCTCCATCTGGGCAAGGGTGATCACATTGTTGCGTTCATTGCGTTCGGCTTGGTAGACCGTATTGCGGCCCTGGCCCAGGCGTGCGGCAACATCCGCACCGGACATCCCAAGTGCTTTCCGGATCGTGGTCAACCACCCCTCTGATGGCTGCTTGATCCCACTGGCGGCTGCCGCTGCTGTATCTGCAGCGCGGATATACTGCCGTCTTGCTGTCGATTTTACATCCATTGAAAAGGGTTCCATGGGTTATGTTTAAATGATTTGCATATCTAAATATATGCAAAATAAATTTTTTGCCAACTTATAGATACTATAACTATCTAATTTTGCATATATATGAATATGCAAAAACGCGCGCAACGCCACATATCACGCTGAATTTCTCAGGTGTTCTCGCAATAGTGGGAAATTAAGAAAAAATGGTGTCCCCGACAGGAATCGAACCTGTGGCCTTAGGATTAGGAATCCTACGCTCTATCCTACTGAGCTACGAGGACACGCGACCGGGGCTATAGCACAGGTCGGATTGGCTTACCAAGTGTCAGTTTTTGCCGGCCCGGCCTTACCATGACCCCGTATTGGGCATGGAGCCCCAGGGTTCTTCGACGGCCAGTTTTTCGCCCCGTTGCAGCAATTCGATGGAGATGCCGTCGGGGGAGCGGATGAAAGCCATGTAGCCGTCGCGGGGCGGGCGGTTAATGGTGACACCCTGATGCATCAGGCTTTGGCAGGTCTCGTAAATGTTATCGACGCGGAAGGCCAGATGGCCAAAATTGCGACCGCCCTGATAGTCTTCCGGATCCCAGTTATAGGTCAATTCCAGCAAGGGCGCGCGCTGGGCATCGGCATTGGCCTTGTCGTCTGGTGCACACAGCATGACCAGGGTGAAGCGGCCTTTTTCGCTTTCCGTGCGGCTGTGTTCCTGCATGCCCAGCTTGTTGCAATAGAAATCCAGGCTTTCCTCCAGGTTGGAGACGCGCACCATCGTGTGGAGATATTGAAGTCCCATGAGCCAGAAGCTCCTCTTACCAGCGTGAATGTCTGGGCCATTAGGTAGCGGTGCGACCCCTTCAGGGCAACCCCACGACGCGGGATTCCTATTGCAGATGACCGAAAAGCAGCAGGCAGGCCCCGACTGCGGCGGCGATCCCGGCGGCATCTGCGGCGAGCGCGGCAAACAGGGCATGCCGGACGCGACGGATTTGGACCGCCCCGAAATAGACTGCCAGGACATAGAATGTCGTTTCGGTCGATCCCTGCAATGTCGTGACCAGATAGCCTGTATAGCTGTCGGGCCCGACCGTCGGGTCAGTGATTATGGCGACCATGATGCCATAGGCGCCAGAGCCGCTGAGCGGGCGCATCAGGGCCATGGGCAAGGCTTCTGCAGGCAGGCCAAAGGGGGCGGTGATCAGGCCGATGGGTTCTATCAACAGCGCCATCGCGCCAGACGCCCGGAACATGCCAACCGCCACCAGGATGGCGACCAGATAGGGGATGATCTTGATCGCAACGCCAAAGCCGTCTTTTGCGCCCTCCACAAAGCTTTCATAGATCGGCACGCCGCGCAGCATGCCGAAGCTGAGAAAGGCGATCATCAGGCCGGGAATAATCCAGGGGGCAATGGCGGGACCATAGAAGATCGTCAGGGGGACGAAACCGATCAACGCGCCCAAAGCCAGGGCAGAGGCCCAAAGTGGATAGGCCGCGCTGGCATCTGCGGGCAGGGCTTCTTGTGGCTCGGTCGGGTCTTCTGGCTGAGTCAGCGCATCGTGTGCGGGGGTTTTGAAACGACCCTGCAGCAGTTTTGCGGTGATAATGGCAATTGTGGTGGAACAGATTGTTGCAATCAGGGTGGTGGAGACGATACCGGCCGGATCGTTGGAGCCAGAGGCGGCACGGATCGCAATCACGCCGGTGGGCAGCAGCGTGACGGAGGATGTGTTGATCGCCAGGAACAGCGCCATGGCATTGGTGGCGGTCCCCTTATGGGGGTTCAGGCGATCCAGTTCCTGCATTGCGCGAATGCCAAACGGGGTGGCTGCATTGCCCAGGCCCAGGGCATTGGCGGAGATATTCATGATCATCGCCCCCATGGCCGGATGGTCGGCGGGAACGTCGGGGAACAGGCGCACCATCAAGGGGCGCAGCAGTTTCGCGATGATGCGCAACAGGCCGCCAGCCTCCGCCACCTTCATCAATCCCAGGAACAGCGCCATGACGCCGATGAGGCCCAAAGCCAGGGTGACGGAAGCTTCCGCCGTGCTGATCATCGACAGGCCCAAATGCTCCATCGGGGCCTTGGCGGCTTCTTCGCCTGCGGCCACAATCGGGGTTACCCAGGTCACCTGTTGATAGGCCGCGACCACAAATGAGATAGCGACCATGGCGAAGAATATATAGTTCATTGACGCCCCATCCTCTGTTTACATCAGCAGCGCGCGATTCGAAGAATTTGTCGAGCAGGTCACATCAGTTTCATCCGGGTCTGCCCTAGTGCCGGGGGATTTCCCCTTGCATGACTGCGCCAGTTCACGCTCAATTCCGGTGTCTTTGGGATTCTATCGGTTGGGTATTGGGGGCGTTGTATGCGGATCAGGACGATTCTCTGGGCAGTTCTGCCCTGTATCGCCATTCTGGGGCTCGTCCCATCGGCTTTCGCCCATACGTCAGAAAGCGGCTATATCCTGTTATTGCCCACCGAATATTATCTGCTGGGCGGTACGCTGTCGGTTGCCTTGTCTTTTCTGATCCTGTCGCTAACAGCCCCGAAAGCCGTGGTTGCGGGGTATCAGGGCCACCTGTCGCTGCCTTGGATTCCAGCGGGGGTGTTCGACACCGTGTTATCTGCGGTCGGGTTCTTTCTGTTTGCCGGATTGTTGTATTGCGGTGTTGAGGGCGCGCGCGATCCCCTGACAAATCCATTGCCCATGGTGATATGGTCTGTGGGATGGGTCGGTGTGACGGTTGCCCATGCGGTGTTTGGAAATTTCTGGTCGGTGTTGAACCCCTGGCGATTTCCGGTCCGGGTGCTGCGTCGACTTGCAGGCGCTGCGCCAGAAGGAAAGGGACCAGTCGCCCTGCCTGATTGGGTTAAGGGATGGCCCGCTATAGTACTGTTGATGGGGATCGCCTGGTATGAATTGGTGTCTTTATCACCAGAGGATCCCGACCTTCTGGCCTTTTGGGTTTCGGTCTATTGGGTCATTGGATTCATCGGCTGTCTGATCTTTGGAGAGGCCGTCTGGTTGCGTTCAGGCGAACCGCTTTCTGTCCTGTTTCGCTATCTATCGCTGTTGGCACCATTCTCTGTGGAGACGAAGGAGGGGGGGCAGCGGGTCCTGCTCTTGTCTAAACCGGGCAGGCGGGTGCTTGAGGCAGAGCCTCCGACCGTGCCCTTCATGCTGTTTCTGCTGCTCAGTCTGGCAACGGTCAGTTTTGATGGTCTTAGTATGACATTCTGGTGGTTGGGCCTGAATGATATCAATCCGCTTGAATTTCCCGGACGCTCTGCGGTGACAGGGATCAACACGGTTGGATTGGTATTGGCCTGGACTGGACTTGCCTGTCTGTATTGTGCGGCAGTCTGGACGGGGGAGAGGCTGCGCGGTGTCCAGGATGCAAGACCTGCATTGGGCCTGATGGTGTTGTCGATCCTGCCGATCTCTTTAGCATACCATTTCTCTCACTACCTGACCTATTTTCTGGTAAACGGGCAATGGGTGCTGATCGCGCTGAATGATCCGCTTGCCACTGGCGCGAACCTGTTTGGCTTACAGGGCTTTCGGGTGACGACATCCTTTCTGAACATGCCAGATACCGTAGAGAGAATCTGGCAGGCTCAAGTTGCCGCAATTACCATTGGTCATATCTGGGCGGTCATCCTGGCTCATGGGCTGAGTCATCGTCTGGCCGGTGGTCGGGCGTCAAGGCATCTGATCGGGCAAATCCCTCTTGGTATGCTGATGGTGGGGTATACTTTGTTTGGATTGTGGCTTCTATCCTCTCCCACAGGGGGATAAAGTGGCAAAATCGATCACAGACACTAGACACAAATTCATTTGTATGCGTACGATTTTTCCAAAGACCGTCGCATGCTTGGGTAAAGCCGGTAGACGAGTCTACAAACATCAAGTCTGAACAGGAGACTTCGCGATGACTGAACAGAAGACAAACAGCACCAAGACCAAGCACTTTACGCGTCGGGACACGCTGAAAACACTAGGGGCTGCGGCTGGCTTGGCCGCCGGGTCTCAACTGATGCCGCTGTCGGGTCGATATGCCCAGGCACAGAGCAGCGTGCCGATTAAGATCGGGTTCCAGGCCCACCGCACCGGCATTGGAGCTTCCTATGGTCGCTGGTACGAGCGCACCACAATGGCGGCGGCGCAGTTGATCAATGACGCGGGCGGGATCAATGGTCGCCCTATTGAAATCGTGACAGAAGATGATGGCACGGATCCCAAGCGCGGCGCGGAAGTGGTCGAAAAATTTGCCATTCAGCACAAGACCGATATCGTATTTGGCACCTTGTTCAGCCATGTCGTGATCGGGTCCGCCCCGCGCGCAGGCGAATTGAAGATCCCGTATTTTGTGGTCAGCGAGGGACACCATGTCGCCAGTGGCAAGCTGAACCGCTATGTCCTGCAGCCCGGCATTACGGATGTGAAAAGCCAGGTTCAATCCATGGCACCCTGGGTTGGCAGCAATCTGGGTAAGAAAGTCACGATGATCTTCCCGGACTTTGCCTTTGGCCATGACCACCGCGACTATTTCTCTGCGGCCATTGCAGCGCAGGGTGGTGAGGTGATTGAGAAGATTGCAATTCCACCGACGGAGCAGTCCTTCTTCAAATACTTCCCCCGCATCCCCAAGGAAACCGAGGTCCTGTACCATGTCATGGTCGGGCCGGGTGTTTTGACCTTTGTGAAGGAATTGGGCGAATTCTTTGGCAGCGACCGTCCGCAAATCTTCGGCTTTATCGACAGTCTGGAAGCGGTTGATCTGGCCAATCCGGGTCTGGAAGCACTGGAAGGCACCTATTTCTGGGAAGGCTTCCCGCGCTATGCCCAGAATGACGGGGCTAATCCGCATGATGCCTTCTATCGGGAAAAGGTCGGCGTTGATGCAAATGGGGCCAGCCTGAGCGATCCGAAGGATATTTCCACCTATGCCCATATGTTTGGGTGCTGGGAGACCCTGTATATCATTAAGCAGGGTATGGAAGCGGCAGACTATAAAGGTCCGGCGGATCGCGCCAAATTGATCGAAGCGGTTGAGAGCTTCACGGACTTCCCAGAAGGTCCGGAACATCCGCAAGGTGCGAAGATGTTTAATGGTCAGACCCACCAAGTCTTCGGCATTCAGAATATCAGTCAGGTCACCGATGGGAAATTAAAGGTGGTACACCGTACCTCCATCGAAGACAGCCTGTATGAGCCGGAAGTCGACTATACGAAGATGGCATTCTAGGGACCTTGGAAAGACCCCGTCGCCCCGGACGTGATCCGGGGCCCAGTGCGAATGGCAGGAAATGTCCGGGTTGCTCTGGAGTCCTGACTGCGCGGAATGACGGGACATGGTGCGGTTTCCTCTCTCCCACCTTGGGAGAGAGGAACTTCAGAGATGAAGCTCCGGAATTCTATCCGGCAAGGACAATTTGATTCCATGGATTTTGGACCCTATTTGCTTCTCGCCTCGCTGGAAGGGGCTGTTCAGGCAGCGGTTTTGGCACTGACAGCCCTGGGCCTGTCGCTGGTGTTTGGTGTCATGCGCGTGGTGAATGTCGCCCATGGCGAGTTCTTTATGTTAGGCGCTGTGCTGGCCTGGTGGATTTCCAGTCTGTTGACCGGCACGCCGCTGTTTGGGTTTCTGGCGGCGCTGATTTTTGCCCCCCTGATCGTCGGGGGGCTGGCGGCTGTCGCAGATCGCCTGATCTTGAAGCGCCTGAAGTATGATCCGGAGGCGACAATCGTCGCCACGATAGGGTTGCTGTATATTATCCAGCAGGGGGCCCTGACGCTGTATGGGCCCGATGCACGCCCGGTCGCAGCCCCGTTTGATTTTCGTGTCAGCTTCCCGTGGTTTGGCTATTCCGGGTATAAGATTTCGGTGATCCTGACCTGTATGGTGATGCTTTTGGGTGTCTGGGCCTTGCTGACCCGAACCCGCATCGGCCTGATCATGCGGGCGACCCAATATGACAGAGAGACCGCCCAGGCTTTCGGCATCCCTGTTGCGCGGGTCTATACGGGTGTTTTTGCCTTTGGGGCGATGCTGGCCGCCGTGGCGGCCGTGTTGATCGTGCCGACACAGCAGGCCTATTACCTGATGGGCCTGGATCCGCTGTTGCTGTCCTTTATTGTGGTCATTATCGGCGGGTTGGGCAGTTTGAAAGGGACCGTGCTGGCCGCCGTTGTGATCGGGTTAAGCGATGGGATCATAACAATCTTTTTTGACCCGACATTGGCGAAGATCCTCTCCACAATTCTGGTCGCGATGATTCTGGTCTTCCGACCAACGGGCCTGTTCGGGACGGCAACGCGATGAGCGGGGTCTTTAACAAGGCATTGATGGTGCATTTGGGCCTGATCGTCGTACTGCTGGCGCTGCATTTCATTCTGCCGGCCTATCACCATGTCAGCCTGGCACGCATCATGGTGTTGGCTGTCTATGCGCTGGGGTTCAATCTGCTCTTTGGCTATACCGGGTTGCTCAGCCTGGGCCATGCACTGTTCTTCGCAGCGGGTCTGTATGGCGCAGGCCTGTCGATGCAGTTCTTCCAATGGACGGCGGGGCCGGGTTTCGTTTTCGGCCTGTTCTGTGCCATCGCGGTGGCGACGCTGATCGGTATGCTGGCCCTGCGCACGGTGGGCGTGTCGTTCATGATTGTGACCATGATGTTCGCCCAGGTCGGGTATCTGTTGATCCTGTATTACAACGAATACACAAGGGGCGATGAAGGCTTCGTGATCCTGCGGGAATTGCGGGTCTTAGGCCCCCTTGATCTGTCGGCGGAAGATACGCGCTATCTGGTGGCCTTGGCCTTATTGGCGGCGGCGATCTTAATCAAGCTGGCGCTGGTGCGCTCTCCAACCGGGCGTATCCTGATCGCTATTCGAGAAAATGAGGAGCGCACCCGGATGCTGGGTTATGACCCGTTCCGGTACAAGTTGATGGCGATGGTGATTTCCGGCGCTTTTGCGGGGGCCGCTGGGGCAGCCTATGGGATTCTGTTTGGTTATGTCGGGGCCAGTTTCGCGTCCATCCAGTATTCTATTCTGCCCCTGTTATATGTTCTGATGGGCGGGGCTGGTGTGGTGCTGGGGCCATTGTTGGGGACGATTGCAATGTTCTATCTGATTGATATCGCAAGCGGGATGACCTCTGCCTATCTGTTTTTTGTGGGGCTTGCCCTGGTATTGTTGATCCTGGTCGCCCCAAAGGGCCTGTTGGGAACTGTGCGAGAACGGTGGGTACCGTGGCTGCCATGACGACATTATTGCAAACCAGAAACCTGTCGAAGAATTTTGGCGGCCTAGCGGCAGTTCAGTCTGTTGATTTTGATCTGCAGCAGGGTGAAATCCGGGCCATTATCGGGCCGAATGGGGCGGGGAAATCCACCCTGGTTGGGTTGATCAGCGGACGTATTGCGCCCAGTGCTGGAACCATCGCCTTTCAGGGGCAATCCATTACCAGATTGCCTGCCCATGCCCGTGTTGCGCGGGGAATTGCCTATACATTCCAGATCACCAGCATTTTTGCCAATCTGACATGTCGCGAAAACATCCTGTTGCCTGCCCAGCGCGCGGCGGTGGCGGCATCTGGAGTGTTCGGGCGCGTGGACGAGGCAGCCCTGATCACCCGCGCGGATGAGGTATTGGCCCGGGTCGGACTGCGTGATCAGGCCGATACCAAGGCAAAAGAGATGGCCTATGGGCATCAGCGTTTGCTGGAGGTTGGCATGGGCTTGGCGCTGGACGCGAAATTATTGATTCTGGATGAGCCGACACAGGGCCTGGCGGATTCCGAAATTGCCAATTTTATTGATCTGATCCGTGCGGTTTCCAAGGATACGACAATCCTGTTGATTGAACATAATATGACGGTCGTGATGGATCTGGCCCAGCGCATCACGGTGATGAATTTTGGCGAGGTGCTGGCGGAAGGCACGCCAGAAGAGATTCGCGCCAATCATGCTGTTCAAACCGCGTATCTGGGGGGATAGGCGATGCTGACAGTCACGGATATCGATTGTTTCTATGGCGATGTGCAGGTGTTGCGGAAATTTTCACTGTCAGCTGCCTCTGGGGAAATCCTGTGTCTGCTTGGGCGCAATGGCGCGGGGAAGACGACGGCACTGAAAGCAATCATGGGTCTGGTGCCGCCGCGTTTGGGCACAGTGCTTGTCGATGATGTTGATCTGACAAAACTACCGGCCCATGCCGCCCCGAAATACGGATTGGGCTATGTCCCCCAGGGGCGACGGCTGTTTTCGGAGCTGACGGTTTCGGAGAATATTGACATTGGCCTGATGGCGACCGGGCAGGGAAAGCCGACCCGCGATCGGGTGCTGGACCTGTTTCCAGTCTTGCGTGAACGGCTGTCCCAGGTGTCCGGCAAGTTAAGCGGGGGGGAACAGCAAATGCTGGCCATGGCCCGCGCCTTGTGCACGGAACCCAAGGTTCTGTTGATGGACGAACCGACGGAAGGATTACAGCCTTCCATGATTTCCAAGATTCGAGAGGTCGTCCTGTCCCTGAAACAGACTGGCGTTGCCGTCGTTCTGGTGGAACAGCGCGTTGATGCCGTCCTACCGGTCGCTGACTACGTCGCCTTCATCGAAAACGGTGTTAACCGAGACGTCGTTCCGGTGCAGCAATTGCGGGATGACCCAAGCCTGCTGCACCGTTATGTCGGTGTTTGAACGGGCAGTCTGTATGAATATTGTCATTTCCGCGCAGGCGGAAATCCAGAGACATAGGCAAGAATGATGAGTGCCGCTCTGGACCCCGGATCAAGTCCGGGGTGACCTTGAATGTTTGATCCGTTATGTCGGTGTTTGAAGGGGCATGTATTTGTCTGCGCCCGTGGCGGAGGGGTTTGACAACTCGCACATTTCTCATCCTGAGGAGCGGCGACGCCGCGTCTCGAAGGAGGGATTGTAAGTCGGGTGCTTTCAGGGGGCTCATCCTTCGAGACGCTGCGCTCCTCAGGATGAGGGTGCAATGACTTCCACCTGACAGAAGAGTGTAGCCGTTTTATTCACGACATCCGGTTCTTGCGAAGGTCTATTGGGATGTGGAAAACTGATGGCTGGTTCCAAAGAAAAGAGGTTTCCGATGATATCAGCGGATACGGCCTTTGTGGCGATTGATGTGCAGAATGACTTTTGTCCGGGCGGTGCCCTGGCTGTTGCAGAAGGCGACCAGGTCGTTCCCGTGATCAACCGCATGATGCCGCGCTTTCCAGTCAAGGTGCTGACCCAGGACTGGCATCCGGCGGATCATTTTTCTTTTGCAGCCAACAATCCGGGGGCAGAGGCTTTCAGCCTGATCGATGCGCCCTATGGGCCGCAGGTGATGTGGCCGATCCATTGCGTTCAAGGCAGTGCGGGGGCGGCCTTTCATCCCAAATTACAGATCGATTGCGCTGATCTGATCATCCGCAAAGGCTATCGCAGTCATATCGATTCCTATTCCGCTTTTTTTGAGAATGACCATACAACGCCGACCGGGCTGGAGGGATACTTGCGGGACCGGGGCGTGCAGTCTGTTGTCATGGCGGGGCTGGCGACAGACTTCTGTGTGCGGTTTTCTGCCGTCGATGCAGCGAAGCTGGGATTTGATGTGACGGTCCTGGAAGATGGCTGTCGCGCGATTGATATGGATGGATCCTTGGCGGCAGCCATGGCGGAAATGGCAGAGCATAATGTGGCAGTTGTTCCCAGCGCCGATTACGCGGTGTAATTCCCCTTTTCTCTTGTGTGAAATACTGCTAAAGCCCATCAACCCTGATGGGGCGATGATTTTACGGCAAAAGGGATGATGTGATGGGCGCTGGATATGCTGGGGATATAACGCCGAAAGAGGCGTGGAAACTGTTGAGCGAAGAGCCTGATGCGGTCTTGGTGGATGTACGCACAGCGGCGGAATGGCAGTTTGTGGGTGTCCCTGTCCTGAACAGTTTGTCCAAGCAGCCGGTTCTGGTTGAATGGATTCGGTTTCCCGGCGGTGCCCCAAATCCGGAATTTGTTGCACAAGTGAAAGAGGCCGTCTCTGAAAGTGCAGGTGATGCGGATCCGGCAATTGTGTTTCTGTGTCGATCCGGTCAGCGCAGCCAAGGCGCTGCCGCAGCCCTGACTCAAGAAGGGTTCAGCCGCTGTTACAATATCCTGGAAGGGTTTGAAGGCGATAAGAATGCTGATGGTCAGCGCGGCAAAGCCGGTGGCTGGAAAGTGGCTGGACTGCCCTGGGCCCAGGGTTGATTTATTTAATTAGAAAGAGATCGTGATGGATAGCGGTAAACCTGAAATCGGTGCGGGACGGCGGTATCGCCAACAGACGGAATTGGTGCGGGGCGGCCTGGAGCGCACGGATTTTCGGGAAACCAGTGAAGGCCTGTTTCTGACCTCTGGCTATATCTATGATAATGCGGAACAGGCAGAAGCCTCGTTTAAGGGCGAAACCACCAATTTCATGTATTCCCGCTATGCCAATCCCACCGTTGGCATGTTTGAAGAGCGCCTGGCGCTGCTGGAAGGCGCAGAAGGATGCCGCGCGACGTCCAGTGGGATGGCTGCTGTCTTTCATGCGCTGGCCTGCTTTCTGGGCCAGGGCAAGCGGCTGGTCGCGTCCCGCGCATTGTTCAGTTCCTGCTATAACATTTGTAATGACATCCTGCCGCGCTTTGGCGTGCAGACAACTTTTGTCGATGGGCATGACCTGAACCAGTGGGAAGATGCCCTGAAACAGCCGACCGATGCGGTGTTTCTGGAAAGCCCCTCCAACCCGATGCTGGATTTGGTGGATATCGAGGCAGTGTGTAAACTTGCCAAAAAGGCGGGCGCCCGTGTTGTTGTTGATAACGTATTCGCCACCCCGATGTTGCAGCGCCCGCTGGCATTGGGGGCGGATATCGTCACCTATTCCGCGACCAAACATATCGATGGCCAGGGCCGCACAATGGGGGGCGCAGTATTGAGCACCAATGCCTTCCTGAAGGATGTGTTTGAACCCCTGTATCGCCATACCGGCCCGTCGATGAGCCCGTTTAACGCCTGGGTCATGCTGAAAGGGCTGGAGACACTGCCGCTGCGCGTCGAAAGAATGTGTCAGAATGCCGACAAGGTCGCCCGGTTCCTGGAAGCCCATTCCGCCGTGATATTGGTGCGGTATCCTGGTTTGGAAAGCCATCCCCAGCATAACCTGGCCAAGCGCCAGATGACGGGTTTTGGCACCCTGGTCACCTTTGCGCTGCCCGGCGGGAAGGCTCAGGCGTTCAAATTCCTGAACGGCATGCGGCTGTTTGATATATCCAACAATCTGGGAGATGCAAAAAGCCTGGCAACCCATCCCGCAACCACGACCCACCAGAAACTGAAGCCCGAGGAACGACAGGCCCTTGGCATCGATGATGGCACAATCCGCCTTTCCATCGGTCTGGAAGATGTCGATGATCTGATCGAGGACCTGGATCAGGCGCTTGCGTGACCCCGCTGTTTCAGCGCATCACAAACCGTAATTCGAAGCTGCGCCGCTGTTTCGTCCGCTTAGGGGTGACATGACTGCGGTGCAGCGTGAATTGATCATGAATTATAAAATCGCCCAATTGCACTGGCGGCACCCAATGGGGCAAGCGATCCAACGTTTCGCCAAATACTTCCAGATCAAGCGTGCCTTGAGCATTGGACGGCAATTCCTGGTTAAGCCAGGCGGGCAGATATTCGATAGACGGCGTTTCATCGTCAATATCGTCCAGTGGAATCCAACATGTCACCGTCCGCTTGGGTTTGAAGTGGTCCTGAATGTTAGAAACCTTGTTAAAAGTCGGATAATCTTGATGAAAGCCGACATGAGCGGACGCACCGCCGTCATTCCGCGCCTCTCTGGCATAGGCCATGATATATTGTATTTCACTGCACCCGGCTGCGGCGGCGATGCTGTCACGATAGGGGAATTGTGGTGACAATACCTCGTTGAGCAGCATCACCAGTCGTTCATAGGTGGTGCGCATGGCGGGATCAAATTCACTGCGCATGACGGTGATGTAGGGCACGCGCTCGCCGACCTGATTTTCCAGCCAGGCAAGCCCGTCTAATATCTCCGCCTTGATGGCCGCAAGCGTTTCCAGTGGGATTGCGTTTTGAACATGCAGTACGCCAAGTCCTTGAAACAGCGCCGCAGCGCTTGCCGAGCGAAAGTCGCGCGTGTCGATGGAAAGCCGTGTATAGGACGGCGGTGCTTGATGTGCATCTTGCATGGATTATCAAATGATTAATGAATGATACGATTTACAATTCAATATAGCTGACCCGAACATCCTGTACCACTGACAATCTGATGGTTTTCAGGCGGTCTTGCAATTGTTGCATGCCTGACAGGCAAAACACTTGATCTACTACACTCTGTATTTGCCCCCCTTTAAAAGCTGGGATACGGATATCGTACCGCGCGTCTTTTGAAGTTGGATTTTTCTATGTCACAGGTTTCTGCTGACCATCCCGATGCAACTGACAGTCCCTATTCCTGGTTTAGGCTGGGGGTATGTCTGATCTTGAGCACGATCGGTGGTGTTGGGTTGTGGTCTTCCGTGGTCGTTCTGCCGTCCATTGAGCTGGAATTTGGTCTGGATCGTGGCGGGGCGTCGTTTCCCTATACCGCAACGATGATTGGCTTTGCCCTGGGGGGCGTGCTGATGGGTCGGTTGGTGGATCGCTTTGGGATCGCCATACCGGTTATCATGGCGGCTACGATGATCTGCGCGGGCTATGTCCTGTCTTCCTTTGCCCCGAATTTCTGGACTTTCCTGGCCTGTCAGGCCGTGCTGATTGGGATGTTGGGCAGTTCCGCGACCTTCGGGCCCATGGTGGCTGATGTATCTCATTGGTTTCTGAAGCGCCGGGGCCTTGCTATTGCGATTGTCGCCAGTGGCAATTATTTGGCCGGGGCGATTTGGCCACCGATCCTGCAGGAAGCGATTGTATCGATTGGTTGGCGGGGTGCCTATTTCTGGGTGGGTGTGTTTTGCTTCTGCACCATGATTCCCCTGGCCCTGTTGTTGCGGCGCCGCCCTGATATTGATCAGGGCTCTGTCCCCGTGGCGGCAAAGGCTGCGACCGCATCCGCGCCAGTATCGCCAAATGTCGTTCTGATGCTTTTGGTCGTTGCCGGGGTTGGATGCTGTGTGGCGATGTCCATGCCCCAGGTCCATATCGTCGCCTATTGCGGGGATCTGGGATACGGCCCGGCGGTGGGGGCGGAGATGCTGTCCCTTATGCTGGGGTTGGGCGTGGTCAGTCGGCTGGCATCAGGGGTAATTGCAGATAAGATCGGGGGCGTCGGTACGTTGATCCTGGGCTCGACCCTGCAATGCCTGGCCCTGCTCTTTTATCTGCCCTTTGATGGATTGGTCTCCCTATATCTGGTCTCTGCCTTGTTTGGCCTGTCACAGGGGGGGATCGTGCCCAGCTATGCCTTGATCGTGCGGGAATATTTCCCGGCCCGTCAGGCGGGGTCCCGGGTCGGGATCGTCCTGATGGCAACGGTTCTGGGCATGGCATTGGGCGGATGGATGTCGGGTGAAATCTATGATCTGACCGGCAGCTATCAGGCGGCCTTCCTGAATGGCATCGCATTTAACCTGCTGAACATGTCGATTGCCTTCTGGCTGCTGTATATCCGTCGCCCTAAAGGCCCAAAGGCGGCTGTGGCCTAATCACTGCCCGGTGACGACCTGGCGGACAGCGTCCTTGAATTCGGCGCTGTCTGCCATGTCTGCCGTCAGGTTATGCGGGGACCCAGAAACTTCGGCAAAGGTGGCATCAATGCCTTTGGCTGATGCGTCCGCCGCATAGTCGCGCGACAGCCGTGACCAGGTATTGGTGTCCCGCGACCCCGTCACCAGCCGGATCATGGTTCCAGCCGGAATGCGGTCGATATAATCAAGCGGGTTTTCCGCGCGCGACAAGGGCTTGCGGTTGTTGATCTGTCGCCAGGTTGGCACATCGCAGGGGCAGCTTAACAACATCGCACGCTGCACCAGGCCAGGATGACGCCCCAAAATCACGCCGGTCATCACGGCGCCGCCGCTGTGGCCGATCATCACAACGGTATCGGCCCCATGATGGGCTTTCAGGCGCGTGGTGGCGTCGGCGATGGCGTCCATCTCGTCGGGTGTATAGATTTCTGACCGGTTTTCAGATCGACTGGCCCGCCCGGTGGAGGACCGACCACCGCCGCTATACCCGATGCGCATCATTGCGACGCCGACGGCTCCCAATTCAGAGGCTGTTTCGGCAACGGGGAAGATATAGTCGGCGGGACCGCCGCTGCTGAGATCGCCATGCAGAACCACAACCAGCGTCTTGGATTGGGCAGGCGTGCCGGGCAGGTAGGTCTGGATCGCCAGACATTCATCCCCACCCTGAACATAGTGTATCTGGTCCGCGGGCCTGCAGTCGTCATCGGATGCATTAAGATGGGAAAAATTACATAGACCTAAGAGACTGAACATGCATGTGAATATCGTTAAGTGCTTCATCCTCTGTGTCCTGTTTTTTTCATTATCAGGTTCAAATTTGCTTATGTCCGGTTTGGATATCAAATTTAATTGAATTTAGTTTTGGCCTGCCGATTTAAGAGTATGAATTAGAATCTTTTTTCGTGCCATAAATTGTTATCAAGGCTACCTTAAGAATAATATGATTAGAAATACAATTTGGGAAATCATACACTATATTCGAAAATTTTGGGGGAAATATGTCCAGAAAAGGAAAAACACAGAATCATTTAGCAAATAAGATTGAACTACGGCCCGGAGAAAACATCGGAAACAACTCCGCAGAGAATGATGATGAGTTTTTATTTTCGTGCTTTGTAGATCATCCAGCTCTTTCTGTAGTTGCGGATATTACTTCATCAAAGCACTTTGTATCGGCAAGAACTGGTGCAGGAAAGACTGCGATATTGAGAATGATATCTAAGAATAACACAAATGTAAGTGAGGTTGATTTACTGGAGTTATCACTTAGCTATGTCGCAAATTCTGATATTATACAGTTTCTTAGTTCGATTGGTGTTGATTTAGATTTATTTTTCCAGGTTCTTTGGAAACACATATTCTGTATTGAATACATTAGATCAAGGTTTTCTGTCACGGATGCAAATAAGTCACGCAGTCTTTTTCGCAGAATTTTGGATACATTTGAAAGTGATGACAGGCGAAAATCGGCTCTAAAGTACTTGGCTGAATGGGAAAACAAATTCTTCATCACAATGGATGAAAATATTAAGGAGGTTACACAAAAAATAGAAAAACAAGTCGATACAAATCTTTCAGTTGATCTGGAAAAATTTAAATCAAAAGCAGGATACGCAAGGTCGTTGAGCCAGGAAAAGAAATCAGCCCTTGTCGCGCGCGCCAAGAAAATTGTCGATTCGGATCTTTTAGCGGATCTGGGAAAAGTTATGGACCTGCTTTCTACATTTGATAAAGAAGAAAAGTATAAGAAACAGAACCACTATATATTAATTGACGGCATTGATGAAAAATGGGTTGATGAAACGATAAGGTACAAGCTCATTAGAGCATTAATTGAAAGTTTGAGGTCTTTTAGGAAGATACAAAATCTAAAAATTATTGTGGCTATAAGAGCGGATGTTCTTGAGAGAGTAATTCAAGAGACAGATTTCTCCGGTGCTCAAAGAGAGAAGTATGATGATTATTTCTTAAGAGTAAAATGGAATAAAGATCAAATGTTTGATCTGGTAAATAAAAGAATAAATTTTCTTTTTAGGAAGAAATACTCTTCAGAAAATGTATATTATAGTGATATATTTGATCCAAAGGTTGGGAGTGTTGATTCTTTCTCTTATATATTGGATCGAACGTTATATAGGCCTAGAGATATAATATCTTACCTAAATATATGCTTAAAATTGTGTGAAGGGAAAAGCAAGGTTTCCCAAACCGTTATTCGGAAGGCTGAAGAGGAGTATTCTCGAATTAGACTCCAGGCTTTAGTAGAGGAATGGAATACTGCACTACCTTATTTGCAGTTTGTTTTCAGTGCAATTAGATCTCGTGGAAATGCATTTCAAGAAAGTGACTTTTTTGACCATACGTTTATTGACGAAATTGTTCTTTCCGTAGCCCAAGAAAATTATGAGCCTCGTGATCCGGTAAGTAAGTTGTCTAGGTCAAGTCTAACTCATGGAAATGAAATACCTTATGAAGATATGTCAAAGCAAATCATATCGGACTTGTATCGAATTGGCGTTATCGGACTGAAGACAAATGTGAATCAAAGTTTCATTTTTTCTCATAAAGATATTGCGACGGTGCTTCCGGCCACAATATCGAAGGACACAAAGATAAGATTTCATCAAATGACGCGTATTGGATTGAACCTGTCAAACGTGAAATCGTAATATGATTTAGTGATCAATAATCAAAATGGGCCAGACGGTCTGTAAGCCGGGTTCTGTCCTCCCCCCGCTGACCCAAGGATCATTGGGGCGATGGACGGCCATTCCTCTGGGACACCCGTTGCCGGGTGCCTCTCGCAACCTACCCGGATGGGGCGCGGAAACCCGCCTGCCGTCTTCCAGGGGCGATATCTCGTGAAAGATCAACCCCAGTGCGGCTACCATCCCTACTCGGTTTTGCTCCCGGTGGGGTTTACCATGCCTCTTCCGTTGCCGGACGAGCGGTGCGCTCTTACCGCACCCTTTCACCCTTACCCCGATTGAAATCGAGGCGGTTTGCTTTCTGTGGCACTTTCCCTAGGGTCGCCCCCGCCGGTCGTTAACCGGCACCGTGTTTCCGTGGAGCCCGGACTTTCCTCACCCAGACGGGTTTCCCCATTGCCTGGGCGCGACCGTCCAACCGTCTGGCCCAGGGGAGGAGATACGCTCTATTGTGGATGCTTTCAACGCCGGTGACATCCGAATAGACTAAAAGCCATGAACAGGGATGATCGTATGTCGGGCAAGGGATCAGGTATGGCCACAGGCGGAACTGTGCCAGCGGCCTTAAATGTTGGCATTGTGCCCTTACCTAATTTCACGCTGAACGCCTTTGCGTCCTTTATTGATGCCCTAAGATTAGCCGCTGATGAGCGGGACCGATCGCGCCCGATCCGATGCCGCTGGGAGGTGATGTCCCATGATGGGCGCATGATCCCGGCAAGCTGTGGTGTCAGCATTACCGCGACCGGCACATTTCTGTCCCCGGAACGCTTTGACTATGTGGTTGTGATTGGTGGATTGCTGGGCCATGACGAGGATAAGGAAGATCCTGTCCTGGACTATTTGCGCCAGGCCGCCAGCCAGGGTGTCGCATTGGTGGGAATCTGTACCGGTGTTTTTGCGATGGCGCGGGCGGGATTACTGGATGGGCGCAAGGCCTGTGTCAGTTGGTTGCATTATCAGGATATGATCGACCGCTTTGATACGGTGGAACCCGATGCCAGCCGCCTGTTCGTCGCGGATGGCAAGCGTATCACCTGTGCAGGCGGTGTCGGCGCGGCGCGTTTGGCTGCCTGGATGATCGAACGGCATCTGGGGCGGGATCTGGCGCAAAAGGCCCTGAGTATCATGATGGTGGAAAACAGCCGTGCGACGGCAACGCCGCAACCCCAGCCCCCGGTGGCCCAGTCGGTGCGCGACCCCCGCGTTGCGCGCGCAATTCTGCTTTTGGAGGAAAAGCTGTCCGATCCACCGCGCATTGATCAATTGGCGCACACAATCGGTATTTCCAGGCGACAGTTGGAACGCGGTTTTCGCGAAGAACTGGGCATGAGCTTTGGGAACTTTTCCCGGGCATTGCGGCTGGATCATGGCCTGTGGCTGGTCCTGACAACGGACCGATCCATTCTGGATATTACACTGGAATGTGGATTTAACGGTCAGTCCCACTTTGCGACTTTGTTTCGCAAGGCCTATGGCCTGACCCCGACAGAGGCACGGGGTTTACCTTTGTTGGACCGGGATGCGCTGATGCAGTCAAAACTGCGGTTCCGCCCTAGAGTCTCAAATGATCAAAAAACACACTAGAGCAATATCAGGTCATTCATGGTCACTCTGATGTCTTTCGGCGAGGACGATGCGAGGCACCCGCCGCAGAGCGATGCGGGGCATCGCGCAAGGCGGGTAACGCAGCAGCGGTCCGCCGAAAGTCACCGTTCCGGCCGGATGTTTTAAGGCTGGCCTGCGTCGCAGCTCTTGCCCGTAGCCCCGCTACGCGCAGCAAGCTGCTCCTAATCCAGCCTTAAAACATCTCGGTCAGAGCGACCATGAATGACCTGATATTGCTCTAGAATTGATCCAGCAGCCGGTCGATATAGTCCAATTCCTCAGGCGGACGGGCGCGCTCTCCCGCGCGACGGCGTAATTCATCACGAATTTCCCGGGCTTTTTCCAGGCCGCCTTTATCAGGAACTTTCACCTGACCCTGCATGCTGCCCCGGAATGTATCACTGGCTTCGCGTCCAAAGGGGTCCATTGTCTGTTCGCCAGACTGGCCGGGCACTTGCTGACCCATTCCCATTTGTTGTTCAAACCGTTCAATAAAGGCATTTCGCGCTGCATCGGCGGCCTCCTGCATCGCATCCAGTGCCTTGCCTTGTGACTCAACGGCTTCGCCGGGCCTGCCATCGCCCAATTGCTCAGTTGCCTCGCCCATGCCTTCATCCGCGCGGCCAAAGGGTTCTGGAATCTGCCCCATCATTTCGCCAAATTTGCGCATCACTTCACCCAATTGTCGGCGCAGGGCATCCTGCAGGACGGCATCTGCACTATCCTGCGCACGCTGTTGGTCGCCGGATTCTCCCCGCTGGCCCTGTTCAGCCTGGCCCTGGCTTTGCTGATTGCGCTGGGCCTGGTTTTGCTGTCCGGCCTGCCCCTGTTCCGGGTTGCTTTCGCCCCGGCGTTCCAGGTCGCGGCGATGGGTTCTGTCCATCAATTCGCGCTGGCTTTCCATGATATCTTTCATGGAATTCAGCATTTCCATGGCTTGCTGATTCTGCGGGGACATTTGCTGCTGCATCCCTGCTTGCATGTTTTCCATCATATTACGCAGCTGTTCCAGCATCTGCTGGGCGCTTTCGGTCATGCCATTCTGCATCATGTCGCGCAATTGCTGCATCATGTCTTCAAGGTCGCGCTGAGAAATGACATTTTCGCCGGGGGCCATTTCGGGGGGCTGTTCACCCTCGGCAAGGTTCTGGCGCATCTGGTCTGCCATGGCCTGCATGTAATCCTGCATGGCCTGCTGCAGTTCATCCATCAATTGGTCCAGTTCGGCCGCATCGGCGCCATTCTGGAGGGCGTCCATCAGGGCCTGTTGTGCCTCACGCAAGCGCTGCAGGGCCAGGGATACGCCACCATCTTCCAGATACAGCGCCGTTTTCCATAATAATTCGATCACAGACGCAATGGCCTGTGGCTCAGGGGCGGCACCGGTGCGGCGATGGGGCGTCAGGGCGCGCACTGCCTGACGCAGCGCCATGAAAACCGTAACCTTGTCATCAAATGTGTTATGTTCCCACGACAAGGCATCCAGCGCGTCTGAAACGGCCCGATAATTTTGTATCGGATTCCAGGCCAGTTCACGCCGCAAGTCGATAATGATCTTAGCCACTGGGTGGTTGAACTCCCGCGCGGGCAGGATCAAGGTCACGGGCTCGGATCGACCCTCCTGGCCCAGGGCGTCGGTTGCCACCAGGGTCAGGCGCACTTCTCCGCCGGCCCAGGGATGGGCGGTATAGTCCCGGTAGGCGCGGCGTTTGGTGCCGTATTTGCTGGGGTCCGGGACGGGCAGTTGGGTGATGATCTTCATTTCCTCATTCCCCTGAGCACTGCTTTGCGCAGAGCCCGCAAGCCTGTCCGCGCGCTCTATCTCCGCCCTTAAGGAGAGAACGCCAAAGTCATCGCTGACCGTATGGGTGATGGTCAGGGCGCGCTGAACACTGGCAATCGGGGGTTCTGGCAGGGTGACAACGGGGGGCGCATCCGGCACGGCGCGAATTTCCCAGGAGGCAACGGTTTCACCCTCAGACTGAATGGAAAATGTGCCGGACTTTAGAATTTCATGCTCCAGCGCCACGGCATTCTGGGCAAATTGCGCCATTGGTTTTGGACCCTGCGGCGTTATCAGGGTCGCCCCGTCCGGGACGCCGCTGACCTGAACCACCAGGCGGGACCCGACCGGGGTGCTGTGTTCATCGCCCTGCATTGCTGTTGGGATCGTATCGGTCGTGTCAGGCGATTGTTTCTTGCTGCTGGACATAAAAAGCGGGGGCAGACCGGTATAGTCCGGCGGCGTCAGCCAGGCATCAATGCCAACCGTCAAGGTCGGTCCGCTGGTGCCGATATTGGGGACCAGTGCAGTCCGCAGGCGCTGAATACTCTCCCCGCCCGCAGCGATCAGCGCGATGATCAGGAAGAATGGCGCAATCAGGCGCAGGGCGCGGGGATCGCGCCGTGCCAATTGGGGATCCGGGGCGCCCACCGACAAGCTGCCGATTCGTTGACGCAGGCGCGCCTGATGCGCCTGCCACAGGGCCAGTTGAATTGGATTATCGCTGCTGGGACGATCCGCCAGACTTTCCAGTGGGCGGTGATCCAGTTTGTTGACCCGTTCGACCCGACGACGCGCGGCTTCATACCGGGGCAGGTGAAACCGTCGATAGCCCTGAACCATCAGGCCAGCGAAAAGGATGGCCGATACTGCCAGGACGGTCGCATGCAGCCAGGGAGCAAGGTCTGGCAGAAGTCCGGTGATTGCGATGGCAAGAAACAGGATCAGGACGCTGACAGGTTTCCAGAAGGCAACTTCCAGCGCCTCCCAGATCAAAACCGCGCGGGAGAGACCGATGGGCATTTCCATACCCGTCGCGTCTTTTTGGCCCCCCCGAGCCGAGTGATCTGTCATCCTGTCGCTCCAATCCTTTAAGCGGCGTGATCCTTTGAACCAGTCTGTAACCAATCTGGAATTCTGTCCATGCCGATCAACTCTTCATAGGTCTGCCGAGGCCGGATCACAGCATAGTGATCGCCATCGATCAAAACCTCTGGGACCAGCAACCTTGTATTATAGGTCGATGCCATCACGGCGCCATAGGCCCCTGCCGTCCCGAATGCGACCAGATCCCCTTCTTCTATCAAGGGCAGCATGCGGTCTTTGGCAAAGGTATCGCCGGATTCGCAAACTGGTCCTACAACGTCAACCGGCATCAGCGGCGCATCCGCACCTGGTTGTTTGACGGGGCGCAAACCATGGTGACCATTGTACAGGGCAGGGCGGATCAGGTCATTCATGGCCGCATCCAGGATCAGGAAGCGCTTCGCCTCGCCGGGCTTCACGACCAAGGCCCGCGACAGCAATATCCCGGCATTACCGACGATCATGCGTCCCGGTTCCAGCATCACCTGACAGTTCAAATGCGCGATTTCTTCTGCGGCCATTTTCGCATAGGCATCCGGCAGGGGCGGGTTTTCCGCGTCGTAAGGGATGCCCAGGCCACCGCCCAGATCAACGCGGGTGATTTTGTGCCCCAGGCTTCGCAGCCGCTCAACCAATTGAGCGACCCGGCGAAACGCCTGACGATAGGGATCCAGATCGGTCAACTGGCTGCCGATATGGACAGCAACCGTGACTGGGGCAAGGCCTGGAAGAGAAGCAGCCAGTGCATAAATTTCCTCGGCACGGTCAATATCAATGCCGAATTTATTTTCCTTTCGGCCGGTCGAAATCTTCTCATGGGTTTTGGCGTCAACGTCCGGATTGACCCGAACAGCGATTTCCGCCGTCACATTCATGCTGGCGGCGATCCGCGATAACAGCCTGATTTCACTTTCGGATTCCACATTTATTTCATGAATTCCGGTTTCCAGGGCAAACCGAAGCTCACTTTCGCTTTTGCCAACGCCGGAAAAGACGATGCGGTCCGGGGGGATTCCAGCAGCCAGGGCACGGCGCAATTCCCCTTCGGATACGACATCCGCCCCCGCACCCAATTGACCCAATAAGGCTATTACCGCCAGATTGCTGTTCGCCTTGACGGCATAACATATCTTGGCATCTAGACCAGCGGCGCGAAATGCGTCGGCAAAGACCGTATAGTGGCGGGTCAATGTTGCCCGGGAATAGACATAGACGGGGGTTCCGACCTCTTGCGCGATCTGCGTCAGGGGCACATTTTCAGCGCATAAAACCCCATTGTGATACTCAAAATGGTTCATTTCACAGGTGCCAATCTATATGGATGCAATTACAAAATCACGATGTCAGGAAGGGGCCGCCCCGGACGGATAGGTCCGCGGATAGGGCGCTTCCTCGCCTGAGGGTGGCTCGGGTTGCGATTTTTTGCCACAAGCCGCCAGGGGAAGACTGACCACAACGGTTAACAGCAAGGCTGTTCCGGCCCGGCGCAATAGTGCGCGACGTGTCGTTTCTTCCATATCCAGTTACTCCCTGCCAAATACTTACAGATACTGCTTTCTGGCTGCCGCCGCTGCTTCCCGCACGCGGCTGGGCGCAGTTCCGCCAAAACTGGTCCGGCTGGCGACTGATGCCGCAGGACTTAGCACAGAATATATATCAGATGTAATGCGCTTTTCCACCGATTGCATCTCTTCCAGGGACAGTTCCGCCAGATCAACGCCGCGCGCTTCTGCCTTTGCAACCAGTGCGCCGGTCACATGATGGGCATCGCGGAAGGGCAGATTGAGGACCCGCACGCACCAGTCGGCCAGATCGGTTGCAGTGGGGAAACCCTTTTCCAGCCCGGCCAGCATACGGTCAGGGCGGGGCTGCATATCATCGACCATGCCAGCGGTCGCTGCGACGGCCAGGGTCAGGGATTCTACAGCATCAAACAAAGGTTCCTTATCTTCCTGCATATCCTTACAGAAGGTCATGGGCAGCCCCTTCATCATCGTCGATACGCTGATAAAGGCACCCAGCAACCGCCCGGGTTTTGCGCGCACCAATTCTGCGGCATCGGGGTTTTTCTTCTGCGGCATGATGGACGACCCGGTGGTGAAGGCATCGCTGAGCGTGATGAATGCGAAACGGTCCGACATCCACATCACGATTTCTTCGGCCAGACGGCTGAGATGGATCGCATGAATGGACCCCGCAGCCAGGAATTCCAGAATGAAATCACGGCTGCCAACGCTGTCCATGGAATTGGCGGTGGGTCGGTCAAAACCCAGGGCCTTGGCGGTCATCTGGCGATCAATGGGGAAGGAAGTACCGGCCAGCGCGGCTGCGCCCAGCGGGCACTCATTCAAGCGCCGACGGCAATCCGCCAATCGTCCGCGGTCCCGTCCGACCATTTCGACATAGGCCATAAGGTGGTGACCGAACGTCACCGGCTGGGCGCTTTGCAAATGGGTATAGCCTGGCATAAGGACATCGGCATGGGCTTCGGCCTTGTCGATCAGGGCGCGCTGAAGATCTGCCATCAGCGCGTCCAGACCGTCCAGGGCGTCACGAGTCCACAGGCGCACATCGGTGATAACCTGGTCGTTGCGGCTGCGTCCGGTATGCAGGCGCGCACCGGGATCGCCGATCTTTTCGCGCAGCCGGGCTTCCACATTCATGTGGATATCTTCCAATTCAGTCTTGAAATCGAAGGTTCCCGCCTCGATTTCATGTTGTATCTCAGCAAGGCCCTGATGGATCGCATCGCGGTCTTCGTTCGTGATGATGCCCTGGGCGGCCAGCATGTCAGAATGTGCCAGGGACCCCTGGATGTCCTGTTTATAGAGGTTTTTGTCGAAACCGATGGAGGCGTTGATCTTTTCCATGATTTCCGCCGGACCGCCAGAGAACCGACCGCCCCACATATCGTTCTTAGACATACTGTCTCACCCTTGTTATCGTTACTCTATGATGAATTGGAGGTTCAGCCCGTGACCAATCCCGTGAAAACATCCCCTTTGGCGCCGACACGCCGCGACTTTGGCCTTGGTGCCTGCGCGATTGGCCTGACTGCCCTTGCGCCATCCATACTGCATACACGCCCGGTTCAGGCGGCGGCGGACTATCCTCCGACAAATGGGGAGATGCAAGAATTCGTTCTGTTAAAGGAACGCGCGCCTGCCCCCGTTACACCATTTTTTGATGGTGATGGCGTTGAACATCATTTCACTGATTTTACCGGGAAAGTGTTGCTGGTCAATTTCTGGGCGACGTGGTGTGCTCCCTGTATCAAGGAAATGCCCAGCCTGGCCCGTTTGAACGATGTCTTGGCCGGGCCGAATTTTCGCCTGTTGACGATCAGCCAGGATCGGGGTGGTAAGGCCGTCGCAGAGCCCTTTCTGCGCGATCGGTTGGGACTGTCAGATCTGGAGCTGTTCTATGACCCCAAATTGAAGCTGGGTCGGGAACTGGGTCTGCGCGGCCTGCCCAGTACTTATTTGATCGATCAGCAGGGGCATTTGGTTGGCGGCCTTGCGGGTGCTGCGGAATGGGACAGTCCAGAGGCTATTGAAATGATCAAATTTGTCATGCTGCAAGGCGGTGACATGCAAAAGACGGAAGATAATTCCAGCACTTAGTGTGTCAGAATTTCCGTCCGTTGTGTCACTGTGTCTTGTGCCTGTCTGCCAATAGTTGAGAGACAGGAAGCGCCAGGACGCACAGGAAGGAAACCTGCCACCAGGACGCCCAGATAGAGAAATTGGCCAGGGAACTGGTCCAGAACGACGCCATCACGGCGCAGGCAATCCAGGCACTGCCATTTCCGCGCAATGCTTTACGGGCGACCGCGATCACCAACAGCAATTGCGTGATGCAAAATAGAACCAGCCCCACGATGCCGGTTTCCGACCAGATTTCCAGAATCCAGTTATGTGGATGCCCTGGCACATATTCCGCATGCTGAAGACCGGGAACCATTTCAAGGGCGCCTTTGGTTTTATTGATCGTGTTGATGCCATACCCCGTCACAGGCGCATCCAGTGCCTTCTGATAAACGAAGCCCCAGATTGCTTGCCGGTGAAAATCGATAACGGGTAGCGGGGGGGACGATACATCGTTTTCCGTGGTCGGGGGATGGGGCAACACCTGAAAGACAGAGACACCAAGTGCCACACAAAGGCCAAGAGTGGCGATAATCAAAAGGACACGGCCAGGTCGGGACAAATGGCGCGCGACAAACAGTAAAAACAGGATCAGGCTGGCCCCCATCATGCCACCAATCGCCGATTCCGCAGTCTGACCCGTGATGCCTGCGAACAGCGCGATATCACAAATCAGGGCAACGGAGACCACGCCGATCCAGACACCGCGCCGTTGCCACGCCAGATACAGCAGAACCGGTACGGTCAGGGCCAGAACAGATTGTAAGGATTTAAACATGTTCTCAGCCATAATTGGGCCTTCATGCAACGGCTTGAAAACATGCAACAGGGAGGGTTCGACAATAACTGCAATAACGGCCAGGGTACCCAGAACGGCAGAGCCAATCATAATGCTGGATTCAGCGATCTGGCGGGCCTTTGGACGTTCCGCCAAAGCAACGATCACCCAGATGAAGGCCATGATGTAAACCGCCATGCGGCTGACAACCTGTATCGAACTGACAGGATCAATAGAGGTGATGGCAACGCCGACCCACCACAGCAATGTCAGCAACGCAGCCGTTCCAACCCGGGTTTTGGCCAGCGCCTTGGCCTGTTGCCTCGCGGATGGGTTTGCCATGGCGACAGCCGCCAGAAGCGCCGCAAAGCCAAAGGCGATGGCAAGGGCCAGATTACCCATATATGTGACAGGTACGGCTATACCGATCAGTAACCCCAAAGCCCAGGCATATCCACGACTGTAGGTGAACTGCTGGGGATTAAGTACGGTGGCCACGTTCACGCCCTCAGTGACCGGCCAGAGGGATTTCTGGCAACGGTTTCTAAACGCTTGGTTTGTAAGAAAAAGTCTATTAGTTCTATGACACAAAGCGTTTAGCACGCCGATATCAGCAGCGCAATTGGCAGATTTTATGGCAAGATTTAGATGGATTTGGGCGATCCTCGCCACTATTGCAGCACTGGGGCTGCTGGTAGCGTTCGTCCGCACCAATGATGCGGCCTTTACAGTGTACAAACGCCTTAAGGCGAAAGATCAGTATGTCTATGAAGAGGTCCGGCCCAGTCTTGTGACACAGGATCCCGCTACTTTTTTATCAATCAAGACACCTGCGGATGTTATGGCGTATCGCGATACGTTGACGCACTTGGTCTATGGCGCGGATGGTCTACGCCGGGCAGAAATCCCGATCCCGGCCGATGAAGACAGTTCAATTCTGAACGTCGTCCGACAGTTTTCAGGGGTTGCGGAGGCACATCGTTTTGCATTGGAGGTCCGACCCGGCCTTTATTCCTATATTTATCTTATGGTCCCAGCGCGCCCGATGCCGCAGCGTGGATTGATCTATCATCATGGCTTTGCAGGCAGTTTTCCCCAGCGCCAGGATTTGATTGAGGCCGCCCTGAAAAAGGGGCTGACGGTTATCGTCATGGACCAATTGGCCTATGGGGAGAATGTCGGGCAGGCCCCCTGTGATTTTCCCGCTGATGGTACTTGCCACGCAAATTTGCAATTTGATCTGACCAAATTGAAGACCCCCCTGGCGATCCATGTTGAACCCGTACGTGTCGCAATTGATCTTTTGAACCAGCGGGGTATCAGCGATGTGACCGTAGTGGGCTTCTCCGCAGGGTCAGGAACAATCGTTCTGACCGCTGCTTTGGATGAAAGAATACGAACATCCATCGCGGTGGCGGGAACCTTGCCCTATTACCTGCGTGAAGGGCAGGACGCCCCGATTGGGGTTGCGGATTATGCCCCCTTGCGGGATGCGATGAGTTTGATGGATCTGTATATCCTGGGGGCATCGGGAGAAGGACGGGTGCAAACGCATCTTTTCAACCGATATGACCGATGTTGCTTTCGGAATGTGAAAGGGTTGTTGTACGAACCGGTGATTTCTGATCGCCTGAAGGAACTGGACCTGGGCGGTCAGTTCCAGATACGCATCGACGAAAGTCACGCCCATCATGGTATTTCGAAATGGGGGATTGCCATGATCTTTGAGCTTATGGGGCTTCAGGAATAGTCCCTTTTCAAGGAGGATTTAGAATGACCAATGTTTATGCCGGGGCTTCTGGCGCTGCTGTGGGGCACAATCACGCAGACTTTGTTGATTTGCGCAGCGATACCGTGACGCGTCCGACACCTGGCATGCTGGCTGCCATGGCGGGGGCTGAGGTTGGGGATGATGTCTATGGCGATGATCCAACCGCCATTGCCTTGGAACAGAAAGTAGCGGAAACCTTTGGCAAAGAGGCCGGGCTGTTCCTGCCCACCGGAACCCAGAGCAATTTCTGCGCCCTATTGGCCCATTGCGGGCGCGGGGAGGAAGTCTTGGTGGGGCGGGCCTATCACGTCTATTCCTATGAAGCCAAAGGGGCCTCTGTTTTGGGCGGTATAGGGCTGGAGCCATTGGATGTTGCGGCAGATAACGGGCTGGAACCTGAAACTGTCGCGAAGGCAGTCAAGGGCAATGACCCGCATTTGCCCATCACGCGCCTTTTGTCCCTGGAAAATACGGTCAGCGGCAAGGCCGTTCCCCTGACGCGGCAGGAGGCGGCGGCGGCAGCTGCGCGCGATGTCGGCCTGTCTGTGCATCTGGATGGTGCGCGGGCCTTTAATGCTGCGATTGCCCTGGGCATTGATCCCAAAACATTGGCGCGCTGTGCGGATTCCGTTTCGGTGTGCTTGTCAAAAGGACTGGGAACACCGGCCGGGTCGGTCCTGTGTGGTTCCAAATCTCTTATCCAGAAGGCACACCGATATCGCAAAATGTTGGGTGGTGGCATGCGTCAAGTCGGGATTCTGGCCGCAGCGGGGCTGTATGCGTTGGAACACCATGCCCCGAATCTGGCGCAGGATCACCAGCGCGCAGAAAAACTGCGGCTCGCCTTAAGTGAGATTCCTGGCCTTTCTGTCGATCTGTCGCCGCTGCAAACCAATATGGTTCTGCTGCAAACACGCGATGTTGATGCGGCGTCGCTGGTCGTTGCCTTAAAGGCACAAGGGGTAATCGCCAGCGGCTCAGGGAAAAATATGCGCCTGGTCGTTCACCGCGATATCAATGATGATGGAATCGACCGGGTGATCGCAGGATTCAGGGCAAGTCTATAGACGCGCCGCCATCAAATCGACAAAGCGATTGAACAGATAATGACTGTCCTGCGGTCCGGGGGAGGCTTCCGGGTGGTATTGCACCGAAAACACGGGGCGCCCGGTGACTTGCAGGCCCGCCAATGACCCGTCGAACAGGGAAAAGTGGGTGCCCTCAACGCCATCTGGCAGGCTGTCCTTGTCGACCACGAAACCGTGGTTCTGGCTGGTGATTTCAACCTTATTGGTGGTCAGGTCCTTGATGGGGTGATTGGCACCATGATGGCCCAAATGCATCTTTGCGGTCTTGGCGCCCAGCGCTAAAGCCAGCATCTGGTGGCCCAGGCAAATTCCGAAAACCGGCGTGTCGGTCTTCAGGATGCCTTGGATCATTGGCACCGCATAGGTGCCGGTCGCCGCCGGGTCGCCCGGACCATTGGACAGAAAGATACCATCTGGCTTATGGGCCAGGACTTCGTCGGCCGTAGCGGTCGCTGGCAGGACCGTGATTTCACAGCCCAGTGTCGCCAACCGGCGCAGAATGTTTCTTTTGATCCCGAAATCAATGGCGACAACCTTGTATTTCGGATCTTTCAGGGTGCCGTATCCGTCCTTCAGGCTCCAGTCCGACTGGGACCAATCATAGGCCTGGGTGCAGGATACATCTTTCGCCAGGTCCATGCCTTCCAGTCCGGGCCAGTCGCGGGCCTGTTCCCACAGGGCGTGCAGGTCGAATTGACCATCGGCGCGATGGGACAGGACGGCATTAGGTGCACCAGCATTGCGAATGCGGCGGCTCAACTGGCGCGTATCCACCCCAGTCAGGGCTGGCAGGCCCTGTGCCTTCAACCAGCCGTCTAAATGGCTGACTGCGCGAAAATTTGATGGTTCGGTGATGTCCGCGCGCAGAATGCAGCCGCAGGCAGAGGGGGTTGTTGTTTCCAGGTCTTCCAGATTTGCGCCGACATTGCCGATATGAGGGAAGGTGAAAGTCACCATCTGTCCGGCATAGGATGGGTCAGTCATGATTTCCTGATAGCCGGTCATTGCCGTGTTGAAACAGACCTCGCCAACCCTAGTAACTTCCGCGCCTGCGCCGCGTCCCCACAATACGGTGCCATCTGCCAGAACCAGGACAGCCGTTGCCCCCTCGGGCTGAGGCGGAAAAGTCGGACCAGGGCTGCTTGAGACCGTGTTGTTGGTTGGCGCGCTGTCGGTGGGCATGGTGTCATTCTTCCAGTCTGTCAGAGGGTTAAGTCGAACCTGACGGTTTCAAAGACTGGGCTTCTGCGGGATGCCTGCTGAAGACCAGCGGATGGATACGCGACCCACACGAAAAGGTCAACCCAGATTTGATTCGTAAAACATATGTTTTTCAATAGCTTAGTGTTTTTCGTCTGAGTTGCGGGCGGCGGGTTGATCGGTTAATGTCCGCCACTTACAGCAAGAGCGTTCTTGCACTATTGTGAAACCGGGATGGGAGAGACCCAATGCGCGATGCTTTAACCCAGGCGCTTAAGGAATCCATGCGCGCGAAGGATGAGCGCGCGGTATCCACGTTGCGCCTGATCCTGGCGGCTTTGAAGGACCGGGATATTGCGGCGCGTTCCAAAGGGAACACGACGGGCATTACGGATGATGAAGTCCTGCAAATGCTGCAAAGCATGGTCAAACAGCGGCGGGATTCGATTGCGATGTACGAACAGGGCGGGCGTCTGGAACTTGCTGAACGCGAGCAACAGGAAATCGATGTCATTCAGCGGTATCTGCCAAAGCAGATGACGGAAGACGAAATTGAACAGGCCGTGCAGGATTTGATTGAAGAGATGAATGCTTCCGGTCTGAAGCAGATGGGTGCCGTGATGGGGGAGTTGCGGGATCGCTATGCGGGCCAGATGGACTTTGCCAAGGCTTCCCCCATTGTTAAGCAAAAGCTGGCTTAATCGGACCGATGTGCCCCCTATTTCGGCTCGGGGCGCCGTTTCTCAGCCAGCATCTTGTATCCTTCGTCCGATAGACTGCCTGCAATATCCAATAGCAGGGCATTGGTCTCATCAAAGTAACGCGTCTGGGCATCGCGCGTCTGTCGCAGCGCTGCGGTCAACTGTTCCGGGTCCCGAACGCCATTCTGCATCAAATCCCGCAGGCGGGCGCGTGTCGCCCATGTTTCCGCTTTTGCCCGGGACAGGGCAGGGCCGTGTTTCTCCCTCAACGTGATCAGGGCGTCACGATCCTGATCAGGCATGTGCTTGAGGAAATGTGCGGACCGCCCCTCTTCACCCGGCGCATCGGTCTGCATGAACCGCATCATTTCGTAAAACGGACGGGGCGGTCGGTCATGGTCTTCATGATGCCGGAAAAACCCTATCGCCAAAAAGCCAATCAGGAACAGATTGAGCGCCAGTGACCCAATCAACACCCAACGCCGCGTTGTCACTGCAGGGGTGATCATAATGAATCCTCCGATCCCAGCAGGAATGCATCAAAGGGCGATGACGTATCCGTAGTATCTGTTGAGACATATTGTCCGGTCATGTCGGCCAATGCGGCTGATGTATCCGGATTGGCAAGGCCCAGCATAACCCCCAGCAACAAGGCCGCAGCCAATGCGCCAGTGGGTTGCCAGACAGGACCCCACCAATCAAACAGAGCACGCAGCCGTATCATCAGGCCAGGCTGGGCCTTCGCCTGCATCGCGGTAATCGCTGATTCCGAAAGGGCGGGGACTGCTGCCGTTGCCAGCATCTGGTCCAGTATTCGCGCCTGCGCCAGCGCCTGGCGGATTGCCGGTGTATCCGTCGCGGCCCTTTGTTGCGCTGCCGTGCGCTCCGATTCCGGCCAGTGCAGCGGATCCGCGCCATAGGCGGCGATCAGCACAAGCAATCGGTCTTCTGATATTTCAGAGAGCATGTCCGAACCCTTTCTTCCCATCATCATAGCAAATCCTGCTTTTCGTCCAACAACTGGCTGCGCAAAGTGCGTCGCCCGCGGGCTAAAAGTGATTCGAGAGCATCAACAGAGATTCCCATCGAAGTCGCGGCCTCGCTCTGTGAAATGCCTTCAAAATGAACCAGCGCCAGGGCTGCGCGTTGTCGATCTGGCAGACCTGCCAAGGCAGCTTGAACCCGAATGCTGATGTCTTGTGTCTGATGTAGCGCCTCAGCATTGGGCGTATCGTCTGGTTGCGCGTTCATCGTTTCGTCATCGGTAATCCAGCGTTTGCGCCGTCGCAGCTTGTCGATGCAAAGATTGCGGGATGTGCGCATCAGCCATCCGCCAGCATCGCGGTCTGGGGCCTGTGCGCCGGTATTGTTGCTTAATGCTTTCCACAGCCTGGAAAAACTTTCCTGCGTAGCGTCTTCGGCCTCACTGGATTCACCCAGGACGCGGTAACAATTGGCGAACACCCGTGTCATATAGCGGTCCAGCAAGTGCCGAAATGCCGTTCCGTCGCCTTTTGCGGCTGCGGATAACAGGTCGCCATCCCCTGATTGGCCATAAGAGGGAGCCTGGTTCTGGTTTGCGCCCGATGGCGGGGCTGTCATACCGTATCCTAGTGCTGATGGTTTTGCTGGTCGCGGTTGCAGACAAGAGGGGGCGGCGCCAGTAACGGTGGCTTCTGAAAGCAAAACCGCCATCCTGCGCCGCCCAACACGTCTCATGTCCGTGCTTAATCCTTAGGCTGATCATGCATGGGTTGCAACTCTTCCACACTGATGGTGTCGTCATTGTCGCGATCCATATGTTCGAACATATGATCTGACATTTCAGCCATTTCGGCGGCTTCAATACGGCCACTGCCATCCTTGTCCATACGCCAGAAGCGCTTGCCACCGCGATGAGGGCCCATGTCAGACGTCAGGAATTCTTCCTGTGTGACGGTGCCATCGCCATTTTTGTCCAGCATCTTGAATTTCATCAATCGGGCTGCCGTCGCCATTTCTTTTGGTGTGATGGCGCCATCGCCATTGGTGTCTGCATCGGCGAATTTTGCGTCCCGAAAGGCCTGGGCTTCCGCTTTGGTAACGGATCCGTCGCCATTGGTGTCCATTTCAGCGATCATGCGTTCCATATGGGGCCCCGCCATTTTGTGCGGGCCGCCCTGCCATCCATTCGCCATGACCGTGGTGCCACCCAATGCTGCGCCAATCAGACCAGCGCCAATCAAAAGGGCAAGTTTTTTGTTCGATAGTGCCATGTTGCGATCCTTCATTTACTGTTACGTCTCAGAGGGGTTGTCCCGCTGTCATGTCTCAAGGACGCTGGGTATTGTGTTTTCCGTCGCGATTATTTTGCATATGCGAAATAGCATTGCGGGTATCGGGCAGGCATGCGAATTTAAGCAAGATGCCCTGTCCTGATTGGAGGAGAGCCGTGCTATGACTGGAAAAATACTGACTATTGCCCAGCAGAAGGGCGGTGCCGGTAAGTCAACACTGGCGGCTCATTTAGCCCTGGCCTGGGCCCTGAAAAGGAAATCCGTCGCCCTGGTTGATATCGATCCCCAGCAAAGTCTGGCGGCATGGTACGACCAACGGGAAATCACTTTGGGTGCGGATCAGACCCAAATCACCTTTGCATCCGCAACCGGTTGGCGTGCCGCTGGCGTCGTTGAGAAATTGGCGAAAACCCATGACTATGTTCTGATCGACAGTCCCCCCCATGCTGACACCGACGCGCGTGTCGCGGTTCGGGCGGCGGATCTTGTGCTGGTCCCGGTACAGCCCAGCCCGTTGGATGTCTGGGCCACATTACCCACTTTGGAAATGGCAGTGAAGGAAAAGTCAGCGGTGCTGCTGGTGCTCAACAGGGTACCGCCGCGGGCTAATCTGACGGCCCAGATGATCACCAAACTGGGCGGGTACAAGGTTACTGTCGCCAAATCGACGATCGGGAATCGTGTCGCCTTTGCCGATGCCATGGTTTCTGGCCGAACTGCCTTGGAAACAAAGGCGTCGTCGGTTGCTGCAAAAGAACTGCGCGCCCTGGCCAATGAGCTGTCAAAAGCACTTTAGAGCAAGGGCTGATCGGCGACCTTGCCTGCCAGCTTCTCGCGGGCAATGTTCCAGGCGATGCTGATGCGATGCCCATCGCCCAGATAGGGCGTGACGTAATGCACAACAAAACTTGGGAACATCACCAAAGTGCCAGGATCCAGCGGTGGATAGATTTGTGATGTGACGCATCCAGGCGATGTCGGGCAGCATTTTGCCACGCGCGGGTCTGTTATTCCCAACGCTCCATTGAATTCCGCGCGGTCCTTAGGATCAGGCGGCTCCAGATGATAGACAAGGCTCATTTCCGTGCGACGATGCGCATGGGGACCAATGAATTCGCCTTTACGATATACGCTGGCCCAACAATCATCGATCTCTGCTGTTTTTGCCTGGGTAATCATCTTAAAGGCCAGTTTTGCCCGTTCATGCAGCAGTCTCATCGCAGGACAGGGCCAGGACCCGATATCGCGGACCTTAGCACCTCCGGCACCGACCCAGCGATCCCCTTCCGCTTTCCGAAAGGCTTCTTCGCCCGCCAGCAGTTTTGGCCCGGCGACAGACCGGATCAAATCATTGTCTGGAAAAACCGCGAAATAGACCATCGGGTCCATGTTTTGGATGCGAACACCCTTTGGCCAAATTGGCACCGATATCGGCCCAATCTGGATATGCTCATCCGTCATCAGGAATTCCCCCCCGGGTAATCCGAATTTTTATTACAATTTCACGAATTCGTGACCGGGGCAACCGCTCTGTGTAAAAATCAAGAAAAAACCCAATCAAAACGACCATTACTTGGATATATTATTTAAAAAATCGTTGTGTAAATGTTTTCAATACTACCCATGGAATAGTGTGCTGAACCATGTTAAGGCATTGTATGTAGTATGCTAATATTTCGTCCAGAATAGATTACCTAGTAGGGCGTCCTGAGGAGATATTTCATCGCTATTTTTCTTTGAACCGGGGGGTGTATGAAAATCTTGTTGATCGGGATTATTGGTCTGGGGATTATTCTGTTTGTTGTAGGCGTTTGGTTTTGGACATCGGACAAGCCGCGCACTGAATTACAGGCGCGGTATCTGGAACGGCCGTCCGACCTTGTCGACGTGTTGGGGATATCCCTGCATGTAAGAGACCGCGGCCCGCGCGACGGGCCCGTCCTTATTATGATGCATGGATTTGGGTCCAGTTTGCATACATGGGACGGATGGGCAGATGAATTGGCAGACCGCTTTCGCGTCATTCGCTTTGATCTGCCTGGCAGTGGATTGTCCATGCCGGACCCGACAGGAGACTATTCTGATGCCCGGACATTGGACATTCTAAACATCTTAATGGATCAGTTGGGCATCGAAAAAGCAGCAATGATCGGCAATTCCATTGGGGGGCGATTGGCCTGGCAAATGGCGGCCAAATTTCCGGAACGGGTTACGAAGCTGGTTCTTGTCTCCCCGGATGGATATGCCAGTCATGGATTTGACTATGGTAAGGCCCCGGATGTTCCGATATCGATCACTCTGATGCGGTATTTCCTGCCGAAATTCCTGTTGAAAATGAGCCTGCTGCCGGCCTATGGCGATCCCAGTCGTTTGGACACAGACACGGTTGATCGGTATTATGATTTGATGCTGGCCCCTGGATCGCGACAGGCCTTGATCCATCGCATGGAACAAACGGTGCTGGTCGACCCGGATCCTCTGTTGGCCACAATACAGGTGCCCGTTCTGCTGGTATGGGGCGAAAAGGATGCGATGATCCCGATATCCAATGCAGCAGACTATCAGCGGGTACTACACGACAGCACCCTGGTTCGGCTTGAAGGGTTGGGCCATGTGCCGCAGGAAGAAGCACCAGCATTAACACTGCCCCCGGTTCGCGCCTTTCTTGAGCGCAAATAGTAACTATTCGGGGGTGGCCTTAGACGGCGTGTCGCGGCGGCGTGCGGCGGGGAAACTTAGTGTAACCGTTGTGCCTTCACCAACGGTGCTTTCAATCAGGATTGTTCCATCATGGTGATCCATCAGGGCCTTTGTGATCGACAGGCCCAGGCCGACACCATCAATGACGCCCCCATCACTGCCCATGCTGCCATGATTGCTGCCGCGTTCGAAGGCGTTCTGAATGCGGGGCAGATCCTCTTTGGGAATGCCAATGCCAGTGTCGCGTACGATAACATCCAAACTGCCCTGAGGACCTTCCGTCAATTGCAGCTCGATAAATCCGCCGCGTTGGGTGAACTTAATGGCATTGGTGACCAGATTGATCATCATCTGCTTGGTGGCGTTCCGATCTGCGAACAGGACTGCATCCCGCAAGGGGGCATCCCTGTCAGGCTGCAGCAATTTAAGATGCTTCTGGGGCAGACCCAGCGACATCATGTCCGACACTTCATCCAATATCGGCCCAATCGGAAACTCACTTTCACGCAACTCGGATTCTCCCAGTTCAATTCGGGACGTATCCAGGATCGAATTCACCAGCGATAAAAGATGCATGCCGCTCATATAAATATCTTCAGCATAATTCTTGGCACGATCGCTGACGTCGCCCGCATAATTCAGTCGGATCATATCCGAAAAGCCGATTATGGCGTTCAAAGGTGTTCGCAACTCGTGGCTCATCCCCGCCAGGAAGTTTGATTTTGCCTGACTGGCCCGCTCTGCGGCAACGCGCGCCTGGAGGAGTTTTTTGGAAGTGTCCAACAAGGATACATTCGCCTCTGCCAACTTATCCAGCTGGCGCATATGTCTCCATACGATAAATCCAGACGCGACCAAGACCGCGACCACCAGAAGTATCAGGAACCGAAGACCAATCAGAATACGATTCTGGGAGTCTTGTCGCCGTTCCGCCATGTCCTGATTGATGCGCGATGCGAAGGACGCAAATACGGCGTCATATCCATTCAGATATCTTAGTGCTTGTGACGCCAGGGCAGGCACGTCCTCGGGCTGCGCGTTCCTCAGCTTGTTAATGATTGGGTCCGCGTTTCGGGTCGCGTCCTGAATCAGGGACAGTTTTTCAGCAAATTCTCCATCAACATGCCCACGATAGGGCGGGCGCATGGGCAGACTGCTGATTCGTTCATAAAGAATATCATAAGACAGGATGGTTTCTTCAACATTCGCATCGGCGTCAGAATGTGCCAGTTCAGTCAGGCCCAATCGAATTTTCGTATAATGGGTGCGCAGCTGATAGGCTGCGATTGGCGCACTTTCATAATTGATTTGTTGAAGGAAGATGCGTTGGGAAATTAGGATTATGAACAGACCTAACAGAAAAAAAACACAGATCGCCATTGCGATTACAAAAGTCCGTGTGGAGACGATCCGGCCCGTTGGGGTTTGGCTCATTGAAATGCAATCCGTTCAATCTGCCAGACAGAACGGGCGGAATACTCCATTCCTCTGAGTTCAGAGGCACTATCAAATGGATAGATCAGCCACAATGGGCCTTTTTCCCGGATCGTCATAACCTTACCATTTCGTGCCCAGGCTAGGATTGGATCAAATTCTTTGATATCACTGGTGGGCACTGTCACCTCATACCCATCCAGGGCTGTTACAAACATGATTGTCCCATCGGCACCGGTTGCCTCCATCAGTTTCGATAGCCGGCATCCGGTGAATTCTGAAACACCCACATCCCAGGGGGTGGATGTCGTTATAGTGAACGTGTCCAGGTTCGCCAACATGGCGTGATCGAATACGGCCCTTTCACCATGGTTCTTATTGGTGATCTTTCCTTCTATGGTCAGGATGATTTTGCCCTTGGGTTTTGACAAGGGGGTGTCGGCATGAAGTCGCTGCAGGGACATCAGGTTGAAGAGCATGATGACAGAGAGAAAACACACGATGTACTTCATTGAAATCTCCCAAATGTTACCGTCTGGGCAGGATTACGGTGTAATCTAAAGACAGGACAAGGTTATCCCCCGACTCCTGGAACTCTGTGCAAGGCTCGTTTTTGATTGCCCTTGTTACCACTCGTAAGGCTCCAATGTCAGACCGGTTTTGCAGGGCGATACATTCCTTGACCTCGGTCCAGGCATAAAGCGTGTCACCGGCATAAACGGGTGCTGAGTGACGTCCTGCATTGATGGCGGACAGAATGCATGCATTTGCTAAACCGTTATAAGATAGCGCCCGGGCAAGGGCAATGACATGCCCGCCGTAAACCAGGCGTTGGCCGTCGGCACTGTTCTTCATCTTCAAACCGTCGAAATGAACGCGCGCCGCATTTCGGTACAGCCTGGTTGCGGTCATATGTTCTGCGCCTTCTACCGTGACGCCATCAATATGATCGATTTTTTCACCGGCCTGAAAATCTTCCCATCGATAGGGGGATCCTGTGCGCAGGTCATTCCAGTTGCGGTTCAACCTGTGCGGCGGGACGGTAATCGGGTAGACATGGTCAGGTAGATCCGGAACATGAGAGTCTCGCGGGGGGCTGTTTGGGTCTCGTTTGGGGATCAGAACCCAGCGGATGAATCGAAGTATAGGGACGTCACGATGGTCCAATCCTTCGGTTAGAACATAGACAATACCACTGTCCCCGGATGAAGTTTCGCGCAGGCCAATAACCTTTGACCGGGCGGAAAGCGTTTCACCTGTAAAAACCTGCGCCAGAAAATCGCATCCGGCATAGCCCAGATTGGCTTTAGCGTTGCGGGAGATATCAGTGACCGATAGGCCAAATACCGCATTGAACAGGAAAATATCATCAATGGGTGCCGTGCTGTAGCCGACATCCCGCGCAAACTGATTAGACGTCTGAAGCGTGAAACGATTGCCGGTCAGGGCATGATACAGGGCTACATCGCCATCGGAAATCGTCCTGGGGGCACCATGGATGATAACTTCATCAAGTGTGAAATCTTCAAAAAACCGCCCATTGGAGGATTTGGATCCCTTTGTGCCAATGGGGCCTTGAGAGGAAGCCAAAGGTGACATTTGAGCATTCTCCTGAACGGATGAGAGAAGCGGCGAAAAGACTATACAGGGTATAATCCTGTGAAATCAGACATATGGACCTGCCATTACCTAGGTACTCATCATCCGGTTCGACTATATTTACTCCTTTTCCGTTGAGAGGTCTTCAATCATTTGCGCCAGGGTCAGGATGCGCCGTGCGTTCTCAACGTGCAAATTTTCAACAAGTTTTCCATTCAGCACCACGACCCCTTTTCCGGCAGACTGGGCTTCCTCAAAGGCCGCAATAATCTCTTTGCTGCTTTCCACTTCCTGCGCGTTGGGTCCAAAGGTCTGATTGGCCTGATCGATGGTTTTTGGATGGATCAGTGTTTTACCGTCAAACCCCAATTCCAGCCCTTGCTGACAACTTTCCGTGAATCCCTGATCATCAGACAGGTCCAGATGCACGCCATCTAATGCCGCCAATCCATAGGCGCGGGCAACCAGAACAACGTGGTTCAGGCTGGTCATGAACGGCAAGCGCTGGGGTGTATGCAGGCAATGCAGTTCTTTCGCCAAATCGGACGTCCCCATCACGAAACCAGCCATGCGCGGTGACGCGGCGGCGATTTCTTCGGCGTGTAGCACACCCATGGGCGTTTCAATCATGCACCAGATGGCCAGATCGGCGGGACCGCCCGCCGCATCCAGGATCGACAGCGCCTTGCGCACCGCATCCGCGCTTTCGACCTTTGGCAGCAAAATTCCATCCGCGCCGCAAGATGCCAGGTCGGACAAATCCTCACGCCCCCAGGGGGCGTCCAACGCGTTTACGCGCACCAGAATCTCGCGTTTTCCATATCCGCCCTCCGCTAAAGCCGCAGCGATGTTGGTACGGGCAGCGGCCTTGGCATCCGGTGCAACGGCGTCTTCCAGATCCAGAATCAGCACGTCTGCCGACAGAGTGCGACCTTTCTCCAAGGCGCGGGGATTGGATCCTGGCATATAAAGAACGGAGCGACGGGGGCGGGCAGATGCAGGCATTCACAGTCTCCTGTAAGGGATTTTCCACTAGTTGGAATGTATTTCATTTTTTTAGGGGGTTAAATTCTTTTCTCGCGTCTGCACAGTTTTACTGTGTCGCTGGTGTGTCGCCGGGCATTTTCTTCCGTGCCAGATTCTCTCGCCAGGTCAGCAATAATGCGCCGCATACAATCAGACCTGCCCCCACCAGGCTGTATAGACCCGGTATTTCATTGAATACGATCCAGCCGTAAACGCTGGCAAAAATCAGTGTTGTATAGAAGAACGGGGCGGCGACATTCGCTTCTGCCATGGCGATGCCTTTCAGGAATAGGGACTGTGCAGATACCATGATGACGCCCAAGGCGACCAGCATGACCCATTGTATGGGAGTTGGTGGTTTCCAGAAGAAAATCACGGCAATGCTGATAATCAGGGCCGCGACGCCATTATTGATTGCCAGAATCTTCAACGGTCTTTCGCGCCCGCTCAGCAGTTTGATGAAAATCAGTTCGACCCCCAAAAAGGCGGCTGCGGACAGCGCGATCAATGCAGCGGGTTGGAACGTATCCAAACCTGGTCTGGTCAGGACCATGGCACCCAAAAAGGCAATGCCTGCGGCCAGCCAACGCCAGGGGCCGATGGTTTCCCGCAAGAAAAAGATGGCAAAAATCATGCTGAACAGCGGGCTTAGAAAGCTGATAGCCGTCGCATCGGTCAAAACCATCAACCCGGCGGCGGCGAACATTCCGATCACCCCGCCAAGCCCCAAGAGAATTCGCCCCAGATGCAATAGCCAGGGTGTATCGTTCAGCGTGACGCCTCGCATCATTGCGATGGGTAGGATCGTGCAGGCCGCGAAAAAGAACCGGGCCCAGGAAACCTGAACCGGATGCAGGGCTGCTTCTCCCGCAATTTGCGGCCCTAAGGCCCGCGCGATCAATGTTGTCATCGCCACCAGGACGCAACACATAACGATATAGGCGGCGCCCTGCACATTGTTGGGGGCGGGCGCTTTGAAGATATAGGACTGGCTTGGCACCGAAAGGAACACTCTCTAGAACAGAGGATAGGATTGCAGCGCAATGATAGGAATGGGTTTCCCGATTGGCAATGTCGGGAGTAACCCTTTAAACAAGCGCATCGCTGATATCCCGCACAATGTTAGGCGCACGAGGTACCATGGCCATTTTATCCATCCAATCGCATGTTGCTTACGGTCATGTGGGAAATGCCGCGATAACCTTTCCGTTGCAACGTTTGGGGCGCGAAGTCTGGGCGGTTCACACTGTCATGTTTGCGGCCCATGCCGGCTATGGTCCCCCAATGGGACCGGTGTTTTCTGCGCAAACCATACGGGATGTTGTTTCCGGGCTGGAGCAGATGCAGGTGCTTCCCCGATGCAAGGCAATCCTCAGCGGCTATTTGGGAGATGCGGATTTGGGTGCGGCTGTTCTGGATGCTGTGGCAACAGTCAAGCAAGCTAACCCGTCGGCTCTATATTGTTGTGACCCTGTTATGGGGGATGTTGCGCCTGGCATTTATGTGCGCGATAACATTCCAGCCTTTATGAAAGAACGTGCAATACCCGCCGCTGATATTGCGACCCCGAATGTGTTTGAATTGACCCTGCTGACCGGTATCGCGGTAACGGATATCGCATCCGCTCTGGCTGGGTGTCGGGCCCTTCTGGCGCTCGGCCCCAAGTTGATATTGCTGACCAGTTTAGAGGGGGATCAGACCCCACAGGGGCATATAGAAATGCTGGTTGTGACACAGCAGGCCGCGTGGCTGGTTTCCACACCCAAGCTGGATCTGAATCCTGCGCCGAATGGAGCGGGGGATTTAACGGCGGCCCTGTTCCTGGCATTTTATTTGGAAAATCGACAGGCGGATGCGGCTTTGGCGCGAACCGCCGCGGCCGTGCACGCAGTTTTTGGCGCAACCCAGGCGGCTGGGACGCGGGAATTGGCGTTGTTGGATGCCCAGGATGATATCCTGCACCCGAGACAGCTGTTTCAGGCGAGAATTGTTTCGTAATAAATTTTGTTAACCTTATTTAATACGAGGCATTGCAAAATTGCGCTAATATGCGAAATATCTCGGGCAAATAATGTCGTGCGCTGGATGGGGCGATGGGCGCGGACAAAGGACAGTGAACAGTGGATGAGGCGCTGAAGCCGACAACCGAGCAACAGGATAGCCTGCATATCCTGCCATTATGTATGATTCCGATAAAAACACCGGCTTTGCGCCGCGCCTGCCTGGTCAAAAACAGCCGGCTGGAAACAGCCGTTGAATTGTTCAGGGACAAGGCGGGGGTCAGCGGTCAGCTGTATGTGCAGGACCTGCCGGATTTTTTTGAAGAAACGGACGCTGAAAGTCTGCCCGACGATATGGTAAAAATCCGGGGCTTGGACAAGATGCCCAGCTTCGACGTTTATTCCTGTCGGATCTCCTTGCGCGCGCTGGGCATCGCCGTGAATGATGAAGAATACCTCAAGCTCTCTTCGGAGCGTCAGGCGATCCTGGCGGATCGAATGCGGGAATTCACCAGACCATTGATCGCGCAGGTTTTTGGCACGGATGTGGACGGGCTGGATGAAAGCATCGATCTGATCGCGATGTTGCGTAACCCGCATCAGGAGGATACACGCTCTAATCTTGCGAAATTAGCGCGAGAGCTTGATGTGAAGGTGATGGATATTCCCCGGTTCGTTGAAGATTATGGGGATATCTTCCTGTCGCTGGCCTATTTCCGGGACTGCCTGGATAAGATTGCGCCGACCGTAGAGCGATTCATTGTCTGGCTTCAGGAAATGAAGGGGGCCTGGACCATTCGCAATGATCGACCCAAAGAGCGAATGATCGATCAGGTCGAAGCGGATATGAAGGAAATTGTCCGCCTTATCAATTTGCGTTTCGACACATTCGACCGCAAAACCCATGATTTCTGGGATAATGCCTCTGCGGAGCATTTCAAGGCCGTTCGGCAATATATTACCAGCCACCATACCTCTGTTGGCGGCGTCCTGTGTGGTCTGACCATGAAAATGGATTCCTGGAAGACCCGGTTTCCAAACAAAAACCCGGGTGGACCCCAGGCTCGTTTAGAGTTTTTGAATGGTGAAATCCTACCTGGCCTGGATACGATCAAGAAACTGGAACGCTCTGCAATTGATCTGAAGTAGCGGCTTTTGTGATTGAAATACTGGTTGCTTAACTTACGTGAAAACCAGTCTTTTAATAACAAATGGGCACGGATTGGGCTGTTTAACCTGCTTCTTCGCCATGATCGGTTGCCGTACACGCTATGTTTAGTTCTGAATTTTGGAATATTTATGCGGAGGCGACAAAGACCGCTCTTGGCTTTTTCTGGAAGGCCGGGTGGGCTTTTGTCCTGGGGTATTTTATCAGTGCAATGATTCAGACCTTCGTGCCCAAACGGAATTTAACCCGTGTTATGGGCAAGGCTTCGCCTCAATCTATCCTTTTTGCAACAGGCTTTGGCGCCGTATCTTCCTCTTGCTCCTTCGCTGCCTTGGCAGCCGCTAGGGCTCTGCTCAGCAAGGGAGCGCATTTCATTGCGGCGGTCGCGTTTATGTTTGCCTCAACCAATTTGGTTATCGAGCTGGGAATTCTGATTTATATCTTTCTGGGCTGGCAGTATTTGGCCGCCGAGATTATCGGTGGCTTGATCCTTATTGCGATCAGCAGCGTTTTAATCCGCCTGACCTATCCCAAATCTTGGATGCAGCGCGCCCGCGAGAAGGTGGAAGGAGAAGCCGAATCCGGCACGGACGATTTCGATTGGCGCCAGCGGTTGGTTAGCCGGGAAGGCTGGCAAATGGTCGGCCATACCTTCGTGATGGATTGGCTGATGGTCTGGAAAGAGGTGCTGATTGGCTTTGTCGTTGCGGGCTTTGTCTCTGTCCTCGTTCCACCAGCAGTCTGGGGCCAGATATTCTTGATCGATATGACATCGACACTGCCAGCTTGGGTGATCGCTGTTGAAAATGCGCTGGTCGCACCCTTCGTTGCGGCAGCCACCTTCATCGGATCAATGGGTAACATCCCACTGGCAACAGTGCTCGCCTCCAATGGGGTGATGTTTGCCGGTTTGATGGGTTTCATCTATTCCGATCTGATGGTGCCTCCGCTGGTTGCCGTGAATGCAAAATACTATGGTTATCGCGTCGCCCTGTATATCGCTGGTATCATGTATATCAGTATCGTCGCCACCGCGCTGATCCTGTCCGGCAGCTTTGCCCTGCTGGGAATTTCCCCGGAAAGTGCGCGCACGGTCACTGATATCGTTCAGTTCCAGATTGACTACACATTCTGGCTGAACCTGGCCTTTATGGCCGTGACAGCCAGTCTTCTCTTCTTAGCCTCCAAACACAAACATGACGGTCATGGCCATGATATGGAAGGCGATGGCCCGATCAAACGTGTTGCTACCGCAGGGGCGATAGCGGTCTTAGGCGGAGGGGTTCTGGTTTGGGCCTTTGTCTGATGGTTATCGTATTGCAACAGGTCGTCCTTTAACGTCGCTCTTATCAAGCGGGGATAAGGACCGGAAATTCATCCGCCTGCAGCGGATCTCCGTCTTTTAACTGGACCTGAGTGAAGGGCGGGGAGGTGACAATACCCTCGCGCCGGGCGAACCGTACCCCATCGCCGACCAGGCGCAGGGAAAAGGCGCGGCGCTGTTCGCTGGGGCTGTTGTTTGCCGGTGCCCCATGGATGGTCCGATAATCAAAGGCAATGGCATCGCCCGGGGATACGTCCCAGGAGACAATGTCATAGTCGCCCCGGTTCTCATTCACATTGGGGATATCTTCCAGGATATCATTTTCGTTCAACGGCTGACCGTTAAACCGCTGCGGGCGATAGAATTTGCCCCATAGGTGGGACCCTGCGATGAATTCGACGCCCCGTTCACGCGGGACCTCATCCAGGGGAATCCAAAGGCTGGCCGTCTTGGGGCCATCCACACAGTAATAGGGCATATCCTGGTGCCAGGGCGTTGGCACCCCAGCCTGAGCCTCTTTGACCAATACATGTTCGTGAAACAACTGCACCATCTTGCTGTCCATTAACTCTGCCCCGATTTCTGCGGCGGGAGAGTTAAAGATAAAGTCCTTGTACTGGGGGATACGCTGCCAATTGCAATAGTCGACGAAGAAGCGGCCACCGCCATTCTCCCCGGTATAGATACGGGCCGTCGGATCTGGTTCACGCATGTTCAGGGCAACGCCGTCGCGCAGCGTTTCAACCCAGTCCTTAAACACACCCCGCATTACAGTCACGCCATTGTTGCGGAACTCTGAAACGGTCCGTTCATCAAGATGCTGTGTCATGTCTACTCCGCGCGTTGAAAGGGCTGAGGGCATCTTTACAAAACATTAGTCATCAAAGATAATAATATTAATGTATACTCAATATCAAAAAATCAAATCGATAACTCTGAAACAAATCATTTATGCGCTGGCGGCTGCGGATGCGGGCAGCGTGACGGCGGCGGCGCATAATCTGCATGTGTCACAGCCATCGATTTCTACCGCCATTGCGGCCTTGGAACAGCATTATGGTCTGAAGCTGTTCACGCGGCATCCGGCCCACGGCGTCTCGCTGACACGGTTTGGTGTGAAGGTCATGGCGGAGGCCCACCTGTTATGCGATCAGGCGCAAACAGTTGCCGCACTGGCAGGCCCCAATGCAGGATTAAGCGGTGAAATCGGCCTGTGCTGTTACGAGGCGATTGCGCCTTACATCCTGCCCCGGCTGCTAATGCGCCTTCGGGAAAAGCTGCCCGACGTCATCGTCCGCTATACGGAGGCGGATATGGAAGGGGTGGCCAACACCCTGAAACGGGGCGCGGCGGATCTGGCCATCACCTATGATTTGGGTCTGGAAAGCGATATGCTGACCCAGACGATCTATAGCTTACAGCCCCATGTGATCTGTCCGGTCGATCATGAATTTGCCGACAGAAAGAGTGTGTTTCTGTCTGAATTGCATAATCAGAAACTGGTCCTGTTGGATCAACCGTTAAGCGCCCAATATGTCCTGGGGCTTTTGAGGGCCAGCAAGGTTGATCCCATCATCACGGCACAGGTCCGTGGCTTTGAACTGCTGCGGTCACTGGTCGCCAATGGGTTTGGCATTGCTGTTACCCACACTCATCCCAAAACCGCCGTCACCTATGATGGCCGCCCCATCTGTTCCATCCCCATCGCCGATGATCTGGCGGAACAGCGGATCCTGCTGGCCTATATGCCCCAAACCCAAATCCGCCCCGTCCTGAAAGCCGCCCAGGCGGAAATCATCAGCCTGTTTGCAAACGACTAATGCATACAGCAGAGGGCGCAAATTGTGCGCCCTCAAACTGCATGATATTTTTGAATTGGTCGGAGAGGCAGGATTCGAACCTGCGACCCCCTGCTCCCGAAGCAGGTGCGCTACCAGGCTGCGCTACACTCCGATAGGGTGCGATCGGATGATGGCGAACCATCACCATAAAGCGGAACGGCTTATAGCGCTCCGGCTCAGGCGGTGCAAGATGTGGATTGCATCGGGTCCTGGAATTTTCAAAACCGGCGGGAGTGCGATAGGCTTGCGGAAATAGACAGCAAGAGGGTGTTTCTTCAGTGATTACGGATGTTCTGGATTTTTGGTGCACGCAGCATGGACCCAAGGATTGGTTTGCGCGGTCCGACGCGTTGGATGCGGCGATCCATCAGCAATTTTCTGATCTGCATCAGTCATTTTGCGATAGCAGCGAGGCGGCCTGGGCGGTGTCGGATACGCCGCTGGGCGCGCTGGCGGTGGTGATCGTGCTGGATCAGTTTTCCCGCAATTTGTATCGCGACTCGGCAAAGGCCTTCGCGATGGATCCATTGGCCCGGGACATTGCCCGCTATGTCATTGCGCGCGGATTTCATACCGATCCCGGTCTGCCTACCCTGTCGGAGCTCTTCTTCTATCTGCCATTTGAACACAGTGAATCCCTGGCAGACCAGGACTGGTCCTGTGCGCTGATCGCCAGTATGGGGGATGAAACCTATGACGAATATGCCAGGCAGCATCGCGACATTATCGTTCGGTTCGGGCGCTTTCCCCATCGCAATGCGGCGCTTGGTCGGATCAGCACCGATGCAGAGCGCGACTTTCTGACCCAGCCAGGCTCTTCTTTCTAGGCATCGGGGCCAAATGCCTTTTCCTGACGCGGCGGGTCCAGTATGACTTTCGCACGTCAACAGATAATCCCGCCCCTTCTTCTCTTTGAGTTGTGATGTCCAGTCTCCGCCCCATCCTGCCGCTTATTCTGGCCACTGTGTTCAGTATCATCGGCCTTGGCATCATCGTGCCGGTGCTGCCCTTTCAGGTGACGGCGCTGGGCGGTGAGTCGGGCGCGGCGCCGCTGATTTTTTCTGCATTCTCCATGGCTGCTGTGATCAGCGCACCGGTTTGGGGCTGGCTGTCTGACCGGATCGGGCGCAAGCCGGTGCTGCTTGCCTCTGCTTTGGCGACGGTGCTGTCTTATCTTTGGCTGGCGAATGTTGAGGGACTGGCTGAAGTTTATGCCAGCCGGGTCATGGCGGGGCTGGCGGCGGGATGGTTCACAGCGGCGGCGGCCTATGTGTCGGATGTGACATCGGATGCAGACCGGGCAAAGGGTATGGGGATGCTGGGGGCTGCTTTCGGGGTCGGCTTTTGCATCGGGCCAGGCCTGGGTGCCTGGGCGGTCGGGGGCGATGCGCCAAATTATGCGCTGCCCGCCTATGCGGCGGCAGGCTGTGCGGCGCTGGGCCTGTTGATCGCGGTGCTGTTCGTTAAAGAACCCGCGCGACACAGTGACGACCAAATCGTTCGCTTTGCCACCAATGTGCTGCGCAACAACAATATCTCCCTGTTATTGGTGCTGCATTTCACAATCCATCTGGTCTTCACTGCGATGGAAGGGGTATTTGCCATTTGGGCGGCCGCAGAATTTGGGCTGGGCGCGCGGGATGTTGGGTATTATCTGGCCTTTTCCGGATTGATCACCGTGCTGGTTCAGGGGGGATTGGTGCGCCGTGTTGTGCCCATATTCGGGGAGGCGCGGGTGATCATCTTTGCGGCTGGAACACTGACTGCAACGATGCTGGCGATCCTGATCGTGGACGCCCCAATAATGATCCTGCTGCCCATGGGCCTGCTGGCGATCGGGATGGGGTTGCACAATCCGGCCATGCAAAGCCTGTTGAGCCAGATTGCCCCCAAGGCAATGCGTGGCGGCACATTGGGCAATGCCCAAAGCGCCCAGTCCTTCGCGCGAATCTTAGGGCCTGCCTGGGGGGCGGCGGTTTTCAGCGCCTTTGGGCCGGACTCCCCTTTTATCATTGGCGCGGTGATCTTCGTCGGAGCCACCATTTTCGCCTATTATCTGGCGCGACGGTTTCCCAAAACCGTAGTCTGAGCCGCTGAACCCGCCGTCAATTATCAGCGGATGCTTAAGCGTTGGATATAGGCTATACTGCGCTGAATGGACCGGACCCCCGGCCCTCCCCTTCATGAATGGGCGATACTGTGTCGCCATTTGCGCGGGACCCCGTTTGGGGCCTACCCCCGCTTTACTCGGAGAGTCGCATGGCAAAAGCAAAACCTAAGAAAACGCAGACGGTTGTTTCAAATACTCCCCTGACGGCCGCCCCTCGCGTGCCTTCGGGTAAGCCCACGGCCGTTGCGCAATTGAAGACATTTAAGGCGGAATTGGACCGTGCCCCGTCGGGTATGAAAAAAGATGCCGCCCTGCGCCAATACGCCATCGCCGATGCCGCGATGAAGGACAATAATGATCGCGGGCTTTTAAAGGCGCTGGAGGAAGCAAAGAAACTGCTGCGCTGAGCGATATTTACAGCGGGCCCGCCCTTCAAGACGAAACGCTTCTCAGGGAGAGGGTGCCTATGTCGTCGTCACCCCGGACTTGATCCGGGGTCCAGGGCGGCAGGCACGATGGGCGTGGGTGGCCCTGGGCTGTCGCCTGCGCGGGAGCGACGGCATTGTTTGCAGATATCACCACCCTCCTGTGAGGGACGGCAATGCCGCGTGCTTTCATCGGGAGAGTCTAGGCTGCTGCCGTCTTCTGGTCGCCCTTAAACTGCAAGGCCGTCAAATAAGCCTTCACGGTGGCATCGAAGCCCATCCACAACGCATCTGCTGTGAAGGCATGACCGATGGAAACTTCGTCCAGCCGGGGCAGGGCGCGGATCAGGTTCGGCAGATTCTCTGTTGTCAGGTCATGTCCGGCATTGATCAACATGCCGGCATCCAGCGCCGCCTGGGCCGATCTGGCATAGCGGGCCAATAACGCGGCCTCGTCCGCCGTGCCAAAGGCATCAGCATAGGGGCCGGTATAGAGTTCGACGCGGTCGGCCCCCAGGGCGGCGGCTTTTTGCATGGCCGGGGCCGGATCGTCGGTCGCATCCATGAACAGCGCGACACGACAGCCAAGGCCTTTTAAGGTGGCGATTGTCTGCTTCAGCCGGTCAGCCTCGCCAAACACATCCCAGCCACTGTCAGACGTGGCAGCATCGGGGGAGTCCGGGACCAGCGTTGCCTGATCCGGGCGGACCTTGTTGATGATGGCCAGGAAATCATCGAAGGGATTGCCTTCCACATTAAATTCCACCCCGCGCGCGGCCCATCCTTCATCGCGGATCATCGCGGCGATGTTCATCACATCGCTCTTTCGGATATGACGCTCATCCGGGCGCGGATGCACGGTCAGGCCATGGGCACCCGCCCGCAGCACGGTACGGCCCGCCTCAATGGGATCGGGATAGCCGACATGACGCTGGTTGCGCAGCAGGGCCACCTTGTTCAGGTTCACAGACAGTTTTGTTTCAACGCGTTTCATACCAGAAATCCCGAACTTTGCTTAATTGGCTTTAGATATAGGATGTTCACAGCACTTTGATAGGGCCATTTTGATGAAATCGTGCTGGACCTTTCGCAGGGATTGGTTGATAAGCCGCAGATGGTTTTGTCCGATAATATAAAAGGCGCGTCCTTGATGGCGGCCAGCATGGCGGCGTTTATCGTCAATGATACATTGATGAAACTCGCCTATGATTTCGTTTCCATGTATCAGGCGATGTTGCTCCGGGGATTGGCCGCGACCGCAATGATCGTGGTGATTGCAGCCTGGCGACGCGAGTTGAAAGTCTCCGTTCCAAAGCGGGAGCGCGGCATTCTGGCCCTGCGTGTTCTGGGGGAGGTCGGGTCCACCACCGCCTTTCTGACGGCCCTGTTGCATATGCCGTTGGCCAATCTGACAGCCATCATGCAGACCATGCCGCTGGCCGTGACTCTGGCCGCCGCCGTGTTCCTGAAGGAGCCCCTGGGCTGGCGGCGCTGGTCGGCGATTGCGGTTGGATTCTGTGGTGTTCTGATGATCGTGCGGCCGGGGTCTGACGGGTTCAACAGCTTTTCAATATTGGCGCTGGTTGCGGTTGCCTTTGTCGTGCTGCGGGATATTTCGACCCGGCGGCTGAACGCCCAGATACCCTCAATCTTCGTTTCCCTGCTGACCTCCGTCGCGGTCACGGTTCTGGCGGCGGTCATGGCCCCGACGATGGAATGGCGCCCCTTAAGCGGGCACGCGCTTGCCTTGTTGGGCACGGCGGCCGTCTGTGTGATTTTCGGCTATATCTTCAGTGTGAAGGCCATGCGCGTTGGCGAAATCGCCTTCGTGGCCCCGTTCCGCTATACGATCATGATCTGGGCCATCCTGCTGGGGATCTTCGTCTTCAACGATTACCCCAGCCAATGGACCCTGATCGGTGCCGCCATCATCGTTGGCACCGGCGTCTATTCCTTCTACCGCGAGCGCAAACGTCGCCTGCTGGCCGCCAAAGTCGCACCGCGCAATCCTTAAGGCGGGCGGGCGGGGTTACCCCCGCATCCGCTCTGCCTTCGGGTCGAACAGGGCTTCGGTGATCAGGGTGGCCGTATGGGGCACCCCTAAGATTTCGATCTCGAACTTGCCGCCCTCGATAATGCGTTCCTTGGGGATCATGCCAATCGCGACGGACTTGCGGGCCCAATGGGCGTAGCCGCCTGATGTGACATAGCCGATGACCTTGCCGTCCTGCCAGATCGGCTCGTCTGCGACACAATCAGCAGATTCCGGGCTGTCTGGCACATCCACGACGAAGGTTGCCAGATGGTTGGCAGGTGGATTTTCGCGCTCTGCAACGGCAACATCCCGACCAATGAAGTCATTCTTCTTGAAATTGCAGAAACGGTCCAAGCCGGTTTCTGCCGGGGTGAAGTCCGGGCGGAATTCCCGCAGCCAGGAACCGAAACTCTTTTCCAGCCGCAGCGACATCATGGCCCGCATGCCAAAGGGTTTCAGGCCCAGATCGGCCCCGGCACTCTTTAAGGCTTCATACAGCGCAACCTGATGATCGCGATGGACATAGATTTCATAGCCCAGATCACCGGTATAGGTGACGCGGTTGACCAGGGCCGGGATCGGTCCGATCTCGATGGCTGTGCAGCTCAGGAAGGGCATGGCGGTATTGGACGTGTCGCTGTCGGTGACGCGGGACAGCAAGTCGCGGGCGTTCGGCCCGGCAATCTGAAAGCCGATCCGCTCCAGCGACACATTGCGCAGGCTGACCGATCCGTCTTCGGGCAGGTGCTGTTGGAACCAGCGCATATGGAAGGACTGGGCAGAGAAGGAGGCGGTCAATTGCACCTCTTCTTCCCCCAGGCGCGCCATGGTGAAATCCCCGATGATCTTGCCCTTGGTCGACAGCATCGCGGTCAGCGCGATTTTGCCGACGGCAGGCACGCGGTTGGTCATGATATGGTTCAGCCAGGCCACGGCACCCGTGCCAGTGACCAGATACTTCCCGAAATTGTGGATCTCATTGATGCCCACCGCTTCCCGCACGGCGCGGCATTCGGCCCCGATGGCGTCAAAGGCACTGGAACGGCGGAAGCTTGGCGTTTCAAACAGCGGTTCGCCTTCGGGTGCGAAATAGTTCACATGCTCCATGCCATAGCCAGAGCCGAAGACCGCGCGTTCTGCCTTCCACAGGCCATAGGCGGGTGTGGTTTGTAGCGGGCGACCGACCGGCAGTTCTTCATTGGGGTAGGAGATGGAGAAGCGCCGCTGATAATTTTCCGTCACTTTCATGCGGGTATAGGGCCGGGTGCAGTAATCGCCAAAGCGCGCGACATCCATGGCATAGACGTTGCGGCTGGGCTCGCCCTCTACCATCCATTCCGCCAGCGTCAGGCCGACGCCGCCGCCCTGGCTGAAGCCTGCCATCACGGCACAAGCGGACCAGTAATTGCGCAGGCCCGGCACTGGACCGACCAGTGGGTTGCCGTCTGGCGCGAAGGTGAAGGGACCATTGATCACAGTCTTGATCCCCGCCGTGCCCAGCACGGGATAGCGCTTGAACGCCGCGTCCAGTGGCTCTGAAATGCGGTCCAGATTGTTGTTCAGCAATTCATGGCCGAAATCCCACGGTGTGCCATTGACGGCCCAGGGGTCACAGTCCTGCTCATAAATCCCGATCACCAGCCCGCGGCCTTCCTGGCGCAGATAGGTCTCCCCCGCCGGGTCCATGACATGGGGCAATTCGGTCGGGTGGTTATAGACTTCGGGAATGTCGTCGGTGACCAGATATTGGTGTTCCATCGGGTGCAGCGGCAGGAAGACGCCCGCCATCTGCCCGACCTCGCGCGCCCACAGGCCCGCTGCGTTGATCAGGTGTTCGCAGGTGACCGTGCCCTGTTCAGTGACCACATCCCAGCCGCCATCGGCGCGGGGATTGGTTTCCAGCACGCGGTTGCGCAGCACGATTTCTGCGCCGGCCATGCGGGCGGCCTTGGCATAGGCATGGGTCGTGCCCGACGGGTCCAGATGTCCGTCCAGCGGATCATACAGCCCGCCCAACACGCCCTCGACATTGGTAATCGGCGACAGTTTTTGGATTTCCTCCGGCCCGACGATTTCGGTGTCCAGACCCATATAGCGATGCTTGGCACGCTCCGCCTTCAGGTAATCCAGCCGGTCGCGGGTCGTGGCAATCGTGACCCCGCCGACATGGTGCAGGCCACAGGACATGCCCGTGATCTCTTCCAATTCCTTATACAGGCGGATCGTATATCCCTGCAGGGCGGCCATATTGGTATCGGCATTCAGTGTATGAAACCCGCCCGCCGCATGCCAGGTCGACCCGGAAGTCAGTTCAGACCGCTCAATCAGCAACAGGTCCGTCCAGCCCAGCTTGGTTAAGTGATACAGCACCGAACACCCAACAACACCCCCACCAATAACGACAACCCGGACATGCGATTTCATGGAAAACCACCCTTTGCAACAGCGTCAGAAATTCAAAATCCGCCGCACTCTGCATCGGTTTTTCAGGGATGAAAAGGGAGTCGCAAATGTGATATTTGAGGGGTCGCTGTCAGGAAAACCAGCATGAAGCTCTTTGCACGGAATCCGTATATTGAAACCTTAAGCTAAAAATATGTATATTTTAGATTTTATTTATTATAAAAAGCCATTAAAGGTGATGTCATAAAAAGACTTAAAGGGTTTCATAATGCCACGAAAACAAAAGAATTTTAAATTTCCCAAAAGAAATAGACAAGCTGTGCATCTGCCGGAGAATCGGATTCAAATTTCTGAAATGTATTTCGGATCTATTGATGCAACAGATGAGCTAGATGCGAATAGCAAAGATATTAGGAATAGATTTTTTGAGACATTTTTTATGCCCGAGGGTGTAAATATTGAAGATTTTATAAATGGAAATAAATATTTTATTTATGGATTAAAAGGAACAGGAAAAACTTCGTTTTTAAGATATATTCAGGAATATGTCCTAAGACAAAATGAATCAAATATTGAACCGGAGCTTTTTCGTTTTAGATCAGATTTCCCACGAGAAATCTATGATGACGTTCGAAAGGCCTTTCTCAATGGTAAGGAGATAAAATCTGAGGATCGATCATCCATATACAGAGATTTGGATTATGAAGATGTCTGGATTTACATAATACTAAAAAGAATTTCGACTATAATAAAAGATCCAAAAAACAAATTATATGTAGATGATAAACACCTTTCTGAATTTTTAAAATATGCACAATCAATTACGCAAAAAGAAGAATCTAGTAATATATTTAGGTTTTTACCTAAAATAAAAGATGGGTCGGTGCGCCTTAGTTACAATCCTAAAATAGATTTAAAGTTTGAATTTGATGATCATGAAAATAACTTAATAAGTTTCCATAAATATTCAAAAAATCTTGAGGAATTATTTTCTAAGTTGACACCTGTATCAGAAAGTAAATTTTATCTTTGCTTTGATGAAATTGATCCGCGTACAGGTGCTGGAGTTCTTTTTGAGATAGATTGTATACTTATTAGAGATCTTATTGTTGCAATAAAACGATTGAATAGGGTGCATTCAATTCAATCTAGAAGCGTATATTTTTTGGCCGCAATTCGATCAGAAGTATTAGAAAAAGTTAAGTATCTCGGTAAAGAAATACAAAAGTCATTGGAGCAATTTGGTCTTTGTATGAACTGGGGCGATCATGGAAAAATAGATATCCATCATCCACTTGTTAAAATGATCTGCAAAAAAATTTCTTATTCTGAAAAAAATTGCGGTGTATTGACTGCAGAAATTGGAAATATTGAGACATATATTTGGCCAAGATATTTTAGAAAATCTAAATATTATCAATTAAATCCAAAATTTATATTAGATATGTCTTGGCATAGACCGCGTGATATTGTTAGATTACTTTCAACTTGTAGGGATATTTCTGGTAATTCCAGAGAAATATCTGAGGGATTAATTTCAAGAGCACGAAAGCGCTATTCGAATCTAAGCTGGAGTGAGATTAGTGAGCATCTAACAATTTCCATTGATCCCTTCTCTTTAGAGGGTGTTGATAAGGTGCTAACAGGAATACAAAAAGAATTCACACAGGAGGAGTTTTCTGAGATTCTTTTCCAAAGAGCTTTAATTGATACATCTACTGAGCGTTTAAGTAGAAGATACAAATCAGCTGATATATTGTACTTTTTGTATAAGGCTGGCGCTGTGGGTACTAGAAAGGGTTCATTTGAAAGATATGTGTTTCGAGGAGATTCTGATCCAGATTTTTCAGGGATTTTTTGTATCCACAACGGACTATATTCACATTTCTCAATACGATTTTCATCCCGAGATTATTCGAAAAGAAGTTCTAAAGATTAATTTTTAATAGGGGTGAAAACTATCTCATCCAGGCGTTTTTCACCGCATCAAAAACCGCACCACCTTCCGCGACCGATCCGAAAACAGGTTGGGTGTGAAATAGCTGCCGGCGGTGCGTTTGGTGACTTCGGATAGGGTGGGGTAGGGGGCGATCAGGCTGGCGAGGGTGCTCATTTTCTGGCGGTTTTGTACGGCCATGATCCAGGGGAGCAACAGGTCCCCGGCATGGGGTCCGACGAGGGTGCAGCCCAGCGCCCGGCCCTTCGTGTCGACGATTGCTTTGACCAGCCCGTCGGTGCGACGTTCGGCCTGGGCGCGGTCGCGCTGTCAGCAAAAATAGCAGTAAAATTATTCCAAGCTGATCAATTGAGTTCTGAAAGTATTTTGCAGCCTGGATGCATCCCCTGAAGGCACGCCCGCAATTTTTGCATGTTGGGGCCATGCGCTGACCGCAGCGGCAATTTCTGCCAGGATTCTTTTTATTTTTGTTATTTTTATTCCGGCCATTTTTGCGAATGCCAGAAAGTCTTCCGGTGTGAAATCATCGCGTTTCCCATTCAGGCTCATCTGATGTTGGCTGGTCCACGCGCCATCCGGGTTATAGGAATAAGCGATGTCAAAGGCGGGCGCTAGGCGCCATGTCCCCGCGCGATCCATCAGGAAGGCGATGTTCTTGACGTGATCGTCTTGGTTTCGGGTGATGACGTTAAAGAGGGCGCGGCGATATTGCTCTTCAATGCTGGGCATCGGAATACTGAGTAATTTTAGAGTTTGGATTGCTTGTTCGTAAGAGTAGGCACCGGCCATATTGAAATCGAAATGTTGCAGGGCGCATAGGCTCTGCATGTGAATTTTTTCACCTGATGTGGTTCGGTCAAATCGTTTGGTCATGAAATGCGCCCGCCCACCTTCCTCATGCAGGCGGCATGGCGTCATTTTGATTCCTGCCTGCCGGGCCATCAGGAAATAGGCATATTCAATACGCCCAAAACCTTGCGGATCCGCGATTTCCTTATCACGATTGCCGTCGATACCGTCGAATTTCATAATCCAGTAACCGAATTCCGGATCGTTGGGGATCTGACCCGATCGGAATTCACCAGTCTTTTCATTCCAGGCAAGTATTGCTTTCGCCCGGGCTCCGCCTGCGGACGTGCCGACACGCAGGATGTCTTCAATCGCGGATTGGTCATCAATGCCGTCGAATCGGCCGTTCAGGGTTCGGCGCGTGTCTAGGGCCTGATTGGCCAACTCAACCAGTGCTTCGATTTGGACTGTTCTGCTGGTGTTCGCGACGGAGCCTCGGCTTGGCTGAAACTCTAACGCGCCCATGCCTCTGGACCCGGTGTAGCACAAGCGATCAACGGGATTGAAACTGGCGGCAGTTCGGTTCTCGCGCGCCAGCCAGGCATCGATCAGGGCGTTCCCGAATTTATCCGGCAAGCTGTCCGCCAGCAATCCAGGCAGGCCTTTGAAGGTTTGTTGGTTCAGGTTGGGGAACTCATAGGGGGCGTCGCGCAAGGGCATGGTCAGGGGCGCGACCTCAATCCCACTTTTGGCAAAAGCTCCTGTATATTGGAAAACGCCGATCTGACGATCCTCCAACCAGGAGACAGCGCCGATCTCTGATCCCCATAGTAAAACCCGTGCGTCGGTCATTTTGTCGACCCGTCATCAGCCCAGGTCCAGGGCTCAGCCTCGGTTGGCTTTCGGCGCGCCCGCTGGCGCTGTTTCCCCTTGAATTGGACTCTTTCGATTGGGCGCACTGTCGGATCAGGAATGAAGTTCTCTAAATGATGGTGAAGATTCAGGGCTAACATCACGCGAATGATGGTATCGAAGGAAACCCCGCCTTCGCCTGTTGCAAGGCGGGTTAGGGTGCGCAAGGAAATACTGGCCCGTTTCGCCAGTTCGGATTGGTTCATATTCTGGCTGAGCCGAACCGCTTCCAGTCGGGCGCAGAGATAGGTTTCAATCTCTGCACTTGAGGCGATTTTAAAGTCAATTTTTTGCGTCATTTTTCGCGCTTTATAGACGTATTAAGAGATAACACGCGAATTATAGCGTATAATAAGGTTATACAATACTAAAAAATATAACACGCAAAATATCGCGTTTTATAGCGCTAATATGATATAAAAAGTAACATTTCGCGTGTTATATTAATTTCATCAAAAACCGTACCACTTTCCGCGTGCGCTCCGAAAACAGGCTGGGTGTGAAATAGCTGCCGGCTGTGCGTTTGGTGACTTCGGATAGGGTGGGATAGGGGGCGATCAAGCTGGCGAGGGTGCTCATTTTCTGGCGGTTTTGCACGGCCATGATCCAGGGGAGGAGCAGGTCGCCTGCATGGGCGCCGACGATTGTGCAGCCCAGGGCGCGGCCTTTTTTGTCAACGATTGCTTTCATCAGCCCGTCGGTGCGGCGTTCGGCCTGTGCGCGGTCGTTTTCGTCGAAATGCCAGCGCAGGACCTGATAGTTTCCGGCCCCCAATTCCTTCTCCGCCTGCGCTTCGGTCAGGCCGATCTGGGCGAGTTCGGGGTCGGTATAGGTGACCCAGGGGACGGCCCGATGGTCAACCTTGGTCCAGAACATCTTAAACAGCATCTGGCGGATGACGATGCCCGCGTCATAGCCCGCCATATGGGTAAATTGCAGGCCGCCCGTCACGTCGCCAATCGCAAAGATGCGGCGGTTGCTGGTTTTCAGATGGTCATCGACGGTGACCGCACCGCGCTCTGTCTTAACGCCTGCCTTGTCCAGGTCCAGACCGGCGATATTGGCGCGGCGTCCTACGGCGACCAGCAGATGACTGCCGGTAATAACCTCCTGCTTGCCGTCTTTTTCCACCGTGGCGGAAATGCCTGTATCGGTGGGCGCGACGCTTTTCAGGGCGGTTTCCTCGCGGATGTCCAGGCCTTCGGCGCGCAGGCGGTCCAAAACCAGGGCGGTGGCTTCGGGATCATCCTTGGCCAGGGCCTTTGCCATTTCGATGACGGTGACCTTACAGCCCAGGCGGCGATGGGCCTGGGCCATCTCCATCCCGATGGGCCCGCCGCCGATGACCAGCAGGTGGTCAATGGGCTGGTCATTGTCGAAGACGGTTTCATTGGTCCAATAAGGCGTCTTGTCCAGCCCGTCGATTGGGGGAACAAAGGGGGTGGAGCCGGTGGCGATGACAAAGTATTTCGCCTGGATTTTTGTATCGCCTGCCTGAACTTCCGCCGGACTGGTGAAGCGGCCATGTTGCTGGATCACGGTGACGCCTAGGCTTTCGAAGCGCTCAACGGAATCATTGGGTTCGATTGCGGCGATCACGCCGTTGACATGCGCGCGGACTTTTTTCCAGTCGACCTTGGGGGGGACGGGCTCGATCCCAAAAATGTCAGAATGGCGCTGGACATGGGCGGCATGACCGGCGGCCAGCAATGCCTTGGATGGAACACAGCCAAAATTCAGGCAATCGCCGCCCATCAGTCCCTTTTCGATCAGAACCACGCGGGCACCCATCTGGGCGGCACCGGCCGCGACGCTTAACCCGCCAGAGCCTGCGCCGATGATGCAGATATCGGTCTTGATCGTGCCCGTCATAGTCTGTTCCCCGCAAAGGCGTTCGAGTTGATGTGAAACAAGGTGGCGATAGAGCGCCCCGTTTTGCGATACACATCATCTCACGTTGCCGTGACGAGACTCGATATCACGACTTTGGGAAAATCTCTAATGTCCGATTGCCGATCTGGGTCGGGCGGCGGGGTGTGATTGCATTTGATTTGAACAGCCACCCCCGCCTGGCGAATTCAGCCCGCAGCAGGGATGTTACAACCGCTGCCAGAATGCCGCCTGCGATCACGTCGCTGAGGAAATGGGCATTCACCACGACCCGGCACAGGGCGACACTGGCGGCGATAACCATGGCTGGATAGATCAGGCGCGGCCACAGAAAGGCGATGACAAAGGCAACCGTGAAGGCGGTTGTGGCGTGGCCAGACGGGAAGGATTGGTAAGAGGACGTGAAACCGATAGGGTCGATGCCATACCAGTCTTCAGCCATCAAGACCCTTGGTCTGGCACGTCCGATCAGCATTTTAAACAGTATTGCCGCAATGCCGCTGAGCGCGATGGCGCTGAAGGCAAAGCCGATATAGACCCCGACTTGTTTGCACAGCGGCCGCATGGATCGTGTTTTATCCCACAGGCCAAGCCCGGTCAGGACTAATCCCACTATGCCAAGGGGATAGAGATAATAGGCGGAATCCCCAAAATCCCCCAACTGATGAAACATCAGTCTTTCCGAGGGGTTGATCTGGGCCAAAGCCCGGGCAAGCGGCGCATCCAGCAATATGATGAACAGAGGAAGGGATGTCGTCGCCGCCTGCAGGCCTGCAATCCAGGTTGCCTGATGGTCTGGGTCGATTGTGGCGTGAAATCGTTGTTGCAACAGCACCGCGGCAATTGTGATTACCGCCAGAATCGTTAGGCCCAGGAACAGGAACCCGGTCAGGAAGGCGATGATCCAAATCAGCATTGCCAGGGCCAAAAGCCCTGTTGCCGCAATTACGGTTCCCCCCGCGACGGCAAAAGACTGACGGGAATTGGTTGCGAGCGTGACATCCTTCGACGGCATTTGATTGTTCCAATCACAGGGACAGTGAGTCGCCAGCGGGCATCCTTTTCTTTCTACAGTTTTGATGTGAATGATGGGTGTCATCTGCATGAAGGCCGTGCGGCATATTTATGGCAGGGGCGGGGATGGAGACTGTTTTTTAAGGAAAATCACAAAGACCATCACAGATCGGTCACAAGCACGGGCTAGGGTGACCAAAAATATGTCGGTTGATCGGATTGATTTTTTGATATGATACGCAGCGCTTTCGCCCGTTTTGCCCTTCCGGGTCCCGTCGCTCTTCCAGTGCTTGCGCTGTTGAGCCTGTTGGTCTTTTTGCCGGGGTTTTTCAGTCTTCCGGCCATGGATCGCGATGAGTCCCGCTTTGCCCAGGCGTCCCGACAGATGGTGGAAAGCGGCGATTTTCTGGACATTCGCTTTCAAGAGACACCCCGTCATAAGAAACCGATTGGCATTTACTGGCTGCAAGCGGCATCGGCACTTCTATTTGATACCCCTGATGCGCCGAAGATATGGGCCTACCGGGTGCCTTCCTTGGTCGGGGCAATTGTGTCGGTGCTGCTGACATGGGGATTGGGTCGGGTCCTGTTTGGCAGACGCGTTGCGTTTCTGGCAGCCCTGTTCCTGATGGGCAGCGTGTTGTTGGGGTTTGAGGCGCGACAGGCCAAGACCGATGCCGTCCTGTTAGCCTGCATCCTGGCGGCGCAATTGTGTCTGGCAATGGCCTATACGGCGCGATCCCGGGAGGCGCTGATCGGGCGCAAGACTGCCTATTGCTTTTGGTTTGTGCTGGGCATTGGGATTTTGATCAAGGGGCCGATCATCCTTTTGATAACAGGGGTCACGATTGTTGGTCTGATCGCCGTGGACCGTCGGGTGGATTGGTTCACCGCCCTGAAACCTTTATCGGGAGTGGGGCTGACCTGCCTGATCGTCGCCCCTTGGTTCATTGCCATCGGGATTGCGACCGGGGGGGCGTTCTTTCAGGAGGCGGTTGGTCAGGATCTGGCGGGCAAAATTCTATCGGGGCAGGAATCTCATGGCGCGCCGCCCGGATATTATCTGTTGAGCTTGTGGTTGGCATTCTGGCCATTTGGACTGTTTGCCGGGCTGGGCCTGTTATGGGGCGCGCGTAATTTTTCATCTTTAGGCGCCCGGTTTGTGTTGGCATGGCTGGCCCCCAACTGGATCATCTTTGAACTGATCGCAACCAAACTGCCGCATTATGTATTACCGCTGTACCCTGCGCTGGCGATGTTATGCGCGGCGGCGCTGGTACAGGAAATGCCGCGGGATCGACTGTTTCAAATTTTGAAAGTGTTCGGGCTTGGTATGACGGCGCTGATAACGGTGGTGTTGATGGTGGCCGTCGGCGCGGTCCTGGTGCTGTATGGTAACCCCTTATCATTCTGGCTTATTCCGGCGCTTCTGGCGGGAATAGCGATGTTGGGATTTCTGTGGGGTCCATTGCACGATGGCGCGCGCTTGGAACGGGGTATCCTGCCAATCTTTCTGGCGGGTGTATGCCTGATTGGATCGATTTTTCAGGGAGTCCTTCCTGCCGCACAGGATTTCTGGATTTCGAAATCTGTTGCGGACGTGGTGTCGCAGCGGCGGCAAACCTGTCCGGATGCACCCTTTTCTATTGTTGGATATTCTGAGCCCAGCCTTGTCTTCCTGGCAGGAACAGCAACTTATTTCACGTCGATAGAAGGGGCGGCGGCATCCTACCTGGCTGACCCAACCTGCGCCATTGTGGCCATCCCGGAAGCGTCTGCGCCAGATTTTCAGCAACGGGTCGAGGCATCGGGTGTTGCCCCGCATGCCGTCGCCCAAATTGAAGGTTTCAACTACAATGGGGGTCGGTCGGTACGCTTGACCATATACTCGGGTCAGCGATAGGCCGATCACCATTGATAACCAGTTTTCTGCGCCTTTTCATGTTATTATAATGCAACACATAATGTTAATTAGATGTGTTTCTCAGATTAAATAAACAATAAGGATTTTCCTGCAATATATTAGAAATCAAAGCCTGAAATACATCATAAATGTATTAAGATATGTGCTTTCTGTATGGCATAAATGGCGCGTATTATAAAGAAAATGTGCGCTTTTTGACCTTTTGACAATTTATGATATGGATATGCTTCTCAATTACTAAGCGAATCGTATCAAATGAAATTCGCAAAATGAAAAATAATGTGTGGTGCTGTACCAAAATAAAAAGCCCACCGCGGTTAGAAGGAGGGGATTCGCCAATGCTGTGGCATTCATCGGGTATGCGTGATTCAGGTCGGCGTTTAGGCCATCAGATCCTGCGTCGGGCGCATTCCCCAGAAAAAAGCTAACACTATTGCGTATCCATTTCTGGAATGGATTTTGACAGACAAGTGGACGGAGTACGCGGGGTGCGTCACGGCCGCTGACTTATGAAAAACACTCACCAAAAAGAGGGGGACATTATGTCTGACCAAGAGGGTAATCAGGGAATACCTGAACCTGAAGGAGCGGTCGAACGGATCGACACGGATTACGAAATCGGCCAACACAATATCGAAGGAGAGCTATGGCGGTTTGGGTTCGACATTCATAATCCGGTTTTCATGATTTCCGGATTGTCGATTATCGCTTTCGTATTTTACGCGCTGGCTTTGCCAGAACAGTCAGGCGCGCTTTTCAGCTTCTTGTTTTCCAGCGTAACGAAGGGCTTTGACTGGTTCTTCCTGCTGGCGGGCGATATCTTTGTTGTCTTCTGTCTGGCGCTGATTGTCAGCCCCCTTGGAAAAGTGCGGCTTGGCGGCAAGGAAGCAACACCGGATTTCAGCTATATCGGCTGGTTTGCGATGTTGTTCGCTGCGGGCATGGGCATCGGGCTGATGTTCTATGGCGTGTCTGAACCGATGAGCCACTTTGCCAGTTCAATGGGCGGCACCAGCGTAGAAAACGGGGTCCGTACTGATTGGGCCCCATTGGGCGCAGCCGCAGGTAATGAGGCGGAATCATTGCGTTTGGGTATGGCGGCGACGATTTACCATTGGGGGCTGCATCCCTGGGCAATCTATGCCGTGGTGGCCTTGGCGCTGGCCTTGTTCAGCTATAACAAAGGGCTGCCGCTGACGATCCGCTCTGCCTTCTATCCGATCTTTGGGGATCGCGTCTGGGGTTGGACCGGTCATGTCATCGATATCCTGGCTGTGTTTGCAACACTGTTTGGTCTGGCCACATCCCTTGGGTTTGGGGCAACGCAGGCCAATGCCGGTCTGAATGAACTGTTTGGCGTGCCGGTCAGTGATACGACTGAAGTGTTGTTGATTTCGGGCATTACCGCCATTGCGTTGATTTCGGTTCTGCGCGGGCTTGAAGGCGGCGTGAAGGTCCTGTCAGAAATCAACATGGGACTTGCGGCCTTGCTGTTGTTGTTCGTGTTGTTTGTCGGCCCCACGGTCGCAATTCTGACGGGCTTTGTCTCCAATCTGGGCAGCTATCTGGAATATCTTCCTGCCCTGGCCAATCCATTCGGTCGGGAGGATGTGAATTTCAGCCAGGGCTGGACATCCTTCTATTGGGCCTGGTGGATTTCCTGGTCGCCTTTCGTGGGCATGTTCATTGCGCGCGTCAGCCGGGGGCGCACGGTCCGTGAATTTCTGGTCTGTGTGCTGTTGATCCCGTCTCTGGTCTGCGTGTTGTGGATGACTGTATTCGGTGGCGTTGCCATCCAGCAGGTCATTCAGGACGGCTATACATTGGCCCAGAATGCACCCCTTGAACTGAAACTGTTCAAGATGCTGGATGCCTTGCCCCTGTCGACCATCACGTCGGTGATCGGGATTGTTCTGGTGATCGTGTTCTTCGTGACATCGTCTGATAGCGGATCGCTGGTGATCGATACGATCACGGCGGGCGGTAAAGTGGATGCCCCGGTGCCCCAGCGTGTTTTCTGGTGCGTCTTTGAAGGCGCGGTTGCCATCGTCCTGCTGTTGTCCGTGGGGGGCTTGTCTTCCCTGCAATCCATGGTGATTTCAACGGGTCTGCCGTTCACCGTGGTGTTGTTGGTGATGTGCTATGCCATTTTCCGCGGCTTGCTGGCGGAACCACGTAAGTAAGTCTATTGCACTGTGACTTGGAAAGGGGCGCTGAGGAGAAATCTTCAGCGCCCTTCTTCGTTTCAGGCAAGGCCCATTTCCGCCATGCGGCGCTGAAGGGCAAGCAGGTCCTGCCAGGCCTGACGCTTCGCAGATGGTGTTTTCAGCAGATAGGCCGGGTGAAAGGTCGCAAGTGCGGGGAGGGAGGTTTCCCCGACCTGAATATCGAACCAGGTACCCCTGCTGCGGGTGATTCCCTGTTTCGGACCAACCGACGTGATCAGACTATTGACCGCCTGACCGCCTGCCAGAAGCAACAGCTTCGGGCCGACCAATGAGATCTGTTTTTCCAGAAACGGTCGACAGATAGCCATTTCCCCATCCGTGGGGGATCGATTACCCGCCGGTCGCCAAAAGACGGGGCTTGAGAGATAAACATCCCCCCGCGACAAGCCAATCGCTTGCAGCATCTTATCCAGCAGCGTCCCGGTTTGCGCCACAAAGGGGGCTCCGGCTCGATCTTCTTCCGTATCGGGCGCATCGCCAATCAGCATTAAGGGCGCGCCCACCGATCCTGTGCCAAAAACCATGTTCTTCGCATGAAATCGCAATTCGCAGCCTTCAAAACGCTCCAACGCAGCGGACAGCTCTTCCAGGGTCGTGCAGGCGTGTGCAGCCGTCTTGGCCTGTTCCACCGCTTCAGCTGCGCCCAATGGGGCGTCGGCGCTTGGTTTGGCGCGGTTTGTCGCTGGTGGTGCGGTGGATGCCTTTGCCTGCGAAAGCGCGCTTTCAGCCGCGGCCCGTCTGGCGGCCAGGCGTGCCTCTGCCTCGGCATAACGATCACAGGGCTGATCTGCCAATGCCTCATCCGCGCCCATGGCTGTTTGCCATTCCAGCGCTGATATCAGGGCTTTTACGTCGCCATCCAACACGTTACCGTCGCCAACCATGATTGCTATTTCGGGCTTCTGGGCTATTGTGCCCGCCGAAACCCATTCCGCCAAGTCGCCTGATGAAGAAGATAAGGATCGATCAATATGTCCGACGCTGTGGTTCGTGAAAGCATGGAATATGATGTGGTGATTGTGGGGGCTGGCCCCTCCGGTCTGTCCACCGCCATCCGCTTGAAACAGTTGGAACAGGAAACCGGTAAGGAAATCGCCGTTTGCGTCATCGAAAAGGGCGCAGAGGTTGGCGCGCATATCCTGTCTGGTGCGGTTCTGGAACCACGCGCCTTGAACGAGTTGATCCCCGATTGGCAGGATAAGGGTGCGCCGTTGGATACGCCGGCGAAGGACGATCATTTCCTGTTTTTGACCGAGACTAAGGCATTCAAGATGCCAACGCCGCCGCAGATGAACAATCACGGCAACTATATCATCTCGCTGGGGAACTTCTGCCGCTGGCTGGCGGAACAGGCTGAGGCGATGGGGGTTGAGATTTATCCAGGTTTTGCCGCTGCTGAAATCCTGTACCACGAAGATGGCAGTGTGAAAGGCGTCGCGACCGGCGATATGGGCCGCCTGAAAGATGGCAGCGAAGGGCCGATGTTCCAGCCCGGTATGGAATTATGGGCCAAGCAGACCGTCTTTTCCGAAGGCTGTCGTGGCAGCCTGGGTAAAGTGCTGATGGAAAAGTTCGACCTGCGCAAGGATGCAGAACCACAGACCTATGGCCTGGGCATGAAGGAATTGTGGGAGATTGATCCGGCGAAGTCAGAGCCAGGGAAGATCATCCATACCACCGGCTGGCCGATGGATTCCAAGACTTATGGCGGGTCGTTCCTGTATCATCTGAATGGCAATCAGGTTGCAATCGGCTATGTGGTTGGCCTGGATTATGAGAATCCAAATCTGTTCCCCTATATGGAATTCCAGCGCTTTAAGCATCACCCGGAAATCAAGAAAATCCTGGAGGGTGGCAAGCGCATTTCCTATGGCGCCCGTGCCCTGAACGAGGGCGGGTATCAGTCGATCCCGAAACTGACCTTCCCTGGCGGTGTCATGGTCGGTTGCGAGGCCGGGTTCCTGAACGTGCCCAAGATCAAGGGCACCCATACCGCGATGAAATCTGGCATGACTGCTGCGGAAGCGATCTTTGCCGCGCTGACCGGCGACGGCGAAGCGCCGCGCGAAATTACCGCCTATGAAGAGGCGTTGAAGAAAAGTTGGGTCTGGGACGAGTTGTATGCCGTGCGCAACATCCGCCCGTCCTTCAAATGGGGCTTCTGGGCAGCACTTGTCTATTCCGGTCTGGATACCTTCCTGTTCCGGGGCAAGGCCCCCTGGACCCTGCACCATCACGGGCCGGACCATAAATCACTGAAAGCGGCAAAGGACTGTCGGAAAATCGATTATCCGAAACCCGATGGCGTGATCAGCTTTGATCGCCTGACCAATGTTGCCTTTTCCGGCACGAATCATGAGGAAGACCAGCCGGTTCACCTGCAGTTGAAGGATGCTTCGGTCCCGGTCGATATCAATCTGGCGCTCTATGACGAACCCGCGCAGCGATATTGCCCGGCCGGTGTCTACGAGATTGTACGGGAATCAGACGGTGGCAATCCGCGCCTGCAGATCAACCATCAGAACTGCGTCCACTGCAAAACCTGCGATATCAAGGACCCCACCCAAAACATCAACTGGGTCGTCCCGCAGGGCGGCGAGGGGCCGACTTACCCGAATATGTAGGGGTGTCATAGTGTCTGGGGAGGTCTGCTTCTCGGTTTAATGACAGTGAACAGACCCAGCCTTATTATCCATATGGCAGCACTGACCGGGAGGCGAGCTTTTCCGGCATCCGCCGCCATGGGCGATACTCTCATTCTGTGTGACCGTGGGCAGGGCCGTCGCATGCGTTATGGACTGTGTGGCAAAAAAAACCAGTCCTGAGACGACTAAAGATAAAAGGGTAAGTTTCATTCTGACTATCCTATCTATTAATTGTATGATTGATATCATACTACCTTAATTATAATTTTACGATTGAAATCTGTTTAAAGGATTATGCTCAAAGCTCTTCGTCCAATCATTGCCTGCCCTCACACATACAGCCGCGGGACGCTGGCGGTGGTGGTCTGTTTTCGGTCCTGGCTGGGAGAGACCTGGAATTGCCTGCGATAGGCGCGGGAGAAAGCGGGGAGGCTGTCGAATCCGGTTTCGACCGCGATTTCGCCGATGCTTAATGTGGTTTGCTGCAACAGGTTCTGCGCACGGGTTAGGCGCAGGGCCAGGTAATGGGCCTGGGGGCTGTGTCCGGTCCCTTTCTGAAAATGACGCTCCAGCGTTCGTTGGCTGGTTCCAAGCAGTTCTGCCAGATCGGGAAGGGCAATGGGGTCATTGATATGGCGGGTCATGAGGGCGATTGCCTGGGTGACCAGGGCGCTTTCTCCCGGCTTCAGACTGTCCGCTGTTTCGGGATGTCCTTGCTGATACAACAGATGGATCTGGACCGTTCGGGCCAGGGCTGCGCCCGCATCTTCCTCAATCAACTGCAGGGCCAGGTCAATGGCGCTGGCGCCCCCGGCACAGGTCAGGCATCGGCCTGCTCGATTGACGGACGCTTCGCTGAGGCGGATATCGGGGAAGTCTTCTTCAAATCCATCGCGATTGGCCCAATGGATCGCGGCTTCTCGTCCGGTCAGCAGGCCGGCCCGCGCCATTGCCACGCCGCCCGTTTCCAACCCTACCACACGCGCGCCAAACCGATGGGCTGCTCTTAAAAAGCCCCCTACGCCCGGCGCATTTGCAAGCCCGTGGGGGTCAAAGCTGGCCACGGCGAAAACGATATCCATCTTGCGTGCGGATACTGTTTCCAGCGGATCGGTGTTGATCGCATGGTTGCCAAAGGCCAGAACCTTACCCCCATTGGCAGAGACTGTATCCCAGGCATAAAGCGATTTTCCCGCCTGCCAATTTGCCACAAAGAAGGCATCTGTAATCGCAGCCAAGGTGATCAGGCTGAACCCGTCATGCAGGATGAAGCAGCAGTGTTTCGTCATATAATCACTTAACACTATTCGACACTTGTCTGTCGATCTTTGTCTGTACTGTGCCCTAAATCCAGATAGCTTCGGGGACACTTATCCTACAGCAGGAGTGCGACTTGATGTTTGCCGACAAGAAAACTCTCTGGGAAACAAATCGGCCTGAGACCGATCTGACCCTGCCCGCGCGTTATTATTACGATGCGGATATCTTCCAGCGAGAGGCGGAGACGATCTTTTACCCGTCCTGGCATTGCGTCTGTCACGACACAGAAGTCCCGGAACCAGGGGACTATGTGAAATTTGATCTGCTGACCCAAAGCGTGATTGTCGTGCGCGGCGATGATGGTCAGGTGCGTGCCTTTCACAATGTCTGTCAGCATCGCGGCACGCAATTGGTGGAAGACCGTCGCGGGCGGTTCAAACAGGCAATCACCTGTCCGTATCATGCCTGGACCTATGCCTTTGACGGCGATTTGAAGATCGCACCACGGACCAATGCGCTGGAAGGGTTCAACGCCGCGGACTATGGCTTAAAGGAAGTGAGAGCCGAGAATTATGGTGGCTTCTGGTATATCAATATGGACCGCAACGCGACGCCGATTGCTGAGGAAATGAAGGGCGCCCTGGATGCGATGCGCCCGTATTTCCCGGATCTGGACGATATCACCTTTGTGGAAGAGGTGGACTATGTCGTCGATGCGAACTGGAAAATCATCACAGATAACGCAATTGAGGGCTATCATTTCAAACTGTCCGGTCCGGTCCATAAGGAACTGGCAGCGTTGATTGATTTCAAGGGATATGACCTTCAGGCGCATGGACATTGGTGGGACTTTAAAGGCCCGCCAAAGAAGGTGAAGACAGCCTTTGGTCATCCCATTACGGGGGAGAAATATCAGACGGACTGGTTCTATAATATCCAGCTGTGGCCGATGACGACGCTGTATGCCTTTCCCTATGCCGATGTGATTGGCACATTCAATTCGATACCGCTGGGGCCGGAAAAGACGCTGCTGCGGTTTGGGCATTACTGTCCGAAATCCCGCCCCCAAAGCGCGCTGAGCCGTGCGGCGATGGATTGGTTCAATACCCAATTGGGACCGGAAGATATCTGGCTTAATCTGCTGGTCCAGCGGGGCGTTCATTCCTTTGGCTTTGATCAGGGGCGCTATCTGATTGACCCAGAGCGCGGCCCCAATAGCGAGCATCTGGTGCATCATTTCCACAAGCTGGTCTATGATGCGCTGACCGGGGGTCAGTCCTTCCCGCGCAAAGCCGCTGCGGAATGACAAAGGTGGAAACTATTTCAGATTATATTATCATCGGGGCCGGATCAGCGGGCTGTGTGCTGGCCAATCGCCTGAGTGCCGATCCTAGGAATTCTGTGCTGGTGGTGGAAGCCGGGCCTGATGACAATGATTGGACCCTGAAGATGCCGTCGGCTCTGACCATCGCGCTGGGCCGGACAAAGCACAATTGGGCCTATCAGGGGGAACCGGAACCGGGCCTGAACAACCGCGTCTTAAAGCATGACCGTGGCAAGGTGCTGGGGGGATCATCCTCCATCAACGGTATGGTGTGTATTCGCGGCCATGCCAGAGATTATGACACCTGGCGACAGATGGGCTGTGATGGCTGGGGCTATGCCGATGTGCTGCCCTATTTCAAGCGGCTGGAAAGCTATGCCGGGGGCGATGATGATTATCGCGGTACGGATGGGCCGTTGAAAGTCACCCGCTCACCTGCAAAAAATCCGATCTTTCAGGCCTTTCTGGATGCGGGAGAACAGGCGGGTTATCCCCGCACCAGGGATATCTGCGGGCGTGTTCAGGAAGGGTTTGGCCTGTTGGACAGCACGGTGCATGGGGGCCAGCGCTGGAGCGCGGTACGGGCCTTTCTGGACCCGATCCGGTCCCGCAGAAATCTAACCATCCTGACTGACACGCGCACGCAGCGAATATTATTTGAGAACAAGACCGCCATTGGCATCGAAGTTCAGGAAAAACCTGGAACCTTGCGGCAGTACCGGGCGGGTAAAGAGGTTGTTCTGTCTTCAGGTGCCGTCGCGTCGCCCCATTTGCTGATGCTGTCTGGGATCGGTCCGGCGGCGCATCTGCGCGATCATGGCATCGATGTTGTCGCAGACCGCCCAGGTGTGGGGGAGAACCTGAACGAACACCCTGATTTCGTAATGAAGTATCTGTGTCGTCAGCCGATTTCCCTGCTTCCCCATACGCGGGGCCTGGGGAAGATAAAGATCGGTCTGCAATGGTTTCTGTCGCGAACTGGTGTAGCGGCGTCCAATCAATTTGATGCTGTCGCCTGCATTCGGTCCAGCGCCGGGGTCGATTATCCGGATATCCAATTGACCATCATCCCCATTGCCGTGAAGGAAGGGTCGGTTGACCCGATGACAGTGCATTCCTTCCAAATCCATATCGGTTTGATGCGGGCCCATAGCCGGGGGCGGGTATTCTTAAAGAATGCCGACCCCAATGGTCAGGCGGGTATCCTGGTGAACTATCTAAAAGACCCCCGCGACCGTGACATATTGCGCAAGGGCATTCGTCTGGTGCGTGAATTGATCGACCAATCGGCCTTTCAGGACTTGGCAGGTGACGAGATTTTCCCCGGCCCAGCCTATGTCACCGATGCAGAGCTTGATGAGATGTTGACCAAGGCGGTGGATACCCAATGGCATCTGTCCGGTACCTGCAAGATGGGCTCTGCCCAGGATATAATGGCAGTCTGCGATTCCCAGGGGCGTGTGCTTGGTGTGGAAAATTTAAGAGTCGTAGATGCGTCCCTGATGCCAATCGTTGTGAATGGCAACACCAATTGCCCAACCTTGATGATCGCAGAGAAAATGAGCGATGCGATCTTGGGCCATCCCCCATTGCCGCGCGAAGACCGCGAAGTCTGGCAAAACCCCGATTGGGAAACCGCACAGCGATAGTATTAGTGAATTCTATGGCAGTAAGCTTTGTTTTATCCCTCTTGATGGGGCGTCCATTCTCTCCCCTCTGGGCGGAGGACGGCTCTGTTTACTCCCTCCCCCTTGAGGGGGGAGGACGGTTTTATCTACTCCCTCCCCCTTGAGGCAGGGCTATCGCATATGAGCGAAGAGCTTTGTGAGGAAGGCATCATCCCATCCGGCGCGTTTGATTTTGCCCTTGATGGAGCCTTTGTCGTCATTGGCTTTGATGATGTT
>NZ_JBLZHU010000006.1:0-300165 GCF_048892425.1 Hwanghaeella sp. 1Z406
TGATCCGGGGTCCAGGGCGGCAGGCGCGATTGGTGCTTGTGGCCCTGGATACCCGCCTGCGCGAATATGACGGGGCGTGGGGTCCCATTCTCATCCTGAGGAGGCGCGGTAGCGCCGTCTCGAAGGATGCGCTGTAAGCGCAGTGCTTACAGAGGGCTCCCCCTTCGAGACGCTACGCTCCTCAGGGTGAGGGTGCATTTATCTGACACATCGTCACCCCGGATCTGATCCGGGGTCCAGGGCGGCAGGCGCGATTGGTGCTTGTGGCCCTGGATACCCGCCTGCGCGAATATGACGGGGCGTGGGGTCCCATTCTCATCCTGAGGAGGCGCGGTAGCGCCGTCTCGAAGGAGGGGCTGTAAGTCCGGTGCTTGCAGAGGGCTCCCCCTTCGAGACGCTACGCTCCTCAGGGTGAGGGGTCGTTTGTCTCGAAATACCGTCATCCCGGACCTGATCCGGGGTCCAGGGCGGCAGGCTCGATTTGTGCGTGTGGCCCTGGATACCCGCCTGCGCGAATATGACGGGGCGTGGGGTTTCATTCTCATCCTGAGGAGGCGCGGTAGCGCTGTCTCGAAGGAGGGGCTGTAAGTCCGGTGCTTCCAGTGGGCTCACCCTTCGAGACGCTGCGCTCCTCAGGGTGAGGGCGCGTTTGTTGACACATCGTCACCCCGGACCTGATCCGGGGTCCAGGGCGGCAGGCGCGATTGGTGCTTGTGGCCCTGGATACCCGCCTGCGCGAATATGACGGGGCGTGGGGTCCCATTCTCATCCTGAGGAGGCGCGATAGCGCCGTCTCGAAGGAGGGGCTGTAAGGCGGGTGCTTCCAGCGGGCTCCCCCTTCGAGACGCTACGCTCCTCAGGGTGAGGGGTCGTTTGTCTCGAAATACCGTCATCCCGGACGTGATCCGGGAGCCAGGGCGGCGGGTGCGAATGGTGCGTGGGGGCAATCTGGTCTGGGATTTCATAGGTTTTGTGCAGGTCCTTATGGTTGAGCAAACTCGTGAATGATGCGATGACTGTACTCTCGTGAAATTCTTTGGATTTCGGTATGTCGACACCATCCCCAAAGCTGGCTGCGGGTTTCTCCAACGCTGGGCATTTTCTGTTCCACTATTTTGCCGCGATGTATTTTACCATCGTTCTGGCGATAGAGCGGGATTGGCAGACGCCTTATGAGGCGCTGATGCAGCTTTGGTTTCCGGCCGCCATGCTGATCGGGTTCTGCGCCCTGCCGGCGGGGCGGCTGGCGGATCGCTGGTCCAGTCCGGGCATGCTGGTTGTTATGTTTCTGGGCATGGGCCTGTCCACGATCTTGTGTGGTTTTGTCGAGACACAGACCGCCCTGATGATCTTTCTGGGCGGCCTGGGCCTGTTTGGTGCGATCTATCACCCGGTCGGCATTCCCTGGGTGATCAAGACCAGCGAGGGCAAGACCGGCATGCGGTTGGCCTTCAATGGTATATTTGGCGGCATGGGCGCCGCCGGGGCCGCGATGCTGACCGGCTGGATCATTGAAATCTTTGGCTGGCGTGGTGCCTTTGTCATTCCAGGGGTGATCTGCCTGTCGATAGGCATTGCGATGTTTTATGCCCTGCGCACCGGTTGGATTGCAGAAGGGGCGAAAGTTGCCGCGAACCGCATCAGCAAAGCCAGCGCAGCGGGAAATTTGAAAGCCGTCGCCCTGATGATGATCCCAATGTGCATGTTGGGGCTGATATATAATACCGTGCAGAACATCATGCCCAAGCTGTTTGAAGAACGCATGGTTGATCTGCTGTCTGGTCAGATCGGTCTGGTCGGGACGGCAGTTGGGGTCGTCTATGGCATTGGGGCGACGATGCAGCTGGTTGGCGGGGTTCTGGCGGATCGCTATAACCTGAAACGGGTCTATGTGCTTCTGTGGCTGTTTCAGGCACCCCTGTTGTTTGTTCTGGCGGAATATTCCGGCATCCCGCTTGGGCTGGCGGCAGTCCTGTTGGCCATGGCGGGCACGGCGATTTTGCCGGCGGAGAATATGATGCTGTCGCGCTTTGCACCGGCCAACCATCAAGGCCTGGTATTTGGGGCGAAATTCGTTGTTTCCTTCGGGGCCGGACCGGTGGGCCTGTATCTGATCACACAAGTGCGCCATTCGACGGGTGAGTTCACCGATCTGCTGCTAGCCTATAGCGTTCTGGCCGTTCTGGTCACGATGGTGGCACTGCTGCTGCCGCGTCTGCCGGATGAAGAAACCCCGGTGGCGCCTAAAATGACGCCTGCTGCTGCGGAATAACGATCACAGCTTGGTATCAATTGTTGTTAATGTGCCGTCTGTCGATGCGCTGCGATAGAAGCAACTGCGATAGCCAACGTGACAGCATCCGCCATCGCCCTGGGGCATGACGCGCAATAGGATGGCGTCCTGATCGCAATCGACCCGCAATTCGACGAGTTTTTGCACCTGTCCGGATGTTGCGCCCTTGTGCCAGAGCTCCTGACGGCTGCGGGACCAGTAATGCGCCTCTCCCGTCGCCAGGGTACGTTGCAGCGCCTCGGCATTCATATAGGCGACCATCAGCGCCTCGCCGGTATCGGCATGGACGGTCATCACCACAATCAAGCCATTGGCATCAAATTTCGGGGCCAGACGGCTGCCGGTTTCTAGCTCTGTCTTGCTCAGGCTCGCCGGGTCGGGGAAGGGCATGATAGGTCTCCAACGGAATAGGATTGGGATTCTTTACACGAAAGTGCCGGGCAGGGAAAAGCTCTCGCCACCCAGACCCGTCTTAAAATGCGCAACGCCAGGGGCCTTGTTCCAATCAAGACCCCCAAGATCAAGATGGCGGATGCCCAGATCGGTCAAGGCGGGCAGGGCGCGCCACAGCAGCAGATTATGGGCATGGCAGGCACGCCCCTCTGGTGATGTCCAGCCCACCTGATAGGTGGCCGCCACGCCATGCAGGACGAAAAATACCCCGGCTAATAAGTGATTGTCTGGGGCATAGGCCTGCAGACACAGGCCATCCTGCGCGGGAAGGCTGGACAGCATGGCACCACTGGGCCCGGAATAGCCCGTCTTGGCCCGATGCGCATCGTAGAGGGCGAGAAGGGGCCTGGGGTCCTCTTCTATCGCACAGCGTATGTCGTGATCTTCTGCGCGGCGTAATTGGTTGCGGAAATTCTGGCGAAACCGTGCGCGCAGACTGTCCAAAGGCTGCTTCAAATCCAACCAGGCCGTATCATACTCTGGCAAGACTTGATGAAAGCCAGAGTCATTGAGTAGGACCTGTGTTGCGGGTCCATCTGGTAGCTCCGGCAAAATCGATAGGCGTTTAAGACGGCTTAAAGAATAGTGGGATTGCACGGCGCGCAGGGCGTCGATTCGATCTTCCGGCATGACAGGGTGAAAAAATAACGGACCCCGCAATATCTGTCCCAAAGTGAACAGGCCCAGCCGTTTTTGGTCGAAGACTTGCAGAAGACCGACCGGGCGGCCATTTTTTAAGATATAGGCGCGGTGCAATCCCGCCGTATCGCCAACCGCCATGCTGGCAGAGCCCCAGGACCAGCTTTGAAAGGCAGTGCTGCGGCCACAGGCTGTGATCCTGTGACGCCATGTCTCTTCATCGGGGCTTTCCCAATCCAGTTGGATCGTGCTCATCTAGCCATCTACGGAAGGGAGTGTGGTATGGGAGAACAGAAGCGCAGGAAACTGGCGGGATATGCTGCTCCTGGCGCAACGCAATCACGCCGGGGAAAAGGGCGCATGCGCATCACCTGGCGGGCCGTGGTCTTGTTTCTGGGGGCGATGCTGATCCTGGACATCCTGCTCTATGCCATTTTCCGGTTCGGATTTGGCGCCTGTTATGGCGTATTGTGCCTGTTGGAATAAGCCATAAAGCAGAGAGCGCGTCTATCCCAGTGCGGCCTCAATCGCAGCAACAGCGGTCGCCGCCGCGGCCCCATCTGGCCCACCGGCTTGTGCCATATCCGGGCGTCCACCGCCGCCTTTGCCGCCCATCGCCTCGGCCCCGGCACGTACCAGCGAAACGGCATCAAAGCGCTGCGTCAGGTCATCGGTGACACCGACCACCAGGGAAGCTTTGCCATCATTCACCGCGATCACCGCCACAATTCCAGATCCCAATTGCGTTTTCAGCTGATCGGCGAGGGGTTTCAATTCCTTGGGGGATACCCCGTCCAGAACCCGGCTGGCAAATTTGATGCCTGCGATTTCCTTGGCTTCCTGCGGGGCCCCGCTGCCGCCACCGCCAGCGGCCAGCTTGCGGGTTAGGTCGGACACTTCCCGCTCCAGCCGTTTGCGCTCTTCCATCAGGCTGACAACGCGGTCGGTGACATCGGCGGGGCTGACCTTCATCTGCGCCGCGATGGATTTAACCCGGCTTTCCTGGGTTGCCAGATAATCAAGCGCCGCTTGCCCGGTCAGGCATTCAATGCGTCGCACGCCTGAGGCAACAGCACTTTCGCTGATGATCTTGAACAAGGCGATATCGCCAGTGCGTCGCACATGGGTGCCGCCGCACAGTTCCGTTGAATAGACATGGCCGGACGCATCGCCCTTGGGCGCACCCATCGAAACAACGCGGACTTCTTCACCATATTTTTCCCCAAACAAGGCAAGGGCACCGGCCTTGATGGCCTCGTCAGGTGTCATCAGGCGGGTGGTGACGGGGGCATTCATGCGGATTTGCGCATTGACCAAACGCTCTACCTGATCAATTTCCTCCAGGCTCAAGCCCTTTGGATGAGCAAAATCGAAGCGCATGGCGTCGGCATTCACCTGGGACCCTTTTTGAGTTACATGATCGCCCAGAACCTGGCGCAATGCTTCATGGGCCAAATGGGTCACGGAATGGTTGGCACGCAGCTTGGACCGGCGTTCCCCATCGACCAGCAGTTCCAGGGCATCGCCCCGGTGCAGGCTGCCTTCGGTCAGGGTGCCGATATGCAGCACCATATCGCCCAGCTTCTTCTGGGTATCCGTCACGGTGAAGACGGCACCATCAGCGGTTTTCAGTATTCCCTGATCGCCCATCTGGCCGCCGCTTTCGCCATAGAAGGGGGTCTGGTTGGCAATCAGGATCGCCTGATCTCCCTTTTCCAGGGTATCGACGGGCTTGCCATCCTTGACCAGGGCGGTGACCACACCCTCGGCCTTTTCTGTTTCATAGCCGAAGAATTCCGTGGCCCCCAATTGGTCGCGCAGGTCGAACCAGACGCTTTCTGTTGCGGCATCGCCGGACCCGGACCAGGCCTTGCGGGCCTTGGCCTTCTGTTCTTCCATCGCGGCGGTGTATTCAGCCTCGTCCACGCTGCGGCCCTGACCGCGCAGAATGTCCTTGGTCAGGTCCAGCGGGAATCCATAGGTGTCATACAGGGTGAAGGCCACACGACCGGACAATTCACCCTGTTCCGGTACATCTGCCAATTCTTCATCAAGAAGTTTAAGGCCACGATCTAACGTGTTCTTAAAACGCGACTCTTCAAGTTTTAGCGTTTCTGTGATCAAGGCCTCTGCGCGGCGTAATTCTTCAAAATGACCGCCCATCTGTTTCACCAGAACCGGGACCAAACGATGCATCAGCGGTTCTTGTGCACCCAGCATATGGGCGTGACGCATACCGCGGCGCATGATCCGGCGCAACACATAACCGCGCCCTTCATTGGAGGGCAGCACGCCATCGGCGATCAGGAAAGAGGCGGCGCGCAAATGGTCTGCGATCACCTTGTGGCTGGCGCTTTGCGGGCCATCTGGATCAACGCCTGTCGCTTCTGCCACGGCCAGAATGATGGCGCGCATCGTATCGATGTCGTAATTGTTGTGCTTGCCTTGCAGCACCGCAGCAATCCGCTCCAGCCCCATGCCGGTATCGATGGAGGGTTTGGGAAGCGCAATGCGATTGCCGGGCTCAATCTGCTCATATTGCATGAAGACCAGATTCCAGATTTCAATGAACCGGTCGCCGTCTTCGTCCGGGCTGCCGGGAGGGCCGCCTGGAATCTTGTCGCCATGGTCATAGAAGATCTCGGAACAGGGGCCACAAGGGCCGGTATCGCCCATCTGCCAGAAATTGTCTGAGGTCGGGATGCGGATGATTTTGCTTTCCGGCAGGCCAGCAATTTTCTTCCACAGATCAAAGGCCTGATCGTCGTCTGAATAGACCGTCACCAGCAGCTTGTCTTTCGGCAGGCCGTATTCCTTGGTCACCAGATTCCAGGCCAGTTCGATCGCTGTATCCTTGAAATAATCCCCGAAGGAGAAATTGCCCAGCATCTCAAAGAAGGTGTGGTGGCGGGCCGTATAGCCGACATTTTCCAGGTCGTTATGCTTGCCGCCGGCACGCACGCATTTTTGCGAGGTGGTCGCGCGGACATAGTCACGATGTTCCTGACCGGTGAAGACATTCTTGAACTGCACCATACCGGCATTGGTGAACATCAATGTCGGATCATTCAGCGGCACCAGGGGTGAGCTGTCTACGATGCGGTGTCCATTCTGGCCGAAATAGTCCAGAAACTTGGCGCGAATGTCGTTGGCACTTGCCATGGTCATTATCCTTAGAAACACAAACCGATCCAGCCATCAGCCGGGCCAGAGTAAGTAGCCTTCTAACCCTTACTTGTCCAGAGGATGGCGGCACGGATGCTGTATTCCCGTGTCCAGGGCAGGGCGCATGCGGTCCTACAGTATCGATCCGTCAATGCGCATACGCGCCGCGACCAGGGGACACCCTCCGTGCGGCGTGATGAAAGGGGCTAACCCTGATCACCACAGAAGGGCGATAACAGGGTGATCCAAACCATAGTGAATGCCGACAACCACGCCATAGATCACACTGGCAACGGCTAAGATCTTCAGGTCATTGATCCACCTTCCGGGTTCTGGGCGCTTCCAGGCCCCCTCTGTGATGTTGATCAATGCCATTTCACCCAATGCCCAAAGGCCTAGACCGCCAAATAGAAGGACAGAGGGAAGATCCCCGTTCACCAGCAGATGTGCAATCGACCACAGAATGACAGCGACCAACATCGGGTGCCGTATCTTGCTGCGCACCATGCCGCGCACGCGGCCAATTTCCATCAGAAACAGCGCAATCAACATCATTGCATTGTTCAAATGCCAAACCCAGACCGGCAGGGCATACAGATAAATCAGTTCCGATTGCAGATAGCCAATCGTCATCAAGATAATGCTGATCAGAATGACCAGGGCGATGGCGATCTTTACCCGCTTTACTCCCCAGCGTTCGATCAAGGCGGCGCGGTGGGCGGGGAGGACCCGCTGATACAGATGCGCAAAGATCCACAGCCCTATACCGGATATCAGCCAAATCATGTCCCACATCCCTTCGCGTTTGTGTTTACTGCGGCGGGGTATAGACCATGCAAAATAAATAGGGAATTGCCGTATTGTGTCTATATGCTATGCATAAATGCATGAAATGGACATCGATCACATTCGACTGGAATCTGGCCAGGGCCTTTCTGGTCACGGCTCAGGAAGGGTCATTCTCTGCAGCCAGTCGCGCACTTGGATTGACCCAGCCTACATTGGGCCGACAGGTCGCGGCGCTGGAGCAGCATTTTGACGTGGCCCTGTTTGAGCGGACAGGACGCCGCTTGACCTTAACGGCATCGGGTCGGGAACTGCTGGATCATGTGCAGGCAATGGGGGAGGCGGCGACACAAATTTCCCTGACCGCCTCAGGCCATGCCCAAAGCGTTGAGGGGCATGTCTGTATCACGGCCACCGATGGTCTGGCGGCCAACCTGCTGCCGCCGGCCTTGAAAAAGCTGCGCCAGACAGCCCCCGGAATCACGGTGGAGATCATCGCGTCAACCGATGTGCAGGATTTGAAGCATCGGGAGGCGGATATCGCCATACGGCATATTCGCCCCACCCAGGGCGACCTGATTGCGAAGTTCATCCGCAATGTTTCTATGCGCCTGTATGCGACGACGGCCTATCTGGATCAGATCGGTCGGCCCGGCCCACAGGATGATCTGACACAGATGTCCTTCATCGGATATGAACGCAGCAATACCCTGATCGACCGATTGGTGGATATGGGCCTGAATATGCCATCCCTGGCCGATCAGGGTGCGTTGCGCATCACCTGCCAGACCGAAGCGGTAGCGTGGGCAATGGTGCAGAATGGTCTGGGATTAGGGGTGATGCCCGAAGAAGTCGCAGACCGGGTTCAGGGGATCGAGCGGGCCTTTCCCAGGCTGGCCCCAATGGCGGTTCCGATCTGGTTGGTCGCCCATCGGGAACTGCGCACCAATCGCCGTATCCGCATCGTGTTTGATGTTTTAAGTCAAACTTTGGCCTGACCGGAGCGCGCTATTCGCGTCCAAGAATAAGATACACCCCCAATAGGATAGCAGATAAGTGCCTGATTCTGGCTGTGCGATCATCGTGCTAAAGGGGCCGCTGCAATCAAAGGATAGTACTGTGACGTCATACTCATCGTCTGATGTTTTTTGCAAACCGACATTTGACCAGGAACCTCCAGCCGTACCAAAGGTTTCGCGATCATTCTTTAGGGTTTGGCGTTCCATGGCATTGATATGGCATAGCTCTGCTGTTGGCAGAACGACATGATCGCCATGGATGGTCAGAAAGTGCCCCAGAAACGCCTGCGCTTCCGCGTCTTCGCCAGAGGAATAGATACCAGCGGCTGTTATCTCCTTCAACTCATAGACGCCTGAAAGAATGCTTGTATCGACATTCAGAACATCATGGGCATCGATTGGGCTTATGGGCATTAGGATTATTGCTAAGAGATAAAGGGAACGAAGTTTCGGAAACACTTGAGACATGTACATATGCGAACGCTCCAATTATTATTTTCACCAGTAAGGGATATGTCGTTCGCTGATAGGTCAATCACCTATAGATATTACCACGCGATAAAAAGAAACGCCGCCCTACGGGCGACGCTTCTCGTATTTTGTTATGTCTTATCCGTCGCGCGCAGTGTCAGACGCAATAGGGGGAATGCATTTCCCGGCTGGCGGCCTCGGTGACGGTGGCGTCAAAGATGCGGGTGTAAAAGGCTGAGTTCATCTTTTTGGCTGCCTTTGGAAAGTCTTGCAGCGCGAAGGCGGTTGCGTTTTCCAATGTGTCAAAGGCATCCAGGCCGCCCAATGTATTCGTCTTTACGCCGCTGAACCATGTCTTGGCGATCAGTCCGGGTTGTTGTGCCAGGACGGGATTGCGGTCCCGCCAAGGCGCCTTTTCAAACGGCACATTGATCTGAACCTCCGTATAGACAAAGGCACCAGGCTTTTGCGTTGGCACACCCCCAAAGTGAGGGGAGTTTAGGCCCAGACTGGCGTCCCGAACGATTTCTGCATCGAAAACACGGGTGTTGTGGGCCGATCCAAAGGAGGCCGCCTCTCGTGGGAAATAGCCGGTTACAAACTCAGTGGCATTTTCAATGCTGTCAAAGGCATAGACGCCGCCTAGCGAGTTTGTCTTAACGCCGGAAAGCCAGGTTTTGTTCAGGAATCCCGGTTGTTGTTGGATTGTCTTGTTGATCTCATGCCAAGGGGCCTGATCGAACGGAACGGAGACTTGGACTTCCGTATAAACGAATGCCATGGGGGTCATTTTTGTATCCTTTGCGAGTTGCGTTGCGATCTGGTCGCCAGCTGTTGCGCTGGTTGGGATGATTGAATGGGCCAGGCCTCCAGCGAGTGCCGTTGCCAATAGAGTTAATGTGTTGCGACGGGTGATGGCCGTCGGTGGATGGATATCGCCCTGAGGGTCGGTCGTCATTTGGTCCTCTCTTTCAAATTTTTAATAACTTGCATTTTGCAAGTGAAATAGAATTCTCATATTAACTTGTGTTTTGCAAGTGGAATAATTACACTCAGCCTATGACCGAAAAAAGATCTCTCCGCGACAGCGGCTGCCCCATAGCCTTTGGCCTCGACACATTCGGGGATCGATGGACCTTGCTGGTCATTCGGGAAATGCTTTTGAAGGGCAAAAAGACCTATGGGGAATTGCAAAGGATAGAAGAGGGGATATCCACCAACATATTGGCGGACCGCCTGAAGCATCTGGAATCAGAGGGCATTATCGAAAAAGAACAGGATGCCGAAAACAGGCGCAGCTATCTCTATACCCTGACCCAAAAGGGCAGGGACCTAGCCCCAATCATAATTGAAATCGTGCTGTGGAGTGGCAAACACGATTCCCGCCCCTCGGCCCTGCGGGAAGTGTTACACAAGATTAAGACAGATCGCGCTGGTTTCACAGAGTCTCTGATTAAGGGAAGAGCCTGATCCAATACAGTCCAAACAAAAAAAACGGCCCCTCCATTAGGAAATGCAGAAGGTTCTCGTTGTGCCGTACTGCCTTCAGCGCTTTGATGCCTGAAAGGATAACGAATTCATCTCAATTTATACAATAGAAAAAAAATATCTAAAAAGAGAAAATACAAATAAAAAAAATTATTTATAGAATAAAATAAGCTATTTTTTCAGTATCAAAAAAAGATATATCGGATAAAAGTAAAATTCAAGCGTCACGAAAAAGTTGACTCTTATTTGGCCCGTCATTCGGTACCCACAAAACACTTTTTACGTCAGACATAGAAAACTCATTCATTTTTTTTAAGTCACGACGATATTGTGCATATCGCAATTCAACAAAATTAAAACATTCTGAGAAGTTCATAAGTGCATTGTATCCCCTAGAAAGAGAAGAAGTGAGATCAAAAACTTGATCGAAGTAATCATGCGCATTTTCAACAAGAAGTCCAGAAAAGTGAGGTGTACTCCCAGAATGTATGATTGCATTTCGCGTACGGTAAATGCGGTACATTTGCCAATCAAATCGCTGTTGATGTCTGTCCAGAGTTTCTATTGCTGTATTTGGACTTTTAAAGTTTTCTCTCAGTTGGAAAATTCTAAACCTTAGTAATTCAAAATCACCAAGTTTTGTATATAAATCCTTAATATTTTTATCAGTATGTTCAGAGGTTATAAAATAAAAAACCTTATCAATGAGGTCAAATTCACTTGGAAATTTAAAAACCTTTAAAAAATCAGTAAGAATCCGTCTATTCCACCGCAATAAATCGAATGATATGCAAACAAAAAGTCGTCTAAAATACTGGATTCCGATAAATGGGTGTACGCTTCTTACAACATTAGATATCGTTGTTCCTTGGTTTTTTTGTGGAACAATCGTCTCAAAGCAGGTCCATAAGTTTAACAATTGATTTTCAACAATATTGGAATCTAAGCTCATCCCATGAAAATCAATAACTCGAAAAAAGCTTTCTTTATCTTTGCCTGTGGGAAGCTTTCTGTTTTTAATCAATGCTGACAACTTATGTGAGGCGGCATTTGGTCTATTATCTAGTATGTGTTGCATTCGGTTTACGTGAGTTGGAACGAGGGACATTCCTTTTGAGCAACAAACCTGCTCTGCCATACCTGAGTCCCATAGTTCGTAAACAGCTTTGTGATTAAACAGGCGGTATAGGTTAAAAAGACGAGATAAGTTTTTGCTAGATATTTGGATGGCCTCATTTGCATCTGTAGCAAAAACTTCTTTTTGAACAACGAAATGTTGCTCCTTTTTTATCTTCTTAAACTCTTGCTTTTTTATGTCTTTTGAAAAGAAATCCGTTATAGAATCAAGTAACTCGAATTTGAAACCATTAAAAATATCTTCGTGAATATCCTTTAGTGAGCCACTTACCTTTAGCGCAACTTTAAATTTATGCCGGTGAGGAAAAACTATACGAAAAAAATGTTCCAAATCAGTTTCGTCATTTACAGGTCGATTAGAAAAAAATGTATCACGGACGGTCTTGTTTATGTAGCTAAGGTTAACTTTAAGCCCAACTAATGTTGTTACTAATTCACGGGCGAGAAAATTTAAATCCTTCTTTCTATTTGTTTTTATAAGTGGTGGAGTTAATTCTGTTATTTTAAGAAAGTAAGCGTGTGGATCTATCTCTCTCCTTAGAATACTGAGTCTTTTTATTATTTCAGAAATATTTTTTCGATCAATTTTTAAATAATTTTCTAAGTTAAGACTTAATAAAGACCTTACAATAAGGTTTTCTGATAGTCTGTTTTCAAGTTCATCAAGGATATGAAAACTAGAGTTATATGATACTTCAAGCTTCTCGCATTCCTCAAATCTAGTGAGACACTCTCGAGCCAAAAAAGCTACATTTGTTGTTGGCGCCTTATAACTATCGATAGTGTATTCAAAGGATAGCTCATCAAGACGTTGAGCAAAGAATAGCAGCCCAGAATATAAATTTTTGTCTGTCCAGTGGTCTGTGTTTCTGTAAAGCATTTACCTCATCCATTAAAAGTTTTTCTTTTATTCCTTTTTTCTACACCAATTAATTGCAATGGCCAAGCTAAGGTAATTAGTTGTCAAACGCATACGTGAAGCCGATTCAAAATCGTGCTTGCTGTTTTTGTATAGCCTTTGGATTTATCGCGCACTTTCCCTAATAATGATGATGGTAACTACGCCTGATCTAACTGAGTCTAGCCAAGATCAGCCCAAACAGAAAAACGGCCCCTCCGTAAGGAGAGGCCGCTTGTTCTTGTCGTGCAGTATCGTCGCTTAACGCTTCGAGAACTGGAAGCTCTTACGGGCTTTCGCGCGACCGTATTTCTTACGTTCGACCTTACGGCTATCGCGGGTCAGGAAGCCTGCGGCTTTCAGAGGGCCGCGCAGGGCGGGCTCGAAATTTACCAGCGCGCGGCTGATGCCGTGACGCAGGGCGCCTGCCTGACCGGAGAGGCCGCCACCATTGACGGTGCACATCACGTCGAACTGGTCGACGCGTTCGGCTTCTTCGAAAGGCTGCTTGAGTACCATGCGCAGAACCGGGCGACCGAAATAGGTGACCTGATCCTTGCCGTTGACGGTGACCTTGCCGGACCCTGGCTTGATCCAGACGCGGGCAATGGCGTTTTTACGACGACCGGTCGCATAGGCGCGGCCGAATTCATCTTTTTGAGGTTCTGCCGGGGCGGTGGTTGCTTGTGCAACAGCCGCGCTGGTCACGCCCGTGGCGGTGCCCAGTTGGGACAGATCGGTCAGTGTTTGCTGTTCATCGGCCATGATTACTGGCTCCGCTTGTTCTTCGGGTTACGGGCTGCAAGATCCAGCGCCACCGGCTGCTGTGCTTCATGCGGGTGATCGGTCCCGGCATAAACACGCAGGTTCTTCATTTGCACGCGGCCCAGAGGACCCCGGGGCACCATGCGCTCAACCGCCTTTTCGACAACCCGTTCCGGGAAGCGACCGGCGAGCAGCTGACCAGCCGTGCGGCTTTTGATCCCGCCCGGATAGCCGGTGTGCCAGTAATAGGTCTTGTCTGCCAGTTTGCGGCCGGTGAGTTTCACCTTTTCCGCATTGATGACGATGACATTGTCGCCGCAATCGACATGGGGGGTGTAACCCGCCTTGTGCTTGCCGCGCAGAATTTTTGCGATTTCAGAAGCCATACGGCCCAGGACCATGTCCTGTGCGTCGATGACGAACCAGGTCTTTTGGACCTCCGCCGGCTTCATCGAATAAGTTTTCATCATTGCTGCCTGCCATTCTTAAGGGCCGGTCGCGCATGGGGCGCTGCCTTGGCCGTTTCGTCTGTTTCCCAACCCACGTCAGGGACGGCGGTTGATAGCCCCTGTCCGGGGGAACGTCAATGCCTGTTTTTCGGCCTATATTAAAAATAATCGTTATATTTCAATTAATTAACTTAACGGTATTATGATACCTCATAAAAAGTGACTGTTTTTGCGGAAAAAATCGCATTTTGGACCGAACAGAGTCATTGCGGCGGGATGGAATAAGTGCCGGTTACATGGGCACACATATCGTCTTCGCCCTCCGCGCGGATCTCCACCCGGCCGATTGCAAGGCGCTTACCCAGTTTGATCAGGCGGACATCCGCGATCAGGTCACGCTCTGCCGGTTTGCGCAGAAAATCGATGGTCATGTTGGTTGTGACCGCCAGCGCGACGGGCCCAATTGCGCCCATAACCGCGACATACATCCCGAAATCGGCCAGGGCGAACATGGCAGGGCCGCTGATCGTGCCACCGGGGCGAATATGGCGCGTGTCATAGGGCAGCCGGATTGTGGCCGTGCCCTTGTCGAATTCTTCAACGATAAAGCCATAATGGGCGGAGAAGGGGGCATCCGTATTGAGGATGTGATCTAATTGAGCCTGGGTAAGTTTGTCCGATGGCATATGTTTGATCCCTGAATGGTGTTTTATCCCTTTTGGTAGCAACGCCACGCGACTTGAACAAGCTGCACTGATCAGGGATGCTGTCGCAATGATCCTTTAGGTTGGGAGTGCTGAGAATGCCAACGGAAGACCCTTTGGTTCTGCGCCAGGATGACGGTGCTGTCGCGACGCTGACGTTGAACCGGCCCAAAGCCTATAATGCGCTGTCTCTTGGTTTGATGAATGCGGTGCTGGAGGCTCTGGCAAAAATTGATCAGGACCCGGCCATCGCGGTTGTCGTGCTGGAAGGGGCCGGGCGTGGCTTTTCCGGGGGGCACGATCTGAAAGAATTACAGGCCAATCCAAGTCAGGCGTTTCGCGAACAGACGTTCAAGACATGCTCCCAGATGATGCTGGCGATCACCCGTCTGCGCCAGCCGGTGATTGCGAAAGTGCAGGGGATCGCGACGGCGGCTGGCTGTCAGGTTGTTGCCACCTGTGATCTGGCGATTGCCTCAGATACCGCCAAGTTTGGCACGCCGGGCGTCAATATCGGGCTTTTCTGCTCCACCCCCATGGTCGCGCTCAGTCGGGCCGTGCATCGCAAGCAGGCGATGGAGATGTTGCTGACCGGGGAATTGATTTCCGCCGAAAAGGCCGTCTCCATCGGCTTGATCAACCGCGCCGTCCCAGAAGATGCCCTGGCAGTGGAAACCAAGGCCCTGGCGGATGTGATCGCATCGAAATCCCACAAGGTCCTCAAAACCGGCAAAGAAGCCTTTCACCGCCAGATCGAAATGTCGCTGGAAGAGGCCTATACCTATACAGGTGGTGTGATGGTGGAAAACATGAGTTACAGCGACAGCAAGGAAGGCATAGACGCCTTCATCAACAAACGCCCCCCGTTATGGACACATGAATGATGACCGCAGCAACCGCGCTTCAATTCGATCATGCCACAGACTATTATTCTGACGCCTATATCCGCGATATTCTGCGGGAAAGTCAGGTCTATGCCGTGGTGGGGGCCAGCACGAATTGGAATCGGCCCAGCTATTTCGCGATGAAGTATCTGATCCAGAAAGGGTTCCGTGTCATTCCGATCAATCCGAACTCTGCCGGAGAGACCCTTTTGGGGGAAACCGTGATCGCCAGCTTGTCTGGCGTGGACGTGCCCATTGATGTGGTCCAGGTCTTTCGCAGATCCGACCAGGTTGCGGGCGTCGTTGATGAGGCGCTGAGCCTGAAGCCGCGGCCCAAGGTGATCTGGATGCAATTGGGGGTGATCAATTATGAGGCGGCGGAGAAGGCTGAATCTGCGGGTATCAAGGTGGTGATGAATCGCTGTCCCAAGATTGAGTATGCGCGCCTTTCGGGGGAATTGGGCTGGAACGGCATCAATACGCGGGTGATTACGGCAAAAAAGCGGGTCATCTAGAGGGCCAAGCACCCACATAGCGTGCGCTAGGTCAGCAGATCGTCTTTCTTCAGGCCCAGCTTGACGATCTTTTCATTCAGGGTTCGGCGACCGATGCCCAGGGCTTCGGCAACCGCGTCCATGCGGCCCTTATGGGTTTTGATGGCCTGACCGATCAATTGACGTTCAAAGGCGGCAACAGCCTCGCGCAGGGTATCGGGGACTTCGGCGGAATCGCCATCGGGTCGGATGGCTTCAACCACCGATCCCCGCCCCCGTCTGGCGGCCAGGATTCGGCGTTCTGCAGCGTGGCGCAGTTCTCGCACATTGCCTGGCCAGTCATGGGCCAGCAGTGCGGCCAGATCATCGGTGCCAAGGTCTGGGGGATCGATTTCATACAACGCGGCGTATTGTTCCATGAAATAGGAAAACAGCATCGGAATATCTGACCGGCGCTCCCGCAACGGCGGCAGGGTCAGGGTGACGGTGTTCAACCGATACAACAGGTCTTCCCGAAAGTTCCCCGCAGCCACAGCGGCGTCCAGCTTTTCATTGGAGGCTGACAGAATTCGGATATCCGCCCGTTTTGCCACGGCGGACCCCAGGGGCGTGAATTCCCGCGTTTCCAGAATGCGCAGCAGTTTGGCCTGAACCGGCAGCGGGCAGGCGCCGATTTCATCCAGAAACAGCGTGCCGGTGTCGGCGCTGTCCAAAATGCCGGGAACGGCGTCAGCCTGGGCGTTGGCGGTTGTTCCAAACATGGAGGTTTCGAAAAAGGCATCCGGGATTGCAGCACAATTGACGGGAATGAAAGGCCCTGCGGATCGTGCGCTTAAATCATGCAATGCGCGCGCAACCAGCTCTTTACCCGTTCCGGTTTCCCCCAACAGCATGACGGGAACGGCGGTTTCGCTGAGGTCCAGGACATCTTCCCGCAGGTTCTGAATGGCGGGCGCATTGCCCAACAGGACGCGATCCAATCCAGACAGACGGGCCAACCCTGCGCGCAGGCGTTGCGTGTCCAGGGTCAGGCGATGCTGTTCGGCGGCATGGCGCAGGGCGGTCAACAGGCGACGTGGATCAAACGGCTTTTCCAGAAAGCTATAAGCTCCATCCTGCATGGCGGAAACTGCCATGGGGATATCACCATGGGCGGAAATCAGAATGACTGGCGGCGCATGGGTGGCGGACAGATCTTTCAACAGTTCCAGGCCACTCATGCCTGGCATACGCACATCGCTTAAGATTGCATCGGGTTGGAATGCCGGAATTCGGGTGGCGACTTGCTCGGCGCGGCTTAATGCCTCAACCTGCCATTTTGCGGCACTCAACAAATGGGTCAGGGACTCTCGCATCGCCTTGTCGTCATCCACCACGATGACGCGATAGCCTTCTCCGTGCCTTTGTGTCACGCCGCTTCTTTCTGTTCCGCCAGGGGCAGGTCCATGGCAAATAACGCACCCCCGTCGGGCTGGGATTGCGCTGTCAGACGCCCATCATGCTCTTTAATGATCTCAGTGGATATGGCAAGGCCAAGCCCCATTCCTTCACCCGATGCGCGGGTCGTCAGGAAGGGTTCCTGCAATTGCTCCAGGGAATAGTCGCCCAATCCCTGACCGCTATCGGCAACAGACAGAACCGCCCGAGCCCCTTTTACATCAATATCAATATGCAGGGTGCGTTTGTTGGTGGTTTCCATGGCCGCAATGGCATTGCGCACCAGATTAATCAGAACCTGCTCCAACCGCAGACGATTGCCCCGCACCAGCACGGGATGACCGGGGTGTGACAGGGTTAAATCAACGCCGGCATTCTGGATATCGACATCCAGAAGCTCCTGTGCGCCGGTCCAGACATCACGCAGGTCAATTTCGTCCAAGCGTTCATCTGTGGCTCCGGAAAAACCAGGTTTTGCGAAAAATTTCAATTGGTTAAAGATACTTTCAATGCGTGTCACCAGACCATTCAGCCGGTTCAAACGGTCCCTGCGACCATTGGGGTCATCATCAAATTCCGCTGCGGCCAGATAATTGCGCATCGCGGCAATTGGCTGCCCTAATTCATGGGTGACAGAGGCGGAAAGCTGGCCCAAGGCCGCCAGTTTGCTGGCGCGGGCCAGTTCAGAGCGGGCGCGTTCCAGGCGTTGCTCCGCCATTCGGCGTTCCTCGATTTCCCGTGCCAATTTCGCATTCGTCGCACGCAATTGGCGGCTGTCGGCCTGAGAGGCCTGCAGCGCGATGCGAATACGCTCTGACCGCAGGAAAAGTGCAATGGTTAATAACACCGACGTTATGATCGCAATTACGATAACCACCATCATGGAGCGCTGCCAGATCGGGCTTTCATCGGTCAGAAAATGCAGTGTCCATCCCAGCTTTGGGATCGCGGTTGTGACATGCAGGTAATGTGCGCCATCCAGAATAACGGTGGACTCGCCCTTTACGGTCCAATCCAGGGGGGAGAGGGGTTCTGATCCAAACTGCCGATTTGCCCGGATTGCCGCGCGCCGATGGCTGTCGATCTCAGTTAAAGTATGATAGCGCCAGGATGCCTCGGACGACAGAACCACGACACCATCTGCATTAGAAGCAAAGACAAATTCACCGCCGTCCTTCCAGGACTTTTCCAGGTTGGACAGGCCCAGCTTGATCGCAATCACGCCCACAGGGGTGCCAATTTCATCCCGCACAGGCTCCGCCACGAAGAAACCGGGTAGAGAGGTTGTTGCACCAATTCCATAAAATTGCCCGCGAGAACCAGAAAGAGCGGCCTTGAAATAGGGTCGGAATCCATAATTCTGGTGCAGGAATGTGACCGGCGCATCATAATTGGAGGCACTGACGGTCAATCCCGTTCGATCCATCAGATAAATCGCATCCAGATCCGTTTGCGCCGCAAATCGGGACAGCCGGACGCTTAATGCTGCGCGGTCCTCACCCCGTGCCGCCTTTAAAACATGCGTATCGCGGGCCAGAACGAAAGGAAGATGCTGAAATCGCTCTAACGCGTTGACCAGAGTGCTGCGATACAGGGAAACACGGTTTTGAGCGCGCTGTAATTCCTCATTCGTGAAATACCCATAGGCCAGATAAAAGAGCGGGATCGCGCTGAGAACCGCCAGGACAACCAGGATAGCGATCCAGCGGCGGCGGAACGCCCCCATATTGAGGTCGGGATTTGTGGCGGTATTCAGGCGGCTCATTTCAGGATCAGGTCCAACCGGTTTGTGGAAGAACATTCTTAATTGTTGCACAGGATGGACTATTGCACAGACGGGCGCCATACGTCAGTCTTTTGCACGATGATAGAGGAGGGTGATAATGCCGGTTTTGAAGGTGTCTGGGGATTTTGTAACACAAGAACCAGGCTTTTATGACGAAAACGGGACTGCCTTGGCTTTTTTCTATTATCGCAATTGTGATCGCGCCTCTGACATCTTTTTAGACACCGTTGGAGTCGGGGAGCAGGCCCGGCGAGAGATCAATCGGTCTACCTATTCCGCAACAGCAAATCTGGTGGTCGCGGACTCTGTCCCTCAGAACACACCACTGCGGTTTGAAATATGCGTGACGCGCATCGGCGGGAAATCATTCGGTTATCGCACCCAGATGTTCAATGCCGCCAATGATACATGCTATGCGACCTATGACAGTGTTGCGGTTTGTATGGATATGACGGGGCCTACGCCAATCCCTCTGCCCGATGACGTGCGCGATCAACTGGGCAATTACATGCTTTGACAACCGGCAATGATGTGCAGTTTCGCGGACAGACGATAGCCTTTTGATTCCCGCACAGCCTGTAGGCGATGTAGAATATCGTCGTCCAATTTCCGTCTTTCCTGTGTGGACAGTCGATCCACGACATGCCCGAATGTCATTTCCAGCGGCGCATGCCAGAAGGGGACATCCAGGGGCGCCAGGGGCGTGAAACTGTGCGAGGTTTCTGTCACGTCCCTAAAACCGGCTGTTTTGAACAGAGCAGCAAGGGCACCCGGCGCGCCAAATCTGAAGATTTGAAAGTGATGGTCATCCGGCGGTTCTCCGGTCAGGGCCTCAACCGCATTGGATAACAGTGAGAACATGGTTTGGTCTTCACGTTGTCCCCAAACCATGAATGCGGCGCGCCCGCCCGGCATCAGGACCCGCCTGACATCCCTCAGGGCTTTCAATGGGTCTGGCACGAACATAATGCCAAAGCGGCAGATCACACGATTAAAACAGGAATTCCAGAATGGCAGGCGCTGCATATCTGCGGTGGTCAGGCGCAACAGGTTTTCGGTATCCCGCGCTTTCAGGGCGGTCAGCATGGCTTCGGCCAGATCTGTTGCAATCACCACCCCATCGGGACCCGCCAGTCGCGCTTCGGTGAAAGCAGGTTCTCCAACGCCAGAGGCAAGATCCAACACATGGTCGCCCGCCTTCAGCCCTGCAGCCTCCAGCAAAGGCAGATTGTATCGATCCGCCATTGTCGACAGAGTGTCGGAATGATTGGCCCAAGCCGTCGCCTTGGCATCCCAATGCTGGCGGACGGACTCCAGATCCAGGGTCAAATCAGTTCAATCTTGTCGGCCATTGGCCCCTTGTCGCCGGGACGTGCCTCAAAACGGACACGTTGGTCGCTTTCCAGGGATTGAATGCCGGCACGCCCCAATATGCGGGCGGAAACAAAAACATCCGCGCCGCCATTATCGGGTGTTACAAAACCAAACCCTTTAGAATCATTGAAGAATTTGACGGTTCCCTCACCACTTTCCGCAGGAGGGCCCGTTGGGCGACGGGGCGGGCGATCCGGGCTGCCATAGCCACTGCCAAACCCACCGGCGCGTGGCCCACCCGATGAGGGTCCCGACGTCGCCGTGGAGGTATCAACAGAATAGACTGTTGCGACCATCAGGCCTTTATCTCCCTGGGCAAGATCACAGACCAGCGTCGCCCCTTCGGCAATGCCATTGGCATCTTCTGGCGGGAGGACCGAGGCATGCAGAAACGCATCGCTGCCAGCCTGATCCTCCGGCACAACAAACCCAAACCCTTTGGTGGGATTGAACCATTTAACTTGAACGGTCACCCGCTCTTGCACGACTGCGGGTGGTAAACGGCTATTCATGGGAAACCTGCGCTCCTTCGCTATTCCCCGACCCTAGGAGTGTGTTCTTCTGATTGCCCCCACGGCCGTATGACTGACCTAACAGCTTATTCAAAAGCACAGAATAAGCCTAACATTAGAAAATATTAGGTCATTTTGTCGCGCGCGTCTATGGATTAAAGAATTTTTGAGGGCTGATTCGCGGCAAATGAAAAACCCCGCATCATGTTTTAATGAAGCGGGGTCTCATGAAACTGCGGCTCAGGTTTTGTCACTCGTCTTTGGATTACGAAAAATGTCCAAAGACGACAGCCGCTGTTCCCCTGCGCCCGGCATATGCCAGTCGACGCAAACGGGATCGTCTGAGCGGTGACCTGATTGCCTTAGCGGCGTGCGGTCAACTGATTGATCTCGCCACGAGTCAAACCGATATCGCGCAGCATGTCATCAGACAAGGCGTGCAACTGGTTTGCGGTCTTGCGACGCTCGCGGTAATCCGCAACGGCACTGGGTACGTTTTCGACGAATGCAATGACCTGATAGGCCGCACGGGCCAGCATGTCTTTTACGGTAACGCCGCGCTGGGCTGATTCAAAAGCGGTAACGGTCATGATAGGCCACTCCTAGACTTTGTGTTCCTGCGCGCTCTCCGGGGCGCGACAGGGGAACCAGTATGGTTCGTTTGTTAATGCCTGAAATGATCCTTAAGACCAATCTAAGCAACTGCATAAAACAGAGGGGACATGTGCAAAAACCGAATGGCCGATACGGCATGGGATTTGTGAAAATTAAGAAAAAGATAAATATTGAAGGTACTTAAAAATTTATACTTTCTACAGGCAAACAAAAACCCCATCACAGATTTCTCTGGATGGGGTTTTTTACTTTTTTCCGCACCGTCCTTAAGCGTTAGTCCTTAAAGACGTTTATGGTGTTATGCTTTCACCAATTTTTCGACGTCGCCGCGGGTCAGGCCGATATCATTCAGCATGGCATCGGACAGGCCGTTGATCTGGCGGATGGTCGCACGACGGTTCATTTCTGCCGAAATGCGGTCCATTGCTGATTCAGCGAAGGAGATCACGGCGAATACGGCGTCTGCGATCATGTCTTTCAGGGAGATGCCCTGACGATTGGTGTCGACGGTAAGGATGGTCATAACGGTCACTCCCTAAAGTAAGCAGTTGTCTGGGTGCAGGGCCCTCGTGGCCGCTGCGATGACGGGGAAATGCGCTTTTTCGCGACGGAATACAAATGCAGAAATAGAGTCAGGGGGATGCAAAATCGGAATAGCGACAAGACGGTCTGAAATTATCGATTTAGCGACAGAAATGGCAGGATGTTCTAAGGTGTTTGTAATTCAATTTTTTAGCAAGCTATTGATTTTATTTAACTATGTATTTTTTGCCGATATTTGATGGGAAATTTGTAAAATTTAAAACTTTTGTGAATTTTTAGTCTATGTGCGCCAGCCCGTGATGCAAAAAGCCGCCAGATTCATCCTTTTGAATGACTCAAGGCGGCTTTTTGCGTCACTGGAAAGGCATTTTCTGAATGCCAGAGGGGTTTATCTTATGGTTTTTGCATCGCCTGCAAGGCCGCCATAGGCCTTTAACATCCGCTCAAGCCATGCCTGAACCGGGTCACTGTCTTCAAACAGGGTATGCGTTGTCACGCATCGCAGCCATTGCAGGGGCGCAAAGGCCATGTGATCGGAAAATAGCGGCGCATCGCCACCCAGATAGGATTGTTGCGACAGCATGCTGCGCAACGGGGTAAAGGCCTTGCGCAGGGCATCAATTCGTTCGACCGGGTCACCGCAAATGTCCTCTAACGCCTTGCCGAACCGGGCTTCCCGGGTTTCCCGGAAATAGGCCTGGTCCTTTTCATCCAGCAATTTCCAGACGCCAAATACGGCCAGGGGCGCGCAGGCGGGGAATATTGCGGTATCGACCCAGTGGCGAATAAAGGTCACACCCGCCAGACCCGCATCACCGCCAAACAAGCTGGGGCGATCCGGATAGGCATTTTCCAGATAGATCGCGATGTCCCAGGAATCGATCACTGTTGTGTCATTGTCTTTGATGACAGGGACCTTGCCTTGACCGGAAAAGGCGATCTTGTCTTTTTCCGTAAAGCGCCAGGGAATGGTTTCAAAGTCCAAGTTTTTGTGGGCAAGCGCCATTTTGGTGCGCCAGACATTCGGACTGAACAGGATTTCAGGGTCTTTGCCACAAAGTTCATAATGACTGATGGCCATGGCTGGCGTCTCCCTATCAGGATCGGTGTGAAGTGTCCGTACAGAATGTGCGGTTTCAGAATATGCGACGCACTATACGGACCTGCCGGGAATGCGCATCCTCAAAGTATAAAATTTGTGATCACGAATTTGGCAAAGCTGCTTTGACTTCTGATCGAAGGGCCTCATCCGATGGGCGAACCGTGGAGGGAAATGATCCAACCAGCGCCCCCTGACTGTTGATCAGGTATTTGTGAAAATTCCAGCGCGGTGCCTTTTCAATCCCCATTGCGGCTGCGGCCCAAGCGTAAAATGGATGGGCTTGGTCTCCCTTTACCGAGACCTTCTGGGCAAGGGGGAAGTCGATGCCGTAAGTTCCTTCACAGAATGATTTGATCTCATTTGCGGTGCCGGGTTCCTGACTGCCAAAATCATTGCTGGGCACGCCGATGACGACCAGACCCTGATCCTGAAATTCATTCCAGAGCGCCTGTAAGCCCTTGTATTGGTCCGTAAATCCGCAAAACGAGGCCGTGTTAACGATTAACATGGCCTTTCCCTTATAGGCCGCCAACGGCAGGTTACCGCCTTCGATTGATGCAAAGGTAAAATCATAGGCTGATTTCTGCATGGTTTCCGCCTGTGCTGGAATAGGGGTGAACAGTCCTAGAATCGCTGACCATGTCGCAATGATGGCGCCTGCCACGGTATATAGGAATTGATTTCGCATATGTCCTGTTACGCTGTGCTTTTCGGACTGGATTTGCCCATCCTGCGTCGATATCTGGCGTAAGACTAGCAGCTAATTGATCCAGGGGGAATTGTTGTAACAGATTTGCAACGGGTTGGCGTTGACCTGTGCCGGTAAAGTCGGTATGACCCGCGCGTCCTGACATTATCGGATGGACCTGTTGGGGTGTAGCCAAGCGGTAAGGCACTGGATTCTGATTCCAGCATGCGAAGGTTCGAATCCTTCCACCCCAGCCATTTTACCCTCGCGTAGGTGATGCGCGGATATTGAGGGACAGCATGGCAAAAAAATCGACCGGTCCTGGCGGTGGTGGCAAAAGAACCAACCATAACGTCAATGATGCCCGCGGATTGCAGGTTCGGGTTAAAACGGCCCGGGGGCGCAAACTGTCTTCGACCCTGTGGCTTCAGCGACAGTTGAACGACCCCTATGTGCTGGAGGCGCAGCGCCTGGGCTATCGCGGTCGTGCGGCGTTCAAACTGGCAGAGATTGACGACAAGCATCAATTCCTGAAACCCAATGCCCGTATCGTCGATCTGGGTTGTGCGCCCGGCGGCTGGACACAGGTTGCCCTGGAGCGGTGTGGGGAGACGGCCCGTATTGTTGGTATCGACCTGTTGGAATGCGACCCGATCCCCGGTGCGACCTTGCTGGTCGGTGATTTTATGGACGACGATGCGCCGGATCGATTGAAGGCCGTGCTGCGCGGGCAGGCGGATATTGTCATGTCCGATATGGCGTCCAATACAACAGGACATCCCCCAACCGATCATTTGCGCGTCGTGGCACTGGTGGAAACGGCCTACCACTTTGCAGCCGAAGTCCTGGCCCCGAATGGCACCTTTATCGCGAAGGTATTTTCAGGCGGCACAGAAAATGACCTGCTGCAGATCCTCAAGAAGGACTTTACCAAAGTCTTTCATATGAAGCCGAAATCCAGTCGGAAAGAATCTCCTGAAATGTATGTGGTCGCTGTCGGATTCCGCCGCGAAAATGGCGAGCAATAATTTTAAATTATTTCTTTAAGTTGTGATATTCTTCTACCCCTAATCTAACAGATAGGGGGCTCTCATGTTGTTGAAGGAAACGCGTCTGCCGGGGAACCAGCAGGATGATACAAGCTTTCACCTTTCACTTGTGATGGCCGGGGCGGTCTCTGCCGGGGCCTATACCGCCGGGGTCATGGATTTTCTGATCGAAGCGCTGGACGCGATGGAGGCCGCTCGCGACGCTAGGAACCCCAATATGCCGGCCAACCACAAGGTATCGATTGACGCCGTCCTTGGGGCATCCGCCGGGGGGATTTGCAGCGCCTTGCTTCCCTCCATTGTGCGGGGTTCCGTGAAGGGGGTGCGGGGACCCCTATACCAACAGGGCGCCAAACATTCTGTCTTGTACAAGGCCTGGGTTGAGAAGATCGATATGAAGGGCTTGTTGGCCGATGATGACCTGCGCGATGACCAGCCGCTTCTCTCCCTGTTGAACACTGTTGGCAAGGACAGCCTGGAAGGCATTCGGGATGATGCCATTAACATCCAGAAAACCCGCGCGTCCTATCCGAAATGGCTGCGCCAACCTCTGCCTGTCTATCTGACGACGACCAACCTGCGCGGCACCCCGTATAGTCTGGACTTCAATGCGGTCGCCGGGCGAGCGCATATCATTTCCATGCATAAGGACTATGCCCGTTTCGTTTTTGGGGAGGAAGATCCCCACTGGCCCGGTCATACATTCATCAACTTCAACACGAGTGGGGCGGATCAGAGCTTTCGGGACCTTGGGGAGGCTGCATTGGGAACCTCTGCATTTCCAGGCGCCCTTAAGGCTCGACAGATCAAATCGTCCATGGACTTCTATAAGCAGGCATTTTGGCGGGTTCCGTTGGAGAAGTGCAAGGATGATAATTGCACTGAGGATCGCCAGATTGCCCCCTGTTTTCCTGAAGACACGCCGACTGATTTTGACTATTGGACTGTCGACGGGGGCGTCCTGAACAATGAACCATTTGAGATGGCTCGGCATCTGATCACCGATAGCTCTGGGCGCAATGAGCGCGACCCGGCGAAGTCTACTCGAAAATTGGTGATGATTGATCCATTCCCCAATGAATTTGATCCGGGAATACCAAAGGACGGAAAGGCGGGGCTTGGTTATGTTCTGTCGCGCATGCTAACTGCGATGAAGCAGCAGGCCCGGTTTAAGGCGGAAGACCTGTCAATCCTGCAAAGTTCGGCCAGTCGGTATGCGATTGCCCCTCGACGGTATGAATTGGATGAGAATGGTCAGGAGGCCTTGGCGAAGCTGCCGCTGGCTTGCGGCAGTTTAGGGGCCTTTGGCGGCTTCCTGGATATCAGCTTTCGCCATCATGATTACATTCTGGGGCGCATGAATGCACAGCGTTTTCTATCGGGTTGGTTTGCCGTTCCCGTCACGCATCGATTGGTGGCGGGGACGTGGACGCAACAGCAAATCGACTATTGGCAGTTTGATTTGCCTGACCCCAACAATCCTGACCAGATGCATAAGGTGGTGCCAATCATTCCCTTGTTCGATGGATTAGGGAATAAGGTCGCGATTGGGCTGAACCCAGATGCTGCGGTCTTCACGCCGCCCTGGCCGGAAGGATTTGAGAAACGGCTGCCGGAAATCGAGGAATGGATTGGCAATCGCGTTTTGGTCGTCGGAAAGGCGCTTATCAACTCACTCGGACTTGGGGGCTTTATCCGGGTTAGCTCAAAGGTTGCGCTGAAATTGTTTCTGCGCAAACGGTTGGTCAAGGCGGTTATGACAGCGATTAAGGATAATCTTGTTGAGGCGAAGCTACTACCTGAAAGCGTGAAAGAGGAAACCAGCAGCCAAGCGTCAACGAACTGGCGGGAGGGCGGGAATTAGGCTGTTAAAGCGCGATAGCATCATTGCCTTGGCCTGATCTGGTGGGATCGGGGTGGGATCAAAGCGACCGGTGATTTTAACCGCTGGTGGCTTGCCCCACAGCTTCCTTGCTTCTTGTTCGGAAAAGCCGGCAATGCCCGTCGCCTCGATCCGGGCGGCATGCAGGTCTGCTTTCTTGATCAGGCTTTTGATTCTGGCAGGCAGGGTGGGGGGTAGGCCGAAACGGATATGGATTGCCTGCTGCAGCCGATCTTCCATTTCGCGGTAATCCAGGCCAATTGCGGTCTTGAAGGGGGAAATCATATCCCCAACGACATATTCTGATGCATCATGCAGCAGGGCTTGTAATCGGTGTGTGACGCTTAACTGGGGTTCCAGTTCTACCGCCAGGGCTTCGACCATGACACTGTGCTGGGCAACGGAAAACGCCCATTCCCCAGTTGTTTGACCATTCCAGCGCGCTACCCGGGACAGGCCATGGGCGATGTCCTCGATTTCAATATCAACCGGGCTGGGGTTCAGCAAATCCAGACGCCTGCCGCTCAACATGCGTTGCCAGGCGCGTGTGTCCTTTGGCGTGCGACTCATGACAGAAAGGGCTCCAGCCAGGACAGTCCGGCCCAGCTGTCCCCGCGTGGATTGTATTCGCACCCGACCCATCCATCATATCCCAATTCATCAAGCCGTTGAAAAATATAAGGATAGTTGATCTCTCCAGTATCAGGTTCATTTCTGCTGGGGACCCCGGCGATCTGGATATGTCCGATTTTCTGGATATGACGCTCAATCGTGGCGATCAGGTCTCCCTGCATGATCTGTCGATGATACAGGTCCAGTTGCAGCATTATATTCTGGGCCGGGACATTGCCCATAATGCGGAAAGCCTGTTCCGTCTTGTTCAGGACATAGCCGGGCATGTCCCTGGTATTGATCGGTTCCAGCATCAGGGTGATGCCATGTTTGGCCGCTTGTGGCGCGATACGGCGTAAATTGCCTTCAAGCGCGGATAGATTGACCCGGTCGTCCAGAGTTGTTGGCGCGATCCCGGACATGACGTGGAGTTTCTTGCAGGATAAGGCGTTCGCGTAAGTCAGGGCCAGGTGAAAGCCTCTTTCAAACTCAGCCTCGCGGCCGGGCAGGGCGCCGATCCCCCGATCCCCGCGCTTCCAATCCCCGGCGGGCAGGTTGAACAGAACCTGGGTCAGGCCGCTTTTTTTGTGGGCGTCTGATATCTCATCAAGGGGAAAGTCATAGGGAAAGAGGAACTCTACCCCACTAAATCCAGCGTCGCGGGCGGCCTCAAACCGTTCCAGAAAGGGCAGTTCCGTAAACAGCATGGAAATATTCGCCGCAAAGCGGGGCATAGGGGATTATCATCCTTATAGAGTTGTATTATCGGCGTTTAGCATTACGGGCGTTTGGCATTACAGGCGTTTAATCGTGCGAATCTCATGGCCTTCGATGCGGATAATATGCGCCTCAAAATCGCTTAAGGTCCAGACCCTTACAGCCATGTCGGTCGCATTGGCATGGATCATCCTGTCACGATCCATCATCATCCCTACATGACCTGGCCAGAATATTAAATCTGTTGCCTGCAGGTCTGCGCGGTCAATCGCGCGGCCCAGTTCTGCTTCCTGCATGTCACTGTCGCGCGGGCAGGGGATGCCGCAGGCTTCCAATGCGAATTGTACCAGGGCGGAACAGTCCATTCCGTCACTGGACCGGCCCCCCCATAGATACGGGACACCCAGGAACCGCATGGCTTCTGCAACCGGGTCCTTGGCTGTTTGTGAAACCGGCACCAGATGCGCCAGGGCAACCCATTGTCCATCGGCCAGTTTCGCCCATTTTTCGGTTCTATCAATCACTGTCACCAGCGCACCATAGGGCAATGCGGCAAGGGCGAAGCGTTTCAATTCCGGTGCGGGATACAAATGACTGCGGATCGTGTTGACCCGGTGGGTTGGGGCAGGTGCCCCGAATATCAGTGCCCCCTGATCAATATAGCCGACATAGCCATCGCGCTGGGACTTAACCCAGGCCAAATTATCGGCCCGGTCAAAGACCAGGACAGGTTCCCCCATTAAAAATTCAGTGTCTCGGGGTTTTGCGTGATTGGGCGTCAGGCGGCCGGGGACGATCGGTTGGCAGATTCGTGCTGGCGCACCTGTAACATAGCGGTCAGCGGGCACAACCCCTTCCAGGCCAGCTTCTGCAAGGTCGCTGCGATAGAGATTGCGACGTCGATCCGGTAAGGGCGATACGGTTTCAGCCACCGCCGCCTCAGAAGGCCTTGAAGGCCAGTGTCGTGAAAGTATCGCGAACACCGGGCAGTTTTTGAATCTGGTCGGTCACAAAATGCCCGACATCTAGCTCTTCCGGCAAATAGCATTTCATCAGCAGGTCATATTGTCCGGACGTCGAATAAACCTCAGACACATGCTCCACTTCCTCAATGGCGGCTGCAGCGGTGGTATAGGCGACCCCAAGGTCGCATTTTACCTGAACAAAGAGCGTGCGCATGGATGACTCACTTTCCTAACAATCCAAAAATCGGCCCGGCGATTACCAGCAATACCAGACAAAACAAGAATGCCCCGCACCAGGGTTCCGGTGCAAGTGAAACCCTGTTAAGGGACTTGGATTATCGTGCGCGCAGCAAAAAGGCCGGGACCTGCTCTGTCTTACCAAAAGGTTGATCAGAGATATCCGGCAGCGGATCTTCATTCGCCTCTACGCCCGGATTGCGGGACCGCCCACGACCACCCTGGCGGTTTGAGGTTGAGTCAGATTTCGACTGACTTTCCTTCGCCGGACGGTCATTGCCCGTGCGATCATTACTTGAGCGCCCCTGACGTGGAGACTCGGACGCATCGTCAGATTTTGCCCGGCTTCGTCCTCGTTGGCCACGGGTGCGGCTGGGGGCTTTGTCTTCGGGTTGATCCTGCGAGGCTGGATCCTGGGCACCTGAATTCTGGGCGCCTGTATCTTGATTGCCGGCATCATCGTTGGACGATGCACTCTGCGACGACTCTGTCTGTTCGTCGGAGGCACGCTTGCTGCGTGATCTGGACCGGCGTTTGGGGCGGTCTTGTGATGGTGCATCCTCTTGCTGTTCGGGGGATGCTTTTGTCTCGTCGACAGGTGCATCGCTGCCCAACGCTTCCGTGACCTCAGTCACAACCGGAATTTTCTTACCGATCAGCTTTTCAATACCACCGACAAGGCGCATTTCCGATTCTGTCGCCAGTGTAATTGAAATGCCGGATCGTCCTGCACGGCCCGTGCGACCGATGCGATGGACATAATCCTCCGAATGGGTCGGGACGTCATAATTGAAGACGTGGCTGACGCTTGGGATGTCCAGGCCTCGGGCGGCGACATCGGAACAGACCAGAACCTGGATTTCGTTGTTCTTGAATTTCTCAAGCCATTCCAGGCGTTTGTACTGATCCATATCGCCATGCAATGCGCCAGATGAAATCCCAGCCTCTTCCAGGGCGCGATACAGGGTCGCGACATCACGCTTGCGGTTACAGAAAACCAGCGCGTTGGAAATGGTTTTATCCTGCAGCAGGCGATACAGAACCTTGCGTTTCTGGCGGCCATCCACTTTCAGCAGGCGTTGTTCGATTGTGTCTGCGGTGCTGGCCGGGGCGGATACGGTGATTTCTTTTGGATTGCTTTGGAATTTAGAGGCCAGCTTGCGAATTTCCGGCGGCATGGTCGCGGAAAACATCAAGGTCTGGCGTAGCGGCGGCATCAGGGATACCAGCTTTTCCACATCAGGAATAAAGCCCATATCCAGCATCCGGTCGCCTTCGTCGATGACCAGAATTTTCACGTCGGTCAGGATTACCTTGCCGCGTTCGCAATGGTCCATCAGGCGGCCCGGGGTTGCGATCAGAACGTCAACGCCGCGGTTGATCTTGGCTTCCTGTTCACTGAACGATACGCCACCAATCAGCAGGGCCATGTTTAGTTTGCAGTATTTGCCATAGGTTTCAAAATTATCCGCAACCTGTGCCGCCAGTTCGCGCGTCGGTTCCAGAATAACCGTGCGTGGCATCCGGGCGCGGCCGCGGCCCTGGCTTAGAATATCAATCATTGGCAGTGTGAAGGAAGCCGTCTTGCCAGTTCCCGTCTGGGCACAACCCAGAATGTCCCGATTCATCAAGACATACGGAATTGCCTTTTCCTGGATCGGCGTCGGATGTTCATATCCTGCATCGGCAATGGCCCGCAGGAGTGCATCACTTAAACCTAAATCTGCAAATGTTGTTGTCATGCTTTCCTTCTTCGTCGGCCCTCAAAAAGGCCGGGATTTCTGCGCTTTCGATTGCCGCGGACTATAGGCCTCATGCTTACCCTGTCAATCTATGCCGACATCAGGGGGCCGCAATTACCCGGCGAGTTGCCCAACTGTTGCCGGAAGGCTACGTTTTCACCGATATTTGGGCCTTTTGGGAACAGGAGTGACGAAAATGCTGATGAAACGAGAACGCGCGTCGCTGTGCGTCATAGACATTCAGGAACGGTTGCTACCCGTAATGCATCAGGGCGACCATGTGCTGAACGCCAGTTTGAAGCTGATCGAAGCCGCGCGGCGTCTCTCAATCCCAGTTTTGTGCAGCGAACAATATCCAAAAGGACTGGGTCCTTCCGTTGCGCCCCTTGCAGCGGCCCTGACAGAGGTGGAGATTTTCGCCAAGACCCATTTCTCCTGTGCCGATGAACCGCTGATAACGGAGGCCTTAAGCCGGTCGCGGCGGCGTCAGCTGGTGCTGTGCGGGGTTGAAGCGCATGTCTGTGTCCTGCAATCCGCCCTGGGTTTTCACGCCGCCGGATATGAGGTCTTTGTCGTCGGTGACGCCATATCCAGCAGGGCGCCCGACAGTGTTCAGGCAGCAAAGGCGCGGCTGTTACAGGCAGGCATTCCCGTTGTCACCCTGGAAATGGTGGTGTTCGAGTGGCTGGGCCAGGCCGGAACACCAGAATTCAAGGACCTCCGTGGATTGATTTCCTAACTGCCAATCATCTGCTGGCAATTGAAATCGCACCGATCCCGTCCTTCTGGATTGACAGGCAGAAGCATGCGCGTTGCGAATGCAAAGGCATCTTCAAAGGCCTTGTCCCCTGGCTTTGCGCCCGCAGGAATTGTCACCCAGACGTCGCTATACGGTTCGCCATAACGGCAATAGGCCAGCAGGGCGGTGTTGGGATCGCCTTTCGCACTGGAAACGGCGGTTCCGTCACACAGCTTAAAGGCCAGGGCATCCGGGGCGGGCTGAAACAACACCGCTGCATGATGATCCTTGTCCCAGTTTTCCACTGTTCTGGCGTAAAAGCGCAGGGGCGGGCCTTCATTGTGTTGATCCATCGCGCTGGCCACAGATTGGCCTAAATCTGGCGAGGACATACCCGCAAAACTGCCGATTGTCTCAACGCTGACCCCAGTCTCGTAATGCTTGGCGATGATTTCCTGTTGGCGATACAGCGCGGCATAGCTTTGTTTGTAAACCGTGGCCCCGGTTCCAGCGCAAGACGCTAGAATCATAGCAGCACAGAGAAGTGAGACAATGCGGGAGGTCAGACGAATCACATCGATTTCCTTTCGGATTGAGCCCCCCAACAGAATAACGATCTGGGCGGTCGAATGGATCACGTCAAGGGCAGGGTGCTGTCAAATCCCCGATCAGACGTCCAGATCATCGATAAAGCGGGCGTGATCCTGGATATATTGGAAGCGCAATTCCGGCTTTTTCCCCATCAGGGTTTCCACCAACCGCGCGGTGCGGCGGCTTTCTTCCAATTCGTCATCGCGTGTGCGATCCGGCAATTGAACGCGAAGCAGGGTGCGACGCGCCGGGTCCATGGTGGTTTCCCGCAATTGTGCCGGGGGCATTTCACCAAGTCCCTTAAAGCGGCTGATATCGACCTTGGAATTCGGTTTGAATTCAGATTTCAGCAGCGCGTCTTTCGACACGTCATCCATGGCATAAACCGACTTCCCGCCCTGGGTTAGACGATACAGCGGCGGTTGCGCCAGGAACAAGCGCCCGGATTCGATCAACCCCGCCATTTCGCGATAGAAGAATGTCATCAACAAAGAGGCGATATGCGCGCCGTCGACATCGGCATCGGTCATGATCACGACCCGTTCATAGCGCAGCTTGTCCAACTGGAAATCCGCCCGCGTGCCACAGCCCAGCGCCTGGATGATATCTTTAAGTTCCTGATTCTGCTTTAACTTATCCGCAGAGGCGGAGGCGACGTTCAGGATCTTGCCCTTCATTGGCAGGATCGCCTGGGTCTTGCGATCCCGGGCCTGTTTCGCACTGCCGCCCGCGCTATCGCCCTCAACCAGGAAGATTTCCGTGCCTTCAGCACTTTCAGAGGAGCAATCGGCCAGTTTGCCCGGCAGGCGCAATTTGCGGGTCGGGGTTTTGCGGCGCTGTTCCTTCTGGGCCTTGCGCTTCTGGCGCTCATCCACCCGCTCCAGAATTCGCTCCAGCAGGTCATTGGCAGAGGCGGGATCTTCCGCCAGCCAATGGTCAAAGCGATCCTTCAGCGCCGGTTCCACCATCTTACCGGCATCGGCGGAGACCAGTTTTTCCTTGGTTTGACCCTGGAATTGCGGATCGGGGATAAAGACTGACAGCATGATGCTGGCTTCGCCCGTGATATCATCGCCGGTGATCTGTGTGGCGCGCTTATTGCCAACCAATTCACCATAGGCCCGCAATGATTTCGCCAGGGCAGAACGCATCGCGCTTTCATGGGTGCCGCCCTGGGGCGTTGGCACGGTGTTGCAATAGGTGTGGCAGAAGCCGTCGCCATCGGCGGGCCAATGCATCGCCCATTCCATCTGGCCGACGCCATCGCTGGCCTTCCAGGCTCCGGCAAAGGCGCGCGGTGTTATGGTGACCCGGTCGCCCAGCGTATAGGTCAGATAGTCCTTCAAGCCACCGGGGAAATGCAGGACACCCTTTTGTGGAACCTCTGATCCTTCCCGCAACATGGAGGCGGGGCAGGACCAGCGAATCTCCACCCCTTTGAACAGATACGCTTTGGACCGCGCCATGCGATAAAGCTGTTCCGGTTCAAAGTGAATCTTGGTGCCGAAAATCTCTGTATCCGGGGTAAAGGTGATCGTCGTGCCGCGCCGGTTCTGGGCGTCTCCAACTTTTTCCAGCTTGCCCAGGGGCAGGCCGCGGCTGAAGGACTGGCGATAGACAACGCGGTCTCTGGCAACTTCAACCATCAGGCTCTGGGACAGGGCATTTACGACAGAAACCCCAACCCCGTGCAGGCCGCCCGATGTGGCATAGACCTTGCCGGAAAACTTACCCCCGGAATGCAGCGTGGTCAGGATGACTTCCAGCGCGGATTTATCTTTGTATTTCGGATGCGGATCAATCGGGATGCCACGCCCGTTATCCCGGACCGTGCAGGACCCGTCTTCGGACAGTTCCAATTCGATCCGGCTGGCGTGACCGGCCACAGCTTCGTCCATGGAATTGTCCAGGACTTCGGCGACCAGATGGTGATAGGCGCGCTCGTCCGTGCCCCCGATATACATGCCGGGGCGGCGGCGCACAGGCTCCAATCCCTCAAGAACTTCAATGTCCTTGGCGGAATAGTCGTCTTGCTGCTTAACAGTGCTTTGGAATAGGTCGCTCATAGTGTCATTATACGGGCTGGACGGGCGCTCGCAAGCTTATAGAGTGTAGCGAATGGCATTTAACCACAAGATATAGGATTTGACAGAGATGACCACTGATTCCAAGGCGACTCCGCGCGGTGAATTGCAGATTCGCACAATCGCTATGCCCGCTGATACAAACCCTGCGGGCGATATTTTCGGGGGCTGGGTCCTGTCTCAGATGGATGTCGCTGGGGGCATCGCCGCGCGGGACTGCGCCAAGGGACGCGTGGTCACGGTCGCTGTCGATACGATGACCTTTTATTTGCCGGTCTTTGTTGGCGATGTCGTGTGTTGTTACACGAGCATTTTAAAGAAAGGCCGGACGTCCATTTCGGTCAATATTCAAACATGGGCCTTGCGCAGCGAAACCATGGAACGGGTGTTGGTGACGGAGGGGACTTATACTTATGTGTCCATCGGCAGTGACCGCAAACCCCGCCCGATGTCGGAATAGGCCGGCGTTCGTTTTGGCCTATACCCACATATGCTGGTCCTAGGCTGGTTGCAGGTCTTCGACAGTCTCCGTCTTTGGGTCTGGCCCGAATCTGTTGGGGCCCTCCGTACCGTTAAGGCAGAACAGGACCAACAGCGCGAGCCCGCCCAGAATTGGAATAAAGATCAGAAGATACCACCATCCGCGGCGATCTGTGTCATGCAGTCGACGGACGGAGACGGCAAGTGTTGGGATAAAAACACCGAGCGAGAATATGACGTAAAACAGGCCGACACTGTACTGATAGTCATAGGTACCAACCACCATATCGAAAATCGTTACGATAATAGTGGCAACCATAAAACAAAGATAATACAGCCAGAATTCTTTACGGCGGGCGCGGCCTGAAAAATCTGCGTATTTCTTCAGTGGTTGCAGTGCGTAATTCATGGTTTTGTCCTCCCCAATGCCATGGTGTTCTGATGCTACATTGTTTATCTTTAAAAGATCAACAGTGATTGTATTTTATTCATATTCACTATTTTTAAAACAGGTGGGGTTCAGAATTAGGGTTAGAGAAATGCCGAGATCCTAACCAAAACTGTAATAATTCATAAATACCACCTTTTCGCGTTTTTCTGATATAATCACAGTGAAAACGTCAGCGAATGGGGTGGGCCATGCCGTTTTATCATCCTTTGAAAACCATGAACCAGGTGGATCGTCGACGTACAATTGCGGGGATTGAGCGTTTGCGCGCTGCATTGGATGCCAATATTCCAGAACGCACAGATTCCCGAACGCTGATTCTGGGCACCTGGAATTTGCGCAATTTCGACGACAATCGCTTTGGCAATGGCTATCGGACTCTGGAGGATTTCACCTATATCGCCGAAATCTGCGCCCGGTTCGATGTCATTGCGCTGCAGGAGATATGCGACGACTTACAGCCATTGAAGGAACTGATGCGGTTGCTGGGGCATTGGTATGATTACATCATCACCGATGTGACCGAAGGCACGGGGGGCAATGGGGAGCGGTTGGGCTTCGTCTATGACACCCGTAAGGTTCAATTCAAGGGCGTGGCGGGGGAGATTGTCCTGCCGGACTCGCAATTGATCAAGGATGGGGAGCGCACGCTGCAATTTTCCCGCACCCCCTTTATGTGTGCATTCCAGGCCGGATGGTTCAAATTTGAATTCGCAACGGTTCATATCTACTTCGGCAATGATTCCGGACAGAAGTACCGACGCCGGGTTTCGGAAATTGATGGCATCGCCAAGTTCCTGAAGAAGCGGGCCAAGGCATCGGATTCAAACTATATTCTGGTCGGTGATTTTAACATCAAGGCAGCGGGCAGCGATGGCTTTAACGCGCTGGAGAAAAATGGGTTTACGGTCGCTCTTAATCACAAGGGCAGCACCAAGGATCAGACAAAATTCTATGATCAGATTTCCTTTCTGACGCGCAAGGACGAATTGCGCCCCGCAAATCCAGATCATTTTCATGATGTTTTTCAATTCTTTGACTGCATTTTTAGGGAAGAAGATTTCCCGGCGCATCGTGCACGAGTCAAAGAGACCATTCGCGATAAACTGGCAGGTTTCGCGGAAGAGCAAGCGGAGGCACAGGGGAAGTTGGATGCGGGTGAGTTGTCATCTGCGGCAACCACACGCTGGCAGAAAAAACTGCAGACGGCACAGGATAATATCGCAATGTGGAGCGCTCGCCTCGACAGTGATACCGATCTCAAGGACTATTATATGGATGATTGGCGCACCTTCCACGCCAGCGATCACTTGCCTTTATGGGTTGAATTAGAAATCGACTTCAGCGATGCCTATCTGGAAAAATTGAAAGAGTAAGGGGAGAGCGTTTGCCAAACAGGCTGCTTTTTTTACGTGGGGTCCTGGTCTAGGGTTTCTGGCAAGAAACCGGAGGACCCCCATGCCCCAACCCTTGAAAATGACAAGCGCCCAGATGGTTGCCGACGCCAAGGCCCGCATTCGCGAGGTGGATGCGCCCGAAGCGATTGAAATGGCACAGCGCGATGACGTGGTGATTGTCGATCTGCGCGACCCCAGAGAGCGGGAGCGGATTGGATATATTGAAAATGCCTTCCATTGCCCGCGCGGCATGGTGGAATTCTGGGTCGATCCCGACAGCCCTTATTTCAAGCCGATCTTTGGGGAGGATAAGACCTTTATCTTCCACTGCGCCTCAGGCTGGCGGTCTGCCATCACGGTCGCAACCTTGCAGGATATGGGCATGCAAAATGTCGCCCATATCACCGATGGTTTCAAATCCTGGATGGAATCCGGCGGCCCTATTGTGGGTCCGAAGCCTAAAGAGGGGTAATCCTCACCCCGCCTTCTTCTGAGAGGCCTTGTTCAGATAGGGTGCCAGATAGGTGCCGGTGTGGGATCGGGCGACCTTGATGATCTCTTCCGGGGTGCCTTGGGCGACGATTTCGCCGCCTCTGGTGCCGCCGTCCGGGCCCAGATCAATGATCCAGTCGGCGCATTTGATGACTTCCAGATTGTGTTCGATCACAACAATCGTATTGCCGCTGTCAACAAGGGTTTGCAGCACTTCCAACAGTTTGCGCACATCATGGAAATGCAGGCCCGTGGTGGGTTCGTCCAGCACATAGAGCGTGCGGCCGGTCGCTTTCTTAGACAATTCCTTGGCCAGCTTAACCCGTTGAGCCTCCCCACCAGACAGGGTGGTCGCCTGTTGCCCAACCTTGATATAGCCCAGGCCGACCCGTTGCAGCGTGATCAGCTTGTCGCGGATGGCGGGGACGGCCTTGAAGAAATCCGCACCTTCATCAACGGTCATGTCCAACACATCGGCGATCGACTTGTCGCGATATTTGATTTCCAGCGTCTCGCGGTTATAGCGGTGGCCGTGGCATTGGTCGCATTGCACATAGACGTCGGGCAGGAAGTGCATTTCGATCTTGATCATGCCATCGCCCTGGCAGGCCTCACAGCGGCCGCCTTTGACGTTGAAGCTGAAGCGTCCGGGCTGATAGCCCCGCGCCTTGGCTTCCGGCAGGCCGGAGAACCAGTCCCGGATGGGGGAGAAGGCACCGGTATAGGTCGCCGGGTTAGAGCGTGGCGTGCGCCCGATGGGCGATTGGTCGATATCGATGATCTTGTCCAGGAATTGCGTTCCCTCGATCTTGTCATGCAGGCCGGGATGCGCCCGTGCTCCCATAAGGCTGCGCGACAAAGCCCGCTGCATGGTTTCAATGATCAGGGTTGATTTGCCCGATCCACTGACCCCGGTCACCACGGTCATGGTGCCCAGTGGGATCGTGGCATCCACGGTTTGCAGGTTGTTTTCCCTGGCACCAAAGATTTTCAAGAACTGGTTCTTGTGCCCCTTGCGGCGCGTCTTGGGGATCGCGATTTCCTGGGCCCCGGTCAGATATTGCGCGGTCAGGCTGTTGGGATTGGCCAGCACTTCCTGAGGGGTCCCCGCCGCCACGACATGGCCGCCATGGATGCCCGCGCCGGGGCCCATATCGACAAGATAGTCGGCGGCGCGAATGGCGTCTTCGTCGTGTTCCACAACGATCACGGTATTACCCAGGTCCCGCAGGCGCCTCAACGTCTCCAGCAAGCGATCATTGTCCCGCTGGTGCAGGCCGATAGAGGGTTCGTCCAGCACATACAAAACGCCTGTCAGGCCCGACCCGATTTGCGAGGCCAGTCGGATGCGCTGGCTTTCCCCACCGCTCAATGTGCCCGAATTCCGGCTGAGCGCCAGATAGTCCAGGCCGACATTGTTCAGGAATCCCAATCGCTCATTAATCTCTTTCAGGATGCGATAGGCGATTTCTTTCTGCTTCTCGCTTAGTTGCTCGTTGAGGGCGGAAAACCAGGTTCCAGCCTCAGCAATCGACATTTGAGAGACTTCGCCGATATGACAGCCGCCGACCTTCACGGCCAGGGCTTCTGCCTTCAGGCGATAGCCGTTACAGGCCGGGCAGGGGGTGACAGCCTGATACTTTGCCAGTTCTTCCCGGGACCAGCTGGATTCTGTTTCCCGAAAGCGACGTTCCATATTCGGGATAACGCCTTCGAACGGCTTGGTGGTCTTGTAAGAGCGCAGGCCGTCGTCGTACCTAAACTCGATTTCCTCGTCGCCGCTGCCATGCAGGATGCAGGTCGCAACCTTCTCATCCAATTCCCCAAAGGGCGTTTTCAGGGAGGCGTTGTAGTGCCGTGCAATAGCTTCCAGTGTTTGCTTGTAATAGGGGGAAGTCGAGGTCGACCAGGGCGCAATGGCACCCTGCCAAAGAGATTTCGTCTTGTCGGGCACGATCAGTTCAACATCAAATTCCATATCCGTGCCCAGACCGTCACAAGTCGGGCAGGCACCGAAGGGATTGTTGAAGCTGAACAGACGCGGCTCAATCTCCTCAATCGTAAAGCCGGAGACCGGGCAGGCGAACTTGGCTGAAAAGATCACCTGGTCGCCATCATCGGCATTTTCTGCGAACAGCAATCCATCTGAAATCTGCAAGGCAGTCTCTATCGAATCGGCCAGGCGCGATTGCAGGTCATCGCGCACGACAACGCGGTCCACGACCACATCAATCGTATGCTTCAGCTTTTTGTCCAGGGCGGGGACTTCTTCGATCTCATAGAATTTGCCATCGACTTTCACGCGCTGGAAGCCGCGCTTCTGCAGTTCAGCGAATTCCTTGCGGTATTCTCCTTTGCGCCCGCGCACCAGCGGGGCCAGCAGATACAGCCGCTTGCCGTCGCCCATATCCATGATGCGATCCACCATCTGGCTGACCGTCTGGCTTTCAATCGGCAGGCCTGTTGCCGGGGAATAGGGGATACCCACCCGCGCCCAGAGAAGGCGCATATAGTCATAAATCTCGGTTACGGTGCCGACGGTGGAACGCGGGTTTTTCGAAGTTGTCTTTTGTTCAATGGAGATTGCCGGCGACAGCCCTTCGATCAGATCCACGTCCGGCTTCTGCATCATTTCCAGGAATTGCCGCGCATAGGCAGACAGACTTTCGACATAGCGGCGCTGACCATCGGCATAGATCGTATCAAAGGCCAGCGAGGATTTTCCAGACCCGCTGAGCCCCGTGATCACCACCAGTTTGTCCCGGGGCAGGTCGACATCCACATTCTTTAGATTGTGCTCACGTGCGCCGCGCACGGAAATTGTCGTATTGGACATGGAACCCCGCTGTTGGATTTTCATCGTCGGAAGAGAGGGAATATAGGCTGCCCAAGGGGGAACTTCGAGTCTTGATCTGCGGATGATGGAAATTACTTGCTGCAGCGCGGCATTGTTCCGGGATGACCAAAATTTTTCGACAAAGGGGATGCTATTTCAGCGATCCTATGGTCATCTAGGTACAGAGTTTGGTGAAAAGTTTTCGTGAAGGAGAGAGCAATGAAGGGTCACCCAGCCGTCATTGAGCATTTGAACAAGATTTTGAAGAATGAGCTGACTGCGATCAATCAGTATTTCCTGCACGCCCGCATGCTGAAAGACTGGGGCTTCAAGCGCCTGGCCGAAACGGTATATGAAGAGTCCATTGGTGAGATGAAGCACGCGGACTTGATTGTCGAACGTGTGCTGTTGCTGGATGGCCTGCCCAATCTGCAGGATCTGGGACGCTTAAGGATCGGTCAGACGGTACCGGAAATGCTGGAAAGTGATCTGGGACTGGAAACGACGAATCAGACCGAATTGAAGGCCGCCATTGTCGTGTGCGAGGAAAACCAGGATTATGTATCCCGGATCATTTTCAGCAAAATCCTGGATGACACCGAAGAACATATCGACTGGTTGGAAACTCAACAGCATCTGATCAATCAGACCGGCCTTCAGAATTATCTTCAGGAACAGATGTTCGATAACTCCTGAACGGGTTCTGGTCTAAGCGTCAGGGTATCAGTGTTTTGAAGGCGACTTCTCAGGAAGGGCACGCGGGTCTTTCGCGTGCTGTGTTTTCGTGTCCGCCTGTTCAGAATGGGCATTGTCTTTGGTCAGTCGTTCCGCCAAGGAGACCCATTTGCTCATGGATTTGACCAGAAACATCTGATTACTCCGCCGCGACCGGCATGCGTGATTTACAACGGTGATCGAAAATCATTTCTTCTATGGTTTCTACGCATTGACCGCATTGCGGCGCGACGCCCAGAGCCTCATAAACGGCGTCCGGATCGCAATGACCATCATTGATGGCCTTGGATACGCATTTGTCACCGATCGCGTTGCACACACACACAAACATAATCCGTCCTTTCACACATCGCGTATTAGAAAGATGATGATGTTAAGAATGATTGTCAATCGCATTTTTTAGAATATTTTCTGTTTCAGCCATTCAAAAGCAGCGTTTCATTTGGCTCCATAGACCCGCCCGCGCGTATGACGGGGATGGGAGGTCGCACACTCATCCTGAGGAGGCGCTGTATATGCGTGCTTACAGTGGGCTCCCCCTTCGAGACGCTACGCTCCTCAGGGTGAGGGTACATTTGTTGATACATCGTCACCCCGGACCTGATCCGGGGTCCAGGGCGGCAGGCGCGATTGGTGCTTGTGGCTCAGGGTACCCGCCTGCGCGGGTGTGACGAGATGGTAAAGATTAACCGCAAAGAGCGCAGAGAAGGCGCGAAGGACGCGGAGGGGATGCTGCGTTATGGCGTTGCACGTCTGACCTTCCGCTTCATTCTCATCCTGAGGAGGCGCGATAGCGCCGTCTCGAAGGAGGGGCTGTAAGTGCGGTGGTTACAGTGGGCTCACCCTTCGAGACGCTGCGCTCCTCAGGGTGAGGGTGCATTTGTTGATACATCGTCACCCCGGTCGTGATCCGGGGTCCAGGGCGGCAGGCGCGATTTGTGCGTGTGGCCCTGGATACCCGCCTGCGCGAATATGACGGGGCGTGGGGTGCCATTCTCATCCTGAGGAGGCGCGATAGCGCCGTCTCGAAGGAGGGGCTGTAAGTCCGGTGCTTACAGCGGGCTCCCCCTTCGAGACGCTGCGCTCCTCAGGGTGAGGGCGCATTTGTTGACACATCGTCACCCCGGACGTGATCCGGGGTCCAGGGCGGCAGGCGCGATTGGTGCGTGTGGCCCTGGATAATCGCCTGCGCGGGGGTGACGGGGAGGGGAGGTCCCATTCTCATCCTGAGGAGGCGCGATAGCGCCGTCTCGAAGGAGGGGCTGTAAGTGCGGTGCTTCCAGTGGGCTCCCCCTTCGAGACGCTGCGCTCCTCAGGGTGAGGGTGCATTTGTCTGATACATCGTCACCCCGGACCTGATCCGGGGTCCAGAGCGGCAGGCGCGATTGGTGTTTGTGGCTCAGGGTACCCGCCTACGCGTGTGTGACGAGATGGTAAAGATTAACCGCAAAGAGCGCAGAGAAGGCGCGAAGGACGCTGAGGGGATGGCGCGTTATGGCGTTGCACGTCTGACCTTCCGCTTCATTCTCATCCTGAGGAGGCGTGATAGCGCCGTCTCGAAGGAGGGGCTGTAAGTCCGGTGCTTCCAGCGGGCTCCCCCTTCGAGACGCTACGCTCCTCAGGGTGAGGGTGCATTTATCTGACACATCGTCACCCCGGACCTGATCCGGGGTCCAGGGCGGCAGGCGCGATTGGTGCGTGTGGCCCTGGATACCCGCCTGCGCGAGTATGACGGGGAGGGGAGGTCCCATTCTCATCCTGAGGAGGCGCGATAGCGCCGTCTCGAAGGAGGCGTTGGAAATGCGGTGCTTACAGCGGGCTCCCCCTTCGAGACGCTACGCTCCTCAGGGTGAGGGTGCATTTGTTGATACATCGTCACCCCGGTCGTGATCCGGGGTCCAGGGCGGCAGGCGCGATTTGTGCGTGTGGCCCTGGATAACCACCTGTGCGGGGGTGACGGGGATGTTTTGGGTGTTTCCGGTACAGCCGGCTATAGGGGGCTCACCCCGCCAGATAATCCCCAATGCGATCAATGGCCTTTAGGATGTTTTCCTTTGAATTGGCGTAGGAGACACGCAGATAGCCCTCTCCGTAGGCGCCAAAGCTGGTGCCGGCGATGGTTGCCACATGGGCCTGTTCGATCAGGTCGTTCTGCATCTGCTTGGCGGATTTTCCGGTCTTGCTGATATTGGGGAAGGCATAGAAGGCCCCGCCAGGCTCGATACAGCTGACACCGGGCAGGGCATTCAGGGCGTCTACTGTGGCGCGGCGGCGCTCGTCAAAGGCTTGAACCATTGCGATAGCAGCATCCTGTGGGCCATCCAGGGCGGCGATACAGGCATATTGGGTGGCGGCATTGACACAGGAATGGTCATTGATCGCCAACCGCGTCGCCTTTTCTGCCAGTGCTTCGGGCCAGACGGCGAACCCGGCGCGCCAGCCGGTCATGGCATAGGTCTTGGACCAGCCATCCAGCATGATGGCGCGATCCGCCATTTCCGGATAGGTCAGGATGGAGCGGTGCTGACGCCCGTCATACAGCATGCAGGAATAAATCTCGTCGGACATGATCGCGACAGCGGGATGATTGGCCAATCCCGCGACAAGCTTGTCCATCTCCTCAACCGGTGTGACGCCGCCTGTCGGGTTGGCGGGGCTGTTGATGATGATCAGGCGGGTGCGCGGCGTGATCAGGGACAGCAATTCTTCGGCAGAGAAGGCAAAGCCATTCTCCTCCCTCAGCGGCAGCGGCACGGCCTTCGCCCCAGTGAAATCAATGGCGGAGCGATAAATCGGGAATCCGGGATCGGGATAGATGATTTCCGCCCCAGGCTCCCCAAACATCAGCATGGCGAAAAACATCGTCACCTTGCCACCGGGCACGACAACGATTCGCGCCGGATCGATCTCCACGCCATGGCGACGGTGCAGATCGCGGCTGACAGCCTCCCTCAGCGGTGGGATGCCATTGGCGGGCGTATAGCCATGATGCCCATCGCGCAGTGCCTTGATCCCGGCATCGACGATATGGGGCGGCGTGGGGAAGTCCGGCTGGCCGATCCCCAGATTGATCATATCCGCGCCCTGGGCCGCCAGGGCATTGGCTTTTGCCAGAACATCAAAGGCGGTTTCGGTGCCAAGACGGCTCATTCCGGAAGCAAGGGTCAGCATGGCAGGCTCTTTCATGAAAGGATGATGACAGTTTGTGCCAAACCATAAGCCCGCATCGCTTGACGGGAAAGGGGGGAACACGTAAAAGCGACGCCGTTACGAGGGTCTGATCCACAGGCGGTCAGATTTTCACGGTGGTGGCTGTAGTTCAGCTGGTTAGAATGCCGGATTGTGATTCCGGAGGTCGTGGGTTCAAGCCCCATCAGCCACCCCATTTTTCCTTTTTTTGTATGCTTAAGGGCTGTGTAGTTCAGCCATACTTCGGATTAGATGTAGTACCGGAACGGCAGGGGAGCATCTGTAATGTCTGGTGCAGCAGTGAGAATCTCTCCTACAGCGTCAGCAAACCTGAGTGTCACCGGAAGGCCATCCCCAAACAAGCACGCGTTAAAGTTCACCTTTGTAAGCGCCATAATATCTTTTGCAACATGCTGAATATCTGCCTCGCCCCAGTCAACTCTCACGGACACTGGGTTTGGAACCTCCCATCCTGGATAGGTTGCCAATCTCGGAATAAATCCTCTGGTCCAGAGATATCCGAGTCTTTCGTGAACCTTATAGAACGTGCCGCGCAGCGGGGGGTGCTTGCCGAGGCGAAAAAGCTTTAGGTCGTTTCCGTTGCTTATCCTGATACCGGTGAGCTTGGTTCCAGACGGGATGGCTTCTTGGAACTCAGTCCATTCTTCGCGGCTGAACCGTGCCCGACCATGGATGAAGACCTCAATTGGGGGTGATCCGTGGCTTCTAGTATAGGCACTTATAACAGTTTCCATCAACTCACGGGCCTTTCCGTCTTTGAGATGAAACTCTCTATCTGTTTCCGAGTACCACGGCCCTACTGCCCCTTTGAAAACGAGTCCATCTCCAGAGTTCAGGAAGAGTTGCGCGCCGCAACAAGCGTTTCCATCGTGCGCATCCATATCGACTTTCTTGAACACAATGCCCACATAGCAGACGCCGGGTCTGACATCAGCAATTTTCCAAGGCTTTCCCTGCGCTTTGAAGAAGGCGGTAGTACAAAGGTTCCATGCAATGGTCGCGTCGTCTTGCACATTGCGAATTCGAAACCCGTAGTCGTTAATGTTGGCGGGCATGTCTGGAGCGAGAGTTGTCTCTCTGACAACTTGAACAACGGTTTTACCTAAGAGTACGGCTTTTAGTTGGTTGTGGAAGTTGTTCTCGAAGAGATAAAGCTCTGCTGCCTGATTCACGTCGGCAAAAAGGTCAGGGGACGTAAGGAGCCTCTTTGCTTGATGCATAGAGGTCGTCTGCTGCCCCTGAATACGGTCAGGAAAGGGGACCGTGCTCTCTTTCCGGCACCGCTTATATACGATCTCTGGGATCACAACGAACCAAAAGTCTGGATGTTCGTCCTCTTCTCTGTTGTGCCTGATAAGCTCGTTAGCGTAAATCTGTACCGTGGTTCTAACTCGTTCGTAGGCATGGACTAACCGAACTGCGAGATCAATTTCAGACTTTTTCACGGTCAATGTCGCCAGTGGTTTTTCTGGAAACACAGTACCAAACGTAGCCTCAAAGCCAGGGAATGCAAAGTGATGCGCCTTGGTTGCGTCGTAGGCAGGGATGTAGCCTCGAATCGAATTGGCCCAATCATGGAAGTATCTGATCCCTTCAGACGTACCAATCACGCCAAATCGAAGTGATTTGGGCTTTCCTGCGTCCTCTGTTGGACCGAAAAGGAAAAGCCCATCCTTAGCGTATTCAGACCGTTCCGAATTTGCAAACTCTAGTTCAGGCTCTGGGATCACCGTAAGAGTAAGCCTTGCGATCATGCTATCAGTCCTCATCATCGTTGTCATTGATAGGCTTGAAGCCAGGATCGCTCTGGCGTTCTTGTGCTTCATCATCATCACTGATTGGAGTGTCTCCCAATATGATGGCAACAGGCGACTCGAACTCCATAAGTTGCGCGCTCAGTACAATGGCTTCCGTCTCTGAGACAGGAATCATTGGAGATTCGCTTTTTTGCTTGAGCCAGTCGACGAATCCAACGGTTTGAGCTCTCCATCGGTTGTTAAACCAATTCTTGCAGACCCGTTTTCTTGCGTTGTTCATTTGTTTGCCATCGGGCAAAAGAACTCCGTCCTGATCTCCGACCATAACTCTTGGTCTGAGTGTTATGTAATCGGACATACCGATGCTGGGCTTTAGGGTGAAACCTAAATACCATTTCTTGTTCTTCTGCCGTCCGCACACGGCTCGAAATGTTCGTCGCCCATCGGTATCAACAAAGTACAATTTGTCTTTGTCGAGTAAGCCTTCTGGGAACCACCACGAAAGCTCTCCGTTCGCCAATGGCCTACTATTGAGCCCACGCTTTTTCAGTTGGACGTTGATAGCTTTCCGAATCAGAGACGACATTAGGTTCCAAGCGTCACGCTCTTCAATATTTGGCGATTGCATCTCGCCCGATAGAAAATCCTCCGTGTCGACTTCGGAACGAGTTCGAATCGGAGTTTCTGGTCCTAACGCATCCTGCAATTCGTCAAGTTGGGCAAACGAAATTAGTTGGCGACCGAAGCTAAAGCAAGGGATTGGGCACTGCTTCGCGATCCTCGTCATCTCTCCGGGTTCACGAAGTGGGCGCTTTAGCTCGTAGATACGAAGTGTTTTAGGGAAGGTGTCGATACCGATCCTGTTGGCGATCAGCGTTTCAGGCTGTTGTAGAATTGTGTTGGCTTTCACTGTTTGGCACTGCCGCCAGTGGTCCAACGCAGCGGCGTTAACACTAGGGGACTTTGGAACGCCGTCTCGAGCTAGCATTTCCAGCAGTTGGACAAGTCCAGCGCCCCAATTATTGTTGAAGTCAATTCCATTGACGCGGATGAATTCGACTGGAAAATCGTTCCAGTCAATTGGTCCCGCTCGCATCGGGACAAGGAAGTTTGGAAGGTTATTGGCCCTAGCGGTTGCCGTAGCCAAGGCGATTTCATTTTTTACACCTGGTCTAGTCACCGCAACAGGGGTGACAGCAACCAACACCTTAATCGCATCGTGACGTATGGTCTGCTCAATCTCGTCCCAAAAATCTTCTCCACCAAGCAGAGCTCTGCGGTCTAGCCAAATCGAATAACCTGCCAACGTCAGCCGTGAGGCCAGCCATATTGAAAATTCGTTATCGTGCGGTGTCGCATGACTAATAAACAGCTTTGTTCTCATGTTTGTGTCTCAGACTGTTTGGTAGGTGTGGATCTTGTTAGGCGACAGCATCTATAGGTAATCATAAGTAACAAGTGATTCGGTTTTCGAATCGAGTCATTTCTTTGGTTCAGCCGAAGTTCTATGCATCCACATAGTTTTTGTGAACTGAGGTCTTAGAAATACAATGCTTCACTTCGCCACTTAATGGTGTTGGTTAAGGGCGAGCTTATAAAAGGGTAAGGGAAGGCCAGATTTTCTGTTAGGAAACGGTACTATCGTGAGGTGTGACAGATTAAAGTCGGTGCGAGGGTTATAATCAAACAAGTGTTAACCATCGAAAAAGTTGATATTATTGTTGTTTATAACTTTTTAATAATACCCCATTTTTCCTTTTCCCTCAGAGACTCAGCTATCCTGATTATCGATGCCACCTTGGGCATTCGGGAAGGAAACCATGCTTAAGACGATCCGATGCCTGTCTAACAATAACTATGCGCCCTTTGCGTCTGTCGAGACGATGCAGATTGATATTGCCGATGCGTTGCGGGCGCGCGACGTGTTGGTGACGGAGCATCTGCATAGTGAATTTCCCAATCCGTCGCTGTTTAAGGGGCAATTGTCGGACCTGGCCCTGTTCAAGGGGCGGCGATTCTTTTTGGATACCAATCTTAGTCAGAACCACAATACTGCGGGCCAGTCGATCTATGATGCCTGGTCACTGCCCCGGTTTTCCTTCCTGACCGATTCGCCCCTGCGGAAACTGGCGGAGTTGAAGCAGTTTCCCAATCTGGGGCTGATCGGCGTGGTGGATGATGATTTTCATGACATCCTGACCGCCTTTGACGCGCCGGGCCAGGGCAGCGTTTTCTTTCCCCATGCCGGGCCCGCCCCGCTGCAGGACCAGCCGGACTGGAGCGACCGGGTGATTGATGTCCTGATCGTCGGCAATGTGTCGTCCCCCCATACGACGGCCAGTTGGCTGAAGGCGGCATCCGGCGGCGATGCGGCGGTTAAGGGGGTGCTGGACAAGGCATTGGAGCGCTGTCGCACCGGCACGGAAAGCCTGTGGTCGGTGGTTGGGCTGGAATGTCAGGCAGCCGGGCTGGACCTGTCGCGGGAGCGTCGCGCGGCGCTGGTTCTGGAATTGGAGACACAGTTGATCGCCGGGCGGCGGCGCGACCTGCTGGCCGCCATCACCCACAAGAATGTGCATTACTGTGGTGAGGTTCAGCCCGGTGCGGATTTGAAGATGGGCGCGAATATTACAGCCCACGGAAAGGTACCATTCCTGGATATCCTGGATTTCATGCGGGCGGCCAAGGTGGTAATCGATGTCAGCCCCAGTTTCCGCAATGGCGCGCATGAGCGGGTGTTCTATGGCCAAAGCCGGGGGTCCTATATCCTGACGGAGCCGTCCCGTTTTCTGGCGGCGGAGGTCGAGCAGGATCTGGGGATCGGCTTTATGCCTTATGACAGCGGCCAGATTGATGCGGCGCTGTCTGCGATATTCGACCGGGGGGCTGAGGAGATGGACACAATCCGACACCGCGCGCTGCCGCATTATGCGACGACCCATACATGGGCCCAGCGGGTGGATGCGATGCTGGAGTCTCTGGGCAAGTCGTTTTGGGGTGCATAAGGGGACTAGCCCTTGCGCAGCAGTCTGATTTGGAAGCGGCAGGGCAGCAATGCATCAGCCGTCGCGGCGGGCAGGGGGCTGATCCGGCCGTCCAATAGAGCGGTTAAGTGGTCTGCCAGCAGAAACGCCGCCTGAAACCCGCGGGAGCCAAGACCTGTCAGCGTATAGAGCCCTGGCAGATAGTGTGCGGGGTCCATTCGACTGGGCGGTTTTCCCTGCCTCAGCCCACCATATAATCCCTCAAAGGCGGTGATATCCTGTACCGGCCCACAGAGCGGCAGGTGGTCCACCGTATCACAGCGCAATCCGGTCCAGGGGGTCAGCGTCTTATCCTCAATGCTGGGCAGCAGCGTGCCCAATCGCTGCTGCAATGCTGTTGTTTGCGCCGGGTCGATGGGAACCGGCCCCAGGCTTTGCATGCCCTGCATTGTCGATCCGGCGGTCAGGCGTCCGTCCGGCTCGATGGCTGTGACATACCCATCGGCCATCACGGCGCATCCCTGTTGGGCCTGGCTGTCGGCAGTGAACAATTGCCCCGATCCGATGCGCAGGCCAAACCCATCTTGAAGATCGGGCAGCAATGGTACTGCGCCAGGGCCACAGGCCAGAATGACGGTATCTGCCCGGCAGACCGTATCGCCATTGGTATCACTCAGTCGCCATTGGTCTTCGTGTCGCGCGATCCGGGTGATATCGGCCCGCAAGGTTGGCGGGGGGGTAAGGGCGCGGCACAGGGCCTGTGGATCGATGGTTCCGGCTTTTGGGACATACAGGCCACCTGGGCAGGGACGTCCTAGAAGATCGCTGGCTTCGTCAGCTAAAACGGGCCTTAGATCATCCAGCGGCCAATTCAGATACTGCAGCAATTGGTCCTGCTGATCTTTCAGGGTGTCCGACCCCGCAGGCATCAGAACGCCACGGGGGCCCTTCCAGATATCGCCGTCCAGCCCGTCCAGCCCGTCCAGGACGCGGATGGCATCCAGAAAGGCCTGACGCCAGAAAACCGGGAAGGGTTGATCGCCGCGCACCAGCTTTGGGGAGATCACGGCGCGGGGCAGACGGCTGGCGGCATAGTCACGGCTGTTCATTCCGCCAATATGGATTGGATCGCGCCCGGCTAGGCGCAGGGCGTGCACCATCGCACAGCCCGCAATGCCATCCCCGATCACAGCCATGCGCGCCTGTTTGGGAACCGGCGGCGGCAGCACATACCAGGGGTCAGATACGGGGCCCTGTTTTGGCGCTTGGGACAGTCGTGCGGACAGGCAGTGGCGTTTGCGCCCGAAGCCGGGTCTCTTTTCAACCTGAAATCCAACCGTACGCAGGCCGTGCTTTACAATGCCTGCCGCACTGAATGTGGCAAGCCGCGCACCCGGTGCACTTAATCGCGCGATGTGGTCAAAGACTTCCGGTCGCCACATGTCTGGATTCTTTGCCGGGGCGAAACCATCCAGAAACCATGCATCAGCCTGAAATTGATGCTGTTGGAATTGCTGTGCAACGTCGCCGATCAGCAATAACAGGCGCACACGACCGGTGGCGAAGGTCAGCCTGTGCGCGCCGGGCAGGGCGCCTGGCCATTGGTGCTGCAGAGCCGCGGCACGGCTTGCATGCTGGGGAAAGGTTGCATGGGCGCGGGCCAAATCCGCGCGGGGCATCGGAAAGGCTTCGACGGAGACGAAATCAAGCGTTGATCCGGGTGAGGCTGTACTCTCCCACACAGCCCAAGCCTCCAGAAAGTTCAATCCGGTGCCAAAGCCCGTTTCCGCCACGGTCAGCTTTGGCTTTTGGCACAGGGTTTCGAAATCCGTGCCATTCAGAAAGGTATGTTGAACCTCTCCACAGGGATCATCGGCGGAAAAGTACAGATCATCAAAACGGCTGGCATAGGGCGTGCCGTCCCGCCAATCGATTGCTGAAAGGGGGGAAGGTTCAGACTGTGATGGAGGTCCGGATGTCGTCATTGCCTGGATGATATGCCCAGCCAAAGGCGTTCAGGCAAAAAAAAACGACGCTACGATCTTCTGCCTACACTTAATCTCATCGGCATCGGTCGTTGCGTCGCCAGTGTGCTCTCGCCCAATGGGGTTCGGGGGAGAGCGGTTGGTCGATGGCCCAGTAGTATCGCTTGGGTGTTACAAGTTTCTGACTCTGCGATGTTTTTTGCGTGACGATCAGTGTGGGCCTTATTTGGGACTGTGATCTTCTTTGATCAGCACCGTAGGCAATGTCTGTTTGATCAACTCATCATACTGTGCTGTCAGGTTCGAGGACGTGCGGGGTAGAGTGCCCATCACCTGCACCAGCAGGTCCGATCCCTCACAGACGATCATGTTGAAGGTCAATGCATCATCCTGTTCCACCGGCTCATAGGGCTTTCCCTGGCAGGCCGATATCCCGGAATAGCCCGTGGGCATGTCGTTCAAGATCAGGATGCGAGTATCTGTGCTGTCCCAGGGCAGGGTATCGCCGCCGCCACGAAAACGCAGGTTTGGGTCTTTTTGCGCTAACATATCCGAAACGGCTTGGGCGAGGGCCTGGTCGCTGCGCAAGGGCGCAGCAAAGGCATAAACAGGAACGCTGTTGCCCGCTTGTGCGACCGATTGCAGCGGGGCATAGCTGCCGGTCGTGCTGGCATAGATTACAACGGTTTTCGGAACGGTCTGGTCACAGGCCGCCAAAAACAACGCCACCAGCGTCAGGAAGGCGAGACGAGGGCGGGTAAATCGCATGATCGTTTTTCTTTCCTGAAATTCTGTATCACGTAAATTAAAGTAAGGGTCGCGTCGAAAGGATTTCAATACCTCCCTATTTGCGTAAGACTATACCAATGACAGATATGGATACCTTACTGACGATTTTGCCGGACTCGCTGGACGCTGATGCCTGGCGCAAATGCTGCCTTTTGGGCGTGGGGGAGATGGCGCAGGCGGATCGTCTGGCAATCGATGGCGGGATACCGGGATATGATTTAATGCGCGCGGCCGGGGGGGCGGTTATGCGCACTATCGTTGATCGATATGATCCCGGCACTGTCGCCGTCCTGTGTGGACCGGGAAATAATGGGGGGGATGGCTTTGTCGTTGCGTCCTTGCTGGCAGATCGCGGCTGGACGGTGCGCGTGGGGCTGTTGGGGGACAGGGACGCCCTGACAGGCGATGCAGCCCTGGCGGCAGCGGATTATGCCGGGCCCTGTCAAGCATTGGGCCCAGACATTCTGACGGATGCGACCCTGGTGGTTGATGCGGTATTTGGTGCTGGTCTTAATCGTGACATTGACGGTGTGGCAGCTGCTACACTGGCGGCGATTGGTGACGTGCCGGTCATTGCCATTGATATGCCCAGCGGCGTTTCCGGCGATAGCGGTGAAATACGATCCGGGGGATTGGCACAGGCAACGGCCACAATTTCATTCTTTCGGGGAAAGGCGGGGCATTGGCTGCTGCCCGGCCGCGTGGCCTGTGGAGACTTTGTGATCGCTGATATCGGTATTCCAGACACTGTTCTGGATAAGGTTGATCCGAAGCTGGCGCTCAATCATCCGTCCCTATGGGCCCGGGCGCTGCCGCGTGTATCGCCGACATCCCATAAATACAATCGTGGCCATGTTCTGGTCGCAGGTGGTGCAGAATTGCTGGGTGCTGCGTTTCTGGCAACCCGCGCGGCACAACGCGCCGGCGCCGGTATTGTCACGGTCGCAGCGCCCGTTCAGCAGGGGCCGCTGTATCGCCTTGCCCTGGAAAGTGCCGTCATTCGGTCCGTCAAGGATACCCGTGCCTTCATAGAAGTGCTGGAAGATCCGCGTATTGGATGTACCGTGATTGGGCCGGGCCTGGGGGTGATAGCCGCAGGGTCGCATGAAAAGGTTCTGGCTGTGTTAAGGGATGGTCGTCCCGCGATTATTGATGCGGATGCACTGGTTCTTTTCGAATCTTCACCTCAGACCTTGTTTGATGCGATTAGGGGTCCGGTACTGCTGACGCCTCATGAAGGGGAGTTCCGGCGATTGTTCCCAGACCTTGCTGATGTTCCCAACAAACTGGATCGGGCGCGGCGTGCGGCAGAACGGTCAGGGGCGACGGTTCTGCTAAAGGGCTATGACACGGTCATTGCGGACCCGGCAGGCTATGCCGTGATCAACGGAAATGCGCCCGCCAGTCTTGCAACAGCGGGGGCCGGGGATGTTCTGGCAGGCACTATTGCGGCATTTGTTGCCGGCGGCATGTCGGTCTTTGCCGCGGCCTGTGCTGGGACTTATGTCCATGCGGCTGCTGCTGCTGCCTTTGGGCCAGGACTGATTGCCAGCGATCTGCCCAGCCTGTTGCCAACTGCGATTGAAAAGATTCAATCGCAGACAGTCATTTAGTAACAATTGTCTCGAATTTAATTTAGTTACGTTTTGTAAAGGATTGACCTATATCATGTTTTTGATGAAAAACTATCCAGGGGCGTTTCGCTGAGACTTTTTCGGGTTTTCGGCGAGTTTTTTGAGAGGTTGGAACATGTTTTTTCGGAAAGCTGTTTCACAGGATCGTGTCGCGGTTGGGCGGTCCTTTTTTCGACGCCTGAACAACAGAGCCGTCGAAACTGCGGAAGTTTTGGGAATTGCCTCTGATGGCTTTGGAATTCCGCATGTGCGCTATGAACTGACCGTGGAACATACACAGTCCCACGCAGTGTATCCTGCTGGTACAAAGGTTCTTTCGCTTGCCACTTTCAATGAAACATACCCGCAAAGCGTCGCCTGAACGGACCAATTCCACAGAATAGTGCGACTTTACTGGAATTGACGCTTTGACGCGGGGTACCGCGTTTGCTATGACGCGCGCGCTTCGGCAACGGTCGGAGCGCGCGATCCGTTTTCGGAAAGAACGGTCCGAGCAGTGCGGGCGTGGCGAAATTGGTAGACGCGCCAGATTTAGGTTCTGGTAGGGCAACCTGTGGGGGTTCGAGTCCCTTCGCCCGCACCACCGACCCTAAAAGGTCAGGCGCTTGGATCATTTCGTCGGGTATGTATCGCGATTTCATAAACACAAATTGAGCCGGGGCCCAATCTCCCATGCAGGTAGTCGAAACAAAGAACGAAGGTCTGAGCCGCGAATTCACCATCACGGTCGCCGCGGATGAACTCGATCAAAAGGTCGAAACGAAGCTAATCGAGGTCGGGCAGACTGTAAAAATGCCAGGCTTTCGCCCGGGCAAAGTGCCCATGAAGATCTTGCGTCAGCGGTTCGGTCAATCCGTGCTGGGCGAGATTCTGGAAGGCACTGTTTCTGAAAGCAGCCAGGCTGTCTTGACGGAACGCTCGCTGAAACCAGCCATGCAGCCGAAGATCGAAATCTCAAGCTTCGATCCAGGGTCTGATCTGGTCTATACGATGGCTGTGGATGTTATGCCGGAAATTGAGCCGGTTGATTTCTCTACGCTTTCTCTGACGCGCTATAAGCCGGAGATCACGGACGAAGAAGTCAATAACGCCATGGATGAACTGGCGCGCAACAATCGTGCGACCCAGAAGATCGAAAAAGACCGCAAGACCCAGTCGGGCGATGTCGTGATCATGAATTTCAAGGGCTTTGTCGACGGCGAAGCATTTGAAGGCGGTGAAGCAACCGATTTCCGTCTGGAACTGGGCAGCGGTCAATTCATCCCGGGGTTTGAAGATCAGTTGATCGGTCAAAAGGCCGGTGAGGACCTGACGGTCAACGTATCTTTCCCTGAAGAGTATGGCGCGGCGAATCTGGCGGGCAAAGCCGCTGTGTTCGAATGCAAAATCAACGAAATCCACGAATATACCGATCGCGTTCTGGACGATGAATTCGCCAAGGAACTGGGTCTGGAATCACTGGATGATCTGCGCGGTCAGATGCGCAGCCGGATTGAAGGCGAATATGCGGAACTGGCCCGTGCCAAGACCAAGCGCGAATTGCTGGATATCCTGTTTGAAAAGCATGACTTTGAAGTGCCGGAAGGCATGGTGACAGGCGAATTTGACCAGATCTGGACGCAATTCACCAAGGCCAAGGAAGAAGGCAATATCGACGAGGAAGATAAGGAAAAGGACGAAGAGGTCCTGAAATCCGAATATCGCGATATCGCCAAACGGCGCGTGCTTCTGGGGCTGTTGTTGAGCCATGTCGGCGACATGGCCAAGGTCGAAGTCACCCAGGAAGAGCTGCAACAGGCGGTGTTCCGTCAGGCCCAGCGGTATCCGGGTCAGGAACGCGAAGTGTTCGAATACTTCACCAAATCGCCGGAAATGATGAACAGCCTGCGGGCGCCGATCTTTGAAGAAAAGACGGTGGATTACATTTTGGAACTGGCGACAGTGAAGGATGTGTCCCTGCCGGTCGATCAGTTGCTGGAGTCTGATGACGACAGCACGGATGGTGCAGAGGGTAAGAAAGCCAAGAAAACGGCAAAGAAATCTTCCGCGAAAAAGGCCGCCTCCAAGAAGGCCGCAGCGAAGAAATCTGCTGACTAAAACCTGCCGTTCAATGCGGTGAGTGCAGCGCCCCGGATGCCAGATACGCGTCCGGGGCGTTTGTTTCCGCATCGCCCGGTGCAGATTTCCATAGACGGGGGCTTTACATCCCGGCCTGAGCCATTAACTCTGAGGCTCGCAATCGTCACGGGGACGATGCGATGCCTCTGAATCCTGGTCACAGTCGGTGACCGTTGGATTTCACGAAAATAGCTTTAGGGAGCAGTGAGTATTACCATGCGCGATCCGGTCGATCTTTACATGAACACGCTGGTGCCGATGGTGGTTGAGCAGACCAACCGCGGTGAACGCGCCTATGACATTTATTCGCGCCTGTTGAAGGAGCGTATTATCTTTCTGACAGGGGGCATTGATGATCATGTCGCCAGCCTCCTGTGCGCTCAGTTGTTGTTCCTTGAGTCAGAAAGTCCCGCCAAGGACATTTCCTTCTATATCAATTCACCAGGCGGCGTCGTGACATCTGCGATGTCTGTCTATGATACCATGCAGTATATCCGCTGTGACGTTTCAACCGTATGTCTGGGACAGGCCTGTTCCGCAGGGTCGTTGTTGCTGACGGCCGGGCAGGCGGGCAAGCGTTTCTCGCTGCCATACAGCCGAATCATGGTGCACCAGCCATCCGGTGGTGCCCAGGGTCAGGCAACAGATATCGAAATTCAGGCGCGGGAAATCCTGCGCATGCGGGAAACCCTGAACGGAATCTACGTTCATCATACCGGTCGCAGTCTGAAAGAAATTGAAGCCGCAATGGACCGCGATAAGTTTATGAGCGCGGAAGAGGCAAAGAGCTTTGGCTTGATTGATGAAGTCGTCAATGAACGCCCTTTGCCGGAAGGTGATTCTGATAAGTAAGCCCGATTCTCCTCAGGGGGCCGATATTCGACCCTCTGAGGGATTTTCGCATGAATTTGGCTGATGAACAGGGATGCAGGCCGTTTATACCCTAGTATCAGGGTGTTAATAGGTGCTTTCATCATTGTGGTCACACGTTTGATCCGCCTGTGTATGACAGAATCGCGACACACCTAAGGGAATCCGTGATTTTCCGTTTGAGGGGGTGGGTCGCTAGGTCTACGATACGGTTTGGATACGAGGTCAGTGGGACGCATTGACGGTATGCATGACTGAAAAGATCGGCAAGATCGGTAAGGAACCGGAAAGACGATGAGCAAATCCAGCGGCAGCGACGGAAAGAATACGCTCTACTGCTCCTTTTGCGGTAAGAGCCAACACGAAGTGCGCAAGCTGATCGCCGGACCAACTGTGTTCATTTGCGACGAATGCGTCGAATTGTGCATGGATATTATCCGGGAAGATCACAAATCCAGCGTTTCGAAAACATCGGACGGGGTGCCTACACCTCAGGATATCCGTCAGGTTCTCGACGATTATGTGATTGGTCAGGATTACGCCAAGCGCGTCCTGTCGGTCGCGGTGCATAACCATTATAAACGTCTGGCCCATGGTCAGAAGCAGAATGATGTCGAACTGCAGAAATCAAATATTCTGCTGGTTGGCCCAACCGGGTGCGGTAAAACCCTGCTGGCCCAGACCCTGGCGCGCATTCTGGACGTGCCGTTCACCATGGCGGATGCAACGACGCTGACTGAAGCCGGCTATGTTGGGGAAGATGTCGAAAACATCATCCTGAAGCTGTTGCAATCTGCGGATTACAATGTCGAACGCGCCCAGCGCGGCATCGTGTATATCGATGAGGTCGACAAAATTTCCCGCAAATCTGACAATCCCTCGATCACGCGGGACGTGTCGGGCGAAGGTGTGCAGCAGGCCTTGCTGAAAATCATGGAAGGCACGGTGGCTTCTGTGCCGCCGCAAGGGGGGCGCAAGCATCCACAGCAGGAATTCCTGCAGGTTGATACGACCAATATCCTGTTCATCTGTGGCGGCGCCTTCTCTGGTCTGGAAAAGATTATTGCGTCGCGCGGTAAGGGCTCTTCCATTGGATTTGGCGCGGATGTTCGATCCGAAGATGACCGCAAGGTCGGCGTGATCCTGCGGGATGTCGAACCGGAAGATATGGTTAAGTTCGGCCTTATTCCGGAATTCGTTGGCCGTGTGCCGATGATCGCAACCCTGGAAGACCTGGACGAAGAGGCATTGGTCGACATTCTGACCAAGCCCCGCAATGCGCTGGTCAAACAGTATGCGAAACTGTTTGAAATGGAAGATGTCGGTCTGGAATTTACCGCTGATGCCTTGCTGGCAATTGCCAAACGGGCGATTGAGCGTAAGACCGGCGCGCGTGGTTTGCGCTCCATCATGGAAGCGATCCTATTGGATACGATGTATGACCTGCCCAGCCTGGAAGGGGTGGAGGAAATCGTGATCAATAAGGAAGTCGTCGAAGGTCGGGCAGAGCCGCTCTACATCTATTCTGATCGCAAGAATGAAGTCGAAAGCAATGCTTCTTAATTGAGGTTTGCTGATGCATTTGGACCGCGCCTGATGGACTTGTCCACAGCGCGGTTCTTTTGTTTTCATAATCCGTATTCAAATGAGCAAAACTGCGAAAAAATGCCGGAATTCCGTTATGCTTTGCTTGAAGTGTGGGGCAAACAGCCCCACTATTAGTAAGGCCCGGCTGGCGTGGGTCTTTGAGTTCAAGATGGCGCCTTCAGCCGTTTGGTCTCCGGGTAAGGACACGCACAATCTCTGTGATTTTGTCTCACACACCCGATTATAAAAACGCGCGGGATTTCATTCCCTGAATGACCCCGCGCCATGGAGAGAATGATTATGCAAGAACTCAAAACCGCCGTGGAATTGCCTGTCCTGCCATTGCGCGACATTGTGGTTTTCCCTCATATGATCGTGCCGCTGTTTGTGGGGCGCGATAAATCTGTGCGCGCCCTGGAAGATGTCATGCAGGATGACAAACAAATCCTGTTGGTCACCCAGAAGAATGCGGGCGAAGACGATCCCAAAGCGGATGATATCTATGATGTCGGAACGGTCGCGACTGTTCTGCAGCTTTTGAAATTGCCCGATGGCACCGTGAAGGTGCTGGTCGAAGGGGTGCAGCGCGCCCGGATCACACAATTCACCGCCACGGATGATTTCTTCCAGGTTCAGGCGGAAATGATTGATGATCCCGAAGAACCCGAAGCGGACCTGCAGGCCCTGAGCCGCGCCGTGGTTGGTCAGTTTGAACAATATATCAAACTGAACAAAAAAGTTCCGGCAGAGGTGATGATTTCGATCAATCAGATCGAAGAAGCATCCCGCTTGGCCGATACTGTCGCGCAGCACCTGACGCTGAAAATTTCTGACAAGCAGGATTTGCTGGAACTGGAAACGGTTTCGCTGCGCATGGAAAAAATCTTCGGCTTCATGGAAGGCGAGATCAGCGTTCTTCAGGTTGAAAAGCGCATCCGCAACCGCGTTAAGCGGCAAATGGAGAAGACCCAGCGCGAATATTATCTGAACGAACAGATGAAGGCGATCCAGAAGGAATTGGGTGAGGGCGAAGACGGCAAGGACGAACTGTCCGAACTGGAAGAGCAGATTGAAAAGACCCGCCTGTCCAAGGAAGCGAAAGAAAAGGCGCTGGGCGAGTTGAAGAAACTGCGCTCCATGAGCCCGATGTCTGCGGAAGCAACGGTGGTGCGGAACTATCTGGACTGGCTGTTGTCGATCCCGTGGAAGAAGCGGTCCAAGGTTAAAACCGATCTGCGCGAAGCGAAGGAAACGCTGGATACCGATCACTATGGCCTAGAGAAGGTTAAGGAACGGATTCTGGAATATCTTGCGGTTCAGGCGCGCCAGAAGAAACTTAAAGGCCCGATCCTGTGCCTCGTTGGCCCGCCGGGTGTGGGTAAAACGTCACTGGGTAAATCGATTGCGAAGTCGACGGGACGTTCCTTTGTGCGGATGAGCCTGGGCGGCGTGCGCGACGAGTCGGAAGTGCGCGGACACCGTCGGACCTATATCGGGTCAATGCCGGGCAAGGTTATCCAGGGCATGAAGAAGGCGAAAAAGTCCAACCCGCTTTTCCTGCTGGATGAAATTGACAAACTGGGCGCTGACTGGCGTGGGGATCCATCTTCGGCTCTGCTGGAGGTCTTGGATCCTGAACAGAACAGCACGTTCAACGATCATTATCTGGAAGTGGATTATGATCTGTCCGACGTCATGTTCGTGACGACCGCCAATACCTTGCGGATGCCCCAGCCTTTGATGGACCGCATGGAGATCATCCGCATTCCTGGTTATACCGAGGATGAAAAGGTTGAAATCGCCAAGCGCCATCTGATCAGCAAACAGCGCGGTGAAAACGGTCTGACCGAGAAAGAATGGTCGATCACAGACGAAGCGCTGCGGGATCTGATCCGCTATTACACGCGGGAGGCCGGCGTTCGAAGCCTGGAACGGGAAATTGCGAATTTGGCCCGTAAATCCATCAAGGAAATCATGATGGGTGAGCGTGATTCGGTTGCCATTGATGTGGACAATCTGGGCACCTATGCCGGAATTCGGAAATTCCGCTTTGGCGAGATTGAAGATGAAGACATGGTCGGTGTCGTCACTGGCCTGGCCTGGACCGAAGTCGGCGGTGAGTTGTTGTCGATCGAAGGGGTTCTTGTGCCTGGTAAGGGCCGCGTTACAAAGACCGGGAAACTGGGCGATGTGATGCAGGAGTCCATTCAGGCAGCTGAGAACCTGATCAAGAGCCGCGCTGTCTCTTTCGGGATCAAGCCAACCATCTTCAACAAGAACGATATCCATGTTCACGTTCCGGAAGGGGCGACTCCGAAAGATGGTCCTTCGGCCGGTGTCGCGATGGTCACAGCAATCGTTTCCATTCTGACCAGTGTTCCGGTGAAACGGGATGTGGCGATGACCGGAGAAATCACCCTGCGGGGTCGCGTTCTGCCTATCGGTGGTCTAAAAGAAAAACTGTTGGCCGCTTTGCGTGGGGGAATCAAGACGGTCCTGATTCCGAAAGATAATGAAAAGGATCTGGCCGACATTCCCGATAATGTCCTCAAAGGCATGACCATTATTCCGGTCAGCACGGTCGATGAGGTTCTAGGCCATGCCCTGGTTTCCTCTTTGGTGCCGATTGAATGGTCCGCCGAAGATCAGGAACGGGCGGATGCGCCGGTTTGGTCTCGCGAATCGGGGGACGACCGCGATGGAGCAATTGCCCACTAGAATGCCAGATTTTGGGGTGTTTCCCCTAATGTTCGGGTGAAAATGGTATAAAACAGGGCGTCGGTGCTACTACACCGACGCCCTGTATTTTATTTCGGTCTCCCGACACCGAATTTACAAACAAGATATCTAAAAATCCGCAGAAAACCGGGGGAAATTGAGTGTTTCGCGTTGACGGATATCCTCAATTACCCTTACACTTTGCCTCGTTCGGATAATCCTATCCAATTTTTAACATCCCGAAACATTAGGGGGGTTCCTGTGAATAAGAACGATCTCGTCGCTGCCGTTGCCGATTCAGCCGGCCTGTCCAAAGCCGATGCCGCTAAAGCGGTTGACGGTGTACTCGAAGCCATTACCGGTCAGCTGAAAGCTGGTGGTGATGTGCGTATCGTAGGATTTGGTACATTTGCTGTTAGCAAGCGTGCAGCGTCTAAAGGCCGCAATCCTCAGACCGGTGCGGAAATCAACATTCCGGCATCCAATCAGCCGAAATTCAAGGCTGGTAAAGGTTTGAAGGACGCCGTCAACTAAGACCGCGAATCGAAGCAGGCAACTGTTTCAACGAATTAAAACCAACCGCTCTCATAAATTTTGAGGGCGGTTGATTTTTTTTGAAAGCAAGGTTTGATCCTTCGCCAAAGGCACGCTATAGACCCCCTCACACATGGGCGGTTAGCTCAGCTGGCAGAGCATCTCGTTTACACCGAGAGGGTCGGCGGTTCGATCCCGTCACCGCCCACCATGTGACCTTTTCCAACTGTTGACCCTGTGATAGCTCTTACCTGTTTTTATCAAATGGGGAGGACGCAGCATGACTGCAGTAAACCTAAATCAAAAATTAGCAATGTTTTCAGAACATTGGTCCCCAAAGATTGTGGCTGCTTTTAACGGTCACGATGTCATGGTGGTTAAGGTAATGGGGGAGTTTGTGTGGCATTCTCACCCGGATACGGATGATTTTTTCTATGTTCTACAAGGGCGCGTTGTTATCCAAATGAAGGCCGGAGATGTGATCCTGGAGGCTGGAGATTTATATGTCGTGCCAAAAGGTGTTGAGCACCGACCAGTGGCGGAAGTGGAATCACATCTGCTGTTGATTGAACCTCAGGGGGTACCCAATACCGGTGACGCGGGAACCGCGGCAAAAAAAGAAAAGCTATAAACGCCCGATTTTCGCACTCCCCCGCTTTTTCTTGCAAAAAATATGTCATGCGCGTCGTTGGTTGCTTGACAGGGGGGAGGTGGTGCAATATCACCCGTCTCGCTGAGGACGGATCGTTGCTCAGCCACCCATGCGGGGGTGTAGCTCAGTTGGTTAGAGTGCCGGCCTGTCACGCCGGAGGTCGCGGGTTCGAGCCCCGTCACTCCCGCCATTTTCTTAAATAATTTCAAATGTTTTGCGGAACTCCATCAGGGGTTCCGTATTTATATGCTGCGGCGCGTCAATTCGTCATGTTTGGAGACTTTTAAGTCCCACCAACAGCTACTATAGTAAACCATCGTCAGGGGTTGGGATGGCACGCGAAGCCTTGACCGGACCGGTCCGGCGTGCGAAATGGCGTTGCGTTAGAAGGGCGTGTTCAGTCTTCCCTGGTTTAAAGGGTGATCAGCTGAACCGTTTTGGGACATGGGGATTGTGGGGCGTTATTCAAGCTGCCTCGTATCCCCCTTTAACCGGTGCGGAGACCGCGATGGAAGAGCTGCTGAGCCAATACTTCCCAATCTTGGTTTTCCTTGGGATCGCGATGGGCATTGCGATACTCATGGTGGGTGGCAGCATGATTGCCGCGAAACAGCATCCCGACTCCGAAAAATTATCGGCCTATGAATGCGGCTTTGAGGCGTTTGACGACGCGCGGTCGCGGTTCGATGTCCGGTTCTACCTGGTCACATTGCTTTTTATCATTTTTGATCTGGAAGTTGCATTCCTCTTTCCCTGGGCTGTCGCCTTAGGGGATATCGGATTGTTCGGTTTCTGGTCGATGGTGGTCTTTCTGGGCGTGTTGACTGTTGGTTTTATCTACGAATGGCGCAAAGGGGCACTGGAATGGGAGTAACCACCGGTCAACGAGAAACCGTGCTGCCGCCTGGCCCCGGTCAGGATCTGGCGCTGGATGCGGTTACCGACGCACTGCAGGACAAGGGCTTTGTCGTCGCTAACCTGGACAAGCTGGTCAACTGGGCGCGTACAGGGTCGCTGTGGCCGATGACCTTCGGTCTGGCCTGTTGCGCTGTAGAAATGATGCATGCCTATATGCCGCGCTATGACCTGGACCGGTTTGGTGTCGTTCCGCGGGGCAGTCCCCGTCAGTCAGATGTCATGATCGTTGCCGGAACGCTGACCAATAAAATGGCACCGGCGCTGCGCAAGGTTTATGACCAGATGGCAGAGCCACGTTGGGTGATTTCCATGGGGTCTTGTGCGAATGGCGGTGGCTATTATCACTATAGCTATTCTGTCGTGCGGGGCTGTGACCGAATCGTCCCGGTCGATATCTATGTGCCTGGATGCCCACCCACCGCTGAAGCTTTGGTCTATGGTGTGCTGCAATTGCAAAAGAAAATTCGGCGTACTGGAACGATCCTGCGATAAGCGGTGTCGGGATGGCATGTCAGTCCGTTTTGATATGATGTTAGGGTGATCATGAGCGCGACACGCGAAGCCTTGAGAGACCTTGGGGCGTATATCGAGTCCAAATTCGGTGAGCAGATGCACAGCCAAACCCTGATCAATGGGGAACTGGTAGTGACAATCTCGTGCCAGAATTTACTGAAACTGTGTAAGTTTCTGCGCGATGATTCGCATTGCCTGTTCAGCCAGTTGGTCGACATTTGCGGTGTTGATTTTCCAGAGCGCGAAAAGCGGTTTGAAGTCGTCTATAACCTGTTGAGCATGAAGCATAATATCCGCTGTCGCGTGAAGGTTATCGCCGATGCGGATACGACGGTACCGTCCGTTGTGTCGATCTGGCCGGCGGCAGATTGGTACGAGCGTGAAGTCTGGGACATGTATGGTGTGTTCTTTGGCGATCACCCGGACCTGCGCCGCATTCTGACGGATTATGGTTTTGATGGGCACCCTCAGCGTCGTGATTTCCCGCTGACCGGTTTTGTTGAATTGCGGTATGACGAAGAACAGCGCCGGGTCGTCTATGAACCCGTCAAACTGACACAGGAATTCCGTAGCTTCGACTTTATGAGCCCGTGGGAGGGGATGACCCCGAAACTGCCGGGTGATGAGAAAGCCGAAGAGCAGGCGGAAGGGGATAAGGCATGAGCCTCACCGAGCCGTTCGATAGAAGTCTTGCAAGCAAGGCCCTGGGTGGGACCGATCAGGATCCGACCATCAAAACTCTGACGATGAATTTCGGCCCCCAGCATCCTGCGGCCCACGGCGTGTTGCGCATGGTGATGGAGATGGATGGAGAGGTGATCGAGCGCCTGGATCCGCATATCGGCCTGTTGCATCGTGGCACGGAAAAGCTGATCGAGTATAAAACCTATCTTCAGGCGATACCGTATTTTGATCGGTTGGACTATGTGGCCCCGATGGCACAGGAGCATGCCTTCTGTCTGGCGACAGAGCGTCTGTTGGGTCTGGAAGTGCCCTTGCGTGGCCAATATATGCGCGTCTTGTTTGACGAGATCAGCCGGATTTTGAACCATCTGCTGAACGTGCCCGCCTATGCCCTGGATGTCGGGGCCATGACGCCGATGTTGTGGGCGTTTGAAGAGCGCGAAAAGCTGATGGAGTTTTATGAAGGCGTTTGCGGTGCGCGGATGCACGCTGCCTTCTATCGTGTCGGCGGCGTTCACCAGGATATGCCGCCCCTGATGGCGGAGAAGATTTCCGAATGGGTCGATGGTTTTCCGAAATTCATCGACGATCTGGAAAACATGCTGACGGAAAATCGTATCTTTAAACAGCGGTCCGTCGATATCGGGATTATTTCGCCAGAAGACGCCATGGCCTGGGGCCTGACCGGGCCGGTATTGCGGGCGTCCGGTGTTGCCTGGGACTTGCGCAAGTCGCAACCTTACGAGGTCTATGACCGCTTGGATTTTGATATCCCAACCGGCAAGACCGGTGATTGCTATAGCCGGTATCTGGTTCGGGTTGAGGAAATGCGGCAATCCCTGTCGATTATTAAACAATGTCTGCGGGATATGCCCAGCGGGTCCGTCTTAACGGAAAACACGAAGGTTGCCCCACCACGACGGGGTGATATGAAGCGGTCGATGGAAGCATTGATCCATCACTTCAAACTGTATACCGAAGGCTTCCACGTGCCGGAGGGGGAAACCTATACAGCCGTCGAAGCACCCAAAGGGGAGTTTGGCGTCTATCTGGTCTCCGATGGGACGAACAAGCCGTATCGCTGTAAAATCCGGGCACCGGGCTTTGCGCATCTGCAGGTAATGGATCACGTCTGTAAGGGACATATGCTGGCCGATTCGGTGGCCGTGCTGGGCTCTTTCGATGTCGTGTTTGGAGAGATCGACCGTTAATCACGGTTTGTCCTGTAAGGGTAGGTTAGACGATGAGTGCTGAGAGCTTTGAATTCACCGGCGACTTCCTGAAGGAAGCCCAGCGGAATATTGCGAAATATCCGCAAGGGCGTCAGCAGTCTGCCGTGCTCGCCTTGTTGTTCCTGGCGCAGGAGCAACGCCACGATCAGGGCCACTATTGCGACGAAGCGGTTATGCGCACAATCTCTGAAATGCTGGATATGCCCTATATCCGTGTGATGGAGGTTGCCAGTTTCTTCACCCAGATCAATCTGGAACCGGTTGGCGAATTTCACATTCAACTGTGCGGAACAACGCCCTGCATGTTGCGTGGTGCAGAAGACATCAAGTCCGCGATTGAAACGAAGCTTGGCATTCATGCGGGACAGACCACGCAGGATAAGAAATTCACCCTGACAGAGGTTGAATGCCTGGGGGCCTGCTGTAATGCGCCGATGGTTCAGATCAATGATGACTATTTCGAAGATCTGACGCCTGAGATCATGACGGGCCTGATTGATAAATTGGCTAAGGGGGAGGCGGTGACGCCCGGTCCTCAGAATGGACGCTCCGGCTCTGAGCCAGAGGGTGGCCCACAAACCCTGCAAACCGGCCCTGCGCCGCAGATCAGAAGCTAAGGGGGCCGACAGATGCCAGATTGGTCGCCACTTCAAGACGAAGACCGGATTTTCAAGAATCTTTACGGATATCATTCGTGGAACTTGGAATCGGCGAAAAAGCGCGGTGCCTGGGACAATACCAAGGCGTTGATTGACCTTGGTCGTGACAAGATTGTTGAGATCGTGAAGGCATCCGGCCTGCGCGGGCGCGGTGGGGCAGGGTTCCCGACCGGCCTTAAATGGTCATTCATGCCCAAGGCCACGTCGGACAAACCGTCCTATCTGGTCGTGAATGCTGATGAATCAGAGCCCGGCACCTGTAAGGACCGGGAGATCATGCGCAATGATCCCCATACCTTTATCGAAGGCTGCCTGCTGGCTTCCATCGCGATGGGCGCGCATCATTGCTATGTCTATATTCGCGGCGAATATCGCTATGAATATAACATTCTGGAAAAGGCCGTCGCCGAAGCCTATGAGGCTGGTCTGGTCGGCCCGAAGGCCTGTGGTAGCGATTATCCGTTTGATATCTATATCCATCATGGCGCCGGCGCTTATATCTGTGGTGAAGAAACCGCGCTGTTGGAAAGCCTGGAAGGCAAGAAGGGCCAACCGCGCCTGAAGCCGCCTTTCCCGGCCATGGCGGGCCTGTATGGTTGCCCAACCACAGTGAATAACGTGGAGAGCATCGCTGTTGCGCCGGCCATCCTGCGCCGTGGGGCCGAATGGTTCCTGGGCTTTGGTCGCGAAAACAATGCTGGTACCAAGCTGTTCTGTGTGTCCGGCCATGTAGAGAAGCCCTGCAACGTTGAAGAAGCCATGTCGATCCCGCTGAAAGAACTGCTGGAACGGCATTGCGGCGGCGTGCGCGGCGGCTGGGATAATCTGAAAGCAGTGATCCCGGGTGGATCCTCCGTGCCGCTGCTGCCCAAGGATATCTGTGACACGGTGCTGATGGATTTCGATGCGCTGAAGGAACAAAAATCCGGTCTGGGCACGGCGGCTGTGATCGTGATGGATCAATCCACTGATGTCATCAAGGCGATCGCCCGATTGAGCTATTTCTATAAGCATGAAAGCTGTGGCCAATGCACACCGTGCCGCGAAGGCACAGGCTGGATGTGGCGCGTGATGGAACGCCTGGTTAAGGGGCAGGCAGAGATCGAAGAGATCGACACCCTGCTGGAAGTCACCAAACAGGTGGAAGGTCACACGATCTGCGCGCTTGGCGATGCCGCCGCCTGGCCGATCCAGGGGCTGGTCCGCCATTTCCGCGACGAAATCGAAGATCGCATCAAAAACCGTATCCGCGTCGCTGTTGGCGCGGTCGCGGCTGAATAAGGATAGGGCGCTCGATATGGCGACGATAACGATCAAGATTAACGGGCAAGAGCAAGAGGTCGAGCAGGGCATGACCGTGTTGCAGGCCTGTGAGCAGGCCGGCGTTGAAGTGCCGCGCTTTTGCTATCATGAGCGTCTGTCGGTCGCGGGCAACTGCCGTATGTGCCTTGTCGAGGTGAAGCCGGGCCCGCCGAAACCTGCTGCCTCCTGTGCGCTGCCGGTGGCCCCCAATCAGGAAATCCTCACCGAATCTGAAATGGTGGTGAAGGCCCGCAAGGGCGTGATGGAATTCTTGCTGATCAATCATCCGCTGGATTGCCCGATTTGTGACCAGGGCGGCGAATGTGACCTGCAGGATCAGGCCATGGCCTTTGGCCGCGACGGGTCTCGCTATACCGAGAATAAGCGCGCGGTGAAGGACAAGTATATGGGCCCGCTGATCAATACGATCATGACCCGGTGTATTCATTGCACGCGCTGTGTGCGTTTTGTCGCGGAAGTTGCTGGTGCAGAAGAAATCGGCCTGTTGAATCGCGGTGAGAATGCAGAGATTTCCAGCCTGGAGCAGGCTGTCGACAGCGAATTATCCGCCAATGTCATTGATTTGTGCCCGGTCGGTGCCCTGACGTCGAAACCTTATCAATACAATGCACGTCCCTGGGAATTGAAAAAGACCGAAAGCGTGGATGTGATGGATGCCGTTGGCTCCAACATCCGCGTCGATGCGCGGGGCAATGAGGTGCTGCGGGTCCTGCCACGTCTGAACGAAGACGTGAACGAGGAATGGATTTCCGACAAAACGCGCTATGCCTGTGACGGGCTGCGGCGTCAGCGTCTGGACAAGCCCTATATCCGGGGCATGGATGGCAAGCTGAAACCGGCAAGCTGGCAGGATGCCATGGCTGCGGTGGCAAAGGCGGCTAATGGTTTGAAGGGCGAGCAGATGGCTGCCCTGACGGGGGATCAGGCCTGTGTGGAAAGCGTCTATTCTCTGAAGATGCTGATGGAGATGCTGGGATCCCCCAATCTGGATTGCCGTCAGGATGGGGCCAAGCTAGACGCAGGCGTGCGTGCTGGTTACATTTTTAACACCACCATTGCCGGGATTGAACAGGCTGATGCGCTGTTGATCGTGGGGGCCAATATTCGGTGGGAAGCCCCGATTATTAATGCCCGCATTCGCAAGCGGTGGCTGACCGGTGCAATGCAGGTTGCGACCATAGGCGAACAGATCAAAACAACCTATGACAGCGACTATCTGGGGGCTGGCCCTGAGACTTTGAGCGAAGTCGCCGATGGCAGTCATCCTTTTGCAGAAATTTTGAAATCTGCTGAGAACCCGATGATCATCGTGGGGCAGGGGGCGCTTGCGCGTAAAGATGGCGCTGCAGTTCTGGCCGCAGCAAAGAAAATTGCCGATATGTGCGGCATGATTAAAGAAGACTGGAACGGCTTTAACGTTCTGCACACAGCGGCCAGCCGCGTTGGGGCGCTGGATGTCGGATTTGTCCCTGGCGACAAGGGGGCTGATCGTGACGGCATTCTGGCTGGTGCGGTAACGGGCGCGATTAAGCTGGTCTATCTGTTGGGAACCGATGAAATGGACCTGGCCCCGTTGAAAGACAGTGGTGCCTTTGTCGTCTATCACGGTCACCACGGAGATAAGGGTGCGCATGTCGCCGATGTGATCTTCCCGGGCGCGGCCTATACGGAAAAGAATGCGACCTATGTGAACACGGAAGGGCGCGTTCAACTGGCCCGCCGGGCGACCTTCCCACCAGGCGAAGCAAAGGACGACTGGGCGATTATAAGGGCCCTGTCCGAAACAGTGGGTAAACCTTTACCCTGGATCAGTTTTGACGAATTGCGCATGGCGATGCGCGGGGCCCATCCGCATCTGGCGCGCATTGATGATGCGGAAGCTGCAAGCTGGGCTGATTTTGGCACGCCCGGCGCAATGGACGCGGCCGCATTCACCACGCCGATTGAGAATTTTTATATGACCGACCCGATTTCGCGGGCGTCGGAGACGATGGCGGAATGCACACAGACATTTGTGCTGGACCGCAACGGGAAGGGGACCGGGACCCATGGCTGACCTGTTTGACGGCATTTGGTGGTCTGGCTATGTCTGGCCGACGCTGATCACGGTTCTTCTGATCCTGTGCATCATGATTCCGGTTATGCTGTCGGTTGCCTATCTGACGCTGGCAGAGCGTAAGGTCATCGGCTGGATGCAATTGCGCAAGGGCCCGAATGTGGTGGGACCCTTTGGCCTGTTACAGCCCATCGCCGATGCGTTAAAGCTGCTGATGAAGGAAACCATCATCCCGGCAGGTGCCAATCCGGTCCTGTTCCTGATTGCACCGATGCTGACCTTTGTACTGGCACTAATCGCCTGGGCGGTTATACCGTTTGATGACGGTATGGTGCTGGCCGATATCAATGTCGGGGTTCTGTATCTCTTCGCGATTTCATCGCTGGGCGTTTATGGCATCATCATCGCGGGCTGGGCGTCGAACTCCAAATACGCATTCCTAGGCGCATTGCGCTCTGCGGCGCAGATGGTGTCTTACGAAGTATCCATCGGATTTGTGATCGTGACGGTGCTGATCTGCGTCGGGTCGCTGAACCTCAGTGACATTGTGCGGTCCCAGGCCGGGGGTGGTTTCTGGAACTGGTACTTCCTGCCCCTGCTGCCGATGTTTGTGGTCTTCATCATTTCGGCACTGGCGGAAACGAACCGCGCGCCGTTTGATTTGCCAGAAGCGGAAGCAGAGCTGGTTTCAGGCTATAACGTCGAATATTCGGCGATGGCCTTTGCTCTGTTCTTTCTGGGCGAATATGCCAACATGATTTTGATGAGCGCGATGACCGTGGTTCTATTCCTGGGGGGCTGGTTGCCGCCGGTGGATGCGCAGCCCTTCACCTGGGTGCCTGGACCGATTTGGTTTGCCATAAAGGTTGCCTTCGTTTTGTTCATCTTCCTGTGGGTACGCGCGACATTTCCGCGCTATCGATATGACCAATTGATGCGTCTGGGCTGGAAGGTATTCTTGCCCCTGTCGCTGTTCTGGGTCATTGCAACCGCCGGGTTCCTGGTCGCGTTTGACCTGTTACCCCAAGGCATGAATTAAAGGAAAGGAGAGACGCTGGATGGCAAGCCTCGACAGAACTGCCCGATCTTTCCTGCTGGCTGAATTGCTCAGCGGTATGGCGCTGACTCTCAAGATGATGTTCAGCCCCAAACACACGATCAATTATCCTTATGAAAAGGGGCCCTTGAGCCCCCGTTTCCGGGGTGAACATGCCCTGCGCCGCTATCCCAATGGGGAAGAGCGCTGCATCGCGTGCAAACTGTGCGAGGCCGTATGCCCCGCCCAGGCGATCACGATTGAGGCCGAACCGCGCGCCGATGGATCGCGCCGGACGACTCGCTATGACATTGACATGACCAAATGTATCTATTGCGGCTATTGCCAGGAGGCGTGCCCGGTGGATGCAATCGTTGAAGGACCGAACTACGAATTTGCGACCGAAACCCGCGAAGAACTGTTCTATAACAAGGATAAGCTCCTTGCGAATGGGGACCGTTGGGAATCGGAGATCGCTGCTAACCTTGAATTGGACGCGCCGTACCGCTAAACCGCTTGCGGGTCTGCGTACCGATTGATTGAAACCGAGGGGGGAACCAATGGCATTCGCCGGGTTCATGTTTTACATATTTGCCGCGATCTGCGTGGCGTGTGCCGTGATGGTGATAACATCGCGCAACCCCGTGCATTCGGTCCTGTTCCTGATCCTGGCTTTCTTCAATGCGGCGGGATTGTTCGTGCTGATCGGGGCTGAGTTTCTGGCGATGATCCTTGTCGTCGTTTATGTCGGCGCGGTCGCGGTCCTGTTCCTGTTCGTCGTGATGATGCTGGACGTCAATTTCGTCGAATTGCGACGCGGCGTTAAGAACTATGTCTATCTGGGTGCAACATTGGGCGGCATCCTGTTCCTGGAACTGGCGCTGGTAGCGACATCCTGGACCTTGGGCCCGCAAATGTCTGAAATTACCCTGGGGCCTGTCGTTGGCGCGGTCAGCAATACACGCAGCATCGGCCAGATTATCTATACCGACTACATCTATCTGTTTCAGGGGGCCAGCCTGATCCTGTTGGTCGCGATGATGGGGGCGATTGTATTGACCTTGCGTCAGCGCGCCGGTGTCAAAAAGCAGGTTATCGCCGATCAGGTGTCACGCTCTTCCAAGGATGAGCTGATCGTGGTCAAGGTCGACTCTGGCAGCGGCATATAGCGGGGAACGACGGATATGGAAATCGGACTTTCACATTATCTCGCTGTTGCGGCCGTGCTGTTCACATTGGGGCTGTTTGGCATCTTTTTGAACCGCCGGAACGTGATTGTGATCTTGATGTCGGTCGAATTGATGCTGTTGGCCGTGAATATCAATCTGGTCGCTTTCTCGGCCTTCTTGCAGGACCTGACGGGTCAGATCTTTGCCATGTTCGTCTTGACCGTGGCGGCGGCAGAGGCCGCAATCGGCCTTGCCATCCTGGTCGTCTTCTATCGTAACCGCGCGTCTATCGCGGTTGACGATGTCAGCAACATGAAGGGTTAGGGGCGGTACTCCCATGGAATCACTCATCGTATTTCTGCCGCTGATCGGGGCATTGGTTGCTGGCTTTGCCGGGCGCGCCATTGGCGGGCATAAGGGGGATGTGTTCGCACAGATCGTCTCTTCCGGCCTGTTGGTGCTGTCGGCCATTCTGGCCTGGATCGTCTTTATCAAGGTTGGCATTCTGGCGGAAGATCCGACCGACAAGGCCTATACGGTTGAATTGCTGCGCTGGGTGACGGTCGGGAATTTTTCTTTTGATTGGGCGCTGCGCATCGATACGCTGACGGGCGTCATGCTGGTGGTGATCACCACGGTGTCGTCCCTGGTGCATATCTATTCCATCGGATACATGCACCATGATCCCAGCATTCCCCGGTTCCAGGCTTATCTGAGCCTGTTTACCTTTATGATGCTGATGCTGGTGACGGCCGATAACCTGGTTCAGATGTTCTTTGGCTGGGAAGGCGTCGGTCTGGCGTCGTATCTGTTGATTGGGTTCTGGTACAAGAAGCCTTCTGCCAATGCGGCGGCGATTAAGGCATTTGTCGTCAACCGCGTCGGGGATTTCGGGTTTGCGCTGGGCATATTCGGTGTGTTCATTCTGACCGGATCGCTGTCTTTTGACAGTGTTTTCAATGCGATCCCAGGCATTGTTGGAGATGGTGGTACAGCGACCAGCTTCAATTTCCTGTGGTTCACGCTGACCGGACAGGAAGCCGTGACGGCGGTCTGTCTGCTGTTGTTCATGGGCGCGATGGGGAAATCGGCGCAATTGGGGCTGCATACATGGCTGCCCGATGCGATGGAGGGGCCAACGCCCGTTTCCGCGCTGATCCACGCCGCGACCATGGTGACGGCTGGCGTCTTCATGGTGTGCCGTCTGTCGCCGATTTTTGAATATTCGGAAACCGCCCTGATGGTCGTGACCTTTGTCGGGGCTTCGACGGCATTCTTTGCCGCGACAATCGGGCTGACGCAAAACGATATCAAGCGGGTGATTGCCTATTCCACCTGCTCTCAGCTTGGCTATATGTTCTTTGCCGCCGGGGTATCGGCTTATCCCGCAGCGATGTTCCATCTGTTCACGCATGCCTTCTTCAAGGCCTTGTTGTTCTTGGGCGCAGGCGCGGTGATTCATGCCGTCTCCGACGAGCAGGATATGCGCAAGATGGGTGGTCTTGCCCCCTATATCAAAAAGACCATGCTGATGATGTGGATTGGCTCCCTGGCGCTGACGGGGATTGGTATTCCGGGCACATCCATCGGCTTTGCAGGCTTTTTCTCCAAGGACGCTATACTTGAAAGCGCCTATGCGGCGGAGACAGGGATCGGCCGTTATGCCTTCTGGTTGGGCATTGCTGCAGCCATAATGACAGCCTTCTATTCCTGGCGCCTGTTGTGGATGACGTTCCATACCCCGGCGCGCGGTGATGAGAAGGTCATGGCCCATGTTCATGAATCGCCCAATGTCATGCTGGTGCCACTGTATGTATTGGCGATTGGTGCCGTCTTTGCAGGCATTGTCTTCGCACCGTATTTCACGGGTCATCATTTCCAGGAATTCTGGGGGGATTCGATCCTGATCCTTGAGAGCCATCAGGCGCTGGAAAATGCCCACCATGTGCCGATCTGGGTAAAAGTGGCACCCTTGGTGGTCGGGCTTATCGGGATCTTTGGGGCGATTTGGGTCTATCGCGGCGGTTTGGAGCGCGGCAAGTCCATCGGCCGCTTCTGGGGTCCGTTCTACCAATTCTCGTTTAACAAATGGTACTTTGATGAATTGTATGACTTCCTCTTCGTCCGGCCATGCTTTGCCCTTGGGCGGCTGTTCTGGAAACGGGGGGATGGCGACGTCATCGATGGCCTGGGCCCGGATGGCGTGGCAAAGAGCACGTCAATCCTCGCCGGGCGGATCAGCCTGCTGCAAAGCGGTTATCTGTACCACTACGCATTCGCCATGTTGATCGGTGTTGTTGTGCTGATCAGCTTCTATTTGTTGGCTCACTAAGGCCGTCGGGAAGGGACCGAACCTCAAAATGTCGGAAGCCTCGTTTCCTCTTCTCAGTTTGACGACATTCGCTCCTTTGGTTGGGGCGCTGTTCGTCATGATCATCCGTGGCACGCCAGAAGAAGTGGCACGCAATGCCCGATGGGTTGCGTTTGTCGCTTCGGTGACAACCTTTCTGTTGTCCTTGCTGGTGCTGGCTAATTTTGACGGGTCCTCCGCTGATTTCCAACTGGTTGAATATCAGCCCTGGCTGGAATCGGTTGGGATTGGCTATAAGATGGGCGTGGACGGGATTTCGATCTGGTTCGTGTTGCTGTCGACCCTGTTGTCGCCGCTGTGTATCCTGGCAAGCTGGCGCTCCATCAAAGTGCGCGTGCGTGAATACATGATCGCCTTCCTGGTACTGGAAACCATGATGGTTGGCATGTTCTGCGCCCTGGACATGCTGGTATTCTACATCTTCTTCGAAGGTGTTCTGTTGCCGATGTTCCTGATCATCGGTGTCTGGGGCGGCGGGCGTCGGATTTATGCGGCGTTCAAGTTCTTCCTGTATACGCTGCTGGGATCTATCCTGATGCTGGTCGCAATCATCGCCATGTATTACGGCGCGGGGGGAACGACCGATATTCCCACATTGATGACGACACAGTTCCCGCGTGACCTGCAGATGATCCTCTGGCTGGCCTTCTTCGCAAGTTTCGCTGTGAAAGTGCCGATGTGGCCGGTTCATACCTGGTTGCCAGATGCCCATGTTGAAGCACCAACGGCGGGGTCTGTTATTCTGGCCGGCGTGTTGTTGAAGATGGGGGGCTATGGTTTCCTGAGATTCTCCATCCCAATGTTGCCGTTGGCGTCCGAAGCCTATGCGCCACTGGTTTTCACGCTGTCTTGCATCGCGGTTGTTTACACCTCTTTGGTGGCCCTGGTGCAGGAGGATATGAAGAAGCTGATCGCCTATTCCTCCATCGCACATATGGGCTTTGTGACGGCGGCGATATTCTCCATGAATGAAACAGCGATTGCGGGGTCGATCATTCAGATGTTGAGCCATGGTCTGGTCTCTGGCGCGCTGTTCCTGTGCGTGGGCGTGGTCTATGACCGGCTGCACACCCGCGAGATTTCCCGCTATGGCGGGCTGGCGACCAATATGCCGCGCTATGCCCTGGTGTTCATGCTGTTCACTATGGCCTCAGTCGGCCTGCCGGGTACCAGCGGTTTTGTTGGGGAATTCCTGATCCTGTATGGGGCGTTTGAACACAACACCTATGTCGCGGCCTTCCTGGCGACGGGGATGATCCTGGGGGCAGCCTATATGCTGTATCTGTATCGCCGGGTCGTCTTTGGGGCGCTGACAAAGGATGATGTCAAAGGCATGTTGGATATGAGCCCGCGAGAGATCGCGATCTTTGTTCCGCTGATCATTCTGACCCTGTGGATGGGGATATACCCATCGACCTTCCTGGATCCGATTGAGGTGTCAGTGACGAATTTGGTGGAAAATTATGATGCGGCACTGGCCGCGGCCCAATCGGGTGCCGCGCTGGTTACCGGTAACCAATAGAAAGAGGGGGGAGACCTAGTATGTTCGAAACCTCCGCATTCGCACCGGCCCTACCGGAAATCGCATTGGCCGCCAGCGTGATGGCGCTGATGATGGTTGGCGTCTTTTCTGATGCCAAGAAAGCCCTGGGCCGTGTTTCCTTTCTGGCGATCCTGGTGTTGCTGGGCACGGCCGTATTGGTGGTCATAACCGGGACAGACAATCGTGTCGGCTTTGGCGGATTGTTCATTGTCGACAGTTTCGCCGTCTATATGAAACTTCTTGTGCTGATCGCGGCCCTTTGTGGTCTGGTGATGAGCGATCGCTATATCCGGCGCGAAGGCATGGCCCGGTTTGAATATCCGATCCTGCTGTGTTTTGCGACTTTGGGCATGCTGATGATGGTTTCAGCAAATGACCTGATGTCGCTGTATATCGGCCTGGAATTGCAAAGCCTGTCGCTGTATGTCGTCGCCGCGTTTCAGCGTGACCAGTTGCGCTCGACAGAGGCCGGTTTGAAGTATTTCGTGCTGGGCGCCTTAAGTTCCGGCCTGTTGCTGTATGGCTGTTCGCTTATCTATGGCTTTGCCGGAACCACTAGTTTCACCGCATTGGCGCAGGAAATGGCCAATATGGATGCCGCGCCGACGGGCCTGATTGTTGGTCTTGTCTTCCTGTCGGCCGGGTTGGCGTTCAAGATTTCCGCCGTCCCTTTCCATATGTGGACGCCAGACGTTTATGAAGGCGCCCCGACATCTGTGACCGCCTTTTTTGCGGTTGCCCCCAAGATCGCGGCGATGGCGCTTATTCTGCGTGTCATGCTGGGCCCGTTCGGGGACCTGATCGCGGAATGGCAGCAGATCATCTGGATGATTTCCGTCGCCTCCATGATCCTTGGGGCCTTTGCCGCCATTGCACAGACCAATATCAAGCGTCTGATGGCCTATTCCTCCATCGGCCATGTCGGCTATGCCCTGATGGGCTTGGCGGCGGGGACCGAGGCCGGGGCCGGGGCTGTCATGATGTATATGGCAATCTATCTGGCGATGAATGTCGGAACCTTCGCCATTATCCTGTCCATGAAGGTCAAGGACAGGATGGTTGAAAACATCTCTGATCTGGCTGGTCTGTCAAAGACACGACCGGGCATGGCGCTTGCGCTGATGATCTTCATGTTCTCCATGGCGGGCATTCCGCCACTGGCAGGGTTCTTTGGGAAGTTCTTTGTCTTCAGTGCGGCAATTGATGCGGGATTGATCTATCTGGCGGTCATCGGAGCCGTTACCAGTGTTGTCAGCGCCTTCTATTACCTGCGCATCATCAAGGTCATGTATTTTGACGAAGCGGATGAAACGCTGGATGCGATGGAAGGGCGTGCGATGAAGGGAATATTGCTGGTATCGTCGCTGGCGATCCTGGTCTTTATCCTGTTGCCTCAGACTCTGGCGGACTACGCAGCTTACGCGGCGACGTCCTTGTTCGCTGGTTGATCCAGCGCCCGTGCCACACGCCAGTGACTGAAACAACGCTCTATCCGCCCGGTTGGTCCGTTCAGCGGTTCCAGGTGGTTGGATCGACGATGGATATCGCCCGGGATCTGGCCGACCATGATGCCCCCGACAGAACCGTTGTCCGGGCGGATATTCAAACCGGCGGTCGCGGGCGATTTGGCCGCCAATGGGTATCAGAGGCCGGCAATCTGTATATGACATTGCTGTTGCGGGAGGATCGCCCCCTGGCAGATTGTGCACAGCTTTCCTTTGCAGCAGCGCTTGCGCTTTATGATGCAATCGGCCTGCCCGACGTCACCTTGAAATGGCCTAATGATGTCCTGATCGGGGGCAAGAAGACGGCAGGCATCCTGCTGGAGGCAGGCGGTCCCTCAGCAGCCCCGTGGATATTGATTGGCATGGGGGTCAATGTGGCCCACCATCCACAGGATGCGCCTTATCCCGTGACACATGTGGCGCAGGAGGCTTATCCCCATGGAGCAGATACACTGTGCCGCAGTGTGCTGGAAGGAATCGACCATTGGCGCGGAATTTGGCATAAACAGGGAGCCACATCTATTCACGCCGCCTGGCTGGACAAGGCGCATGGGCGCGGTCAGGACATTCGTGTACGCCTGACATCAAAGGAAATTGTCGGGCGGTTTGAGACATTGGATGCAGATGGCGCATTGGTCGTTCTGGATAAGGCGGGCACGCGACACAGTATCTCTGCCGGCGATGTATTTTTTGCGTGATATTGAAGGATGACGTGAATGCTGCTTGCAATTGATTCCGGCAATACAAATGTTGTCTTTGGCGTGTTTGATGGGACAGATTTCGTAAAGGCCTTTCGTTGCGCCAATGATCCAAAACGCACCGCAGATGAGTATATCGTCTGGCTGAGTGAGTTGATGACGTTAAACGGGCTGGATCACACGAAAATCACGGGCACGGTGATCGGGTCGGTGGTACCGGAAACCGAATTCAATCTGGTAAGCCTGTGCCGGCGTTATTTCGACGGTGAACCAATCGTTATTGGTGATCCCGGTGTGGAATTGGGGATTCAGGTCTTGATCGACCGACCGGAACAGGCCGGGGCGGATCGTCTGGTGAATGCGGTAGAAGCGCATCGCACCTATGGCGGGCCATTGATTTGTATCGATTTTGGCACGGCCACAACATTTGATGTGGTTGACGGAGATGGAAATTATCGCGGCGGTGTAATTTCACCAGGGATACGCTTGTCATTAGAGGCCTTGTATCTGGCCTCAGCCAAGTTGCCCCTTGTGGAGGTTGCGCCGTCAGAGACAGTGATCGGAAAGTCCACGGTGCATGCCATGCAATCGGGTATTTTCTGGGGCTATGTCAGTATGATTGAAGGCATGGTGGACCGAATCCGCCGTGAATATGGAGAAGATATGAAAGTTATTGGTACCGGTGGATTGGCAGAGCTATTCGCCGAACGCACGGATGTTATTGAACATACGGATCGATCCCTGACCCTGCGTGGACTTGTTGAAATCTATCAGCGGAACGGGGGTATTGTATGACCGCGCCTGGTTTCCGCGACACGGACACACCGGGTCCTGATGAGTTCCTGTTCCTGCCGCTGGGCGGCACGGGCGAGATCGGGATGAATCTGAACCTGTATGGACATGATGAAAAATGGTTGATGGTGGATTGTGGCATCACCTTTGGTGATGAGCGAACCCCTGGCATTGATGTGATCATGCCGGATCCGGCCTTTATTGAGGAGCGTATCGAAGATTTGTGCGGGCTTGTTCTGACCCATGCGCATGAGGATCATTTAGGCGCTGTTCAGTATCTTTGGCCCAAATTGAAATGCCCGATCTACGCGACGCCCTTTACTGCAGCGGTTCTGCGCCGGAAATTGACTGAGGTTGATTTTGGTCGAAAGGTGGAAATTATCGAAGTGCCGATGTCAGGCACTTTCGATGTTGGTCCGTTCAATATTGAACTGATCACCCTGACCCATTCCATTCCCGAACCCAATGCTTTGGCAATCCGGACATCTGCCGGGGTTGTCCTGCATACTGGCGATTGGAAGCTGGATCCCGATCCACAGGTTGGTCCGACGACGGACGAGGCCCGCTTGATCGCCATCGGGGAAGAAGGCGTGATGGCCATGGTCTGTGATTCGACCAATTCGCTGAATTCCGGGCGCAGCGGATCCGAAGGGGATGTGCGCAAGAATCTGGTGGATGTGGTGCGCGACTGTCAGGGTGGCGTTGCGATTGCCTGTTTCGCATCCAATGTTGCGCGCCTGGAAAGCGCGGCCAAGGCGGCGATTGCCTGTGGCCGTCAACCGGCATTGGCGGGTCGGTCCTTATGGCGCATGAATGAATGCGCCCGCGAATGCGGCTATTTACAGGATTTGCCGCCTTTCCTGAATGATGAGGCGGCGTCCCGCCTGCCAGCAGAGAAGGTTCTGTGGATCTGCACCGGCAGTCAGGGGGAGCCACGCGCCGCCCTGGCCCGAATCGCCCGAGGGGATCATCAGAATATCAAGCTGGGGCAGGGGGATACGGTGATATTCTCCAGCCGCGAGATACCGGGCAATGAGGTGTCGATTGGCGAATTGCAGAATTCTCTGACTGAATTGGGGTGTACAATCATCACCGCCAATGATGCGGAAATTCATGCATCGGGCCATCCAAACAGGGATGAATTGGCGGATATGTATTCCTGGATACGCCCTCAGGTGGCCGTCCCGGTTCATGGCGAACACCGGCATCTTCTGGCCCATGCTAGATTGGCGCAAAGCTGTCAGGTACCCCATGGCATTGTGGCCCAGAACGGGATGTTGATGAGCCTGACCAATAACGGCGCGGAAGTGATTGATCAGGTCTATTCCGGTCGTCTGGCGGTGGATGGGGATCGTTTGATTCCCATGGATCATGGATCGATTCGCCAACGCAAGCGGTTGGCACAGAATGGGGCTGCGGTGGTTTCTATCGCCCTGGATAAGTCCGGTCGTCTGGCGGATGAGGCGCAGTTGACCCTGGCGGGCTTGCTGGATTCCGACGGGCCGGAATGGGATGATCTGCTGGATCTGGCCGAAGAAACGGTAGAGAATCTGTCCAAGGCCCAATTGAAAGATGACGGTCAGGTGGTCGAGGCCGTGCGAATCGCACTGCGCAGGAAGCTGCAGGCAATGACCCGGCGTCGCCCGCAGGTAGACGTGCATTTGTTAAGAGTTTGAATGGATTAGATGGGAGAGTTGCGATGATTGGAAAACTAAATCATGTCGCTATCGTAGTGCCGGATTTGGCGGCAGCCAGTGCGGTGTATCGCGATACATTGGGTGGTGACGTTTCTGATCCGCATGATCTGCCAGAACATGGTGTGACGACGGTTTTTGTCAACTTGCCCAATACCAAGATTGAGCTTTTACATCCCTTTGGGAATGACTCTCCAATCGCAAAGTTCCTGCAAAGCAATCCATCCGGCGGCATGCATCATATTTGTTATGAGGTAGAAGACATCATAGCAGCCCGCGATAAATTGCAGGCGGATGGTGCGCGGGTACTGGGCAGCGGAGAGCCGAAGATCGGGGCCCATGGCAAACCGGTCTTGTTCCTGCATCCCAAGGACTTCTGTGGCACATTAGTGGAACTGGAACAGGTGTAAGGCAGGGGCTATGAGCATCGCATCCTTTATCGTTGTGTACATTATCGCATGGTGGCTGGTGTTTTTTATCGTCTTGCCGATTGGGGTGCAGCGGGATGACAACCCGAAAGAAGGGCATGATGTCGGTGCGCCGGTTAACCATATGATCGGAAAAAAGGCCCTGTGGTCGACCCTGGCAGCCTTCGTCATCCTGTTTGCCTATTGGGTGGCGGCCGACGTGATTCACGTTCATTTGGTGTAGGATCGATGGGCTGGTATTGCGATTATGCGATTGGGGACCCGGTACACGGGGACTACCATGATACGGAATATGGCTTCCCGGAAACTGACGAGCGTCGGTTGTTCGAACGTCTGGTCATGGAAATCATGCAGGCCGGATTGAATTGGGGCCTGATCCTGAAGAAGCGGGAAGGGCTGAACGCGGCCTTCCACGGCTTTGATGTCGATACGGTCGCCCAGTACGGGGATGAGGATATTGTCCGGTTGCTGAATGACCCCATGATCGTGCGCAATCGCTTGAAGGTGAACGCCGCGATCCATAATGCGCAGGTCATTCAACAGCTGCGCGGCAGTCACGGCAGTTTTGCAAATTGGATCGCCGGCCAGCATCCGTTGACGAAATCTCAATGGGTGAAACTGTTTAAGAAGACTTTCAAATTTACCGGGGGCGAAATCACCAACGAGTTTTTGATGTCTATCGGATATCTGCCCGGAACCCATCGGGAAGACTGTCCTGCCTATCAGAAACTCACCGCCCTATCCCCACCCTGGCGGGCGCAAGGCCTGGCATTCTATCAGGAACCCTGATCACGCCTTGGGTTTGGCGATCTCTACCACTTTCTTGTAAAGCAGGGAGTGCGTGTCAGCCAGCGCTTCAACCACCGTGAAATGGTTCAGATTCGGCAGTTCCAGATAGTCGATATCTTTGCGGCGGTCGCGCCAATGGTCGGCGTAATCCTGGCTTTGCCGGCGAAATTCGTCACTTTCCGCACCGCCAACAGCCGCAACAAATGGCGCATTGGATACCAGATTGAGCAATATAGGGCTGAGTGTGCGGGCATCCTCTTCCGTCAGACGCAGGGCATTGTTCAGCCCGATATGGCGCAATGGCTCCAGGTCAAACAGGCCAGAAATTGAAACGGTACCCTTAATCAGGTCGCGTGGAAGATCTGGATCAATCTGCGGCCAATGGGTGGCGGCCAACATTGCGACCAGATGCCCCCCGGCGGAATGGCCGGAAATTGTGATCCAGTCCGCATCATATCCGTTCCGATCCGCCGTCTGATACAAATGCGCCAGGGCGGTGCGGCAGTCCGTGACGATATCACCGATGCTGGCGGGCGGGCACAGGGGATAGTTCAAGGCGGCGACCGCAATTCCAGCCTCTACAATTTTTTTGCAAAGGTGCGCATTGTCCTTTTTGTCCAGTGCCTGCCAATAGCCCCCGTGAATATAAACATGCAAGGGGGCATTCTTGATCCCCTGTGGAAGGTATAGGTCTATTGTGTGGGCGCTGTCCGGCCCATAGCTGATTTCCGCGGTACGGGTTTTTTGATGCGCGGTGCCGTCCACACGCCAGGCGGCCATGATCTGGGCTGCTTCTGGCACAGAAACACGCGGGCTGTATTCCATTGAAAGTTTGGCTGCATCATAATCCAGATAGACTGGATCCTTAGAGGCGGGTGGCACATGGGCAACAGCCGTGAAGGTCACGGAATCGCCCTTGACCAAGGCGATATCCCCGAAGTTTCCCCCCAGAATTTCACGGTATAACAGATCGATTTCCGGCAGGGCCGCGTCAAATGCATCCGGGTCCGGGGTCGTGATCGTCAGGGTGCGGATATGGGGGGGCGCCGCACCCTGTCGCGCCAGGTCCAGGCCCAACGCCCGTGCCGCATCCAGAACGCTATTCGCCAGGGTCTGACCATCAATCGGGCCTGATGTAGCAGTGACGGCTGTGTGTTCGGGGTCAGCCTGGACCGCAGGGGCGGGTTGGTCACGCCAAGTGAAATGCATCAGAAACTCCCGAAGAGAAGGGTCGCGGAAAGAGTGCGACATGCCGATCCATAGACCGGAAAGTCGCACACACGTCTATCTTATCAAGGTGTATACTCATGCCTGGTGTACGGCAATCCGCGGCACCCAATAAATTATCTGGTTGCGAAATTCGGACTGTTGCGCAGGGCACGCCACCGACCCATTGATGTCCCGTCAGCGTTGCATCGCCCGGGCCAGGATGGCGCTGGCCAGGACTTCGACCCCGGCGGCCAGGTCTTCTGCGGTGGCGGATTCCAGTTCATTATGGCTGATGCCATCCTTGCAAGGGACAAAGACCATTGCGGTTGGTTGGTCTTGCGACAGGTAACAGGCATCGTGACCGGCCATGGAAAAGATATCCATCACCGGGATATCCAAAGACGCCGCCCCCGCCTTCAACAGCGCCACAAGATCCTGATCAAAAGTCAGGGGAGGTTCCTGATCCAGTATTGTCCAGCAAACAGTCACTTTCCCCTTTGCTTGCTCCGTCTGCATGGCATCGTCGATCGCAGCCCGCATTGCTGTGATTCCGTCTTGCGTTGGATGGCGCAGATCTATGGAAAACGTGACGGTGCCCGGGATGGTGTTTCTGGAATTGGGATATACGCTCAGGGCCCCTACGGTGCACACACCCTGGGGCGGGTGATCCTGACCAATCTTTTCCAGCGCCACGACCAGGCGTGCGGCGGCAGTCAGGGCGTCCTGGCGCATCGTCATTGGCATCGTCCCGGCATGGCCCTCTGCGCCGGACACGGTCACATCATAGCGCACCTGACTGCGGGCCCCGGTGACAATGCCAACCGAATAACCTTCTCGTTCCAGGATCGGACCTTGTTCGATATGGGCTTCGAACAGACTGTCATAAGGGCGGTTGCCTAAAGGCAGGGGGCCTTTTGCCTCGATCGCGGTCAGCGCGTCTTCAAATCGTATGCCGGTTGGGTCTGTCGCATTATAGGCCTGTTCCAGATCGGCCTTTCCCGCGAACAACGCGGATCCGCTATGGGCAAAGCGGGTTCCTTCCTCATTCGTCCAGGCGACGACCTCAATACTGCGTTCGGTTTCAATTCCCGCATCATTCAGGGCGCGAAGAATTTCCAGCCCGGCCAGAACACCATAGGCACCATCATATTTTCCGCCCGTGGGCTGGGTATCCAAATGGCTGCCGGTGCAAACGGCAGGCAGATCGGGATCACGCGCCAGACGCCGGGCAAACAGATTGCCAACACAATCGGTCTCAACGATGCATCCTGCCGCCTGTGCCCACTGGGTGAACAGCGCGCGGGCCTGTTGATCCTGGGCGGTCAGGGCCTGGCGATTGACCCCGCCTTTCGGGGTTGCACCCAATTGCCCCATCTCTTCATGGCTGCGCCACAGGCGGTCCGCATCAATCGGCAGGCTGGGATGGTTTCTCATTTTAGTGTCATCCCGCCAGCCCGTTGATCGTATCGACCAGAGAGCGCGGCAGGACGATACCGGTGGTCGGTGTCTCCGTGCGGGCCTTGCGGCGGCGCTGTCCGGGCAGGCGTACGCCATCCATCGCAGTCAATTCACTGAACAAAGCCTCGCAATGCTGCGCCCAATGATCCGCGTCGCCGAAATGGGATGGGTCAATCGCCATGATGAATTCGCCGCCAATCGGGGGGCCGCCATCCTTGTTGTCCAATCGGCCAGCCTCAGCGGAAAAGACCGATCCAATCAGGCCGCCCGCCAGCAATTCGACCATCAGGGCGATATTCGACCCTTTGTATCCGCCGAAGGGGGATTGTGCGCCTTTCAGGACTTCTGCCGGGTCCGTGGTTGGGTTCCCATCAACATCAATCCCTGTTCCCGGGGGGACGGGATGCCCGTCGCGTGCATGGATCATCACATCCCCGCGCGCCATCGCTGCGGAGGCCTGATCAAAGACATAAGGGTCCTTGCCGGGGCGCGGCCAGGCAAAGGCCATCGGATTGGTGCCAAAGAAGGGTTTGATCCCCCCAGCCGGCGCGACCATGGGGGAGGCCTGTGTGAAGGCGAAGGCACATAGGCCCTGTTCCGCCAGGGTCTCAACCTCCGGCCATAGGGCGGCAAAGTGATAGATATCCACCAGCCCCATTCCGGCAATCCCCTGAGACTTTGCCTTCTTCGCAAGGACGGGAAGCCCAACTTCCAGGGCAAGGGGTGCAAAGCCGCCGTCGCCCGTCACGCGGACCGCGCCAGGCGCAATTTCAGAGGCGATAGGGCGCGCCGTTCCCTTGACCTTTCCGCTTTTTAAAGAGGCGCAATAGCCCGGCAGGCGGAACAATCCATGACTGGCGCAGCGATCCCGTTCCGCCCGGATCATAATATCAGTGACGGCGCGGGCATTCTCTGCATCTGCGCCATTGGCGGTCAGGGCGGCGGTGGAAAGGGTGGTGGCTTCGGTCAGGCTTAACGTTACGGTGTCGCTCATACTGCGGGCTCCTCTTGATTAATAAGGCAGCCTATCGGGCGTCACAGCATTTGTCAGGGCTTTACGCGAATTTCGGGGGGGACTTCTGGAACATTGCGCTGGCGTTCCCGATAGATTGTGTAAAGCCCGCTGGCGACAACGACCGCGCCGCCGATCAAGGTCCACATATCGGGCAGATTATTAAACACGATATAGCCCATCAACGTTGCCCAGACCAACAATGTGAAATTGAACGGTTGCAGGACAGAGGCCGGGGCACATTCCAGGGCCTTGATCAAAAGCAGGTGCCCCACCGCCCCGGTCAGCGACAATAGCGCCAGCAGACGCCAGGCTTGGGGCGTTGGTTCAATCCAATACAGGGGCCCGATACAGGTCATGATCGCCGCACCGATCACAGCCATATACAGCATGGAGGTGTTGGAACTGTCATTCCGGCTAACGATGCGGGTCAGCACGTGATAGATGGAAAACATCAAGGCGGCGGATAGCGCGATCAGGGATTCCAATTGGAATACGCCAAAGCCGGGCCTTAGGATGATCAGCACGCCCGAAAACCCCACAAGGACCGCAGCCCAGCGCCGAATGCCGACTCTTTCCCGCAAGATCAAGGCGGACATGGCCGTCACCATCAGCGGGAAGCTGGCAAAAAGGGCATGTGTTTCCGCCAGCGACAGAACGCGGATTGCCAGAACGAAGGCACTGATTTCCAGTACAATCAGCAGAGACCGGACAATCTGCAACCAGGGTCGATGTGCCTTGACGACTTGTTTCAGCGGCTGGTTCCAACTGCTGAGGATGACCGCGAAAACCCCGAAAAACAAAAACCGCACCCATAATATCTGTGGCGCGTCATAGGTTTGGGCCAATTGCTTGGTCACAGTGTCCTGACAGGCGAAGATAAACATCGCCATTACAATCATCAGGATACCCTTGGTGGGGTTGTCAGTTTTGTCGGTCATGATCCGGGCATATACTGAAAATGCGCCCGGCTCAACGGGTGTTTATGGTTTCGGCACCGCGGCGTTGACCGCTTTGACGATGTTAATCACCTTGTTCGAGGCACTGATCAACGCATCGGCGCTGGCTTGCTGGGCGTTTAACTGGCTCACCTCCTCTGTCGCGCGACCAATGGCGTCGATTTGTGCTTGGGTCGGTGGCTGCAGAACACTGTGATGATCCATAAGGATCTGCAATCGCGCCTCCAGCTTTTGCAAGTCAGCGGCCAATTCAAGCCGCTCGATCTGTATCTTGTTACGACCCGCATCATTTGGGTTGAGAACCAACCATTTTGATAGTTCCGCCATCAAGGCACGGACTCTGGTTGCTGCGGCGGTTATTTTAGCGGCCAGTATAAGTGTGTCTTCTTGAGACATTGGCATTGTCGTTCCCCCTGTAGTGTTTAAGCGAGACTGCGTTTGCTATTTCGAATCTTTCATTGCAGGGCTGCGACGGTGGAAGACTCTATTTCAGGTCCTGGTTTCTGTTGGGCTTCCAGGGCATCCCGTCGGGTGTCGATTTCTTTTTTCAATGTTTTGCCGAAGGCGAACAGAAACTTGATCTGATCCGTCGTCTTTCGCTGCTTGCCCAAGCCATACAGGCCTTCGGCAACTTTGATCAGATCCGCACCGCCATTGTTGATGGGACCGAGAGAGCCGACCAATTGCGTATTTGTTTCTGACCAGACAGTTTCGAAACGAAATTCGTTCAGGTTGAGTTCTTCGGCAATCTTAAACACCTTGTCTAAATTGGTGTAGATCAGCTGTTCCTGTTTTCCACCCAGCGCAAAGACTTCCTTTCGCTCGCGTTCGAAGTCCTGTTCGGTTTCCTGCAATGTTGTGCGCAGCCGGGCAATACTGGCGGCGCGGTCCTTGCCCTGCTGTAGTGCGGTTTGTTTGATGTCCCCCATGGATCCCGCCAGGGCGGTTGCGGTGTCTCCCGTCGTCACCGAAAGATTTCGCACGGGTTCGGAATTGGAACAGCCCGCCAGACCCAATGCCAAAAGTCCGAACCCGAAAGACATGATAAAACGACATAGGATGCGCATAGGGCGGTTTCTCCTTAATCATCCACGGCTTTGACGCCGATGAAGCCGAAGGTCGCAATCTGTCCAAGTCCAACGGCCAGATCCGCAAGGGTTTCCGGCTTGATCCCGCCTTCCCAATAGGTTGCGATTTCTCCGATGGGGCCATCGATCAGGGCCTTCCAGGATTTTGCGGCATATTCATTCAACAGCACCACTTCGCGATGCTGTATATCCACCAGGCTCATTTCAAAACTGGTGGCGTCGGCTCTTGCGATTGTTTGTGCCTGGACAAAGGATGTGATGCCGCGCGTCGCATAGATCTTATCGCGGCCGTTGGGTGCATCAAGAATCTGGGTCAATGATGCATTTGCCAGCGCGCCGCCATGGTTCGTCAGGGCGTCATATCCATTTCGATACAGGACAACCTCGCGCAGCAATGCCTCCAATCGACCGCGTGCGGCCGTTGCCCGTGTTTCCAACAGCGCCTTGCGGGCTTTTAGGTGATCCAGCCGCAGCTGTTCCTGTGTTAATTGCGCAAGCAGCAGTGCGCGGCCTTCGGGTCGGTTCAGAATGTCCTGTAGGGTTTCAATATCTGTTCCGATGGCGGGCAAACCGGCAGCGACAATTACTGCCTGTCGCAGGGTTTCATTCTCCGCCCCCGCTGCGGATGTTGTTGAGACATCGCTGGAGCCGGTTTTGAAGGCGATCAGGACGGTGTTGATCGCGTCAATGCGTTCTTCGGAAAAGGCCAGATCTTCCCCCAGTTTCCCCAGGGCATCATTCGCTTTGCCGACAAGTTTCCCAACGTCTTCGGCCTTTTCCTGCAACTTCGCGACGGACGATTCCGATGGCTTTACAGCGGTCGCCTTAGTCAATTGTTTGATGGATTGCTTGGTTGATTTTTCAGTAGCAGCAACCTCGTCAAGCGATGCCAGGGTCGTCATCCAGGTATTGAAGGCCTCCCCAATCTCTCCGTCGAATTCTTTTAATTCTTTTAATTCAGGGGTTTGGGTTAATTTGCAGGTGTCATACAAGCTTTGAAGAAAACTCAGCATGGCGTTCTGCGCGGCTGGGCTTGCATCCGCCAGAATGCCTTGCGGCAGGGATGCAGGACGGGGGTTCGACATTAAATTGGCGCAGCTTGGAATGGGTGCAGTTTCGGTGGGCCAGCCGAAAGTGGCCATGTTTACCCGTATTCTCAGGAAATCATCTCCTTTCGTTTCAAATGGTTCAAGGCGCGATAACAAGGTGGAATAGGCGGTCGCTGCGACTTTCATTTTCGTCATTGCTTCATCAAGGGTTGAATTCTGAACCCCCAACTGGGTCAAACGTGTCGCGACGAAAGAGGTTGGGTCATTGGTGCCATTACCATCGTTCAAAGACGTTGGAGATAACCAATGATGTAACGGTGTGGTTGTTTGCAGGGCGGCGTCGACCCGAAGAATTTCAAAGACCTGACGTTTCGCAATATGCGCGCGAACATCGCGATGAACCTGCTTTTCCGCGGTTTGCAGCGTATTGAGGTTATCCCGAATGTTGCTGAATATCGTCGTAAGGTCGACGGCTTCATTATTTGTAACGACAGATTTTGCGACAGCGTGATTTTCCGCGTCATAGATATGGACGCCGCCGCATCCTGCCAGAAACACAGCAGGCAAGATAACCCGACAAATGACTTTAAGGACCAGATATCGTTTCATCATCCGCACCCGCCTAAAGTTCTTAATAGTAGTATTATACACAAAACACTATCAAATGGAAGAATATGATGAATTTCCATTGCTTGATCCATAAGGTCGTGCGCTTTAAGACAGCGCACCGTTACATCATAAGGTTCCGATAATGTCTCAACTCTCTGATCAGGTCGCGCATCGGCGCACCTTTGCGATCATCAGCCATCCGGATGCGGGTAAGACCACGCTGACGGAAAAACTGTTGCTGCGCGGCGGTGCCATACATCTGGCGGGGGAGGTTAAGGCGAAGGGCGATCGCCGCCGCGCTCGGTCTGACTGGATGAAGATTGAACAACAACGCGGTATTTCGGTTACCACGTCGGTCATGACCTTTATCCGCGACGGGGTGATCTTCAACCTGTTGGACACGCCGGGCCACGAAGATTTTTCTGAAGATACCTATCGCACGCTGACAGCCGTTGACAGTGCGGTCATGGTGATTGATGCCGCGAAGGGGATTGAACCCCAGACCCGAAAATTGTTTGAAGTCTGTCGCCTGCGGGACATGCCCATCGCGACCTTTATCAATAAGCTGGACCGGGAAGCCCGCGACCCGTTCGAACTGATGGATCAGATCGCCGATGAACTGGCGCTGGATGTCGCCCCGGTGGCCTGGCCAATCGGGTCTGGGCGCGACTTCAAAGGGTGCTATGACCTGATCAATGATCGCGTACTGCTGATGGGGGAAGACCGGACCGAGATGGTACAGGTCGGTGGTCTGGATGATCCCAAGCTGGCCGATGTAATTCCGGCAGCGCAACTTTCCAAATTACGGGAAGAGGCGGAACTGGTGCGCGCGGCCTGTCCTGAATTTGATCTGACAGCCTATCTGGAAGGGCATATGACGCCGGTCTATTTCGGCAGTGCCTTGCGCAATTTCGGTGTCGGACATTTGCTGTCGGGGATCAGCCTGTATTCTCCGCCGCCCCGATCCCTGCCGACGGATAAGCGTGCAATTGACCCATCTGAAGAGAAGGTGACAGGGTTTGTCTTCAAGGTTCAGGCCAATATGGACCCGAACCATCGGGACCGTATCGCCTTCGTGCGCCTGTGTTCCGGCAAGTTTAAGCGCGGCATGAAGCTGAAGCATGTGCGGTCGGGGAAACCGATGGCGATCTATAACCCGATCCTGTTCTTTGCCCAGGACCGTGAAATCGCTGATGAAGCCTATCCGGGGGACATTATCGGGGTCCCGAATCACGGCACACTGCGCGTCGGCGATACGCTCAGCGAAGCGGAAGATGTGCGCTTCACGGGTATTCCGAACTTCGCACCGGAAATTCTGCGCCGCGTGCGCCTGGATGATCCCATGAAGGGCAAGCATCTGAAGAAAGCGCTGGAAAGCCTTGCGGAAGAGGGCGTGACCCAGGTCTTCAAGCCGGAATTGGGCGCGAACTGGATCGTGGGTGTTGTCGGCCAGTTGCAATTGGACGTACTGCAAACCCGGATTGAAGCTGAATATGGGATCAATGTGACACTGGAACCCGCCCCCTATGAGACGGCGCGATGGGTGTCTGCGGATGATCCAGCCGTGTTGGATAAATTCATGGGCGCGATCCGCAGCGCGATGTCGACGGATCGCGATGGGGCACCTGTATTCTTGGCACGGAATTACTGGGAACTGAATCACCAATTGCAGAACAATCCAGATGTCAGGTTTTCCAAGGTTAAGGAACGCTCTTAAAATATACGTTTTAGGTAATAATCTCTGTTGCTGGAATATGTTGGGGCATGGATAGTAAATTCGCTGCGCGCGATGTTTTGTCGCTATTGCATCACAGGATTTTCAGAAATATAACTCATATTCATAATAAGTAGTGTTTCAGGATACTGACTCCTCATTTCTTGGGATTTGAAGGCTGGCGGATTATGGCTGCGGAATTATCGCTTGTTGAGCAACGGGACCGTTTCGTCGCCTTTGCCTTTGCCGCCTCGGATGTCTTGATGGAAGTGGATCAGGACGGGGTTATTGTATTCGTATCGGGTTCTGTAAAAAGCCTTTTGGGGCATTCTACGAATGAATTGATGGGCACGAAAGTTGCCGGTTTGGCGTCTGATGAAGATTGGGTTGTTCTGACCGAATTTTTGAAAAAGCTTCAGGTCACGGGGCGTGCATCGGATCGGTTGATTACCCTGCGTCATGACGGCGATCAGATTCATCAGGTCAGCGTGTCGGGGATGAGCAGCCCACAGCGGCGCGGCATTCACCATCTGGCGATAAAGCGGGTTCCGCTGGCGTCGCGCCGTTCAGAAGCCCTGATCCCAGAACAGCCGATGAGTGTTCTTGATTTTGCCAACAGTTCGGCCGCGATGGGCGTTGCGGCGCGAAAATCCGGCGAGGGTGTCAATCTGGCCATGTATGATGTTGGTTGGGACGCTGTTGAAAATGCGATCAATCCTGAAGACGCCAGAGCTTTGAATGACACATTGGTTCATACCATGCGCGCCTGGGCTGCTGGTGGCAGTGGCGTTGGACAGATTGGGAAGGGGAAATACTCCCTGCTGCTGGATGAAGGCATTGATCCCAAGTCACTATCCAACCGGATTGCGGAAGTTACGAAGGAACGCCACAGCAATTTGGACTTGAACATTAGTGAGACGGCTTTAAGCCTGTCTGACGTGATAGACACGGATGATTTTGGAAAGAAATTTGAAGAAGCCATGGCACATTTTGACATGGTCGGTGGGGAAAAGTTCGATCTCAGCAATTTCTCTGAGGTTCCCGCCAAGAAAAGGACTCCGCCGCCCCGTCCAACAAAAACGGCGCCGGCTGTTCCCCCTCCGTCTCGTACTCAGACCGCAAGTCAGCGTGCGCGCCGCAAGGGAACCACAGAAGGGTGGGGCTAGGCCTACCCCCGTTTCACAGGTCCAACACATCTTCTGACAGCTGCGTGATACGGCGTCCCGGTGGCTGGTAATGATATCCACAACCGCTAAGATATGGATCATATTGATATCTTTGGAGGATGAGTGTCATGCGCAAAGATCGGTTTTTGAGAGTGCTGTGGACGATGGTTTTCATGCTGGCAGTGACGCTGGGCGTGAATGGTACACCCACAGTGGCAACGGCGGGAGAGATCAACGCCACCAGCATTGGGGGCGTTGCCATTGTTGGGACGGACCCTGTTGCGTATTTCACCGAGGGGAAAGCGGTCGAAGGACGCAGCGACTTCAGTTATGACTGGATGGGGGCGACCTGGCGCTTTGCAAGTGCTGAAAACCTGGAAAAATTTAAGGCCGATCCAGAAGCCTATGCGCCGCAATATGGCGGATATTGTGCCTGGGCTGTTAGCCAGGGCTATACGGCCGCTATAGACCCGGATGCGTTCCGGATTGAAGGCGGTAAGCTGTACCTGAATTATTCCAAGGGGGTTCAGGATCGCTGGTTGTCGGATGTTGCTGGGCACATTGCCGCCGCAGACCGCAACTGGCCGGATGTGAAAAAGGGGCTGTAACAGGTGCCTTTTGGATGCTGAAGTTCCAGTCGCGCCTGGACGAAAATCACGCTAGGCTGAGAGCCATTCAGGGTCACAGCGTTCAGGGTGAGGATTGGTATGCCGCGTATCGCCATTGGCGGGTTTCAGCATGAAACCAATACTTTCGCGCCGGTAAAGGCGGATTTCAATGCCTTTGAAGAGCCAGGCGGCTGGCCCGGACTGGTGCGGGGGGAGGCACTGTTTTCCGCCGTGGACGGGGTCCATATTCCAGTTACCGGTGCACTGGATATCCTGCGCCAAGCGGGGGCGGATATCATTCCGTTATGCTGGTCCGCGGCGACACCGTCGGCACATGTAACGCAGGATGCGTTTGAGCGGATATCGGAAATGATGCTGGCGGATCTGGCTTTGGCTTATCGTGCGGGACTGGATGGATTGTATCTGGACCTGCATGGCGCGATGGTCTGTGATCATCTGCAGGACGGGGAAGGGGAATTGCTGCGTCGCATCAGGGCGCTGGTCGGGCCCGACCTGCCTATTGCAGTCAGTTTGGACCTGCATGCCAATATTACACAGGCGATGGTGCATCATGCCGATGTGCTGGATATCTATCGGACCTATCCCCATGTGGATATGGGGGAAACCGGGGCGCGCACAGCGACGCATTTGCTTAAAATGATCGCCCAGGGTGGCCGCCCGGCAAAAGCCTTTCGGCGCACGGAGTATCTTATCCCATTGAATTTTGGCTGTACGGATATCGAACCACCGAAGAATTTGTATGGTTCCGTGCTGCCCAGCCTTTTAGCGGGTGACAGAAAACTGATGGCACTGGCGCTGGCGATGGGTTTTCCCCTGTCTGACATTGCCGAAATCGGACCGGGTCTTGTGGCCTATGGGACGGATCAGGCGGCAGCGGATCGTGCTGCGGATGCCCTGATGGATCAGATGATTCAGCACGAGGCCGGGTTTGGGGACCGTATCTGGTCCCCGGTGGAGGCAATCGATCATGCCAGAGCATTGTTACAGCAACCGGGATCAGGTCCGGTCGTGTTAGCCGATACGCAGGATAATCCAGGTGGTGGTGGGCCCGGCGATACGACAGGCATGCTGCGCGCGCTGTTGTCTGGTGGCGCAGGACAGGTGCCCGGCGGCGCGACAATAGGCGTGTTCAATGATCCGGAGACTGCCCAGCGCGCCCATCGCCACGCGGTTGGGGCGGTTGTGGATTTTGACCTTGGGGGCAAATTATTTCCTGGGGACGACCCGATATCGGGACCGTTTGAAATCAGGGCCTTAGGCAATGGCGCCTTTACCGGCACAGGACCCATGTGGGGCGGCGCGCGCTATCAGATGGGCCCCTATGTGCGTCTGCACCGCGATGGTGTCGATATCGTTGTCGCCTCGCGACCGGAACAGGCGGGCGATCAGTCTATGTTTCGCCATGTTGGGATAGAACCGTCACAGACTGGCATTCTGGTCGTAAAAAGCTCCGTCCATTTTCGGGCTGATTTCGCACCCTTGGCCCGTGCGGTGCTGACCGTTGCCGCACCGGGCCCTGTCTATGCAGATCCGGGCAGCCTGGATTTCAGAAACATCCGCCCCGGCCTTCGCCTGCGGCCTGGGCAACCAGACTAGAACAGGCGGCGCTTTTCCAGCAGCAATTGGACAATCCTGTCCATGCGCCCCGATGTTTCGGGTGACTGCAGGGACGCGCGCAGATTGGCGGCTGTGGGGGTGGGCAATTTGTCTTTTAGGACAGCCCCTTGCAGGGCGTCCAGGGCGGGTCCGCCGCCGCTGGCGATATCGTGCAATACCAGCGGGCTTAGGGCACCAACCGAATTTATGCGGCCAAAACGGGTGATATTATCCAGGGCGGTCAGAAATTTTGGGCCGACAATTTGCGGGGTGATCTTATCTGGCGCGACCTCGTTTAAGATATTTTCCGTCGCATGGATCAGGAAGGGCAGAACAGGATCACCCTTTCTGAACAGGCAGGCAGCGTTGTGAATATTGCGCCAGGTCTTCAATCGCTTGCCGACATCGGTATCGACCCATAATTCACGCCCAAAGGCATTGGTTTCCGGGATGCTGTCGATTTCCAGTAAGTCCGGCGCGAAAACCAGCAAATCCGCATCAAACCAGACGGCACGGTCATAGCCATTGCTTAACGCATCGCGCAACAATACCAGCCGCGCCAGATCCGCCTGAATGGGCAGATGGTCCTGAAGTTTCAGGCGCAGATCATCCGGCAGCAGGTCAAAGATTTCATCGCCCAGAAACCGGTAATCATATCCCTGTTGTTCCGTCCAGCGACGCACACTGTCGACGCAGGGGCCGATCCAGTCGCGCAGGACCTGGAAGTTATGGCTTTGCAGAATGATGGTTCTGGATGCCGCCACGGCTAAACGCTCAATCGGCACCAGACAGGGGTATGATCCGACGGCTTTTCCTTGCCGCGCGGGCTCTTATCGATATCGCATTCTTCCAACACATCCGCCGCGCGGGGCGACAACAGAAGATGATCGATGCGCAATCCTTCATCCTTTTGCCAGCGACCCTTAACATAATCCCAATAGGAATAGCGGTGGGCTTCATGGGGATGCAGCGCGCGATAGGCTTCGGTCAGACCCAGATTCAGCAACTGGCGGAATCGGTTGCGGCTTTCCGGTTGACACAGGGCGTCATCGGCCCAGCCTTCGGGGTCATAAATGTCATCATCGGTTGGGCAGACATTGTAATCGCCCCCCAGAACGGCGGGCATTTCCATGGGCAGGATCGTGTCGCGGGCATGGGCGACCAGACGATCCATCCAGCGCAGCTTATAGGGAAACTTGTCCCCCTCATCGACAGGATTGCCATTGGGCAGATAGATGGAGGCAACCCTTACCCCCTTGATCGTTGCCTCGATATACCGGGCCTGTTCGTCACCATCGTCCTGCCCTGGCAATTGTGGCAAACCCCGGCGCACATCCTCAATGGCATGGCGCGACAGAATGGCAACACCGTTATAGGTCTTTTGGCCGTGGACTTCCGCCCGATATCCCAGTGCATCCAGCTCCAGGCGTGGAAAATCATCATCGACGCATTTCAATTCCTGCAACAGGACAACGTCGGGCTTGGCCTGTTCCAGCCACTCCGTAACACGGGGCAGGCGGGCCTTAAGAGAATTTACATTAAAGGTCGCGATCAACATGCGCGGACTATATCGCGCACCGCTTGGGATGGACAGACTTTCGAGCGCGATCTGACCAAATTTTCTTTAGTTCTTTAAACTTCGGCACAGCATGATAATTGGTCATGGACAAGACGGTATTGCTTGAGACTAAATACATGGTGCATTGCAACAATTTCAGGAATGGATGGTCTTGCAATGAATGCTGTGTGGGGTAACGGAGCGTGATGGCTGATCCTAGCGATTTCTTTTGCGCTTGTCTGAATGGGGGCGACAGGATTAGACAAATTGTCATGTCCTGACTCAAAATCATAAAAAGCGAGTGTGTCGATGCCTGGGAATTTATCATTTGAAGATTTGAAGTCCGCCGTTCAACGCGGGGAGATTGATACCGTGTTGGCCTGTATCGTTGATATGCAGGGACGCCTGATGGGCAAGCGCTTCCAGGCAGAGTTCTTCGTGGAAAGCGGTTGGAACGAAACACACGGCTGTAACTATCTTCTGGCAACAGATTTAGAGATGGAAACGGTTCAGGGCTATGCGTCGACCAATTGGGCCGCAGGCTATGGTGATTACACTTTCAAGCCGGATCTGACGACATTGCGTCATGTTCCCTGGCTGGAGGGAACCGCCCTGGTTCTGTGCGATGTGCAGGATCATCACCACAATGATATCGCCCATTCCCCGCGCGCTATTTTGAAAAAGCAGGTGGCGCGCCTGAAGGATATGGGGCTTCAGGCATTCATGGCGACAGAGCTGGAATTCTTTCTGTTCGAACCCTCCTATGAGGAAGCGGCGGAAAGCGGCTATCGCGGGTTGCAGACGATCAGCAACTATAATGAGGATTACCACATCTTCCAGACCACGAAGGAAGAGCATGTCATGCGGGCGATCCGCACAGGCTTGCAGGGTGCCGGTATCCCCGTTGAAAATTCCAAGGGTGAGGCGGATGCGGGCCAGGAAGAAATCAATGTGCATTACTCCGATGCCCTGGATACCGCTGACAATCATGCCTTTGTCAAAAACGCCTGTAAGGAAATCGCCTGGACGCGTGGGCGCGCACTGACCTTTCTGGCGAAATGGCACACGGACAGGGCGGGAAATTCCAGTCATGTGCATCAGTCGCTTTGGAACCTGGATGGTACATCCGCCTTTTATGACCCCAAGGCCCCGATGGGGATGTCGGACCTGATGCGCCATTACATGGCTGGCCTGTTGGCCCATGCCAGTGATATCACCCTGTTCCTGGCCCCCTATGTGAACAGTTACAAACGGTTTCAGGAAGGAACCTTTGCGCCTACCAAGGCGATCTGGTCTCGCGACAATCGCACGGCGGGATATCGGCTGTGTGGCGAGGGGACAAAGGGCATTCGTGTTGAATGTCGCGTTGGCGGGGCGGATTTGAACCCCTATCTGGCGATGTCTGCCCTTTTGGCGGCGGGGATCGATGGGATCGAACGCAAGCTGGAACTGGAGGAGCCCTATACGGGTGATGCCTATAAAGGGCGCAAGTTGCGGCATATTCCCAATAATCTGCGGGATGCGATGGCGGTCACCAACAAGTCCAAAATGCTGCGGGCGGCTTTTGGCGATGGGGTAATCGATCATTATCTGCGCGCGGCGGATTGGGAATTGTCTGAATACAATCGATGTGTCACAGACTGGGAAGTCGCACGCGGCTTCGAAAGGGCCTAAATCAGCATGTCTCAAACGGTTCAGTGTGTTTCTCCGATAGACGGTTCCGTCTTTGCGGAGCGCCCGATTTTGTCCCTTGAGGCGGCAAAATCAGCAATAAAGAATGCCCGGAAGGCTCAAAAGGATTGGGCGGCGAGACCGCTGCAGGATCGGATTGATCTTGTCCGCGCCGGGGTCGCCCGCCTGGGGGAGATGTCCGATCAAATCGTGCCGGAATTGGCGCATATGATGGGGCGCCCAATACGCTATGGCGGTGAGTTTCGCGGTGTGGATGAGCGCGCCAGTTATATGGCCGATATTGCAGCCGAAAGCCTGGCTCCTATGGTTGTTGAGGAGAGCGATCGTTTCGAGCGGCGTATCCTGCGCGAGCCCCACGGGGTGGTCCTGGTGATCGCGCCCTGGAATTACCCCTATATGACAGCAATCAACACTGTTGCACCTGCCCTGATCGCAGGAAATGCCGTGATGTTGAAGCATGCCAGCCAAACCCTTCTGGTGGGGGAGCGTATGGTCGCTGCCTTTACCGCTGCGGGCATTCCAGCAGACGTGTTCCAGAATGTGTTTCTGGATCATCAGACCACGGCGGATCTGATCGCGGACAGGCAGTTCAATTTCGTGAACTTCACCGGATCTGTTGGCGGGGGGCAGGCAATTGAACGCGCTGCGGCGGGAACTTTTACCGGATTGGGGCTTGAGCTGGGCGGTAAAGACCCGGGCTATGTGATGGAAGATGCCAATCTGGAGGCTGCTGTCGATACCCTTATCGATGGGGCGATGTTCAATTCCGGCCAGTGCTGTTGCGGGATAGAGCGGATTTACGTGGCGGCACCGTTGTTTGATGCCTTTGTGGAGAAGGCTGTTGCCATTGTTTCCGGCTATACACTTGGGAACCCGCTAAATCCAGAAACCACGCTGGGCCCAATGGCGCACCGGCGGTTTGCGGCAGAAGTCCGCGCCCAGACACAAGACGCCCTTCAAAAGGGGGCCCGTGCCCTGATCGACCCGGCCCTGTTTCCACAGGATGATGGCGGCGCGTATCTGATGCCTCAGATTCTGGTCGATGTGACCCATGACATGCGGGTGATGCGCGATGAAAGTTTCGGGCCCGTTGTTGGTATCATGAAGGTCAAAGATGATGCTGAAGCCATCGCGTTAATGAATGACAGCGAATTTGGTCTGACCGCGTCTTTGTGGACCCAGGATGTCACCCGTGCGGCGGCCCTTGGTGCACAGATTGAAACCGGGACTGTGTTTATGAATCGCGCTGATTATCTGGATCCTGGCCTGTGCTGGACCGGATGCAAAAACACGGGGCGGGGCGGGGCCTTGTCGATCATCGGGTATCAGTCGCTGACCCGTCCGAAATCTTACCATTTAAAGAAAGCCTGAACTATGAGCACTACAGCCAATTGGTCCTATCCCACAGCCATCAAATTCGGGGCCGGTCGCATCGCGGACCTGGCAGAGTCCTGCCGTGCGGCGGGTATGTTGCGCCCCTTGCTGGTTACAGATCGCGGGCTTGCCAATATGCCCATCACACAGGATGCGCTGGATCGCCTGAATGAGGCTGGCCTGGGACGCGCCTTGTTTTCTGAGGTCGACCCGAACCCGACCGACGCTAATCTGGAAGCCGGGATCAAGGCATTTCGGGCCGGGGATCATGATGGCGTTGTCGCCTTTGGCGGAGGGTCCGGCCTGGATATCGGCAAACTGATCGCCTTTCAGGCGGGTCAGACGCGCCCGGTCTGGGACTTTGAAGATATTGGTGATTATTGGACGCGGGCAGATGCCTCTGCGATTTATCCAATCGTTGCGGTGCCGACGACGGCGGGGACCGGGTCGGAAGTGGGGCGCGCCGGTGTCGTGACCAACAGTGAAAAACAGGTTAAATCGGTCATCTTTCATCCCAAAATGCTGCCTGCAGTCGTGATATCGGACCCGGCGCTGACCGTTGGCTTGCCGCCTGTCCTGACCGCCGGGACAGGATTGGACGCCTTTATTCATTGCCTGGAGGCGTATTGTTCGCCGTTCTATCACCCGATGTCGGAAGGCATTGCGGTTGAGGGAATGCGTCTGGTCAAAGACAATCTGCTGCGAGCCTATAAGGATGGGTCGGATATTGAGGCACGAGGGCATATGATGTCTGCCGCCGCCATGGGTGCCGTCGCCTTCCAGAAAGGCCTGGGCGGGATACACAGCCTGTCGCATCCAACAGGCGTTTTGTATCATACCCATCATGGCCTTACGAACGCGGTCTATATGCCCTATGTCCTGAGGCATAATCGCAGCGCTATTGAAGGCAAGATCGACCGTTTGTCGGCCTGGCTGGGTATTTCCGGTGGGTTTGATGGCTTTATGGAGTGGGTGCTTGATTTCCGCGCCAAGCTTGCGATACCGGAAACCTCTAAGGATCTGGGTATCGACGATGCACAGTTCCATCGCATGGCCGAAATGGCTGTGGTCGATCCAACGGCGGGGGGTAATCCCATTCCGCTGACCGTGGCGGATTGTGAAACCCTGTATCAGCGTGCCTATGATGGGGACGTCTAGGTGCTGACATTCGCCGCAGCGGTATTCTTTCTGATCATCACACCGGGTCCAGGTGTTCTGTCGACGGCGGGGGTCGGCGCCAGCTATGGGGCCGGGGCGGGTTCTCGGTATCTCCTGGGGTTATGGCTTGGCACCAATCTGGTCGCCCTGGCGGTCGTATCGGGTATGGCGGCAGTCATACTGGCTGATCCACGCATTCGCACCGTCCTGTTGTTCGCATCGGCGGCGTATCTGTTGTATCTGGCGGCCAAGATCGCCTTTGCCGGGTCGAAAATTGCCTTTATCCAGCGCAGCAAACCGCCTGGCATTATTGGTGGATTGGCATTGCAGGCAATTAACCCAAAGGCTTATGCGGTCAATACAGCGCTGTTTACCGGCTTTGCCTTTATGCCCGACAGTACCTTAACGGAAACCCTGATCAAATTTGCCATTATGAATGCGATCTGGGTTCCGATCCATTTCCTGTGGCTTTGGGCGGGGGTCACCCTGCATCGGTTGGACCTGTCAGACCGCACACAATTCATCATCAATGTGGCGATGGCCCTATCGATGCTGACCGTGGTCGGCCTGGCGGTGTATTCTCAACTGTAGTTGGCGTCACGGATCGATAGGGCTGGGCGGAACACCGCCGCTTTCGATAACAGCCCCGGCGGCGAACAGCAGGTCTTCGCGATAGCGGGGCCCAACCAGTTGCACGCCAATCGGTGCCGTTCCGCTGAACCCAGTGCTGACCGTCAGGGCGGGCACCCCAAAGAAGGGCAGCGCGACCTGGGTTAACTGTGCTTCAAAAACACGATCAAACCCTGAGGGTGAGGACACATCCAATTGAACCGGGAAAGGGGGCTCCAGGGATACGGGCAGAATGACAATCGGGTTCTCCTGCAAAAACATCTGCCATTCACGGACCAACTGTGCGCGCAATTGCAGCGCATCCATCACAGAATTGAAATCAGGCACACCGCCGTGGCGTTCCAGTTGCGCATAGACGAATTTAGAATCCGCCTCATCCTCTTTCTCCAGGGCCTTCAGGGCGCCACGTTTGAATTCCGAAAGCCACAAGGTCACCTGAGCTGCCACAGCGGCGCGCAAGGGTGGGCAGGGGCCTTCGACCACATCCCATCCGGCATTACTCAATTGATCGGCGGCCTTGCGTAAGGCAGCAATGACATCCGGGTGAACAGATGTATTCTCCGGTGCGCTGGCCAGGACCACACGCTTTGGCAAATCCGGCATTGCTGCTGGCGCAGGGACATACCAGCTATCGCGAATATCTGGCGCACTCATCGCTTTAAAGCCAAGCTCTAAATCTTTGATTGTGCGCGCTATTGGGCCAGATACAGCCATCAATTGTCCGCCAATATGACGATCGGGGGCGGTGAAGTTCACGGCTGGAACCCGTCCTACTGTCGGGCGCAGGCCATGAATGCCACAGGCATAGGCGGGATAGCGTATTGATCCTGCGATATCCGTCCCATGCGCCAGGGCACCGATCCCGGAGGCTACGGCTGCCGCCGCGCCCCCGGAAGATCCTCCCGGCGTCAGGCCAGGATCGCGCGGGTTTTTTGTTGTGCCATGCAGATTGTTCTTTGTGAACCAGCGCAGAGAGAAGGCCGGTGTGTTGGTGCGCCCGATGATGACAGCCCCGGCCTTGCGCAAGTTGGCGACAACAGGGCTGTCTTCCTGTGCAATCAGGTCTTTCTGCTGGGTCAGGCCATTGGTTGTTGGATGACCCTTTTGATCGACATTGACCTTCACCGTTACGGGAACCCCTGCAAGGCATCCCACCGGGTCGCCCTTCGCAACGGCTTGATCTATGGCTTTCGCTGCGGCTATAGCCTCGTCGGGCATTTCTGTCACGACGGCGTTCAGCTTGGGATTTACTGCGGCCAGTCGCGCCAACGCACTTTCTGTTGCGGCCTGTGCTGAAAATGTGCCGCTTTGTATTCCAGATGCCAGGTCCGCAGCAGACAGCCGCCATAGATCGGATGTATCGGTCATGTAAAATCCTTCACTGCGCAAAACGCGACAGGCGATAGGGGGCCAGCAGGGGGGACTCCTCGTTGTTTAGAATTTCCTGCGACAAGAGCTTCGCGGTAATCGCTGCCAGCGTAAAGCCGGAATGCATCATGGCGATATAGGCGCCGTGAAGGGACGGAATCGCGCCGATTACCGGGAAACCATCCCCCGGGATGGGGCGTGTTGCAATTGTGGTGCGTTCCACACTCAGCATACCAAGGGCGGGCAATAGTTTCTGCGTCGTTTCAATCATTTGAGTAATGGTCGCTTCTGGGTTGTCCAGCGCACCGGGGGCGTGATCATTCTCACCAATTACCAGCCGATCATCGGACAATTGCTTGACATGCACCGTGTCGGACCACAACGCGCGGGTCATTCGTTTGGTAACCGGGGCCGTGGTAATCAAAAGACCGGCCCGATTCGCTGTTGGCAGGGGGATAGCGTGCTCGGCCAGCAGATCCGAAATTCCAGTTCCCGCCGCCAGGACGGTCACATCCGCATAGAGGGCACCGAAATCAGTTTGGACGCCGGTGATGCGGTCATTCTCATGGATCATTGACTTAACGCGCCGACCAAAAGCGCAGCGTGCCCCGATAGATTGCGCTGCCTCAATCAGTGTTCGGGTCGCATATGCACCATCGACCAAACCATCATCAGCTGAAAACAGAGCACCATCGGGTGGGGATGTCAGGAGGGGTTCCAGCGCACGAATTTCATCGGCTGTGACAGTTTTAACATTTCCGCCCCAATTCTTTTGCGGGGCGTTTACAACCTTGGGGGAGTATAGGCCAGGATCCCATATCAACGCGCCTGTCCAATCAATCTTCAGGCGCCCCGATAGTTCTTTTTCCAGATCGTGATAGGCAGCCAGGCTGGCCTGACGCAGGTCAAAATAGGATTTATCACCGGCTGAAACGGCATTCAGCCACGCCCAGGAGCCACCTGAGGCCCCATTATGAGCCTGTCCGGCGTCTACGATCGTCACATGCAGTCCTGCACGCGCCAAACGATAGGCCAGACATGCGCCAATGATTCCGGCACCAACAACGATAGCGGTTTTTGTGGTCATACAAGGCATCCTTAGCAGAAAATTACGACCTCAGCCTAGCATGCGGAAGGGGTGCGATGAAAAGTAACAAGTTGCATTCAAAATAAAGAAAGACATTTTTCCCAAGCTGGTGTTACACTTACACCAATCGAGCGATCTGGTTTAACAGTTCGTATCGAATAAATATCCGCACAAAGTTGCGGGAACGGGATGAATGCTGGGAATTCATAGATGACATCGCATCGCGGTGTTTTTGTATAAGTCGCCTAACTTCAGGCGATGATAGCGCCTATTTGCTTGGGGGAGATTCGAGCAGATGGATAGAGTTTTTATAACGATTGCTCAACGGCTTGGCCTTGGTGTGGCCACGCTGTTTGTTGTCAGTTTGATCATTGCAGGCATGTTAGAAACCCTGCCAGGTGATTTTTGCCAGGCTTTCTATGGGCAACAGGCGACAGAAAAAACAGTTAATGAATGTCGCCTTCGCAATCACCTGGATGAATCCTTCATCGTCCGATACGGCATATGGGTAAAAGACGCGGTTCAATTCGATTTTGGGGAATCGTTATCCAACAAGCGTGATGTTGCCCAAGTCATTGGTGTGCGACTGGAAAACACATTGTTTCTGGCGGGTTTCGCGGCTGCGATTTCAGTGCCCCTGTCATTGTTACTTGGTATCCTGGCTGCGCTGTATCGGTACAGCTGGTATGACAGACTGGTGAACGTTTTCACCCTGACCTCGATTTCTTTTCCGGAATTTTTCGTCGCGTACATTTTGATTCTGTTGTTATCGATTTCGGCCATTGGCGCAGATGGGACGCCATTGTTTCCAGCTATGGCCACAGTGAATGTGGATACGCCGTTCTGGACAAGGGCGCACATGATGTTCCTGCCCGCCCTGACGCTGACTCTTGTAGTGGTTGCCCATATGATGCGCATGACGCGGGCGGCGATCATCAATCTTCTGGCCAGTCCTTATATTGAGATGGCCCGGCTGAAGGGCATTTCGAATTCCAGAATTATCGTGAAACACGCCTTGCCCAATGCTCTGGCGCCCATCGTCAACGTGATTGCCCTGAACCTGGCCTATCTGATTGTCGGTGTGGTGATTGTCGAAGTTGTCTTCAATTATCCAGGTCTTGGCAAAATTCTTGTCGATGCGGTGAAGTTCCGGGATTTTCCCCTGGTGCAGGCCAGCGTGATGATTTTTGCTGCGACCTATGTTCTGCTTAACCTAACGGCCGATATTGTGACGATTGTCAGCAATCCGCGCCTTCTGCACCCAAGATAAGGAGGCGCTAAGATGTCTGCGACCGATATCATTCCGCCGCCGGAACTTGCCAAACCAGCTACGATGGCCTGCCGTTTGGGAAGTGCCCTGACAGTGCTGATACCTCTTGCGGTGTTTGCCATTTCGTTTTCCGCTGACAGCGCAAGCGCGATTGCCGGAATGGTGGCTTCCGTCGTATTTGGCGGTATTTTGTATCGTTTTTGGGGACGGCTCAGTCTTCCTGCCATGCGTGAGCAGGCAATTGTGTTCTGCATCGTGGTTTATGGTGCATTTGTCGCTGTGTATCTGGAAGGCTTCAGCCTTTATCCCTGGTCGACTTTTTCGGGCTTGGTCAGCGTTGTCTTGATATCCATGATGGTGGCCGTGACCTGGAAAGAAACTCGCAAAGCGCCGATCACGGCAAAATTCGGACTGATTATCATCGCCCTGAATATTCTGATGGTGTGTATTGCCCCAATTTTGGCACCGCATGGACAATCACAGGTTTTGGGCGGGTCATACCTGGTATGGGGAACGCCCTTTTCAGACGGTGGCACAGCATGGCTTGGAACGGATGAACTGGGTCGCGACTATCTTTCACGCATGATCTTTGCAATCCGCAATACAGTCGGGATTGCCATTGTGACGACGGCGCTGACCTTCATTGTAGGCGCTTTTGTCGGGCTGTTGGCGGCCTCTTTGCGGGGCTGGGTTGATCAAGGTCTCAGCCGTATGGTCGATGTTCTGATGGCAATTCCCCCGCTGATCTTCGCCTTGCTCATTCTGACCGTGGTGGGGACCGGGGTTGTTAAGCTGGTACTGGTCATCGCCCTGTTGGATTCAACGCGGGTATTCCGCCTGTCGCGCTCTGTCGCCATGAATATTGTCGTGATGGATTATGTCGAAGCGGCTAAGTTGCGGGGCGAGAAGCTGATGTATGTGATTTGGCGCGAAGTATTGCCAAATGCCGCAGCGCCCTTGATTGCGGAATTTGGATTGCGGTTCTGTTTCGTCTTTCTGTTTATCAGCTCGCTCAGCTTCCTGGGGCTTGGCTTGCAGCCGCCGACGGCTGATTTGGGGTCCATGGTCCGCGACAGCGCCAATCTGATCAATTTCTATCAGTTTAACAAATTGATGGCCATCACCCCGCTGCTGCCGGCCTGCGCGATTGCCTTGCTGACAATCGCGGTGAACTTCGTGGTGGACTGGTTCTTGCACAAGACAAGTGGATTGAAAGAATGACCGACCAAGAAAATCGCGGTTCCAAAGGGGATATCCTGTTGGAGATCAAGGGCCTGAAAATCGAAGGCCGCGCAGACGAGGACTGGATCGAGATCGTCCATGGCGTAGATGTGACGCTGAAGCGGGGGGAAGTCCTGGGCCTGATTGGTGAGTCCGGGGCGGGCAAGTCAACGATTGGACTGGCAGCCATGGGTTATGCCCGGGACGGCTGTCGTTTGAGCGGCGGGGAAATCTGGTTCGACGGGTTGGAATTGCGTGGGGCATCCGATGAACAGCGCCGTAAATTACGCGGCCATCGCATCGCCTATGTCGCCCAATCGGCGGCGGCGTCCTTCAATCCGGCCCATAAGCTGATAGATCAATATTGCGAAGGACCGGTTCAACACGGTGTAATGTCTCGCGATAAGGCGGAAAAGGATGCCAAGGATCTGTTTCGGCGGTTGCGCTTGCCCAATCCCGATACGATTGGCTATCGATATCCGCATCAGGTGTCGGGTGGACAGTTACAGCGCGCCATGACGGCCATGGCGATGGCCTGTCGCCCGGACCTGATCGTGTTTGATGAACCGACAACCGCCCTGGACGTGACAACACAAATTGAGGTTCTGGCGGCCATCCGGGACATTGTTGAACAGTTTAATACCGCTGCTATCTATATCACCCATGACTTGGCGGTCGTGGCCCAAATGGCGGATACGATCAAGGTCTTGCGTCATGGTCATACAGTAGAGGAACGCGATACAAGAACCCTATTGTCCAAGCCGCAAGAGCAATACACATCGGATCTGTTGGCCGTGCGCAGCTATGCACGGGAAGAGCGCCAAAGGCCCAATGATGAAGGGCCCGTCCTGCAGGTCCGCGGCGTCGATGCGTCTTATGGCACGGTGCCTGTATTGTTTAATGTCAGTTTTGATGTCTACAAGAAGCGCACTGTCGCTGTGGTGGGCGAATCCGGCAGTGGCAAGAGCACAACAGCGCGGGTTATCACTGGCCTGTTGCCCCCCAAAAAAGGCGATGTTCTCTATAAAGGTGAAGTTCTACCTGTCGACTATCGTGCCCGCAGCAAGGATCAACTGCGCAAGATGCAGATGATCTATCAGATGCCCGATACAGCCCTTAATCCCAAATCGCGTATTCGCGATGTGATCGGGCGGCCTGCCAGCTTCTATTTGGGGCTCAGTGGTAAGGCACTGGAAGCCCGCGTGAAGGATCTTCTGCGCTTGGTCGAGCTTGAGCCGGATCAATATTACAACCGCCTGACCACGGAACTGTCGGGGGGACAGAAACAGCGTATCTGTATCGCCCGCGCTCTGGCGGCGGAACCCGAAGTTATCATCTGTGATGAAGTTACCTCGGCCCTGGATCAGTTGGTGGCTGAAGAAATCTTGAAGCTTTTGCAGCGGATGCAGGATGAATTCGACCTGTCCTATATGTTCATCACCCATGATCTGGCAACGGTGCGCGCCATTTCAGATGAGGTGGTGGTGATGCAGAATGGCAAGGTTGTCGAGTCGGGGCCCAAGGGGGAAATGTTCACCCCACCGCATCACGACTATACGGATCTGCTGTTGTCATCTGTGCCGGAAATGGATCCGGATTGGCTGGACCATCTCCTCGCCGAACGCGAAGAAATGGCCCGCCAGGGTCGCGTGCTGAAAGCCGCTGATAACTAAGATTTACCCAACAGCAATTCAGGCAGATACAACACAATTCCGGGCCAGGCGATCAGGCCCGCGATTGTCAATGCATCTGCGATGAAGAAGGGGGTGGCCCCCTTGAAGACCTGTTGCACCGTAATATCAGGCCGCACGCCCGCAACCACGAAGCAGTTTAATCCAATGGGGGGCGTGATCAGACACAGCTCCGCCATTTTCACCACGATGATCCCAAACCAGATCGCACAGCCAACGCCCGACATGCCAAAGGCACTGTCTGCGGCGCTGACGTCCAGGCCACCATTCAGGGCCATGACCGCCGGATAGACGACAGGCAGCGTCAACAGCAGCATGCCAATCGCATCCATGAACATGCCCAGCACGGCATAGGCCATCAGGATGATGATCAGGGTCAGCATCGGGCTTTGATGCAAGGATCCGATCCATTCTGAAAAGGCACCTGGCAGGTCTGCAAACCCCAGGAAGCGAACGTAAATCAACACGCCCCAGATGATTGTAAAAATCATCACCGACAGTTTTGCTGTTTCCAACAGGGCGCTTTTCAGTTCTTTCCACCGCATGCCGCGATACAGTGCCATCAGGAAGACAACGAAGGCCCCCAAGGCACCGCCTTCTGTTGGCGTCCCCCAGGCGTCCCCGCCGAACGGGTTATAGACAAAGAAGATAATGATCGCGATGACGAAGAAGATCGGGAAGGCGCCGGGCAGGGATTTAAATCGCTGAACCCAGGTAAATCCGCCGACGGGCGGCCCAAAATTCTTGAAGGTCATGGCCAGACCAATGACCAGACTGCCATAAATCACGGCGGAAAAGGCACCCGGCAGAAACCCGGCCAGCAGAAGCGCGCCGACATCCTGTTCCACAATAATGGCATAAATCACCAGAATGGCAGATGGTGGAATCAGGGAGGCAAGCGTGCCTGCTGCCGCGACAACGCCTGCGGCAAACCGTTTGTCATAGCCAACGGCCAGCATTTCAGGAATCGCCACCCGCGCGAAAACGGCAGAGGTTGCCACCGATGCACCGGAAACCGCTGCGAAACCTGCTGTCGCAAATACGGTAGAGACCGCCAATCCGCCCGGCAGCCAGCCAACCCAACGCTTGGCGGCTTCAAACAAGGCCTTGGTCAGGCCCGCGTAATAAGCCAGATAGCCGATCAGGATAAAGGTTGGGATCAGCGATAAAGCCTGTGAAGAAATCTTTGAATGGGGGACCTGGCCTGCGGTCTTTACGGCAACCGTCAGGGCCCAGAAGAACTGATCGCCCGCCATGCCTTTCTTGGCCCAGAAGATCCAGACCAGACCGATGAGGCCGGCCAGAGCAGCCGCAAAAGCAACCCGCATACCAATCATGACCATGATCAACAGGATGATGGTAACCGCAATTCCGATATCGATGCTGCTCATTGTTTTGTACCCTTTTCATCAACATCGAAACCGGAAACGGTTTCCGCTTCACGCGCTGCAACGGTGCTGGCGTCTTCGATCATGGGCACTGCGACAGGATCGTTTGTCCCGCGAATCAGGGCCGCGCCATAGCCCCAGATTTGTAAGACCAGGCGCAGACACAAAACACTGAAAGCAATAGGTGCCAAAAGCTTCGCGGGCCAAATCGGCAAGCGAATGTCCAGTGTCGAATCGCGGCTCCACATCGGGGAGGCAAAGTCGAAGGAGCGCTCAAAATGGGCATAGCTGCCCCAGACCATCAGCATCATCAATATCAGCATGACGACGCAGGAAACGACTTCCGCCAACCAAAGCGGGCGTCCTTTTAGGCGTCCGATCAGGATATCCATGCGAATATGACCGCCAAGGCGCTGACAATACGCGATCCCGATGAAGGCGATCAGCGGCATCGCTTGTTCGATCCAATCGACATAGCCGGGCAGGGGGGAATTAAAAAAGTGGCGGCCGGTCACACTGACTACGGCCAGTAACATTAACGAAAAAACAGCAATTCCGCCGATCAGGGCAAAAAACTCTTCCAGCCGATAGAGGCTGCGATCAATTTTGCTTAAGGTTGAATTGTCGGTCAGTATCGATGTCGCGCCGGACATGGTGCCTTGCTCCCCAATGGAAACCATAGAAATTGCAAGAAGGGACCGCCACCGTTTCACCTGATGGGGCTGAAACGGTGGCGGACAATGTGACCAGCCCGATAGGGGCGTGTCAGGCGTAATCCTTACTTGGCAATTACACTATGCACCAAATCCAGCAGTTCTTGTGCGGGAAGGCCGCGGGCGTTGTTTTCCTCAACCCAGGCTTTGGCCGCCGGACCGGCGACTTTTTCACGGAACGACGCCAGAGTGGCTTCGTCATAGGTGATCCGCTCGACCCCCTTGGAATCCAGCAACGGACCCCATTTGGCCATGGTTTGGTTATTGTAGTAATCGATGTAGTAAGCCAAGGCTTCGTCCACTGATCCCAACAAGGCGTCGCGTTCCTTATCGCTGAGGGCGGCAAGGGCATCTGTGTTGACGACGACTGGGCAATTCACGGTGCCGGGATTCAGATTCGTCGTCCACCATTTGGCATTTTCAACGGTGCCAAAGGACATATGGGCATGGGGGGCAAATGCAACCGCCTTCACGACGCCGCTGTCCATTGCCTGGCGGGTTTCTGCGGCAGGAACTGAAGTCGGGATTGCGCCAAGTGTGCTCATCGCTGCGCCGATCCCACCGGTTGCCCGGACGCTCAAGCCGTCAAACCCGGCCAGTGTTTTTGGCGCATCGCCAACGCCGACAATGTTATATTGTGGCATCGGGGTTGGCATCAAAAGCGTTGCATTCCAGCGCGCTAAATCTGCGACAACCGCTGGATGGCTGTAGACCGCTTGAGACACTTCAACTTCTTTTTCCAATGAATCAACGCCCAGGAATGGAAGCTCCAGCACAGTGATCGATGGGTTCTTATCTTCATGATAACCGGCACAGAACTGTGCCATTTCAAAGGCGCCGATGGAAATGCCATCCAGGTTTTCTTTTGCCTTGGACAGGCCGCCATAGGAAATATTCAGGGTAAATTCGCCGTTCGTCTTTGCGCTGACCAGTTCAGCGATTTTTTCGACGTTTTCGGTGAAGGCGCGGCGTTTGCCCCATACAGAGACATTCCATTCTGTCGCCAAGGCTTCGCCGGCAAAAGCAAATACCAATGTGGTTGTGGCCGCAAGACCGAGCAGGTTGCGTTTCATTGTTACCTCCCAAAGGTTATAGATACGCAGTTGATGCGTTTATAGTCGAACTATAACGGGTTCCTGCCGTTCAACCCATGAAGGAATCTGCCAAACAGCCATTTTTGCCCTGCGGATTTCCGCAGGGCTTCAAGAATGACTGATTACATCACTTATTCTGGAATTTAATTTGCGGCAGACTTGGCACGGGCCATAAGGGTTTCTGGGGTATCCTCAGGCTCCAGCGCGGTCGCTCCCCCTATGGCCCAGGCCCGAACGGACTGCATCACATCTTCCCCCAGATTGAACTCTGAGTTATGCAGGATACCGATAATGCGCTGGGTAACACCATTTGCCTCTGCGCGCGGTGTTTCTGGAAGCAGGATGCCAAATGCATCGGGCCCAATACGCGCAACCGTATCTTCAATACGGGTCATGCTGGTGATCCAATCGGCCAGTTGATGGGCCAGTATTTCAGCATTTTCGGTACCGTATTCTTCCTTGATACGGGGCAATGTTGGGATGGACAGATAGGCCATCGCCAGGCGGGCGTTACGCGCCTGGGCGGTTTCAATGGTTCTGGCCAGATGCGCATCCCAGAAATCTTTGGAATAGGCGACGCCGCTGATATCGGCTGTTTCATCCTTCAGCAATGCCTTGAAAGGATCGCGCAATGTCCAGCGCAGCCGTTGGCGGCCAACCAGCATATGGATATAGGTGCACAGTCGATCCGCATCGGACAGGCCAGACAGAACGATTGCGGCACCCCCCCGATAGAAATCCTTGGCGCGATCGCGTGTGGCTGGGGCCGTCAGCACAAGTGTTGGCAAATTAAACAGGCGAGGATTGTGTCGAATATGCCCACACAGATATTGCGTGCGTTCAAAATCATCGGCACTGGCGGTCATGATCACGGCGGCATCGAACCGACCATTGTCCAATGCATCCGCCGCGCGGAAATACCCGGTTTCCGGCACGCATTCGAAGCCACCATCGTTCAAGGCTTCGACCAGATCGATCATCGACGCATCATCGGGGGCAACGGCAAGCACCAGGGGCCGCACCGGATAGGCGCGAACAAAATCCTTTGGATCAACTGTTAACCCAAAATCTGCCGCCGTTTTGATGCGCCGGGACAGTTCTGCCTGCATGACCGACGAGCGGGTTAATCTGGGCAGGCGTAACAGCAGTTCCTGGTTGTCATCATTAGGTCCCAGAATGTCATCGACATCTTCATCCCGAACCAGGGTCAGCAGGTCTGCCTGGGGCGGCAGATCCAACAGGACGATGGGAATGGATTGCGTCGCGTCTGCTGTTTTCAACGCCCTAACAATATTCAATGAATCCACGGGGGCGCTGAATTGCCCCATAAGGATGACGTCTGGCATTCGCGATCCGGCCAGCCCGATCAGCGTGTGAGCATCAGAAGCCTGAATACAGCGATAGCCTGCCGCATTCAGAAATTCTGCGCGCGAAAGCGCGCGTTCCGGGTCCGGGTCTCCGATCAGGATGTAAGCCAGATGTGGCATTGCCTTTTAAACCCTTCCCCAACAGTCTTGTTCTGTGACTATAAAACCCGTCATTCAATCGCAATCGGTCTTGACCAAGGCGCTTCACTAAACAACAAAGATAGGAAAATCAAACCGGTGTGGCGAGCAAAATCAGGCATAACTCGCAGTTCCGGAGAATGATCTGCGTTTTGGAGGAGCATCAATGTCACAAAGGCATGAATCGATATATGATCGAGACCTGGATCGGGGGGAGGCGAATTATGTGCCCCTGTCGCCAATTAGCTTCCTGAAACGCGCGGCAACGGTGTTTCCGAACCGCACGGCCATCATTCACGGCGATCTGCGCTATACCTATGGAGAATTTTATTCCAGGGTTCGTCGATTTGCCTCCGCTTTGAAGGCGCGGGGCATCGGGCGCGGGGATACGGTATCTGTGTTAAGCCCAAATGTGCCTGCCTTGCTGGAGGCGCATTATGCGATCCCGATGATCGGTGCGGTGCTGAATGCCCTGAATACAAGGCTGGATGGCGCGACCATCGCTTTTATCCTGGAGCATGCGGAAACAAAGGCTGTGCTATCGGAATGTTCCCTGAATGGGGTGATGGGGGAGGCCTTAAGGCTGACCAAGAACCGACCAGAGATCCTGATCGACATTGTTGACCCGATGGAACCGGAAGGGCCGCGCATTGGCACGACGGATTATGAAACGATGCTGGTGCAGGAAGGGGATCCCACCTTCACCCATAGTCTGCCTGCCGATGAATGGGATGCGCTGGCGCTGAACTATACATCCGGCACGACGGGCAATCCGAAAGGCGTCGTCTATCATCATCGCGGGGCCTATCTGAATGCGATGTCCAATGCCCTGACGTTCCAATTAAACAGCCGGTCGGTGTATTTGTGGACATTGCCGATGTTCCATTGCAATGGCTGGACCTATACCTGGGCCGTCACAGCCGCCTGTGGCACGCATGTATGCTTACGGCGTGTCGATCCGGCGCTGATTTTTCCAATGATCCGCGATCATGCGGTGACGCATATGTGCGGGGCACCAATTGTGCTGACCATGTTGATCCATGCCCCGGCCGACCAAAAAGTTGAATTCCCGCAACGGGTTGAGGTCTGTACAGGGGGCGCAGCACCACCGTCTTCGGTGATCGCAAAGATGGAGGGTATGGGCTTTAACGTCACGCATATGTACGGCATGACGGAAAGCTATGGCCCAGCAACGGTGTGTTCCTGGCAGCCAGATTGGGATGGGCTGGAATTGTCGGAACGCGCGCCCCTGATGGCGCGACAGGGGGTTGCAATGGTCGCCCTGGAAGAACAGCGCGTTGCGGATCCTGAAACCTTTATTGATGTGCCCAAGGATGGGGAAACGATCGGGATACTGATGCTGCGATCCAACACTATCATGCGCGGTTATTTGAAGAACCCGACAGCGACACAGGAAACGCTGAAGAATGGCTGGTTGAATACCGGTGATCTGGCGGTCATGCATGAAGATGGCTATGTCGAGATCAAGGACCGCGCCAAGGACATCATCATTTCAGGCGGGGAGAATATATCGTCCCTGGAAGTGGAAGAGGTCCTGTTCCGCCATCCAGATATCATGGAAGCCGCCGTGGTTGCGGCACCTGATGAAAAATGGGGGGAGACGCCCTGTGCCTTCGTAACGCTGGCACCAGGCAAGGAAGGTACCTTGGATGATGTTGCGGTGATTGAATATTGCAAACAGAATATGGCCCGCTTTAAGGCACCCACTCGGGTGATATTCGGGCCTTTGCCAAAGACAGCGACAGGGAAGATCCAAAAATTTGTACTGCGCTCTCAAGCAAAGGAAATCTGAGACGATGGAATTAAGGTTGGACGGAAAACGCGCCCTTGTGACAGGCGCTTCCAGCGGTTTTGGGCAACATTTTGCGCGCACACTGGCCATGGCGGGGGCGGATGTCGCCCTGGCCGCACGCCGTATTGATCGGCTGGAAACAGAGGCTGCGTCGATCACACAGGATACCGGACAAAGGGCCATTCCCGTTGCGTTGGATGTCGCCGATGTTTCGTCGATTGAAACCTGTGTTTCTGCCACTGTCGATGCGCTGGGCGGCATTGATCTGCTGGTGAATAATGCCGGTATCGTCGTCACCAAACCGTCCCTGAAACAGACTGAAGCCGATTGGGATCAGGTGATGGATGTCAATTTGAAGGGGGCGTTCTTCGTCGCCCAGGCCTGTGCCCAGCATATGGCGGACGGGAGCGGGGGCGCGATCGTCAATATTGCCAGCCTGCTGGGAGAGCGCGTTTCAAAGACGGAAATATCCTATTGCGTGTCCAAGGCGGGACTGGCGCATATGACCAAGGCGCTGGCCTATGAATGGGCGAAACATGGCATACGGGTCAATGCGATATCGCCTGGCTATGTTAAAACCGATCTGAACCGTGCTTTTCTGGAAGGGGAGATGGGGCAGACAATGATGCGCCAGATTCCAATTCGACGCTTTGGGGAGCCGGAAGACCTGGACGGCGCATTGCTGTATCTATTAAGTGACCTCGCGGCCTGGACAACAGGCCATATCCTAACCGTCGATGGGGGCCATTCTCTGGCGACCCCCTGATCAGAAAGGTGACATATCATGATTATCGACCACCGCACCTATACCGCCCATCCTGGCAAGCTGCCGGCATTCCTGAAAGCCTATGAGGAGCTGGGTTTTGCCCTGCAGACCAAACATCTGGGCAATCCCGTCGGCTGGTATATCTCGATGGATATCGGGGAGCTCAATCAGGTGATCCATATGTGGCAGTATGAAGATCTGGCGGATCGCGCCGCGCGGCGCGCTAAATTGGCGGCAGAACCTGGCTGGGCCATTTATCTGAAGGAAGCCACCCCCTTCCTGCAGAAGATGGAAAACAAGATTTTGACGGTTGCTCCCTTCTTCAAACCATAATTGAGAGATAATACGTTATGGATTTCACATTACCGGCTGAGGTCGATCGCCTGCGTCTTCAGGTGCGCGAATTTGTTGATACACATCTGATCCCTATGGAATCGGATATAACCACATATGACGCGCATGAAAACATTGCAGATGTCCCATTGGCGGCCATGCGGGCCAAGGCCAAGGATGCCGGTCTGTGGGCCCCGCAAATGCCGGTGGAGAGCGGTGGTCTGGGCCTGAACACCCAGGGCATGGCGGCGTTCTATGAAGAAGCGAACAAGTCGATCTTTGGGCCGGTCGTATTCAACTGTGCGGCACCGGATGACGGCAATATGTTCATCCTGAACCGCATTGCGCGCGACGATCAAAAGGAAAAGTGGTTACAGCCCATTGTGAATGGGGATGTGCGTTCTGCCTTTGTCATGACGGAACCAGCCCCTGGCGGCGGATCAGATCCGTCCATGATCCGAACCCGCGCGGAAAAGCAGGGTGATAAATGGATCGTCAACGGCCATAAATGGTTCATCACCGGGGCCGGTGTTGCCAGTCATTTCATCCTGATTGCCAGAACATCCGATGACACACGTAAAGGCCTGACAGCCTTTATGTTCCATAAGGACCAGCCCGGCTGGGAAATCATCCGGCGGATCGCGATCATGGGACCGGAAGAACATGGCGGGCATTGTGAGCTGAAATTCAACGGGCTGGAAATTCCGGATGAAAATCGCCTGATGAATGTGGGGGATGGGTTGAAGCTGACCCAAATCCGCCTGGGCACGGCGCGCCTGACCCATTGCATGCGGTGGCTGGGCCTGTCACAGCGGGCCCTTGGCATTGCGCGGGATTATGTTGAAAACCGTGAAGGGTTCGGCATGCGACTGGCAGATCGTGAATCCGTGCAATTGATGCTGGGCGATGTCGCCATGCAGATTGAACTGGGGCGTCTGTTGACCATGCGTGCGGCCTGGACACTGGATCAGGGCGACAAGGCCCGCAAAGAAGTCTCCATGGCCAAGATTCAGGTGGCCGATACGCTGCATACGGCGGTGGATACTGCCATCCAGTTGAATGGCGCGCGGGGATATTCCAAGGACACGGTGCTGGAATGGATATATCGCTATGCCCGTCAGGCCCGCTTGGTCGATGGTGCATCGGAAGTTCACAAAATGGTGCTGAACCGTTTCCTGACGGCAGAGGGCGATGATTTCTGGCGGTGGGGCGTTTGATCATGCAGGGATTGTCCGCACAGGATAAGGAACGCCTGTGTCAGTGTTTGGCGGACGTATTTTCCGCCCGGTCAGTATCAATAGACGCAATGTCAATTCTGTCTGGTGGCGCGATCCAGGAAAACTGGGCACTGGACCTGACCATTACCGGGGGCCAGCGGGACGGGCATTTGTCGACTGTTTTGCGCACCGACAGCCCCACAGGGGTCGCAGTCAGCCTGTCACGGGCGCAGGAATTTTCGTTGCTTCAGGCGGCATGGGATGCGGGGGTTACTGTTCCCGAACCCTTGCTGTGCGTCACGGATATGGCTGTGATTGGCAAGGAATTCTGCCTGATGCGCCGGGTGGGCGGAACCGCCTTGGGACAGCGCATTACCCGCGATATGACCGTTGGCGGCGACCGGGAGGCCTTGACGGAACGTCTGGGGCGAGAGATGGCGCGTATTCATTCTATCACCCCACAGACCCATCAATTCGCATTCCTGGATGCACCACCTGATGATCCGGCGGCGGCGGAATTGGCGTCCATGTGCCGGTTTCTGGATGAAATGGACCGGCCGCGCCCTGTTCTGGATTGGACAATCCGGTGGCTACAGCGCAATCGGCCCGAACCGCAGGGCACTGTTCTGGCCCATCATGATTTCAGGACCGGAAATTATATGGTCGACGAATCTGGATTGACCGCCATTCTGGACTGGGAATTCGCAGGCTGGTCGGATCGGTGTGAGGATATCGGCTGGTTTCATGCCATGTGCTGGCGTTTTTCCGGTCGCGATAAACCAGCCGGTGGTATTGGCAGCAGGGAGGCGTTTGCCCGTGGATATGAGGGCGTCTCAGGAATCAAAATTGATCAGACACGTGTCTATTATTGGGAAGTTTACGCGCATCTGCGCTGGGCCGTGATTGCCCTTCAGCAGGGGGACCGGTATTTGGTCGGCGGGGAACGAACCCTGGATTTGGGACTTACCGGACGACGGCCGGCTGAAATGGAATTGGAAATGTTGCGCATGACTGCGCCTCACACTCTGGGAGAGGCCGCATGACGCCCGATAAGCCAGAATCGCAGGATTTACTGAAAGCCGCCCAAGATGTGATGAAATCGGTCCTGATCCCGGCGTTGCCAGAGGAAAACCGCCTGGATGCGTTGATGGTCCTTTCCATTATGGCAGGGGCACAGCGGGATCTGGCGGATCATGGTGGATTGGCGGAACGACAGGCCGCGCGATTGCAAAAGATTCTGCCGGATGGCGGCACTGTTCGGGATCTGTGTGCAGCGATACGCAAGGGTGACTTCGATCAGGGGGAGGCGGCACAGGCCTTACACGCCGTGTTGATGGAAGATGTTAGGGATCGCCTTGAACTGGTCAATCCGAAATACCTGAAAGCAGCGGGTTAGGACGGCTGCGGGTTAGATAAAAGCATCTTCCATCTCAACCCGACGCTCTGGTCCTTTGTATCTCGGGTCGATGCGGCGGCGTCGATCCGGTCCGAAATATGTCGGGGACCTGACAAATTTCTTCGGGTTCTTGAAGGTAGCATCCACCCGCTGTTTAATGGACTGCATGGTCAAGGGTTTGACCAGGAATTCAGAAACACCGGCGTCGCGGGCTTCATAAACCACCGGCAGGGAGGTTCTTTCGCTCATAATAATGATCGGAAGATAGCGGTTTGGACTTTCATCTGACAATCGAATGTATTTGGTCAATTCGATGCCATTCATGGGTTCCATATTCCAGTCAACGATCAACAGATCGGCGGTGTTCAAGGACAGTTCATCCAGAACGTGATGAGAATGGGTTACGGTCGTGATTCTAGAAATGCCGAATCCCCCCAGAATGAACCGTGTCATGCTGAGGATCGAACTGCTGCCATCGGCAATCAGGACTGAGAGATCGTCATAACTGTTAGGCATATCTGGCCAGCGCCCTTTGTATTCGGTTTAAAGAGTGCCCGATTGATTAAGGACAAAATGGTTCGCAACCGCCCAAGATGATTGATCATACAATCGTGCCCCGAATGATCGAGTTTGTCATCCAATAGGTTTCGTCATTTCGCAAATAGTGACTGGGATGCATGCGTGTTAACTGTTCCGAGGGGCGGTGTTTAGTTTGTCGAACTGCGCTGCTTGGTCCCTGGGGCTTGTTTTTCCGGGCGGAATGCCTCATACCCTTCGCCACGCAGTCGAATGACCCTCTCTCTTGAGGGTTTGTGCTGATGTAAAGTTTCATAGATCAGGTTTTGCGGCAGTGTGCCGTTTCACTTAAAATTCGAAAATAAGGCCTGGATGGCGCATAGATGTCAAAAGAAGAACTGATTGAATTTCAAGGAACTGTTGTCGAAAAACTGCCCAATGCAACATTTCGGGTAGAGCTGGAAAACGGGCATGAGATTATTGCCCATACGGCCGGCAAAATGCGTAAGTTTCGCATTCGGGTTATGGTTGGCGACAAGGTCGACGTGGAAATGACCCCCTATGACCTGACAAAGGGACGGATTACCTTCCGCCACAAGTAAGTTCCAATTTCTGTTATGAATAACGTTATGATCCCTTATTTTTAAAGGGGTTATTATGTCTATGCGATTGTCGAAAATTTTACTTTAAATCGTACTCTTTCTTCCTATCTGATGATGAATCATGAATAGGAAGGTAAGCACATGAAATATTTATTAAAATCACTGATTGTATTAGTGGTGATAATGTTTGGAAACACCACTTCTTTCGCACAAGACCAAGCCGTCATTGGAAAGGTTACGCGCCTGCAAGGCAGCGCAAGCGAACTGCGTGGGACAGCAGCCCAGTCGCTAGAGGCTGGGTCGTTAATTCACGCCGGGGCGGTGGTCGAAACCGGCGCGGAGTCGAGGCTGGAAGTCGTTTTCATTGATGCTTCTCAATTAACCATGGGCGGTGATGCGCGCATCCAGATGGATGAACTGGTATATTCCACATCCAACCCTGACGCTAGCGGCCTTCAGGCATTTGAGGTTCTTGCCGGAACCTTCCGGTTTCTTAGCGGGGCGGTTGGTCGCAATGACCCCCAATCTGTTCGGATCAGCACACCTGTGGCCACGATTGGTATTCGCGGGACGGATTTGTTCGGCGGGCCCTTGGAGGCTGGAATGCCGCCGGGACAATTGCATTATGGTTTCATGCTGATATCAGGTGCCATCGATGTTCGGGGGCGGCAGGGCACGGTCACTCTGGATGAACCCAATGAGGGAACGTTCCTTCCTATGTCGGGAGAGGCCGCGCCAACAGAACCGACCATATGGTCACAGAATGCCATTGATGAGGCCTATGCCTCCGTCGCCTTTGAATAAGGTTTAACCTGTTCAGGATGTCAGCTTGATCGATGCTTCGATCAGATGTGTCCGTAACAGTTTCACAGCACGGCGCGCGTCTCGTTGCTCTATGCAGCGATACAGCGCGTCGTGCTGTTCCAACCAATGGGGCTCGTTTGTCGCAAGGGTGGAATACTGTGCCCAATAGGCCTGAACGCTGGCTCGCAGCGACTCTATGATCTCCACCTGTTTAAGACGTCCTGACAGGCGGTAGATCGTTCTGTGGAACTCATTATCTGCCGCCCGCCAATCACCACCATCCGCTTCCAATCGACACAATCTTAGCGCCCGTCGGATGGCAGGAAGGTCTTCATTCTTTATGGCCTTTATCGCCCGGTCTAATGCGTCGCATTCCAGGATCAGTCGCAGGTCATAGATTTCTGTTATCTGGTCGGTTGTCAGCTTTGTGACAACTGCGCCGCGATTGGCTTCGATGCTGACCAATCCTTCGGAACTGAGTTTGAACAGGGCATCGCGTACTGGGACTCGGCTTACGGCGAACCTTTTTGCCAAGTCTTCCTGATGCAAATGGGTGCCGGGCAGGATCGTTCCCGCCTGAATATCCGCTTTTAGTGTTTCCACGATAGCATCTGCCAATGAGACCGATTTTCTGAGCATTGACAATGGCTTCATCCTGCATGTATAAATGTATACATTGAATTATAATCGATTCTTGCTTCTGTGCAACCATCCAGATGTGAAGGGAGGCTGAGGCAAAAGGCGGTTCATAAGGATCATCATGGCCGGAAAAACACATCACTATGAAATTACCGTTGAATGGACCGGCAATCGCGGGCAGGGGACGTCAAGCTACACGTCCTATGGCCGGGATCATGAAGTAAGAGCGCTGGGCAAGCCGCCAATATCGGGATCCGCGGACCCGGCCTTTCGAGGCGATAGCGAGCGCTGGAACCCTGAAGACCTGCTGGTCGCGTCTCTATCAGCCTGTCACAAGCTTTGGTACCTGCACCTGTGTGCTGTCTCGGGAATCGTAGTTAGTGCGTATGAGGACACGGCGACCGGTCGGATGGTGGAAGACCCCCAAAAGGGTGGCTACTTCACGGAAGTGACTTTACGCCCCAAGGTCACAATCACGGGATCGTGCGATATGGACCAGGCTCGGTCCCTGCACCATCAGGCCCACGAAAAATGTTTCATCGCGAATTCTGTTACATTTCCAGTTCTGTGTTATCCCGAAATCGTGCAGGCCTGACAAACCGCATTCCGTATTATTGGCGCAGAAAGAATTGAACCGGCAGAACCAGTTCCATTTGTTGCATCGGCATATCGTCGGGTATGCTGGGAAGCGGCTGGGCCCGCTCGATCATCGCCATCACTTCCTTGTCCAGCACACGATAGCCTGAGCTTTGTCGCAGTCGGTGCTCCAGCACTCGACCGTACCGATCAATGACAAAATACAACAGCGCGGTTCCTTCCTGGCCCCGTTTCTGGGCCGATCTGGGATATTCCTTGTGTCGCGCTAACCAGGCTTGCAGCGTAGCAATGTAATCGGCCGTGCTGCCAGGAATACCGCCAGCAGCCTGGGCATCCGCACTGCCTGCCTCTCGGCTGTTTTCGTGACCGGCCTTTCCCTGATTGCCCGAAACTGCCGCGGGGGCCGACGCGGTCTGCACCTCTTGTACCGGGTTTGGTTCGGCTGTCTGCACCGCTGGCGCTTCGACAGGCTTCGGCGTTTCTGGTTGTTCTGTGACCGGCTTTTGTGCAACCGGCTTTTCCTGCGGTTTGGGTCGCTGAGGCTCCGGCGGTTTTTCCGGCATGACAGGCAGCTCTTCAGATATGATTTCGATCACCTCCTCGGGTTCCGGCGGGGTGATCGGCTCCTGAACATCAACAACATCAACAGCCTCAGCGATTTCAATCACCTCTTGAGGGGGAGGGGGCGGCTCTATTGTTTGCACATCGGGCGGAGGATCCTGCGGGGTTACCGTTTCAACAGGCGCCTCGACCATTTCGGCCTCTGATACGTCAGGTTGGACGGGAACTGCGCTGCCCGGTGATCCCCCGATTGGCCCCAGGGATACCTCGATGCCGCCTGTCCCGGCACTAACCGCCCCAGGGGGTGGGTCGTTTTGCCATAATACTGCCCCCGCAACCCCGGCATGCAGAACCACAGCAAGACAAAGGCCCAGGGACCATTGATGCGGTTTGATCCAGTAGGTAGGCGCGGAGTCTAACGTTACGCTCATTGAAGCACTTCCGGTTCAGGGACAGGAACCGTCAGCAGTTTCAGGCGAGTGACACCGATTTTATGAAGCTTTTCCATCACACTGATAACTGCCGTCGCGTTGATTCCGCCATCGGCCCGCAACCGCACCAGAGTTTCCGGGTTTTCCGCAAGGCGTGGCGTCAGCGTCGCGATCAGGTCCGACTGTGACACAACCACGCCATCCAAGGCGATCTGGCCGTCTGATCCCATCAGGATCTGGACATCCATTTCCCCAGGAGAAGCCTGGCTGGCGGAGTGTGCCGGATCAATCTTGAAGGGATCACTGGCGCTCAGGCTGCCTGCCAACATGAAGAAAATCAGCAGCAGGAATACCACATTGATCAAGGGTAGGATGCGGTCATCCTCATTCTTTGGGCGTGGGGGGGTAAAATGCATGGCTTTATTGCCCCTGGCTCTGGATCAGGGACATATCCACCACATTGCTGGCCGCAATACGATCCAACAGATCAATGGCCTGTTGATAGGAAATTCCGGGCGCGGCCTTGACGATGACTTTCTGTTCCGGATTCTTTGCAACACGCGCGGAAATTTTCTCGCTCAAGACCGCCATAGAAACACGTTCCCCGGAAAGGCGAATGCCATCGGGGCGCAACTCAACCATCAGGGCCCCTTCCGCTGACGACCGCCCACGCGCATCACTTGGCGTATTCAGGTCAATTGCACGCCAATCCAGAAAGGAAGAGGCCAGCATGAAGAACACCAACAGGATGAAGACAACATCGATCAACGGCGTCAAACTGATCATGGGTCGTTTTCGCTGACCCTGTGCCGCAAGCGATGTTGGGATACCGGTATTCATGGACCCTATTCTCCTGCCAATGCGGGTACTGTATGGAATCTGGGCTGTTGACGGGATGAATTGGCCGCAGAAGCCGGCACCACCTCATCGGTGGACAGATCCTGTGTGAAAAGCTGGGTGACATAATTGTCCATGTTATGCGCCAGTCGGTCGACGCGGCGTTCCAGCCAGTTCAAAATGACAACAACAGGCATCGCCACGGCCAGGCCAACGGCGGTGGTCAGCAGGGCAACCCAGATACCACCGGACAAAATTGCCGGATTTACCTGATTTCCAGCAGATTCCAATTGTTGGAAGGCGGTGATCATGCCCAAAACCGTGCCAAACAAGCCCAGCAGGGGCGCCAGGGAGGCGATTACTTCGAGCGGCCGGAACCAGGCCCGCATATTCTGTAGAACATCGCCGCCATAGCGCATGACCTCTTCCCGGATCATGGTGTCGGGCAGGCCCCGATGATGCCCCCTGAGACCACGCGCGATTGCTTGTGCAACAGGGTTCCGCGATTTCCCTGCCGTCGAAATAGCCTCTTCAATGCGACCGGCGCGCCATAACGCCAAAGCGGTCTTTGCGGGTTTTAGGTCATTCAGGCGCGCATTTCTGAACTGCAACAGTTTCACCAGGATAATCGCAAGCGCTATGACCGACATTGCGACCAGAATCATCACAACCGGGCCGCCTGCCTGCAGGAAGTCATATGCCCGGTCCAGAAGGGTAGTATCCATCGCACCGTCTGGCACGGATCCATCCAGTGCGGGCGTCCCATCCAACGTGGTGGCATCTGCGCCAGTCCCCTGAACTGGGTCCTGTATCTCGGGAACAGGGGCGGGCGTTTGTGTTTCGGTTTCCATTGCGAATGATCCTCAGTTGCACATTTCGTCCGCACCATATTGTGACTGAGAAGCATTATCAAGGTAGGTTGTTGTGATTGATACTTTTTGTCGAAAGATCAAAATTAATAATGATCCAACAATCGAGCCTGTAATAATTGCCCGCGCCGTTCTGTCCCATTGATTGCGTTGCCTGTCCTATAGGGGCGGCAATGGTTTTCGCAGATCATTTAGGAAATTCGTGCATTTTCAGCATAAGACCACTGACATTTTATCCTGCGGTGCATGCATTGTGATTGTCCGCAAGGGGGCCACTTATGGGACGACGCCTATGGGGACTTTTTAAAGATCTTGGAGATATGACATGGACCACAGCCTTCCCTTGAGCACGGATATCCTGTTCCGGCCCTTGACGCTTAACGGCCTGGCGCTGAAGAACCGGATTGTGATGGCGCCGATGACGCGCAAGTTGAGCCCGAATGGGGTTCCTGGCGCAGCAGTAGCGGACTATTACCGCCGTCGCGCCGAAGGCGGCGTTGGTCTGATCCTTACAGAAGGCACCACAATCAATCGGCAGGCCGCGTCAAATGACTCTGGCATTCCGAATTTTCATGATCCGGAAAGTCTCGCAGGCTGGGCCAACGTCGTTTCTGCGGTTCATGCTGCAGGTGGGCGGATCGCCCCGCAACTGTGGCATCAGGGATTGGTGCGCCAGGCGGGCACGGGCCCTTATCCGAATGCACCTACAGAGGGGCCATCGGCCACCGTGCCGGGAAGCAAGGCGATGACGGACACGGATATTGCCGAGACAATCGATGCCTTTGCCACGGCGGCGGCAGCGGCCAAGAAGATCGGCTTTGATGCGGTGGAGCTGCATGGCGCGCATGGCTATCTGATCGATGAGTTCCTGTGGTCTGGCACGAATAGCCGCACTGACGGCTATGGCGGCGATGCCATCGCCCGCACGCGCTTTGCCACAGAGGTTATATCGGCCGTACGTGCTGCCCTGGGACCGAACTTCCCGCTGATATTCCGGTTCTCCCAGTGGAAGGGCCAGGATTACGATGCGCGTCTTGCGGAAACGCCAAAAGAGCTGGACGCCCTGCTGACCCCTCTGGCCGATGCGGGTGTTGATGTATTCCACGCCTCAACCCGTCGTTTCTGGCAGTCAGAATTTGAAGGGTCTGATCTGAATCTGGCTGGCTGGACCCGCAAGCTTACCGGCGTACCAACCATCAGTGTTGGCTCCGTCAGCCTGGGCGGAGAAGATTTCTTTGGCCAGATCCGGGGAGATTCCACCGGTGCCCCCATCGCCAGCCTGGACGACCTTGTCCAGCGGATGAGCGACGACGAATTCGACCTGATCGCCGTCGGCCGCGCCCTGATCAGCAACCCCGACTGGGCCAATCTGGTCCAGACCGGCAACGCGGACCAACTGCGCCCATTTGAGAAGAAGATGCTGGCGACATTGGACTGATGTGGTGGGAGTGCAATATGAATATCGATCCCGAGCCATGTCGTGGGATATCATCATAATTGGGAAAGTTCAGGAGAAATGGCGGGCCGTGCGGGATAGCGATGAGAACTATCTCTACTCCATAGCCCTCCATGACCCTGCAAAATAAATGTAAGCATGAAGTAATGGCCTTGACGACGCCTGACCGATGCCAACGGCCTGACGGTAGAAGGTGCGGATGATCTGGATCAGCTTTGCCCGGTACAACGGCTTTCTTGAGCCGGGGTTGGACGTGAAGTTCACAACGAGGTTGCGCCGATGCTCCGATACCGGCGCTTGATCAGTTGACTTGGATCAAACCCACCCGCGCTGCGTATGAGTACAGTCCATCCCACTCGATCCAAACGACGCACGCGCTCTGCCGCGCGCCGGGAGAAATCGAGTCGTCGCGCGGTTCGGTCGTGTTCCTTGTGCATCTTCTGGCCGATGCCACAGGAAGACGAAGGGAAGGCTGCGGCAGTTCGACCAGACAATAGCGTCAAGCACCTAGAAGGAAGAAGCGACATGCTGACAATCCACCACCTTTATCCGTCGCGCGCCGAGCGCATCCTGTTTCTGGCCCATGAGCTGGACATCGAACATGAGGTCGTCGCCTATCACCGGGATCCCGAGACACGGCTTGCGCCGCCCGAACTGAAGACGATCCATCCGCTGGGATCATCGCCAGTGATCGTGGACGATGGGCTGTGCATCGCTGAGTCGGGGGCGGCGGTGATGTATCTGACACGAAAATATGGCGGCGGCCGGCTGTTACCCGAACCGGGCAGCCCCGAGGCGATCCGCTGCGAGGAATGGGTGCATTTCAATGAAGCCACGCTCATGGCCTGGGTCGTGAACGTGATGATCCTGCAAATGGCGGGCGCGGCAGGAACGCCAACCCACGAATTCGCGACTTTACGGGTCGGCCGCTATATCGCCTATATGAACGATGCGCTGGAGGGGCGTGATTTTCTCTGCGGCGACGCGATGACCATGGCCGATATCATGACGGCCTTCTCGCTCGATTTCATGATGAATGTCTCGATGCCGGGCCTGTTCGATTTTCCCGGCATGGCCGAGGCCACGGCATTGACCGCCTACGCCGAGCGCCTGCGCGCCCAGCCCGGCTATCTCTACAGTCAGCGTCGGGACTTCTGAAGTCCCGGCGTCAGCACCGGAGGTGCTACGCTACCTGGTTTGGAGTGCGAGAACCGCGCTTGCGACGCAATGATCAGAAAACTCTATCTTATTGGTATTCAATAAAATACTTGACTTGGCATGCGGTAATCGGCGGAATTTGGCGGACAGGGTGGGATTCGAACCCACGGTACGGTTTCCCGCACGCTAGTTTTCAAGACTAGAGCCTTCAACCGCTCGGCCACCTGTCCGCTGTTCTGAGGGGTGAGCTGCCCATCAGGTGGCGGTGATTAGCATTATCGGGAGTGATCTATCAAGCCTGGATCACAGAAATTGTAACATTCTGTGCATTACTGTGTCTGAATGGGCAATTGCAGGTTGTCCAGGCTTTCAACGGGTTCGCCAAAATAGGGGCCGCTGCACAGCGCACCATCAATTTTTGACAACATCCGGGCGGCGGCGGATTCCAGGACGCCATCAAAAACGATTGAGATATCATGTTCGGCACAGCGATTCACCATGCCCGCCAGCATGCCAAGGCCCCGTTTCAACTGGTCCAGATTGGTCACAAAGCTGGGATCCAGCATGATGTAATCGGCGGGCAGGGCTTTCAGTTTCTCTGCCGTGACCGCGCCCACATCTTTGCCATACAGGGCGATGGAGAAACCGGCCCGGCGCAGGATATTGAGTGCCTGAACCTTTTCCCAGGGGATCTGATCCAAACCCGACAGGCGCAGGATAACGCGGCGCTGCGGGGCGCGGCTTCGGAAATCCAGCAGCATGCCTATCACATTGATATCCAGCAGGGAATGAATGGCGACATTAACCGCAACGCTGATGGAATCGACATCTGGATGGGTCAGAATGTACCGGCACTGGGCAATATCGACCTGGGTGCGCAGGTCCACATCCTCTTTGGTCAGCTTTAGAATTTCCGCGGCGCCCAAACCATCATCATCCAGATTTGCCCGGAATTCCGCGATCAGGTGATGCACGGTCCAACTTGCAATAGTGCAGACCGGCGCAAAGGCACAGGTCAAAACATCATCGGCGAGACACCTGTTTAACAGCGTTGTACGGGTTTCCCGCAGATCCAGATAGGACGCCTGACTGTCGGCCAAAGTATCAAAGATGACGGAATCGATTCCCGTATCGGCAAATTGATCAACGGCATGTTCCAAGGCCGTGCGAATTGCATCCGTTTCCATAGTCTCTGCGTCCAAAGCCACCGTTGAGGTGCCAATAGCAAGAGCCATGCCTTCCGGATCGATGTCTTTGGCGTAGGATTCAATTTCCGTGCGCAGACTGGATAAATCGGCATCCCGATTGTGGACCAGCCCGTATTTTCCGCGATCAACGCGCCCCAGAGAATCGCCGCCCAGGCTTTCGGCCTTTAATCGGGATTCGATGCGATCGGTAAAACGGCGCATCCCTTCCGCATCCAGGCCGGAAATCGATCCCAGGCGCCCGACATCGCCAATATCGACAAATGTCATGTCAATATCGGCCTCATTCTGCGCGGCACTGTCGATTGCACGTTGCACCGCGCCCACAAAGCCGGTGCGCGAATTTTTGGATTGGGGCCCATATTCCATGCGCGGATCCTGCACGAAATTCAGCCGGTAGAGATCGTTAAAACTTTGCGGTTTCCCGGTTACCTCAAACCCACTGACTGAGCCGGTTCGACCATCACGCATGAAAAAGATGCTGGGCGGCATGAATTCGCGCAATGCGGCATGGACCAGAATTTCACTGACCGCGAATTGCGATTCCTCTGCGGCGAATTCGACAATGGAATGGCCTTCTAGATCTTCCAGACTAGAACCCAGCCACCGATCCGCATTTCCCCGGGCCATGGATATGCGCCCGCTTTCATCGATATAGGCCTGGAATGTCCGCCGTTCCGCATCGCTGTCGGTATGGTCTTCTTGGCCGCTCATCTGCGGGTGCTGTTCCTGTTGCTGTCAGAGTGTTTTGATATTGTGAGTTATACCAGCATAAGGGGGCAATCAATTATCAATTGGCGATTCGTCGCATTTGATATTCCCGCAGTGCTGTATCAATTCAGAAGGGTCAATAGTAACATGACCTTGCGACCGGGTCTTGCAGTTCCAATCTGCAATGCCGTATGCGTAACAGTCCCTAGAAATTAAAGGCAGAAAAGCCAATCATGAGAAAATTCATCACCATCGGGTCGATTTCCCTGTTCATGGGCCTGGGCGGTGTCGCCCCTGGTTTCGCTCAGGACACCACAGTTGCGCAGGTTTCCACCGTTCCTGCCGACACAGTGCCGTTTGTTGTCTGGCTGGAGGGGGTGAAGGCCGAAGGGCTGGCGCGCGGGCTGAAACAATCAACCCTGGACGCAGCGCTGGATGGGGTCGAACCGATAGAGCGCGTGCTGGAACTGGACAAGCGACAGCCGGAATTCACCCGGACATTCTGGGGGTATCTGGAGTCCTTCATTACCCAAGACCGGATTGATCGGGGTAAGAAACTGTTGGTGACGCATGCGGATCTGCTGGAACGCGTCGCCCGGCAATATGGCGTTCAGCCGCGGTTTCTGGTTTCCTTCTGGGGAATGGAGACCAATTTTGGGGATTATACGGGCGGGTTCCCTGTGATCGGCTCAGTTGCGACCCTGGCCTATGATGATCGCCGGGCCGCGTTTTTCCGGGCAGAGCTGTTTCATGCGCTGACCATCCTGGATCAGGGGCATATCAGTGTGAAGGATATGAATGGATCCTGGGCCGGGGCCATGGGGCAGGTGCAGTTCATGCCATCCACATTTACCGGCTATGCGGTCGATGGCAATGGTGACGGGCACAAGGATATCTGGACCAATTTGCCCGATATCTTTTCGTCTGCTGCCAATTACCTGTCCCAGATCGGTTGGGACGACACGGAAACCTGGGGGCGGGAAGTTCAATTGCCCGACGGATTCGATCTTGATCTGGTTGATCTGAAAGCGCCGAAGCCGATTTCCGAATGGCAGGCATTGGGTGTGCGGCGCGCCGATGGACGGGACCTGCCACAGGCGGATATCGAAGGGGCCATCGTGCTGCCGGCCGGGGTGAAGGGACCCGCCTTCCTGGTCTATGGAAATTTCAATGCGATCATGACCTGGAATCGCTCCATCTATTACGCGCTGGCAGTTGGATATCTGTCCGACAGGCTGGACGGGAAGGGCCCGCTTGTGGCGCAGAAACCTGCGGATGATGCGCCGCTATATCGAAAGGATGTCCTGGACCTGCAGTATCTTCTGACAGCGGCGGGATTTGACACGGGCAAGCCGGACGGGATGGTCGGGCCAATGACCCGCGCTGCAGTCAAAGCCTATCAGAAGGCCAACGGCCTGCCGCCAGATGGATATCCGACGCAGGACTTATTATCAGATCTGCGGAAGCGATAGGGGGAGACGAGAGCATGCCGGATCATGGGGCGGTTGATAGGAGCGTCAGTGTGCCAGGGGTGTTAAGACCAAGTATGTCAGGAAAAAGACGCTTCGCGGGGCGCATTTCTGTTCTTGCCATTATTTTGATGGGGCTGAGTGGATGTGCTGAAATGCAATTCCTGTCCGAGGCGTCCAAGCAGGTAAACGGAACTGTTTCGCGGCCGCCCAGCGACCCTAATATGCCGGATTTGGGCAGCCGTTATAAGATTGGCAATCCCTATCAGGTTGGCGGGATCTGGTATTATCCTAAAGAGGATTTCACCTATGCGGAGGAGGGGATCGCGTCCTGGTATGGGCCAGGATTCGATGGCAAGCCCACGGCCAACGGCGCTATTTTTTATGAAAACAGGGTATCTGCCGCACACCGAACCCTGCCAATCCCTTCTATGGTGCGGGTGACAAACCTGGAAAACGGACGCTCCATAAAGGTGATTATCAATGATCGGGGGCCATTCGCGCACAGTCGGATCATTGATATGTCGCGCCGCGCCGCTCAGCTTCTGGGGTTCGAGCGCAAGGGGACAACCCTGGTTCGTGTCGAAATGCTGGAGCAGGAAAGCCGCCAATTGGTAGCAATGCTGAATGGGGGCGGTGTCGTGGCAAACAACACCATGACTCCAATCGCGTCCAGCGCACCGGAATCTCCTGCCCCGGCTGCGGCCCCGACAGCCCAGGTCAGTGGCGAGGATTTAGCCCCGCCGCCGGGCGTTGCCGTCTCTGAACCCAGTCAGGTCGCAAGCGCCCCCCGGGCGCCCGCAGACCCGGGAGAGCGCCCTGCAATCGTTGAACAATCGCTAGACAGCGGTACAGTGGAACAGATGCCTGTGGAGCCCAATCCGCATGTCTTCATTCAAGCCGGTGCCTTTGGGCAGTATGACAATGCCAATCGGGCGCGATCCATGCTGGGCTATCTGGGTCCGGTCATCGTGGAAGAGATCACACGATCTGAAACGCCGCTGTTCCGGGTGCGGATCGGCCCGTTGGCGGATGATGATAAGCTGGAATCTTTGTTGGTTGCGGTAATTCAGGCTGGCTATACGGATGCTGCGATTGTTGTTCCGAAGAAATAGACGTGATTTTGTCAGGATCCTGCCTGGATTTCGCCCCCGTGCTTGGGCACACTAAGGGCCGCCGCATACTTTAGGGTGTCGCATGGCAGTGTTAGGGTTGCCAATGTCGGCACCGGTATTCAACAGTTTGCCCGTTGTTAACGTTTGGAGGAACAATGTTCTCGCGCCTCGCCAAAATATCATTCGCCGCGCTTTTTCTGTCTGTCGGGTTTCTGATTGGCATGTCGGTGCAACCCAGTGCTGCACAAAGCAATGTCTATGACCTCGATACCAAAGCCAAACAGATGATATTGGTCGACTTCAAGACCGGAACAGTACTGTCGGGTAAGAACCAGGACGAGAAGATGTATCCGTCCTCCATGACCAAATTGATGACTGCTTATCTTGCGTTTGAACAATTGAAAAACGGAACATTGTCTCTGGATGATACGTTTTCTGTCAGCAAGAAGGCCTGGGAAACGGGCGGGTCCAAGATGTTCGTGCGGGTCGATACTCGTGTGCGGGTCGAAGACCTGTTGCGCGGGATTATCATCCAGTCCGGCAATGATGCGACCATCGTGGTGGCAGAGGGGTTGGCGGGCAGTGAAGAGGCCTTTGCCCGTAAGATGACCGACAAGGCCCGTGAGCTTGGCATGATGAACACCAATTTCAAAAATGCCAGCGGCCTTCCAGACCCGGACCATTATACAACGGCGCGTGATCTCGCGACTCTGGCGGCCGCCCTGATCCGGAATTTCCCGGAATATTATCATTTCTATTCTGAGACGGAATTCACTTTCTCGGATATCACTCAGCAGAATCGCAATCCGCTTCTGTATCGTGATGTCGGGGTGGACGGGCTTAAAACCGGCCATACGGAGGCTGCGGGCTATGGTCTGACGGCTTCTGCGGTGCGCAACGGACAGCGGTTGATTGTTGTCGTGAATGGGCTGGAGTCCACCCGCGAACGGGCACAGGAGCCAGAGCGTATTCTGGATTGGGGCTTCCGTGAATTTGGTACATTCCCCCTGTTCGCTGCCGGTGAAACCGTTGCCGATGCGACCGTCTGGCTGGGTACGGAAGCCCGCGTGCCTCTGATCGTGCAAGAACCTGTTTCAATCGTGATGCGTCGCGCCGTGCGGGATGACCTGAAGGTCACGCTGAAAACCCAGGAACCGATCGCCGCCCCGATTGAACCCGGCAGCGTTCAGGGCGAATTGGTGATATCCGCACCCGGCCTGGACACGATCACCGTACCTGTCGTTGCCGGCGAACCGGTTGAGCGTCTGGGATCGTTTGGGCGACTGCAATCGGCCGTGCAATATCTTGTGTTTGGTGAGTCCGGTCAGTGACAAATACGCCTGCGCCCTTACGTGGAAAATTCATTTCCCTGGAGGGGGGCGAGGGTGCAGGTAAATCCACGCAATGCGAGTTGCTGGCAAGTCATCTGCGCAAACGCGGGCTGGACGTCGTGCTTACGCGAGAGCCGGGCGGGACACCCGGTGCACAGGCGATCCGTGAATTGGTCGTTTCTGGGGCCGGGGATCGATGGAACCCGATCAGTGAAGCATTATTGATGTATGCGGCCCGCCGGGATCATGTGACGCGGTTGATAGAGCCGGCTTTGGCTGGGGGTTCTTGGGTTGTTTGCGACAGGTTCAGTGATTCGACCATGGCCTATCAGGGATATACGAAGTCATTGGGTCGCGACTGGGTGGAAACGCTGGATGCGCTTGTTTTGGGTGCATTTCGGCCCGACCTGACGCTGCTGTTGGATATTGATGCCAATACCGGCCTGATGCGCGCTGGCAATCGTGGTGGGCCTGACCGGTTTGAGAAGCTGGGGCTGGATTTTCACGTGGCGCTGCGCGAGGCGTTCCTGGATATCGCGCGCCTGGAACCAGATCGCATTGCGATAATTCAAGCAGATCAGACAATTGAGGCCATTGCCCGTGATATTGAAATCGCGGTGTCTCAGCGCTTGTTGTCCCGGGATCAGGCATTATGAAAAAGCCTCTCGATGAGGATGAAATCGACTCCTATGCGCCGCGTCGAAATCCGGACCTGTTCGGGCATCAAGAGGCGGAAACCACGGTTGCGACGGCCTGGGAGTCGGGGCGTTTTCCCCATGCCTGGCTGGTCTGTGGGCCGCAGGGAATTGGTAAGGCGACCCTGGCCTATCGCATGACCCGCTGGGTCCTGGCGGGTGGCGTTTCGGATCAGGGGGGCGGCATGTTTGGTGATGCGCCGCGCAGCCTGTATCTGCCGCCGGAAGCCGGTACCTTTCGCCGGGTCATTTCTGGGGGACACCCGGACTTTCGCGCTTTGTCCCGGCCAGAGGGTAAGGCCAGCATCCCCGTCGATGATGTGCGCACAATTCTGAATTTCATCCATCAGACCCCGGCGGAGAGCGCCTGGAAAGCAATCGTCGTTGATAGTGCTGATGAATTAAATACGTCGGGTGCCAATGCGATCTTGAAGGTGTTGGAGGAACCGCCGCCCCATACGATGTTTGTGCTGGTCAGCCATGCGCCAGGCCGGTTGCTGCCAACCATCCGGTCGCGTTGCCGAAAGCTGGTTCTGTCGCCATTGAGCGACGATATTATGCTGAAACTGCTGGCCCAGCACGCACCGGAGGTTTCTGAGACCGATGCGCGTCTTTTGGTGCAACTGGGGGAGGGCAGCATTGGCACCGCCCTGGATTATGCCCAGGCGGGCGGCATTGATCTGTATCGCGCAGCGATGGTTCTGTTGTCCAATCCGGCCCAACCGGATGCCAAACAACTGTATGGTCTGGCCGATATGTTGTCGGTTAAGTCAGCCGAGCAGAGCTATAATGCCTTTCGCACAATGCTGGATTGGTGGATGAAGCGCGCGATCCGTGCCCAGGTCACGGGAGAGCGCCCGCCAGTCGTGCTGAAGGAAGAAGAAAAGGCCCTGGATCGCTGGGATGCGTTGGGCGGCCTTGAAACCTCCATGCAGCTATGGGAAAAGCTTACCGGCCTGCTTGCCCAATCGGACAATCCGGCCAATCTGGATAAACGTCAGTTGATCGTATCCGCGTTCCTGGAAGTCCAGAAGGCGGCGGCTCAGCGGCACTGACACTTTGGTGAGCCCGAACTGGATCAATATGACGCCCGACCCTAAGAAGACTTTCTATATCACGACTGCGATTTCCTATGTGAATGGACCGCCCCATCTGGGTCATGCCTATGAGGCGATTTCCTGTGATGTGATCGCCCGGTTCAAGCGGTTGGATGGCTATGACGTGATGTTCCTGACCGGCACCGACGAGCATGGTCAGAAGGTGGAAAAAACGGCCAAGGCCAAGGGGGTTGATCCCATGGCCTTCAGTGACGGCATTTCCGCCCAGTTTCAGGCGATGGCGACAGAGTTGAACATCTCCAACGACGACTTTATCCGCACGACGGAACCCCGCCATTTCGCCAGCGTTCAGGAGATATGGAAGCGCATCGCCGATAAGGGCGATATCTATCTGGATAAATATGCCGGCTGGTATTCTGTCCGGGACGAGGCGTATTTTGGCGAAGACGAGCTGACCAAAGGCGAGGGGGAGAATAAGGGTAAATTCTTTGCCCCCTCTGGCGCCGAAGTGGAATGGGTGGAGGAGGAGTCCTATTTCTTCCGTCTGTCAGCCTATGGCGACAAGCTGCTGGCGCATTATGAAGCAAATCCGGATTTCATCCTGCCGCATTATCGCCGCAACGAAGTGGTGAATTTCGTGAAACAGGGGCTGACGGATCTGTCCGTTTCGCGCACCAGTTTCAATTGGGGCATTCCGGTGCCGGGCGATGACAAGCATATCATGTATGTCTGGCTGGACGCGCTGACCAATTATATCACCGCGACCGGTTTTCCCGATGAAGCCTCTGAAACCTATATGAAATTCTGGCCCGCCGATATTCATGTCATCGGCAAGGATATCATGCGGTTCCACACGATTTACTGGCCTGCCTTCCTGATGTCCGCAGACCTGCCGTTGCCCAAGCGGGTGTTTGGGCACGGTTTTCTGAATATCGAAGGCCAGAAGATGTCCAAATCCTTGGGCAATGTCATCACGCCCCAGGCGATTGTTGGTGAATTCGGGCTGGATCAGGTGCGCTATTTCCTGATGCGCGAAGTGCCCTATGGCAATGATGGGTCGTTTTCCAAGGAAAGCATGGTCAACCGCATCAATTCCGATCTGGCGAATGATCTGGGCAATCTGGGACAGCGGGTTCTGTCCATGATCGCCAAGAATTGCGACGGCAAGGTTCCAACACCCGGCCCGTTCACGCCGGAAGATGAGGCCTTGTTGTCTGCCGCTGCCCAAGCTTTGGTTGATATGCGCAATCAGATGGATGCCCAGGCCATCCATAAGATGCTTGAGGCTGTTTGGAAGGTTGTGGGTGACGCCAATCGCTATGTGGATGCCCAGGCCCCCTGGACCCTGAAAAAGACCGATTTCGCGCGCATGGAAACGGTGCTGTATGTACTGGCCGATGTCATCCGTGTGCTGGGAATTTATGTGCAATGTGTCGTGCCGGCCTCTGCCGAGACCTTGCTGGGGCAGTTGGCTGTCCCCATGGATCAGCGCAGCTTCGCTGATACCGATGCGCGTCTGGTGCCGGGAACAGCATTGCCAACCCCATCGCCCGTATTCCCACGCTATGTAGAAGCAGAGGAGGCGTAAGCCTGATGCTGGTCGATAGCCATTGCCACCTGGATTACCTGCAGCGCGACGGGCGAGACCTGAATGAGGTTGTGGCTGCCGCGCAACGGGCCGGGGTTGGAACATTGGTGACAATCTGCACAAAGGTGCGTGAATTCAATGTGATTCGCGGTATCGCTGATGCGCATGATGAGGTGTGGTGCACCGTCGGCATTCATCCGCATGAGGCGGAAAAAGAGCCGGAGGTCACGACCGAACAACTGGTGGACTTCGCCCGGCATCCAAAAGTCGTGGGGATTGGGGAGACGGGGCTGGACTACTTTTATGAACACAGCCCCCGGGATATCCAGAAGCGCAGCTTTCGCGCCCATATTGCGGCGTCCCGAGAAACAGGTCTGCCGCTGATCGTCCATACCCGCGATGCCGACGAGGATACGATTGAAATTCTGGAAGATGAAATGGCCAAGGGTGCATTCCCTGGCGTCATTCATTGTTTCAGCAGCAGCAAATGGCTGGCGGAACGCTCTGTCGCCATGGGATTTGCGATTTCCATCTCCGGCATTCTGACCTTTAAATCTGCGGAAGATATCCGAAACTCCGTTGCGGCGGTGCCATTGGAAAACCTGCTGGTTGAAACCGACTCCCCCTATCTGGCCCCGGTGCCAAAGCGGGGGAAACAGAATGAACCGGCCTATGTCGTGCACACGGCGGAAAAACTGGCGGATCTGATGGGGGTTACGGGGGAAGAACTGGCAACCCGCACCACGGATAATTTCTTTCGCTATTTCAGTAAGACCAGACGCCCTGGAGCAACCGCATGAAGGCACGGATTTTGGGCTGTGGCTCTTCTGGTGGGGTCCCGCGTCTGGGAACCGGATGGGGGGCCTGTGACCCGAAAGAGCCGCGCAATCGCCGGACCCGCTGTTCCCTGCTGATCACAGACGGGGATCGCCGCATCCTGATCGACACTGCGCCGGATATGCGGGAACAATTGCTGCTGGCCGATGTGCATTCCCTGGATGCCGTTTTCTACACCCATACGCATGCGGATCAGGCGCATGGAATTGATGACCTGCGTGGCCTGTCTTTGTTAAGCCGCAGTCGGGTCCCCGTCTATGCGGTGCCAGAAGTCATGGACTTGTTGAAAGACCGCTTCAATTATTGTTTCAAACAGGTGAAGGACTATCCGCCCATCCTGGATTCACATGTCCTGGAGGGGCCGGTGGATGTCGCCGGGTTTCCGGTCACGCCGTTCCAGGTCCGCCATGGATCGATTGATGCCACGGGCTATCGCGTTGGCGATATTGGATATATTCCGGATGTGTCGGACATTCCTGACGATGGCATGGCGATTCTGCACGGCGTATCGGTGTTGATTGTTGACGCCCTGCGGTATCGTCCCCATCCCAGTCATACGCATTTGGACAAGACCCTGGCCTGGATAAGGCGGATACAGCCACAGCAGGCTATTCTGACCAATATGCATGTCGACCTGGACTATCGTACCCTGGTGCATACATTGCCTTCCGGGGTCATTCCGGCCTATGACGGGTTGGAAGTCGAGGCTTAAGAAACCACTCTGTACGGGAGAATTAAAATGGCGAAAGTTGCATTCATCGGTTTGGGCGTTATGGGCTATCCAATGGCAGGCCACTTGAAAACCAAGGGTGGACACGATGTAACCGTCTATAATCGCACCTTCGCCAAGGCGGCCAAATGGGTGGAAGAATTCGGCGGCACCGCCAAGAAAACCCCACGGGAAGCAGCGGAAGGGGCAGATATTGTCTTGTGCTGTGTCGGCAATGACGATGATTTGCGCGGTGTCATTCTGGGTGAGGATGGCGCATTTGCAGGGATGAAGGCCGGCAGCATCCTGGTAGACCACACCACGGCCTCAGCCGATGTCGCGCGGGAGCTTTATGCAATTGGCAAAGAGCAGAAGATCGGGTTTATCGATGCGCCTGTTTCCGGCGGTCAGGCTGGCGCTGAAAATGGCGTGCTGACCGTGATGTGCGGCGGCGATGAAGATGTCTATGCCAAGGCAGAAGGCGCGATCAACAGTTTCGCGCGGTCCTGCCTGTTGATGGGTGAGTCCGGGGCTGGACAATTGACCAAGATGGTCAATCAGATCTGCATCGGCGGATTGCTGCAGGGCCTGTCTGAGGCGATGAATTTCGGCTCAAAGGCCGGTCTGGACATGGAAAAGGTGATCAACGTCATTTCCAAAGGCGCAGCCGGGTCCTGGCAGATGGAAAATCGCGGCAAAACCATGGTCGATGGCAAGTTCGATTTCGGGTTCGCGGTGGATTGGATGCGTAAGGATTTGGGTATCTGTTTGGCTGAGGCCAAAAACAATGGCGCCCGCTTGCCGGTGACCGCTCTGGTCGATCAGTTTTATGCTCAGGTTCAAGGGCGTGGCGGCAATCGATGGGACACATCCAGCCTGATTCATCTTTTGGCGAATGACTGATCTGTGAATAGGGATTAAAGTCCCTGCCATGACAGATTGGTTACAAAAAACGAGCGACTGGCTGGTCACCGAAAGCCTGAAAGGCACACGGGCCGACCGCCTGATGAAACGTCTGTGCGAACAGATGGTTGAAGGCGGAATCCCCTTGATGCGGGGGGCCATCGTCTGTGGTCAACTGCATCCCCTGTTCAAGGCTTTCGCAGTCAACTGGAATCGGGAAGAGGGCCTGGTCCGGGACAGATTCAGCTATGATTCCGAGAACAATCAGGCCTGGTTGATGAGCCCCTTGAAGGCCGTTATGTCGACGTCCCGTCCGGAAATACGCGCGCGCCTGTATTTGGGGGAGGGCGTGAACGAGTTTCCGGTCCTGAAGGAATTTAAAGAACGCGGTTTTACGGATTACTTATGCATCCGCACCGGCTTTTCCCTTCCCGAAGAAACGGCATTGGCGAATATGGATGGCTGTATTGCGACATTTACCTCCGATGCGCCAGGGGGGTTTTCAGATGAGCATATCGCCGCGATCAAACGCTTGTTTCCGCGTTTTGCAATGGCCCTGAAGACGTATGTCCGGGAAACCACGGCGCAGAATCTGGCATCGACCTATTTGGGCAGCCATGCGGGCGACCGGGTTTTGAATGGTCACATGCAACGGGGCGATTGCGAAAAGATCCGCGCCGCTGTCTGGTTTTCCGATATGCGGGGATCAACTGCGACCGCCGATTGGATGGAGCCAGAAATATTTCTAGATCGCCTGAACCGCTATTTTGAGTGCACGGCAGGCTCGGTCCTGGACCATGGCGGAGAAGTGCTGCGCTTTATCGGGGATGCCGTTCTGGCGATTTTTCCAATCAATGGGCCAGGCGGCGCGGAACGGGCTGGGCGCATGGCCGTAGCCGCCGCAAAAGATGCCGTTCTTCGCATGGATGCAATGAATAAGAACCCACCAGAAGATGATCCAGATCCGATCCAGTTCGGTCTGGGGCTGCATGTCGGTGATGTTCTGTATGGCAATATTGGTGTACCGGAACGGTTGGAATTTTCGGTGATCGGCGCAACGGCCAATGAATCAGCTCGATTGCAGGATTTGACTAAGACTCTGGACCGCCAGATTGTCGCCTCAGACGCCTTTACTGCCCTTGTTGCCGCCAACTGGGAAGCCATGGGCAGCCACCGCCTGCGCGGCGTCAGCGACCCCCAGCCGGTTTATGCCCTGACGCCCTAGAAGCATCGGATCAAGCGTCCATATTCTCACCACCCGCACAGATCTCATCCTGAGGAGGGGCTGTATCGGCGTATCCATTATCAGCATCGTCACCCCGGACGTGATCCGGGGTCCAGAGCGGCAGGCGCGATTGATGCGTGTGGCCCTGGATACCCGCCTGCGCGGGCATGATGGGGAGGGGGTGGTGCTTGCAGAAAGGCACCCTTCGAGACGCTGCGCTCCTCAGGGTGAGTGCACGTTTTATGTGTCCATATTCTCACCACCCGCACAGATCTCATCCTGAGGAGGGGCTGTATCGGCGTATCCATCATCAGCATCGTCACCCCGGACGTGATCCGGGGTCCAGAGCGGCAGGCGCGATTGATGCGTGTGGCCCTGGATACCCGCCTGCGCGGGCATGACGGGGTGGGGGCGGTGCTTGCAGAAAGGCACCCTTCGAGACGCTGCGCTCCTCAGGATGAGTTCAATTTTTATGTGTCCTTACCCTCACCACCCACACAGGTCTCATCCTGAGGAGGGGCTGTATCGGCGTATCCATTATCGATATTGTCACCCCGGACGTGATCCGGGGTCCAGGGCGGCAGTCGCGATTGATGCGTGTGGCCCTGGATACCCGCCTGCGCGGGCATGACGGGGTGGGCAACCGGGGCGGCCACGGTGACAGAGGGGGGATTGGCCGGGAAGGTTGCCTTCTGGATAATCCAGGTCTCAGTAAATTTCCTGCTTCATGCGTTCTGGATAGTCGTTGTCATAGGTTTTACCGTCGAATGTGCCTTTGCTGAGTGTGCTGAGAATCTGTCCTGCGGAGGGCAGGGCGTTGCGGTCCAGCCGTGTGTCCGGATTCCACAGCTGGGATCGCGCCAGGGCCTTCTGGCATTGGAAATAGACACGATCAACCTGCACCTGAAGCACACTGCGAGGCGGCTTTCCCTGCATGATGAAACGATCCAGCAAGTCAGGATCGACGCTGATTGTGGCGCGGCCATTGATGCGAAGGGTCTCCCCAATACCTGGGATCAGAAACAGCAGCGAAACTCTTGGGTCGCGGACGATATTGCGCAGGGAATCGATGCGGTTATTGCCACGTCGGTCCGGGATCAGGACGGTTCGGCTATCCGTGATGTGAACGAATCCGGCGGGGTCGCCCCGGGGGGAGCTGTCCAGACCTTCCGGCCCGACGGTGGAGAGCACAACAAAGGGGGAGGCTTCGATAAAGGCGCGATAGTGATCGGATATATAGTCGATTTCTTTGATCAGGGAGGTTTCTTTGGGAACTCCATACAGCGCTTCCAGATCCTCAACTGTGCTGAGTGTGTGATCGGATGCCGTCATCTGTTTCTCCTGATTTAAGTGTTAGTTGCGTCCAGAGGCGAAGCGCACGGCCTCCTGCGTGGCGCGCACCAGGGCCTTGGCCTTGTTCACGCATTCCTGATGTTCTGAGGCCGGGTCGCTGTCCGCAACAATGCCAGCCCCGGCCTGAACGATCATCTTGCCATCCTTGACGACGGCGGTGCGCAGCACGATGCAAGTATCCATGGACCCGTCGGCCCCGAAATAGCCGATGCAACCGGCATAGATGCCCCGGCGATCCGGTTCCAGTTCCTCAATGATCTGCATGGCGCGCACCTTGGGCGCACCTGATACTGTGCCAGCGGGAAACCCCGCCATCAGTGCGGTCAGGGCGTCCACGCCGTCTTTTATCTGGCCTTCCACATTGGACACGATGTGCATGACATGGCTGTAGCGTTCGACAATGAATTTGTCTGTGACATCAATGGTGCCGATCTTGCTGACCCGCCCAACATCATTGCGGCCCAGATCCAGCAGCATCAGATGTTCAGCGCATTCCTTGGGGTCGCCCAGCAGGTCCTGTTCCATTCGTTGATCTTCTGCGCGGTCCGCGCCCCGGGGGCGTGTTCCTGCAATGGGGCGGATCGTAACCTTGCCATCGCGCAGACGGACCAGAATTTCAGGGCTGGACCCGACAATCGCAAACCGTCGAAAGGCCATGAAAAACAGGAAGGGGGATGGATTCGTGCGCCGCAGCGCGCGATACAGCGAAAAGGGTGGCAGGTCGAACGGCATTTCAAACCGCTGTGACAGCACGACCTGAAAAATATCGCCGGCCAGGATATATTCCTTCGCCTTGGCGACCATGGCCTGATAGGCCTGTGGCGTCATATTCGCGACGGGCTCAATCCCCGCATCCTGAGCAGATCGCCCAGCCGTGGCATAGGGCAGGGGGCGTTCCAGGCTGTCGCGCATTTCTGACAGGCGTTCCAGGGCTTTTTCATACGCCGCACCGGCCCCAATTTCCGGGTCCGGGCGAACCGGCGTCACAAAGGTGACGATGTCTTCGATACTGTCAAAGACTGCAACCAGGGTCGGTCGGATGAAAATGCCGTCTGGCACCTCCAGTACGTCCTTATTTTCATCGGGGAAGGGCTCCACCAGGCGCACACAGTCATATCCCATATAGCCCACCAACCCGGCCGCCATTGGGGGCAGCGAGTCGGGCATCTCCATCTCGCATTCCTTATGCAGGGAACGCAGCGAGTCGAGGGTGGGCAGAGAATGCGCCTCAAACGCATCGGGATCAATCAGGGCACGTCGATTGACCTGGGCCTTATCGCCAAAGCAACGCCAGATCAGGTCCGGCTTCATCCCGACAAAGGAATACCGCCCGCGAATGGCGCCCCCTTCGACGGATTCGAACAGGAAGGCGTCGGCGCGTCCATCGGCCAGCTTCATATAGGCAGAAACAGGCGTCTCTAGGTCTGCGACCAATCTGGTATAAACGACCTGTGGCTTCCCTGCTTCATAGAGCCGCTTGAAACTCTCTATATCGGGAAAGCATTCCATGATCAGCGATACACTCTGTCGATGACTTCGGGGTAGGTTGTTGTCTCAATTTCCTTTTGCAGGGCGACCCCTAACTGTTCGACTAGATCATTAGACATGCCAACAGCCAGCGCATCGGAAATGTTCTTGCGGAAATCACCGTCGACCGCTGCCTCGGCGGGGGTGATCTTGGTCAGGCGCGCGATGACGAAGGCATCATCCTGCACGCCATATGCAGCCTTACCAGTGTCCAGCCCGAACAATTCACTGGCCAAGGCATCTGGAATGCGCGCACCGCCCGCAGCTTGCCCATTGCGGGCAAAGTTTTCGATGGTGTTTACCTCGGCGTTATTGCTGGCTGCAATCATGGCAACATCACCGGCTTCACCCAATTGCGCGGCCAAGGTCTGGGCGCGCAATTCTGCGGCCTGATAGCGGGCGTCTTTCATCCATGCGGCTTTGACCTCGTCCCGCACAGAGGGAAAATCCGGAATTGCCGCCGGGGTGATGTTGTCCACGCGCAGCATGAACATGGCGTTGGATTCTGTGGTTTCCAGGAAACCGACATCACCGGCTTTCAGGTCGTCGGCGAATGCTTTCTGCAAGAAGGTCAATCCTGCGGGAAGGTCGGCGAGGGGAGTGCCGTCGGGGCCCCGACCCTGGGCATCAACCGCATCGATTTTTTTAGCCTCAATTCCAATTGAAGCCCCGGCTTCTTCCAGTGTCATGCCCTGCGCAAAGGCGTCTTCCAGCTTCTTGCCATAATCGAACACTTCATCATAGGCGCGGTCCAGGGCGAGGTCGCGGGTGATTTGATCGCGTACTTCATCCAATGTGGGCTCGCTGCCTTCCTGGATGGTGTTGACGATGGCAACGGACCATCCGAAAGCCCCTTCGAAAGCACTGGTTACGCCGGGTGCTTCCAGAGAGAAAGTCGCCTCAGCAAGCGCGTCATTGGGAATGCCCTGGCGGCTGAATTGGCCCAATTCAATAAGTTGTAGGCCCATTTCTGCGATCTTGTCCTTCAACTCTTCCACAGGGACGGCTGCTAAGGTTTCGGAGGCCGCTTTCGCATCTTCTTCAGAGTTAAACAAAATCTGGCTGATATCGCGTTGTTCCGGCTGACCTAATTCACCAAGGCGGGCTTCATAGGATGCCTGAATATCATCCTCTGATACATCAATTGTGCCGGCAATCGCTTCCGGAGAGATCAGAACATAGGTCATGCCGCGCAATTCAGGACGGCGGAAATCTTCCTTCCGTTCGTCATAGAAAGCTTGCAGTGCGGTATCATCCGGTTCGGATGGCGCATCCACTGATGCGATGGGAAGGGTTAAGTATTCAGCGGACCGGCGTTCCCCAAAGAAATGATAGATGCGATCAACCAGGGCTTCGGGGGCTGCGCTGCCGGCGGTGACCGCGCCCAGCAGTTGTGACCGTGCAATTTCGTGGCGGACCAGTTCAACCATCCCAGGTTCTGTCAGGCCATTCTGTTGCAGCGCTGTTTCAAAGCGCAGGCGGTCGAACTTGCCATCACTGCCCTGGAATGTCGGGCGGGTTTGGATCTCAGTGCGCACCATATCATCGCTGGCCGTTAAATCTTTACGATCGGCCTCTGCCTCATAAAGCGTGCGCAAGGTCATGTTCTGCAGGACATTGTTGGCAAGATTTAACTGGCGGGCAACATCGCTGTCGATTGAATCGAGGCGTTGAGTCTGAAGGAAACGCTGATAGGCGATGTAGAATTCCTGGAAACTGATGTCACGGTCGCCGACTTTTGCCACCGTATCCCCATTGGCGCTGTTGCCCAGTCCTTCATAGGACGACACGCCCCAGCCCAGAAAGCTCAGAACCAGGAGGCCTAGAATAGCCTTGGCAATCCAAGAGCCGGTGGATGCGCGCATCTTTTGTAACATGATTTCACTCGTCGCAATGGTTTCAGGAAAGCGGTTCTACCATGGGACAGGTCCCAAATCGAATTCGCCCGGATCATAAGGGGGCGTTTCGACCCCCGCAATCGCAAATGCCAACCCATCTGCCAAGGAAATTCGCAGTATTTTCCGATACCGTCGCCCTTTTCTGCGGATTGGTTCTACAGATTGGCGTTCTTAGATGGGCGTGGTAAACCCGTGGCGCAAGATATTCCCATAACCAGCTAAGGATCCTTTAGACCCATGAGCAGACGCCCCCTGATTGCCGGAAACTGGAAAATGAATGGACTGTTAAGCGATGGCACCGCCCTGGCGCAGGCCGTGGCGCAGGGCGGAAAGGATGCGCCCTGCGATATTCTGATATGCCCCCCAGTAACATTGTTGGGGGCCGTTAAATCGGTTCTGTCCGGTTCTGCTATTCAACTGGGCGCACAGGATTGCCATTGGCAGGAGAAGGGGGCCCATACCGGCGAGATCTCCCCCCAGATGCTGGTCGATGTTGGATGCAGCCATGTCATTCTGGGCCATTCTGAACGCCGTGCCGATCATGGCGAAACCGATTCCCAGGTGGCGCAGAAAGCCAGTGCTGCCCATCAGGCCGGTTTGATCGCGGTGATCTGTGTTGGCGAAACGGAGGCACAGCGGGATGCGGGTGATACGATGTCGGTGATCTCCGCCCAACTGGATGGATCTGTTCCCCAGTCCGCAACGTCTGAGAACACGGTCATAGCCTATGAACCGGTTTGGGCCATCGGGACGGGTCGCACCCCAACGGCACAGGAAGCCAATCAGGTGCACGCCCATATTCGCGCCCATCTGCACGGTCGTTTGGGGGATGCAGGAACAGCGGCCCTGCGCATTCTGTATGGTGGATCCATGAAGCCCGGTAACGCGGCGGACCTGTTGGCGCAGCCCGATATTGATGGCGGATTAATCGGGGGGGCAGCCCTGAAAGCCGAGGATTTCTTGAGCATCGTTGCTGCGGCAAAGGCGTGATCGCAAGGAAAACCACTTTCGGGCTTTAAATTCAGGCACTGACGCGTTACATACCCCACAATTCAAAGGCATCTGTATATCGGGTGTCGAAACCGAGTTTCTTGAGTGAGGCCTAGACCGCGATGGAAAATATCATTCTGATCGTTCACCTGTTGATTGCCATTGCATTGATTGGCGTCATTTTGCTGCAACGCTCCGAAGGCGGCGCGTTGGGCATGGGCGGTGGTTCCGGCGGTGGTGGCGGTGGCATGTTCTCTGCCCGTGGGGCGGCAAATGCCCTGACCCGGACAACGGCCATTCTGGCAGCCTGCTTTATTGCAACCAGCCTGACATTGGCGATTTTGGCGGGCGGCCACAAGAACACCGAATCGATTTTCGATTCGGCCCCTGCTGAAACCACAGCACCGGCCCCCGTCGATGATGGAACGCCTGTCGTCCCCACATCGGAGTGATCGGTAAAAATACAATGATATCAAGGAAGGCGGCGCAATTGCCGCCTTCTTCTTTGGGTCGGATTTCGCATCCGTGCGGATCAGGCTTGTCAGACGAAAGCCAAAGGATACAGTGATCTCCCATGTCGGCACGATACATCTTCATAACAGGCGGCGTGGTCTCCTCACTGGGTAAGGGTTTGGCCTCAGCCGCGCTTGGCGCGCTGTTGCAAGCGCGGGGCTATAAGGTCCGGCTGCGCAAACTGGATCCCTATCTCAATGTCGACCCCGGTACGATGAGCCCCTATCAGCATGGTGAATGCTATGTCACCGATGATGGGGCAGAAACGGATTTGGATCTGGGCCATTACGAGCGCTTCACCGGCGTTCCGGCCCGCCAATCGGACAATGTCACCACAGGTCGAATCTATTCCGATGTAATTGCCAAGGAACGGCGCGGTGATTATCTGGGCGGTACGGTTCAGGTCATCCCCCATGTCACCGATGCGATTCGCGACTTTGTCGTATCCGATATCACCGATGAAGACTTTGTCTTATGCGAAATCGGCGGCACGGTTGGCGATATCGAAGGCCTGCCATTTCTGGAAGCCATCCGCCAGTTGGGCAATGAATTAGGGCGCGAGCGGGCCTGTTATATCCATTGCACGCTGTTGCCCTATATCGGGGCAGCGGGTGAATTGAAGACCAAACCGACGCAGCATTCCGTGAAGGAACTGCTGTCGGTCGGGATTCAGCCAGACATTCTGCTGTGTCGGGCAGAGCGGGACATCCCCCAGGGGGAGAAACGCAAGATCGCGCTGTTCTGTAACGTGCGCGAAAGTCGGGTTATCTCTGCCCTGGATGTCGACACGATTTATGCCGTGCCACTGACCTATCATCGGGAAGGCCTGGATGTTGAAGTTCTGAGCTATTTCAACATGATGAAGGAAGGTCAGGAAGAAGAGATCGACCTGAGCCGTTGGAGCGATATCACCCGCACCGTGCGTGCGCCAGAGGGCGAAGTCACAATTGCCGTGGTTGGCAAATACACCGTCCTGCTGGATGCCTATAAGTCGCTTGCCGAAGCGCTGGTGCATGGCGGCATCGCCAATAATGTGCGGGTAAAGCTGAACTGGGTCGAATCGGAGATCTTTGAGACCGACGACCCCGTGCCCTATCTGGAAAACGTGCATGGCATTCTGGTGCCGGGCGGATTTGGGGAGCGGGGGTCGGAAGGCAAGATTCAGGCCTGTCGTTTTGCCCGCGAACGCAATATCCCCTATTTTGGGATTTGCTTTGGCATGCAGATGGCCGTGATAGAGGCCGCGCGGCATCTGGCCGGCATTGAAGATGCCTCTTCGACCGAATTCGGCCCCGCGAAACATCCTGTCGTCGGCCTGCTGACCGAATGGAAAAAGGGCAATCGCGTCGAAACCCGTGGCGAGAATGATGATAAGGGCGGTACCATGCGTCTGGGGGCCTATCCCTGTATTCTGGAGCCGGGATCGAAGACACAGGAAATTTATGGCGAGCGTCAAATCTATGAGCGCCACCGTCATCGTTATGAAGTGAATGTCGGCTATCGTGAAAAACTGGAAGCGGTTGGCTTGAAGTTCACGGGCATGTCCCCAGATGGCATTTTACCGGAAATCGTGGAGCGGGAAGATCATCCCTGGTTCATCGGCGTTCAATTCCATCCGGAACTGAAGTCAAAGCCGTTCGAGCCGCACCCCCTGTTTGCGGGCTTCATTGAGGCCGCCGTGAAGACCAGCCGTTTGGTCTGATCGCAGCCCCGTCTTATCAAGGATCGTTCAGATGCAGCAGCATACCGTCACGCTTGGCCAGATCGAAATTGCCAATCACAAGCCGTTCGTGCTGATCGCCGGGCCCTGTCAGATGGAAAGCCGCGATCATGCGATGGATATGAGCGGCCAACTGAAAGAAATCTGTGACGGTCTTGGGATTTCCCTGATCTATAAGACCAGCTATGACAAGGCGAACCGCACCTCCCTGAAGGGTCAGCGCGGCATGGGTCTGGATAAGGCGCTGGCGGTGTTTCAGGAAGTCAAAGACACCTATAAAATTCCCGTGCTGACCGATGTTCATGAGCGGGATCATTGTGCGGTCGTAGCCGATGTCGTCGATGTCCTGCAAATCCCAGCCTTCCTGTGCCGCCAGACCGATCTGCTGATCGCGGCGGCGCAAACCGGGCGGGTGGTGAATGTGAAAAAAGGTCAGTTCCTGGCCCCCTGGGATATGAAAAATGTCGTCGCCAAACTGGTCGACAGCGGCAATTCCAATGTTCTGGTGACCGAACGCGGCGCAAGTTTTGGCTATAACACGCTGGTCACCGATTTCCGCAGCCTGCCGACAATGGCGCAACAGACCGGTATGCCCGTTGTCTTTGACGCCACCCATTCGGTGCAACAGCCAGGCGGGCAGGGCACGTCCAGCGGCGGCCAGCGCGAATTTGTGCCGGTCCTGGCCCGTGCGGCGGTGGCCGTGGGCGTAGCGGCCCTGTTCATGGAGACCCATCAGGACCCGGACAATGCGCCGTCCGATGGCCCAAACATGGTGCCCATCGACCAGATGGCAGATTTGCTGCTGACCCTGCAGAATTACGACCGGATTACCAAAGCCACTCTGTCGGCGTAATCCGATGGGGGATGTTTCGCTGGAAACTCTTGTCCCTATTCTGGCGATTTACCTGCTTGCTGGATTTTCCAAAGGGATTGTCGGGCTTGGCCTGCCAACCATCGGGATCGCTTTGGCGACGATATTCGTCGGACTGGACACGGCCCTGGCCTATGCCACACTGCCGGTTGTTTTGACCAATTTGTATCAGGCGCTGGTGGGGGGGCATTTCACGCAAGTTTGGCGTCGCACATGGCCGCTTATGGTGATTGCATCCCTCTTCACCGCTTTGGCGACAGGATTGTTCACCCTGGTCGATCAGAATGTTCTGACGATCTTTCTGGGCACAATTCTGATCGTGTATTCAGCCCTGACCCTGAAGACGATCACGCTGTCGCCGCCGGGGCGTCATGATGTCTGGATTTCACCGATCATAGGCGCGGTGACCGGGATTGTGACCGGGATAACCGGGTCTTCCGTCGTGCCGGGTGTTCTGTATCTGCAATCCCTGAACTTACCGCGGGATGCCTTTGTTCAGTCGCTGGGTATCCTGTTCACGGTCACCTATATCGGCCTGATCATCGGTCTTGGTCACCATGATATCCTGACAAGCAAGGTCGTCGGTGTCTCTGCTATCGCCATCATCCCCGCCCTTATCGGAATGACGCTTGGGATGCGGATCCGGCGGCGCATTCCGGAAGAACAGTTTCGCACGGTCTTCCTGTTGGTCATTCTGCTGCTTGGCGTCTATCTGTTCTTGCGTTCCTTATGGCGCTTTTTGTAACCACAGCCCGGCGATTGCCCCAGATAAGTTTGGGCGCTATAAGTCGCGCGACTTAACGTATAGCCCTTCTGGAGGATACCTGCATGACCGCAATTATTGACGTACATGGCCGCGAAATTCTGGACAGCCGGGGCAATCCCACCGTTGAGGTTGAGGTGACCCTGGAAGATGGGTCCTTCGGTCGGGCCGCTGTGCCGTCGGGTGCCTCCACTGGCGCACATGAGGCGCATGAATTGCGCGATGGCGGGTCGCGCTATGGCGGCAAGGGCGTGCTGCAAGCCCTGGAAGCCGTGAACACCGAACTCTATGACATGATGATGGGCATGGAAGCGGAAGAGCAAGTCCTGTTGGACCGCGCGATGATTGAACTGGATGGCTCCCCCACGAAAAGCCGCTTGGGCGCGAATGCCATCCTGGGGGCCTCGCTGGCAACCGCGAAGGCCGCTGCTGCTGCGGCAGCACTGCCTCTGTATCGCTATGTCGGGGGCACATTCGCCAGCCGCCTGCCGGTTCCGATGATGAACATCATCAATGGTGGGGCGCATGCCGATAATCCCATCGACATCCAGGAATTCATGATCATGCCGGTCGGTCAGGACAGCTTTGCCGAAGCCCTGCGCTGTGGGGCCGAAGTTTTCCAAAGCCTGAAGGCGCAACTGAAATCAGCCGGTCACAATACGAATGTCGGGGATGAGGGTGGTTTTGCCCCCAATCTGTCGTCAGCGACAGAGGCCCTGGACTTTATCCTGAAAGCCATTGAATCCGCAGGCTACGAGACCGGCCGCGACGTGGTACTGGCCCTGGACTGTGCCTCAACCGAATATTACATCGACGGTGCCTACAAGATGGTCGGGGAGGGCAAGACCCTGACCTCTGCCCAGCATGTCGATTATCTGGCCAATCTGGTCGCGAACTATCCGATCGCGTCGATTGAAGATGGCATGGCCGAAGATGACTGGGACGGCTGGGCCTTGTTGACCAACAAGATCGGGAAATCCTGTCAATTGGTCGGCGATGATCTGTTCGTAACCAATCCTGCACGCCTGCGCGATGGTATCGCCAAGGGAACGGCCAATTCGATCCTGATCAAGGTGAACCAGATCGGCACCCTGACGGAAACCCTGGAAGCCGTCGAAACCGCCCATAAGGCGAAATACACAGCCGTCATGTCCCACCGGTCCGGCGAGACAGAGGATGCGACGATTGCCGACCTGGCGGTCGCCACCAATTGCGGCCAGATCAAAACCGGCTCGCTCAGCCGTTCCGACCGTTTGGCAAAATATAACCAGTTGCTGCGCATCGAAGAAGAGCTGGATACAGCCGCAGTTTATGACGGATCCGCGTTCCAGCGCTGATCTGTAAATATACCGTCTGCGGCCCCTTTTTCAGGATAACCGCAAAGGGCGCAGAGAAGGCGCGAAGGACGCTGAGACGCCACTCTTTTCGTCACCCCGGACGTGATCCGGGGTCCAGGGCGGTAAGCGCGATTGATGTTTGTGGCTCTGGATACCCACCTACGCGGGAGAGACGGGGATATGAGTTACATTCTCATCCTGAGGAGGCGCGATAGCGCCGTCTCGAAGGATGCGCTGTAAGGGAGGTGGTTACAGACAGATCACCCCTCGAGACGCTTCGCTCCTCAGGGTGAGGATTCTCTTGACTAAATCAGCGTCACCCCGGACGTGATCCGGGGTCCAGGGCGGCAGGCGCGATTTATGCGTGTGGCTCAGGGTACCCGCCTGCGCGGGTGTGACGAGATGGTAAAGATGAACCGCAAAGAGCGCGGAGGAGGCGCAAAGGGCGCTGAGGGGGTTGTGGGCTATGGCATTCCACTTCTGACCTTAAACACCATTCTCATCCTGAGGAGGCGCGATAGCGCCGTCTCGAAGGATGCGCTGTAAGTCCGTTCTTCCAGCGGGCTCCCCCTTCGAGACGCTGCGCTCCTCAGGGTGAGGGAGTATTTATCTTGAAATACCGTCATCCCGGACGTGATCCGGGGTCCAGGGTGGCAGGTGTGATTGTACAGGCGCGCGTTATCTTCCGTCTTAGACTCGCTTTGGTGAGAAGCAGTCGCTGTTTCGGGATGCAGTTTGGAGAGGGGAGGGGGGATACATATGGGGTATCGACAGGCACCGCCATGTCGGCAATTTTGACCTTTAAGGCGCGGCATTTGCTTTTAGCGCCTGATTTTCCGCCATATACCATATCATGACTCACCTACCACTGCTTGAGTTCAGGGGTCCTCTGATAGGCAATATATGCCACTGAAATAGGTAAAAAATTCCTACTAAGTCATTGAAAATATTGCCCATTGACGCGGACTCGGTTCCGTGATTCAAGGGGTGTGCTATGACTCTATTCGATGAACTTCATAGGCGCTTCCGCCATATCGCGTTCCCGGCCTTGGGGGCGTGCGTTCTCGTTTACTTTGCCTATCATACAATCCAGGGGGATCGCGGTCTGTTGTCCCTGATGCGCGTGTCCAATGAAGTGGAGCGTGCGCAGCATGCCTTGAATAATCTGCGGGAGCAGCGCCTGACCCTGGAGCATCGTGTCGGGCTGTTGGATCGGCGCAGTCTGGATCTGGATATGCTGGAAGAACGGATGCGCCTGGACCTGCAAAAAATCCATGAGAATGAAGTCGTCATTTTCCTGACGCCTAACAGCTAGTCATATCGCGCCCAAGCAGTGACCTTGTATATTTGGTGGATGGGGCGTAGCTGTTAAATTCATGACAAATTATTGACCGGGTTTACGTGTGCGTCATGCTGCACTGCGTCAAAAAAAGTGTGTTTCAATCAATTCAACTTAAATTCAGTTAAGTATCACTTTATTGTGGTAAATCAATTATTTGCCTAGGCTATTGATTTGCCCCCTGAAACCAAGTACCGATTCCAATGGATGTTTCGGGCAGGCTTGAAATCAAACGGGTTGCGCCCTTGAAACGAAAAAATTGGTCGGGCTTTCCGTGTTCATTGACCGGATGGCCCGCCGTAAATTGGATCTCTGTGAGAGACCTGAACGAGGGGACAACCGATGGCGAAAAAGGCGACCGCGAAACGTGCGGCTGGCAAAGCGGCTTCTAAGTCTGCACCTGCCAAGACGGCAAAAACCAGCAAAAGCGACTTGATGGATTATTATAAGAACATGCTTCTGATCCGCCGTTTTGAGGAAAAGGCGGGGCAATTGTATGGCATGGGTCTGATCGGTGGGTTTTGTCACCTCTATATCGGGCAGGAAGCTGTCGTGACCGGCATGCAGGCCGCCACAAAAGAGGGCGATGCGGTTATCACCTCGTACCGGGATCATGGTCACATGCTGGCCTGTGGCATGGATCCGAAGGGCGTCATGGCAGAATTGACGGGGCGTGAAGGGGGTTATTCCAAGGGCAAGGGCGGTTCCATGCACATGTTCTCCAAGGAAAAGCATTTCTATGGCGGGCATGGCATCGTCGGTGCACAGATTCCCCTTGGCACCGGTATCGCCTTTGCCATGAAATACAATGAAACAGACAATGTCTGCATGGCCTATACCGGTGATGGCGCGATGAATCAGGGCCAAGTCTATGAGGCTTTCAACATGGCCGCCCTTTGGAAGCTGCCGGTAATCTATGTCATTGAAAACAATAAATATGGCATGGGAACCTCTGTAGAGCGGATTTCCGCGTCGGGTGCCAATCTGCATGATCGTGGTAAGGCTTACGGCATTCCAGGCGATGAAGTGGATGGCATGGATGTGGTCGCCGTGCATGAGGCAGCCGAAAAGGCCGTGGCACACTGCCGTGCTGGAAAAGGACCGTATATCCTGGAAATGAAGACCTATCGCTATCGCGGGCATTCCATGTCGGACCCGGCGAAATATCGCTCAAAGGAAGAGGTCAACAAGGTGCGGTCCACCTCTGACCCGATTGACCGGGTGAAGGCAACATTGATCGATGATGGTCACGCCAGCGAGGAGGACCTGAAAGAAATCGACAAGCAGGTCAAGGCCGTCGTGTCGGATGCCGCAGATTTCGCTCAATCCAGCCCAGAGCCGGATGAGAAAGAATTGTGGACCGACGTGCTTTTGGAAGCCTGAACAGGCACCGCTGACAGATAAGGATATTAAATAAATGGCTATTCAACTGCTGATGCCGGCGCTGTCGCCCACAATGACCGAGGGCACCCTGGCGAAATGGATTGTGAAAGAAGGCGATACCGTTGCTGCCGGTGATGTGATGGCAGAAATTGAAACCGACAAGGCGACGATGGAATTCGAGGCGACCGACGAGGGCGTGATCGGCAAAATCCTGGTTCCGGAAGGCACCGAAGGCGTTGCCGTCAACGAACCCATCGCGATCCTGTTGGAAGAGGGCGAAGACGCCAGCGCTGCAGAGGATGCGGCAAAGGAGGCTGAGTCTGCGCCGGCGGAAAAGAAGTCACAGTCCAGCAAGGAAGAGGCCCCGGCCGAGAAGGCACCTGCTGCACCCAAGGCGGCTGAAGCGCCTGAGCCCGAGCCGGAATGGGATGGTGCGATGAAATCCCAAACCGTGCGCGAGGCGTTGCGCGATGCCATGGCCGAAGAAATGCGCCGCGACGGCCGGGTGTTCCTGATGGGGGAAGAAGTCGCCCAGTATCAGGGGGCCTATAAGATTTCTCAGGGTCTGCTGGATGAGTTTGGCGACAAGCGTGTGATCGATACGCCGATTACCGAACACGGCTTTGCCGGTCTGGGCGTCGGGGCGGCCTTTACAGGGTTGCGGCCGATTGTCGAATTCATGACCTTTAACTTTGCCATGCAGGCGATGGACCAGATCATCAATTCTGCGGCGAAGACCTTGTATATGTCGGGTGGTCAGATGGGGGCACCCATCGTGTTCCGGGGCCCGAACGGGGCTGCGGCGCGGGTCGGTGCCCAGCATTCCCAATGCTATGCCAGCTGGTATGCCCATTGTCCGGGCTTAAAGGTCGTATCGCCCTACAGCGCGGCGGATGCGAAAGGGTTGCTGAAATCTGCGATCCGCGATCCGAACCCGGTGATCTTCCTGGAAAACGAGATCCTGTATGGCAAGACCTTTGATGTGCCGGACACCGATGATTGGACGGTTCCGTTGGGCAAGGCAAAGATTGTTCGGTCCGGAACGGATGTCACCATCGCGGCCTTCTCCATTATGGTTGGAAAAGCCCTGGAAGCAGCGGAGACCCTGGCAGAGGCAGGGATCAGTGCGGAGGTTATTGACCTACGCACCATTCGCCCGCTGGACACCGCGACAGTTATCGAGTCTGTGAAGAAGACGAACAGATTGGTTTCGGTTGAAGAAGGCTGGCCCTTTGCCGGGATCGGGTCGGAATTGGGCATGATGCTGATGGAACAGGCCTTTGACTATCTGGATGCCCCGGTGGCACGGGTTGCGGGTGCGGATGTCCCGATGCCCTATGCTGCCAATCTTGAGGCCCTGGCGCTGCCACAGGCTGATCACATCGTCCAGGCGGCCCGCGCCGTTTGTTACCGCTAAGGGCAGGAAGGGGATACGACAATGGCAATCAAGATCCTAATGCCGGCGCTGTCGCCGACCATGACAGAGGGCACATTGGCGAAATGGCTTTTGAAAGAGGGCGATAGTGTTGCGTCCGGCGACGTGATGGCGGAAATCGAAACCGATAAGGCAACGATGGAGTTTGAAGCCGTCGATGAAGGCATTATCGCCAAGATTCTGATTGAAGGCGGTACTGAGGGTGTCGCGGTCAATGAACCCATCGCGATTCTGGCCGAAGAAGGCGAAGACGTTGAAACCGCGATTGCGTCTGTAGGCGATTCCAAGCCGGAGGCTGCGGCTGCGAAAGGGTCCGAACCGGCAAAGACGGAAAAGGCGGCTGAAAAGCCTGCATCGAAAGCCGAACCCGCACCCGAGAAGCCTGCCGAGAAGCCAGCCGAAAAGCCAGCCGCATCCTCTGGGGATCGCATATTTGCCTCCCCCCTGGCGCGGCGTATGGCGGAAAATGAAGGGCTGGACCTGGCGAAACTGTCCGGGTCAGGCCCCCATGGTCGCATTGTGAAGCGTGATATTGAAGACGCCTTGTCGTCTGGTACTGGGAAGGCGACCGCCGCATCCGACACGGCGCCGGCAGATGCGCCCAAAGCAGCAGCCCCGGCAGCGGCGAAAGCAGCGGCCCCGGCGGCGGCGGTGCCCTCAGCGGATGATCCGATCTTCAAGATGCTGCCGGAGGCAGAGGCTGTCCCGCATTCCAATATGCGCAAGACCATTGCCAAGCGCCTGACAGAATCGGCCCGTGATATTCCGCATTTCACCCTGCAGGTGGATGTCGAAATCGACAAGCTGTTGGCGATGCGCAAGCAGTTGAACGAGCGGGACGGGGCGGACTACAAGATTTCCGTCAATGATTTCGTCATCAAGGCGACGGCGCTGGCCCTGACCCGTGTGCCGGATTGCAATGTCGCCTATACCGACAGCGCGATCCTGAAGTTCGAAAAGGTCGATATGGCAATGGCGGTTGCCATAGACGGTGGACTGATCACACCGATCATCAAGGATTGCGCCTCTAAAGGTCTGGCAACGATCTCCAAGGAAGCCAAATCATTGGCTGCCAAGGCCCGCGACGGGAAACTGTCCCCGGAAGAATATCAGGGCGGCACGTTTACGATTTCCAATCTGGGCATGTTCGGAGTGAAGACCTTTACCTCCATCATCAATCCACCTCAGGGCGGCATTCTGTCCGTCGGGGCAGGGGAGCAACGCCCTGTCGTGAAGGATGGTGCGCTGGGCATGGCCACTGTGATGTCGCTCAGCCTGGCGGTCGACCATCGCTGCATTGATGGGGCGACTGGTGCGGCCCTGGTGAAAGAACTTAAAGCGCTGATCGAAGACCCGATCGCCCTGATGCTGTGAACGGAGGCCCCTAATGGCGGATACCAATTTTGATGTTGTGATTGTTGGGGGTGGTCCGGGTGGCTATGTCGCGGCGATCCGTGCGGCACAGCTGGGCATGAAGGTCGCCGTGGTGGAAGCCAACCATCTGGGCGGTATCTGTCTGAATTGGGGCTGTATCCCGACCAAGGCACTGCTGCGCTCTGCGGAAATCTATCATTACATGAAGAAGGCCAAGGATTATGGCTTAAGCTGTGACAATCCAGGCTTTGACCTGGATGCCGTGGTCAAGCGCAGCCGAGGTGTTTCCAAACAGTTGAATCAGGGTGTCGGCCATCTGTTGAAAAAGAACAAGGTTACCGTGATCGATGGCTGGGGCAAACTGGCCGGCGGATCCAAGGGGGCCCGCAAAGTGGCGGTCACGAAGGATGGCAAGGCCGTGACGGAACTGACTGGAAAGCATGTCATCCTGGCAACCGGTGCCCGTGCCCGGGAACTGCCGGGGCTGGAGGCAGATCATAAGCTGGTCTGGACCTATAAGGATGCGCTTGTGCCCGATACCATGCCCAAGAAGCTGCTGGTCATTGGATCTGGCGCAATCGGGATCGAATTTGCCAGCTTCTTTAATACGCTGGGCGCGGAAACCACGGTTGTCGAAGTGATGGACCGGGTGCTTCCGGTAGAGGATGCCGAAATTTCCGCCTTTGCCAAGAAAGCCTTTGAAAAGCAGGGGATGAAAATCCTGGCTGGCGCATCGGTCAAAGAGTTGAAGCGCGGTAAGGATTCGGTGACCTGTGTCGTCGAACAGAAGGGCAAGACCCAGGAAATCACTGTCGATCGTGTGATTTCAGCGGTTGGTATCGTTGGCAATGTCGAAGATATCGGTCTGGAAGGCACCAAGATCAAAGTCGACAAAACCCATATTCAAACCAATGAATGGTCTGAAACCGATGAACCTGGTGTGTATGCCATCGGGGATCTGACAGGCCCGCCCTGGCTTGCCCATAAGGCGGAGCATGAAGGCGTGATCTGCATTGAGAAAATTGCCGGTCTGAAGGGCGTCCATCCCCTGGCAGTGGAGCGAATTCCTGGCTGCACCTATTGCCATCCACAAGTGGCCTCTATCGGTCTTACCGAAGAAAAGGCAAAGGCGGCAGGCCATGATGTCAAGGTCGGCCGGTTCAGCTTTATCGGCAATGGGAAGGCGATTGCACTGGGGGAACCTGAAGGCCTGGTCAAGACTGTGTTCGATGCAAAGACTGGGGAGCTATTGGGTGCCCATATGATCGGCGCGGAAGTGACCGAATTAATCCAGGGCTATTCGGTCGCAAAAACCCTGGAGACGACAGAGGAGGACTTGATGCATACGGTCTTCCCGCATCCCACATTGAGTGAAATGATGCATGAATCCGTTTTGGACGCATATGGGAAGGTCATTCATATGTAGTTTTATCTATCTGTTTTTTATGTGGAAAATCCGATCAGGGCATTCCCCATAAATTCACAGAGTAATTAATTAAAAATTAAATAAAATTTTAGATGTTTTGTCTTCTCTGTTGCGCGGTTCTGTGGCACGTGTACACTCAGGTCAATAGGGGTAGACAAAGCAATGGATATTGTTGAGAGAGGGGCCGGAACGATGAAAGCCACCGAGCATCCGCATATCGCGGAAGTTCGTCGAGAACTGGTGTATGAAAACAATCGTTGGCGTCATCTGATGATCGTTGTGACGGACCTTTCGCTTGACCCCAGTGATCCCGGACATGATGCAAAAACATTGAATGAAATCATCCAATTGGTCGCCAATTCCGCAATTGAAAATAACAGCGGCTATCATGGTATTGTGGTTCGCAATCCTTAATGCGCCACCAATGATGGGCTGTTGCGCTTAAATCTAATTTTATTCTCTAAATATCATCTGTTTTTCCTACTTTATTGCGGCACAGGCTTGACCCAACCGGTGTGACTCCTCAGTTTGTGAGGCATCATGATCCGCTGAGAAAGGCGTGTTTCGCATGAGTGAGCCAATAGAAAAATCAGCCGCAGCCCTGCGCCACCCAGAAAAGCGCAATCGGCCGGATAATCCCATTCAACGCAAGCCCGATTGGATTCGGGTAAAAGCGCCGGTCAGCAAGGAATATCAGGCGACCCGCAAGATCGTTGAGGACCACAAGCTGGTCACGGTCTGTCAGGAAGCCTCATGCCCGAATATTGGAGAATGCTGGGCCAAGAAACATGCGACCTTCATGATCATGGGGGAAATTTGCACCCGTGCCTGCGCGTTTTGCAATGTCAGCACGGGACGCCCAAACAGCCTGGATGTGTTTGAACCATACCGGGTGGCCGATGCAGTCGAAAAACTGGGCCTGGAACATGTCGTCATCACGTCGGTAGACCGCGATGATCTGGCGGATGGCGGCGCGGAACATTTCGCACAAACCATTCTTGCCATTCGGGAGAGAACCCCCGGCACGACAATTGAAATCCTGACGCCGGACTTCAAGGGCAAGAAGGGGGCCCTGGACGTTGTCGTAGCGGCGCGCCCCGATGTCTTTAATCACAATCTTGAAACTGTGCCGCGGCTGTATCCGACAATCCGTCCCGGCGCGCGGTATTTCACCTCCTTGCAGCTGCTCTCGGAAGTGAAGGAGATGGATCCATCGATATTCACAAAATCCGGCCTGATGGTTGGATTAGGCGAAACGAAAATTGAGGTCCAGCAAGTGATGGATGACTATCGGGCAGCGGATGTCGATTTCCTGACGATTGGTCAATATCTGCAGCCGACTTTGAAACATGCCGCCCTGGACCGGTTTGTGACGCCAGATGAATTTGCGGCCTATGCCACGATGGCGCGTGCAAAGGGGTTCCTGATGGTTTCGTCCTCGCCATTGACGCGATCCAGCTATCATGCGGGTGATGATTTCCAGCGTCTGCGGGCGGCACGGGAGGCAAAGCTGGCGGCGGGGGCTCCTCATGCCGCTGAATAGCGCGTGTCACGTGCTTCAGCCAAATTCAATGACAATCCAATATTCAGAGCGCCCTTAACTCTATGCCAAGACATGCTGAGAAACGCAGCCTGCCATATCGCGCTGAGGATATGTATTCCCTGGTCGCGGATGTCGGACGTTATCCTGAATTCCTGCCCTGGTGTCGCGCTGCCCGCATACGCAGTCAATCAGATACCCTGTTGATTGCGGATCTTGTGATTGGGTTTAAAGGGGTGACCGAACGGTTTACCAGCCGGGTCACGCTGGATCGTGATGCCATGTTGATTAAGACCGCCTATGAAGACGGTCCTTTCAAGTATCTGGATAACAGCTGGAAATTTATAGAGAAACCCGATTCGGATGGCTGCATTGTCGAGTTTCATGTGGATTTTGAGTTTCGGTCTAAACTGTTGCAGGCAATGATAGGGCTGGTTTTCACCGAAGCTGTTCGGCGCATGGTCTCAGCCTTCGAATCCCGCGCTAAAGATTTGTATGGCCCACAATCGTAGTTTCTACAGGGGGCGTCACGCCATCGCCATGAACAAGAAACTGCTATTGTAGTAAGTCACGATTTCTGTTCATGATGGCCCGGATAGACCAACAGCGAAACTTGCGCCCAGAATTCTAGTGCCATGCGATATCTTGTGGCCTTTCGCCGAGTCATGTATCTCATACACATTAAACTAGGGATTATCCCTAGTTTCGACGCAGTGTGGGAGGGATGCCGGTGATCACAACGGCGCAGATCCGGGCCGGTCGGTCACTGTTAAACATCAAACAGAGCGAACTTGCCAAGGCGGCAGGGGTCTCTCTGGCGACCCTGAACAATATCGAGCGTGGTATCGGGGACCCAAGGGCCAGCACATTGGAAGCCCTGGAGCGCGCCCTGTTTCAGGCTGGCGTTGAGACCGAAACCGATGGCAGCACGGAAACGGTGCGCCTGCATCGCCTGGCCCGGCCCAGCGCTTACGAGACCTATCACGCCAGTCAGCGGATTTTGGAAAGCCTGTCGCGCGACAGCCTGCTGAAGGTCCAGCATATATTGTTTTATACGCGCCGTGATCATGCACTGCGGGATGCGGAGGACGCAGTCAAATTGTGTCTGCTGTTGGAAGGACGCGTGCGCACGGTGCTGTTTGATCAGGTCAGCTTTACCTTTTCAAACGGGGGACGGGCGGCGGAAACGTCCGGCATCCTTCTGGCAGCCTTCGCGTTGCATGGCGATAAGCTGTCGATGTTGGATCGACCTATCGAAGACACGACCCTGGCACCCTTAGCGGATGCGGTTGAGCGATTGAAACAGACGCCCTGGCAGCCATTGCAACATCCCAAGGCGCTGATCGATACATTTGATGATTGGGATGAGAAGCTGGAGCGTTATGGCAGTCGCACCGGCCATCCTCTGGGCGATCTGGTGCGGCTTGTCGGGCCGGGGCAGGTTGTGCCCGCCCTTAACAAGCCTGCCTGACTGCTAATGCAAGGGCGGCAAGCACCGTGGCGCGCCGAACCGCAGCGCGATCACCTGGGAAGTGATGTTCCTCAACGATCGTCTGTTTATCCCGCATGGCACACCCGATAAAGACAAGGCCCGCCGGTTTGCGTTCTGAGGCACCGGGGCCAGCAACACCTGTGACCGCAATGGCAATCTGTGCCTGACAGCGGGAGAGGGCCCCTTCCGCCATCTGTTGCGCAACAGGCTTGGAAACAGCGCCGGGCCCACCCGGACCCAACAGGGCCGCATCCACGCCCAGCATTTCTGTCTTTGCACTATTGGTATAGGTGATGAAACCACGATCCACGACGTCAGACGATCCCGGAACAGCGGTCAAGACCGCGCCAATCATCCCACCCGTACAGGATTCTGCTGTGGCAATCATATAGGATGAGGCCCGAAGTCGATCTAAAGTTTCTTCCGCGATATCATATAGTTCCGAATCCATCATAAAGTATCGATCCAAGTTATGAGGAACCCCAGGCCAAACAAGCACGCCACGGCGTAAAAGCTGGCGATAACATCGTCTATCATGACCCCAAATCCGCCGGAAACCTGACGATCTGCCCAGCTGATCGGCCAGGGTTTCAGAATATCAAAGAACCGGAACAACAGAAACCCGGCCAGGACATGCTGCCAGGTGAAGGGAACGAAGGCCAGCGTGATCCAGACGGCGACTACTTCATCCACTACAATTTCAGAGGCATCGTGGGATCCTTTCACCTTGTCATATTCATTTGCGGCCCAAACCCCAATGGGAAACAGGATCACAGCGGCAGGCAGCAGAAACCAGCTTTCGCCAAAATGAACGATGGCCCAGGCAAAGGGAATGGCAGCCAGGCTGCCCCATGTTCCGGGGGCGGGCTTTAACAAGCCGCTGCCAAACCAGGTAGCGATCAGGAGTGCAGGGCTCATGAAACATCCTCTTTGGGCATTAAAGAAACCGTGGCGACGGCTTGACAGGCAATGCCTTCCCCGCGCCCCGTGAATCCCAGCTTTTCTGTTGTCGTGGCTTTCACAGATACGCGGTCCAGCGACAGGTGCAGGATATCCGCAATTCGTTCCCGCATGGCCTGTCGATGGGGACCAATGCGCGGCGCTTCACAGATCAGGGTCGCATCGATATGCAGGATGCGCCCGCCGGATTGGGCAACCAGCATGGCGGCATGGCGCAGAAACTGGTCGGATGCCGCCCCGCGCCATTGTGGATCACTGGGGGGGAAGTGGTCGCCTATATCACCTTGTGCAATTGCCCCCAGCAGGGCGTCTGTGATCGCATGCAGGCCGACATCGGCATCACTGTGCCCTTTCAATTGCTGTGAATGGGGAATCCTGACACCACATAACCACACAGCATCACCGGGTTCAAATCGATGCACGTCAAAGCCGGTGCCGGTTCGGGCTTCCATTAATGATGCCATTTTCTGTTCGGCCTCCTGAAAGTCGCGCTCTGTCGTCAGCTTAACATTGGCAGCATCCCCCTCTACCAACTGTACCGCACCGCCTGCCAGTTCCACCAGGGCGGCGTCATCGGTTGCTTCTGGTCCATTCTGTGCGGCGCGGTGCAGGTCTAAGATGGTTTCTAGGTGAAACCCCTGAGGTGTTTGCGCGCGATACAATCCCTGTCTTGATACTGTTGCCTGTATCGTCTGACCGTTCTGTGATTGTTTCAGCGTATCGATTACAGGCAGGGCGGGAATTGCAGCGCCCACCTGCACCGTTGCTGCGATCACCCGATCCATTAGCGAATGGCTGACAAAGGGTCGCGCAGCGTCGTGGATCAGGACCAGATTGGACGGAAACATTACATGAGACAATGCCTCTAACCCTTTTAAAACACTGGACTGTCTTGTGTTTCCACCGTGCTGGATTTGAATATCAGGGAGGCCAGCCAGGGACTGGGCGCATAATGCTTCCTGTCCCTCGCCAATGACGACAATGATTTTACCCAGGCCGGGATGGGTGCGAAATTGATCAATCGTTCTGCGCAAAACAGGAACGCCAGCCAGGGGGCGATACTGCTTGGGGAGGGTGCCGCCAACACGCAGTCCCTGACCCGCAGCGACGATCACAGCGTGAAAAGTGCAATCTGCTCTAGGCGCTGTCTCAGAAGGCATAAGCAGGTTTCCAATTCATTTTCAGGCATATGTGGTGCGACACAGATGTCTTAGGATTGTCGTTTCAGGCAGGCGCGCTGGATGCTATATACCCCACCATGATAATAGAGTCGCCCGTCTTTCAAATCATCGCTCTGTGTTGCCTGGGTCCTGCTATATGGGCATCGGTCCGGGACTGGCCGCGTAATACTGTGTATTGGGCGGTAATTGGGCTTGCAGTGCTTGGTCCGGCGGTTTGGTGCTTTGGGGTGTTACAGGCAGGGTGGCGCACGGATTTTTCCTTCACGATCTGGGTTTCGGTTGCGACCACACTGACCTTGCTGATGACACTGGCCCTGCGGCTGGAGGCGGCGCGCCGTCTGATCGTTCTGGCGCTGCCCTATCTCGCTTTTCTGATTGGCTTTGCGATTCTGTCAAATCGGGGGGACCACAGCCTTGCCCAACCGCCTGATATCTGGGTGATCGTTCATATCATCGTCGCGGTCATGACTTATGCGCTGTTGACCCTGGCTGCGGTTGCGGCCCTGGCGGTGTTCATTAAGGAACGTGCCTTGAAGGCAAAACGCAGCGGCGCGGTCGCGTCGGCTTTGCCATCCGTTGCGGAAGGTGAAAGCCTGCAAGACCGCCTTATGGCAACCTGCGAGGGTGTGCTGGGACTGGGTCTGGTCACGGGCATCGCAATTCATGTGGAACATGGACAACGTTTGCTAGAACCGGATCACAAAACTGTCCTGACTTTTGCCGCCTTTGTTGTGATTGGCGTGTTGTTGATCCTGCAACGCTATAGTGGATTGCGGGGGCGGCGCGCGTCCCAATTTGTCATGATGGCGTATCTGTTGGTGACTTTGGCCTATCCCGGCGTGAAGTTCGTCACCGACGTTTTGTCCGGATAAATCGACGCATATCCTACAATTTTGCGTAAATTGTCTGGTAAGACCATTTAATCCACGTTAAAACCCACGATCCGTAACTGCCTAAAGAATGGGCGTTCATTGTGACTGCACAGAAAAACAGCAGCACGCTTTCAGGGTTGTCTGTCGGCCCCCACCGCATTGAGACGCCGGTTTATCTGGCGCCTATGTCGGGCGTGACAGACCTTCCTTTTCGGACCGTGGCCCAGGAACTGGGCGCGCAAGCCGTCGTTTCTGAAATGATTGCCAGCGGTGAAGCCATCCGTGAAACGCGCGGCACATTGAAGCGTGCGCGCGCCGGTAGCGGGGCAGGCCCGCATATCGTCCAATTGGCCGGCCATGATCCGGCAATCATGGCGGAGGCCGCGCGCCTGTGCACGGATTTAGGCGCCGATATCATTGATCTGAATTTTGGATGCCCCGCTAAAAAGGTGACACGCAAGCTGTGCGGATCTGCCCTGATGCGCGACCTGGATCAGGCCCTGGCGATTGTTGACGCTGTGGTGGCTGCTATTGACGCACCCGTCACGATAAAGATGCGGACCGGCTGGGATCAGGAATGCCGCAATGCGCCCGACTTCGCCAGGCGGGCTGAGAATGCAGGCGTTCAACTGGTCACGGTTCATGGGCGCACCCGGGAACAGAAATATACCGGCAGCGCGGATTGGTCCTTTATCCGGACGGTCAAGGCCGCAGTCACCATTCCGGTAATCGCCAATGGGGACATAAAGAGCTTTGCCGACATCGATGCCTGTCTGACGGCCTCTGGTGCGGATGGAGTCATGATCGGTCGCGGCGCGCAGGGGCGCCCCTGGTTTCCGGGACACGCCATCACCTATCTGCGCGACGGTGTTGTAAAGGCGGAGCCATCATCTGCCCACCGGCGTGATATTCTGTTGCGGCATCTGGACGGTATTTTGAGCCACCACGGCATCGATATTGGATTGCGCATCGCCCGCAAGCATATCGCATGGTCAATTGCGGGATTGGGCGGGGCGGCCGCCTTTCGGTCCCAGGCCATGGCTGCGGAAGATTACAGGGCCGTACAGGCGATCATTCGGACCGCCTTTGAAACAGAGCAAGAGTGTCTGGGGGAGGCCGCTTAGTGTTGAATGCGATCAAAAATACCTTTGGGGGTGGCCCAGCGCGTCCTGGCGCTGACAGTGTTATCGATTCCATTCCAGATCCGATCATTGTTGTCGACGAACATAACGATGTCGTCTTTCTGAACGCTGCCGGTCAGAATTTCCTGCAAGGGTCGGAAACGATGCTGGTTGGCGTCAATCTGCAGGATTTGATCCCCCATGACAGCCCGATCCTGGCAGTCGTTGATCGTGCCCGGCGGGTTGGCAGTTCCATGACCGTGCACGGTGTCCGGCTGTCCACGCCGCGCCTTGGGGCGCATACGGTTACCGTTGATGCGGCCCCCTTGGCAGATCGGCGGGATTGCATCGTCATCACGGTCAAGGAACATTCCATCGCGGGCAAGATTGACCATGCCATGACGCAACGGGGGGCGGCACGTTCTGTCACCGCATTGGCCGCGATGTTGGCGCATGAGGTCAAAAACCCGCTGTCTGGCATTCGCGGCGCGGCGCAATTGCTGGAAAGCATGGTACCCGCCGAAGACCGCCAGCTGACCATTCTGATCACCGAAGAAACCGACCGGATCGTGAAATTGCTGGATCGGATGGAGATATTCTCCGACCGCCCGCATTTAATCCGTGAACCGGTCAACATCCATCAGGTGCTGGACCGTGTGCTGGAAATTGCCCGCAATGGCTTTGGCAAGGGAATGCGGCTGATTTCCAACTACGATCCCTCGCTGCCTCCGATTTTGGGGGACAGGGATCAACTGGTGCAGATATTCCTTAATCTGGTAAAGAATGCGGCAGAAGCGGCGGCAGAAGGGTCGCCGGGCGATCCTGAAATCACTGTATCAACCGCCTATCGCCATGGCGTTCGTCTGGCAGTTCCTGGCCTGGACGCCCCGATGCATCTGCCCCTGGTGGTGTCAGTCCGGGACAATGGCAACGGCATAACCGATGATTTGCGCCCGCATCTGTTTGATCCCTTTATCACAACGAAATCCGGCGGCTCCGGTCTGGGGTTGGCGCTGGTGGCGAAACTGGTATCGGAACATGGCGGCGTCATAGATTTTGAAAGTCGCCCGCGACGGACCGTCTTTTCCGTGATGCTGCCTGTTCTGAGGGCTGAAAAGAAGCTGCCGAAAACCGGTAGGAAGGAGTAATCGCGATGGCCGGCGAAACAATCCTTGTCGCGGATGATGACCGGGCAATCCGCACGGTTGTCACGCATGCGTTGACGCGTCAGGGCTATGAAGTGCGCGCCACGGGCAATGCCGCGACCTTGTGGCGTTGGGTATCAGAGGGGGAGGGCAATCTGGTCGTAACCGATGTCGTGATGCCCGACGGCAATGGTCTTGACCTGATCCCGCAGATTCGAAAGATCCGCCCCGATCTGCGGGTTATAGCGATGAGCGCGCGCAATACCCTGTTGACCGCCGTCAAGGCGACGGAGCGCGGGGCTTTTGAATATCTGCCCAAGCCTTTCGATCTGACGGTTCTGGTGGATACAGTCGGGCGTGCCCTGAAGTCCCAGGTCAGCGATCCAGGCGATATCGCGCCCAATGATTCGGAAGAAGAGCCGATGCCGCTGATCGGGCGGTCGGCGGCGATGCAGGATGTGTATCGCGTGATCGCGCGACTGACGGGTACGGACCTGTCGGTGCTGATCAGTGGCGAATCCGGCACCGGCAAGGAACTGGTCGCCCGTGCCTTGCACGATTTCTCCCGCCGCAAGAATGGACCATTTGTGGCGGTCAATATGGCAGCCATTCCCCGTGACCTGATCGAAAGCGAACTGTTCGGGCATGAGCGCGGTGCCTTTACAGGCGCAACACAGCGGAAGTCCGGGCGGTTTGAGCTGGCAGAGGGGGGGACCCTGTTCCTGGACGAAATCGGCGATATGCCGCTGGAAGCCCAAACGCGGTTGCTGCGGGTGCTGCAAGAGAGTGAATACACCATGGTCGGCGGGCGCAATCCGATCAAGACGGATGTCCGGATCGTCACCGCAACGCACCGGGATTTGCGTCAACTGGTCTCTCAAGGCCTGTTCCGGGAAGATTTGTATTATCGATTGAATGTTGTGCCCATTCGATTGCCGCCGTTGAGGGAGCGTCGCGAAGATGTGCCCGATCTGGTGCGGCATTTTCTGATCAGCGCTGCGGAATCGGGGCTGCCCCTGAAGACCCTGACAGAGGCGTCAATGGAGCGTCTGATGCGCCATCGCTGGCCGGGCAATGTGCGCGAACTGGAGAATCTGGTACGCCGCCTGGGGGCCCTATACGCACAGGATCGCATTGATCAGGAAATTATCGAGGCGGAATTGGGCGAAGCCCCCAGTTTCACCGGGCCACAAGAGGCACAAGACCCGGGGTCGGAAAGCCTGTCGGATGCCGTTCATCGCCATCTGACAGTTTATTTCGACACACATGGCGATCAATTGCCAGCGGCCGGCCTGCATGCCCGTATCTTGCGCGAGATTGAGCGCCCTTTAATCGAAATCAGTTTGCATGCGACCCGTGGCAATCAGGTCAGAACCGCAGAGTTGCTAGGCCTGAACCGAAACACTCTGCGTAAGAAAATTCGGGATTTGGATATCTCTGTCGTTCGCGGTGGCAAGGATGCATGACAGCTTCGCAGTCGCGCGCGCAGACTCCGCTTGCAGACAGGCCGCCTAATTGTGCTAAACCTGCTTGGCGATGACCATGCCGGAATCTGACGAGTCTCACCCAAAGCAAGCTGCCTCTGGCTCCTGGACGGAGCAGTTGAAGGCTATGATGCGCCGTCTGTCTTCCTCAAAGCGGGTGACACGCCTGTTTGGTATCGCATTGATGTCTGCAGCGGTTCTTGCCGGTTTTGGGACCTATGCTGCCTTTACCGGGGCCACGCCGTTGGGTGCCGGTCCCAGTACCCTGGTGGTGATGATCTATATCGATTTGATCATCATGCTGTTGCTGGGATTTGTCGTGGCCAGGCGCATTGTTGCACTGTGGTCCGATCGACGACGGGGATCGGCTGGGTCGCGCCTGCATGTACGGCTGGTCGCTTTGTTTGCCGCCTTATCGGTCACGCCAGCCATCATCGTCTCCACCTTCTCTCTGATGTTTTTTGATCTGGGGATTGAAACCTGGTTCAGCGAGCGGGTGCGCACCGCTGTCACTGAGAGCCGGGCGGTGGCTGAATCCTATCTGATTGAGCATCGCAATAATATCCGCACGGATGCCCTGCGCATGGCGCGCGATCTGAACAGGGATGCCCGTCAGTTACAGTTGAACAACGCAGTTTTGAATCGCACGTTGGAAATTCAACTGCGCGTTCGGGATCTGACCGAGGCTATTATCTTTCAGGGAACGTCCCGGGAAGTGTTGGCACGGGCCGGGCTGACCCTATTGCTGGAATATGAGCCAGTTGCTGCGCAGGATCTTCAGGCGGCGGCCAATGGGGATATTGTTGTGATCACCGGCGGCGCGGATGATCGGGTTCGGGCCTTGTTGAAGCTGGATGCCTTTACCGATAGTTATCTGTTTATCGGTCGATTGGTCGACCCGCAGGTAATTTCCCGCATTGAACAGGTGCGCGGCGCGGCGGCACAGTTTGAACTGTTGGAATCCCAACGCAGTGATATTCAGTTATCCTTTGCCCTGGCCTTTCTGGTGGTTGCCTTGCTTTTGCTGTTATCAGCGATTTGGATCGGTCTGACATTGGCGACGCAGCTTTCCGCGCCCATCAGTGCTTTGATCGGTGCAACAGAAAAAGTGCGGGCAGGGGATCTGGATGCCCGTGTTGTGGAATCCGAAGGCGATGATGAATTGGCGCTGCTCAGCCGGGCCTTCAACCGCATGACGTCTCAGTTATATTCGCAGCGCGAAGAGCTGATGGAAGCCAATCGCCAGATCGATGGTCGGCGTCGGTTTTCTGAGGCTGTTTTGGCTGGGGTCAGTGCCGGTGTGATCGGTCTGGACCGTCAAGGCCGCATTGACCTGCCCAATCGCCGGGCAACGGAATTATTGGGCATGGAGCCGGAAAGCCTGATTGGGGAGCGACTGACCGATATTCTGCCCGAATTGCATGCAGCCCTGGACTCCGCGCGCCTGGCCAGTGTGGGGCGCCCGGTGGAGGCGCAAATCAAACTGAATGCTCATGGTGAAACCCGCACCCTGTTCGTGCGGATCGTTGTGGAGCGCGAAGCAGGGCAATTGCAGGGGTATGTTGCGACATTCGATGATGTGTCACCGCTTGTCTCCGCCCAGCGAAAGGCCGCATGGGCCGATGTTGCACGCCGTATCGCCCATGAGATCAAAAACCCGCTGACCCCCATCCAACTGTCCGCCGAACGATTAAAGCGGAAGTATCTGAAAGAGATAACGACCGATCCGGCGATCTTTGAAGGCTGTATCGACACAATTGTCCGTCAGGTGGATGACATTGGGCGCATGGTGGATGAGTTTTCTTCCTTCGCGCGGATGCCAGCACCATCGATGCGCAATCAGGATATTGTCGATATCTGTCGCCAAAGCCTGTTCCTGCAACGCAGTGCGAATTCTGATGTTGAGTATAGTTTTGACGGCCCCAGCACGCCGCTTATTCTGCGCTGTGACGGACGGCAATTAAGCCAGGTCCTGACGAATCTGCTGCAAAATGCCCATGATGCGATTGAAGGGCGCTTTGAAGCGGCGAAAGCTCGCGGCGAAGACGAATCGACGCAAGATAAGGGACGCATAGCTCTTTCCATCCAGGCTGAGGACGGGCATGTTCGCATCGCGATACAGGATAATGGGAAGGGACTGCCGACGGAACAACGCGAACGCCTGACGGAACCTTACGTCACGACCCGCAAGAAGGGGACTGGTCTTGGGTTGGCGATCGTAAAAAAGATCATGGAAGATCACGGCGGAAGTTTAAGTCTGGACGACGCTCCGGAACAGGGGGCCTTGATCACAATGATCCTACCGATGATAAAAGACTTGGATCAGAAAGAGTCTTCCGATGATCCTTCGGAACCATCAGAGTCCGAAAACTCGTCGCCGGCATCCTCAAACCAGTCCTCCAAAGGGTCTGTAACCGATGGCTTATGATATACTGATTGTTGATGATGAAACCGATATTCGGACCCAGATATCCGGGATTCTGGAAGATGAAGGCTATCAAACCCGCAGCGCGTCGAATTCTGCGGAAGCCTTAGCAGCGGTTGCCAATCGCCAGCCATCGCTGATGATTCTGGATGTCTGGTTGGCCAATTCCGAATATGACGGCATTCAAATACTGGAAATTGTACATCGCGACCATCCCGGCCTTCCCGTGGTGATGATCAGCGGTCATGGCACATTCGATATGGCCGTGTCCGCCACCAAAAAGGGCGCGTATGATTTCATCTCTAAACCGTTCAAGACTGATGTGTTGCTGCTGACTATCGAACGGGCCCTGACAGAATCGCGCCTGAAGCATGAAAATGAATCGCTGCGCAAACTCTCGCCTTACGCGATGCTGGATGACCTGGTTGGGAAGTCTTCCGCGATAGCAGAGGTACGGCGCGCCGTTGAGAAAGTGGCCCAGACCGATAGCCGTGTTCTGATTTCCGGCCCGCCCGGCAGCGGCAAGGGGGCGATTGCCCGCATGCTGCACAGTCGATCCCTGCGCAAGAATGGCCGTTTCGTCGTATTGACCTGTGCGACGCTCAGCGAAGATACGCTTGAACAAGCGCTGTTTGGGATCGAGGCGACGAAATCACACCCCCGGCGGATTGGCGTGCTGGAAGAAGCCCATGGCGGAACACTGTTGTTGGACGAAGTCGCCGATATGGATATGGCAACCCAGCTAAAAATGGTTAGGGTTCTGCACAATAGACGGTTTCAGCGCATTGGCGGTGATACTGTGGTAGAGGTGAATTCCCGAGTTCTAGCCACCACAACCCGTGACCTTCAGGCGCTGATTGCGGAAGGAAAGTTTCGCGAGGATTTGTTCTATCGCCTGAATGTGGTTCCGATTCATGCGCCTCCGTTGAGTGACCGACGGGAAGATATTCCGTTGCTGGCGGTGCATTTGATGGAACGCTCCGCCGCTGCGAAAAGCCGATCACCCCGCATTTTGGGCGCGGATGCATTGACGGCCCTACAGGGGCATGATTGGCCTGGCAATGTCTGGGAATTATCTAATGTCATGGAGCGTTTATTGCTGATGGCGCCGGGCGGATCGCAGGATCATATTCATGCAGAAGCGGTCGGACAGGCAATAGGGGCCGCTGCGGGAACCGCATCGCGGTGGGATCATGCACCAGAGGTGATGAGCCTGCCATTGCGCGAAGCACGCGAAGCGTTTGAACGGGAATATCTGGTCTTTCATCTGGCCCGGTTTGGCGGCAATATTTCGCGCACGGCAGAGTTTGTCGGCATGGACCGCGCCGCTTTGCACCGGAAGCTGAAGGGGCTGGGCGTTGCCGGTGCCAATCGCGGTCGGTTGGATGACAAGGAATAAGTCGCCTTTCACGGTCCCCGTCCGGGACCGGAAACTGCGCAAGGGAGCCTGAATATGAAGGTTGTCATTTGTGGTGCCGGCCAGGTCGGTTTCCATATTGCCAGATATCTGTCCGGGGAAGACAACGATGTAACCGTTGTTGATCAATCCCCCGAATTGATTGGTAAGATTAACGATCAACTGGATGTTCAGGCCTTTGTCGGCCATGCCTCGCATCCCGATGTCCTGGAACGGGCAGGGGCGCGGGATGCCAATATGCTGATCGCGGTTACCTTCACCGACGAGGTGAATATGATCGCCTGTCAGGTGGCCCATACCTTGTTTAACGTGCCGACCAAGATCGCTCGGATCCGGCAACAGAGCTATTTGAACCCGATGTGGTCCAATCTGTTTGCCAGGGATCAATTGCCGATTGATGTCATTATCTCCCCGGAAATTGAGGTCGCGCGTGCGATTGCCCGGCGCATTCGCGCACCCGGCGCCTTTGATATGATCCGCATGGGCGATGACAAGGTGCGTGTGATCGGCGTGCGATGCGATGACAAATGCCCGGTCATCCACACGCCATTGCGTCAGTTGACCTCCTTGTTTCCCGATCTGAACATCACGGTCTTGGCGATTTTTCGCAATGAGACCATGCATATCCCGTCTGCCGACGATCAGATGCTGCCGGGGGATGATGTTTATTTCATTGCTGAAACCGACCATGTTCCCCGCGCCATGTCCGTCTTTGGTCATGAGGAGAAGGAAGCCCGGCGCATTCTGATCGTGGGGGGCGGGAATATCGGCACCACCCTGGCAGAAGAATTGGAATCCAGTTCCGACGGGTATTCCGCCAAGATCGTTGAAATGGACAAGAACCGCGCCCGTCAAGTGGCGGAAGTCTTGCCGACAACGGTTGTTATCCAGGGTGATGCGCTGGATCATGAGATCTTGGAAGAAGCTGGCATTCGCAATGCAGAAGCGGTCGTTGCCGTCACTGATGACGATGAAACCAATATTCTGTGTTCCCTGCTGTGTAAGCGATTTGGCGTGGATCGGGCAATTACCCTGGTGAACAAGAACTCCTATGGTCCCCTTATCACGACATTGGGGATTGATGTTGTCGTCAGCCCGCGTGAAATCACGGCGTCCACCATTCTGCAGCATGTCCGACGGGGCCGCATTCGTCAGGTGCACAGCCTGCGCGACGGTTTTGCTGAATTGATCGAGGCGGAAGCGATGGAAACATCCAGCCTGGTCGGGGAGGCATTGCGCGATGCCAAACTGCCAAACGGCGTCATCATCGGGGCGATCATCCGGGGGGATGAGGTGATTATCCCTCGGCCCGATACGGTGGTTCGAACGAAGGACCGGGTGGTGCTGTTGGCGGCTGCCTCTGCCGTTAAGAAAATGGAAAAGATGTTCGCTGTAAGACTAGAATATTTCTAATAGAAAGCTGATTCGTGAATTCTTCTGACCTGCCGCCGCCAAAAGCCATTTTGTATGACTGGGACAACACTTTGGTGGACACCTGGCCGGTTATTCATGGCGCGATGAATGGTCTGTTTCGCAAAATGGAGATGCCGGAATGGACGCTGGCTGAAACCCGAAACAGGGTGCGCCATTCGATGCGTGATTCCTTTCCCGTCATGTTCGGGGATCGGTGGGAAGAAGCGCGCGACATCTTTTATGCGGAATTCGAAGCCATCCATATGCAGGCGCTTGTTGCGGCCCCTGGCGCAGCGTCTTTTCTGCACGCCGTTCATACAAAGGGCATTCCACAGGCTGTGATTTCCAACAAGCAGGGGCGGTTCCTTCGCAAAGAAGCTGCGCATCTGGACTGGGATGTGTATTTTCACGCACTGGTGGGGGCAGGGGATGCGGCACGCGACAAGCCATCCCCGGAACCGGTTTCCATGGCGTTACAGGGATTGCGCGATGCAGGCGGCGATTTACAGCCCGGACCGGATATCTACTTCATCGGTGATTCTGGTGTGGATATGCAAATTGCCCATGCAACAGGGCTGACGCCAATCCTTATTCATGCCGATCCGGACCTGGATGGGGAATATGCGGATTGCCGGCCTGCGCGAATATTTGGCCATTTGGACGCACTGCACGCTTTTTTGGCGACGGATCGTTCCTATATCTGATAGTGTGCGTTAAATCTGGTGGGGACCAAGATCCTGCCACACAAATACGACAACTCTTAAACCCGGGCTTTTTCAGGGTTTAAGAGCGTATTCTTGTGGAAAGTCCCCGATGATAGAATAACTTAGACTGCGCGTTTGTGCTAATAACAACAAAGTTGCAAGGAAAGGGGGCATTTATGTCGTCCGACAAGAACCAGAACCTCCAGGATACGTTTTTAAATCATCTCCGGAAGAACAAAGCTCCGGTCACGGTGTTCCTCGTCAATGGCGTAAAGCTGCAGGGCATCGTTACATGGTTTGATAACTTCTGCGTGCTTTTGCGCCGGGATGCGCATTCACAGCTGGTGTATAAGCATGCGATTTCAACCGTCATGCCGGCGACGCCGGTGCAATTATTCGAGCCATCCGAAACGGATGGTGTCGAGGAAAGCTAAGCGGATTTGACTGAAAAGCTTCAAGACTCTGGTGAGTGGGGCTGGTCGGAGACCGGCGCCCGCCGCGCCGCTGTGCTGTATCCCGAAATACCGGGCGTGACATTGAAACGCCGGAACCCGGACGCACGTCTGGAAGAAGCGATCGGCCTTGCCCGGGCGATTGAACTGGACGTTGTTCATGCGGAACATGTGCGCCTGAACAAGCCGGTTCCGGCCACATTGCTGGGCGGTGGTCTGGTTGAGCGTTTGCATGGTTTGTGTGCCGCGCTTGAGGTTGAATTGCTGATCGTGGATGCCTCGCTTAGCCCGGTTCAACAGCGCAACCTGGAACGCGCCCTGGAAACAAAGGTCATTGATCGTACTGGGCTTATCCTTGAGATCTTTGGAGCACGGGCGCGGACCCATGAGGGGCGCTTACAGGTTGAACTGGCGGCGCTGACCTTCCAGCGGTCCCGGCTGGTGCGCAGTTGGACGCACTTGGAGCGGCAGCGGGGTGGTCTGGGCTTTATCGGGGGACCTGGGGAAAGCCAGATTGAGCTTGATAGACGTTTAATTGATGAGCGAATTGTCCGCCTGAAGAAAGAATTGGAGCAGGTGGCCAGAACCCGCGGGCTGCACCGTAAGGCGCGGGAAAAGGTGCCTTATCCGGTTGTCTCTCTGGTTGGTTACACCAATGCCGGGAAATCCACCCTGTTCAATCGGTTAACTGATTCCGCTGTCATGGCGAAGGATATGCTGTTTGCGACCCTGGACCCAACCATGCGCAAGGTGGTTCTGCCATCGGGCCGCACCGCGATCCTGTCTGATACGGTGGGATTTATCTCTGACCTGCCAACGGATCTGATTGCGGCTTTCCGGGCGACATTGGAAGAAGTGCGCTCTGCCCAAGTGCTGGTGCATGTCCGTGATATCGCCGCCCTGGATACTGATGTCGAAAAGGCCGATGTTGAGAAAGTTCTAGGCTCTTTGGATATCGCACCCGATACGGTGGTTATGGAGGCCTGGAACAAGGTTGATACAATGCCAGCCGATATCCGCGCCGCGACGGAACAGCGGGCCGCGCTGATCCGATCCGGGGAAGAGGATGTTGATGCCTTTGCCATCTCTGCCATGGAAGGCACGGGGTTTGATCCCTTGCTGACGGCCATTGATGAGGCCTTGGCGCGGTTCCGCGTTGAAGCAAATGTTGAGATATCAGCCGGTGACGGCGCTGCTATGGCCTGGCTGCATGAAAATGGGGATGTGCTGGACGATTTGACAGATCGGGAAGCTGGAGACGGAACCTCGGTTCTTTTGACCGTGGCCCTGGATCCGACCGATTGGAAGCGGTTTGAACAGCGTTTTGGCTATAAAGCCCTGTCATAAAACTTTCTTTGGCGGTTTCCGGCTTATTTCAGTTCGTCTCCATTGACAATTACACAACAATTCGTATATGCGCTAGCACTCACTAAGGGGGAGTGCTAACAGCGCTTTCTCAGGACAGATTGGGGGCGATGGTTCACATCAGGTGGGCCCGCCTAGACCAGGACGAAGTTTTTGAAGGGGAAATGACCATGAAATTCCGGCCTCTGCACGATCGCGTACTAGTTAAACGCGTTGAGAGCGAGACCAAGACCGCAACAGGCATCATTATTCCTGACACGGCACAAGAAAAGCCGATGCAGGGTAAAGTGATCGCCGCGGGCTCTGGCACGATCAAAGAAGACGGCAGCGTTCGTAAGCTGGACGTCAAAAAGGGCGACACCGTCCTGTTTGGCAAATGGTCCGGCACCGAAGTCAAAATTGACGGCGACGATCTGCTGATCATGAAAGAATCTGACATCATGGGCATCATTGAATAACAGCGCGATGACGGGGCGGGGAAAGGATCCTCGCCTTTTTTATTGCCAGCTGATTATTCAGGCTCAAACCACTATTAAGGAGTCCTACTGCTATGGCAGCCAAGGAAGTTAAATTCGGCACAGACGCACGGGCAAAGATGCTCCGCGGCGTAGACATTTTGGCCGATGCGGTCAAAGTCACACTGGGTCCTAAAGGCCGTAACGTCGTGATCGACAAGGCTTTCGGCGCACCGCGCATCACCAAAGATGGTGTTACGGTCGCGAAAGAAATCGAACTGTCAGACAAGTTCGAAAACATGGGCGCACAGATGGTGCGTGAAGTTGCCAGCAAGACCAATGACATGGCGGGCGACGGCACGACCACTGCAACGGTTCTGGCCCAGGCCATCGTTCGTGAAGGTGCCAAGGCTGTTGCCGCTGGCATGAACCCGATGGATCTGAAGCGCGGTATTGATCTGGCTGTGGATGCGGTTGTCAAAGACATCGCCAAGCGCGCCAAGAAAATCAAAACCAGCTCTGAAGTTGCACAGGTCGGCACGATCTCTGCCAATGGCGACAAAGAAGTTGGCGAAATGATCGCTGCAGCCATGGAAAAGGTCGGCAACGAAGGTGTTATCACCGTCGAAGAAGCCAAAGGCCTGACCACGGAACTGGAAGTTGTCGAAGGCATGCAGTTCGACCGCGGCTACCTGTCTCCTTACTTCGTGACCAATTCTGAAAAGATGGTTGTCGAACTGGAAAACCCAATGATCCTGCTGCACGAGAAGAAACTCTCGAACCTGCAGGCCATGTTGCCCGTTCTGGAACAGGTTGTACAAAGCAGCCGTCCGCTGTTGATCATTGCTGAAGACGTTGAAGGCGAAGCCCTGGCGACCTTGGTTGTGAACAAGCTGCGCGGGGGCCTGAAGGTCGCTGCAGTGAAGGCACCGGGCTTCGGTGACCGTCGTAAAGCCATGTTGGAAGACATCGCCATCCTGACCGGTGGTACGGTGATTTCCGAAGACACCGGCATCAAGCTGGAAAGCGTCACGCTTGCCATGCTGGGCCAGGCCAAGAACGTCACCATCAACAAAGACGAAACCACCATCGTCGATGGCGCCGGGAAGAAGAAAGAAATCGAAGGCCGTTGCTCGCAGATCCGCCAGCAGGTTGAGAACACCTCTTCTGACTATGACCGTGAAAAGCTGCAAGAGCGTCTGGCCAAACTGGCTGGCGGTGTTGCCGTGATCAGCGTCGGCGGTGCGTCCGAAGTTGAAGTGAAAGAAAAGAAAGACCGCGTTGACGACGCCATGCACGCAACCCGTGCCGCTGTCGAAGAAGGCGTTGTCCCAGGCGGTGGGTCGGCTCTGTTGTATGCCACCCACGCCCTGAAGAAGATGGAAGGTGCCAACCATGATCAAACCGTGGGCATCGACATCGTGCGTCGCGCCCTGACGGCTCCTTGCCGCCAGATCGTTGACAATGCCGGTGAAGATGGTGCTGTCATTGTCGGTAAGATGATGGAGTCGAAAGACCACAACTGGGGCTTTGATGCTCAAAACGGCGAATTCTGTGATCTGGTGAAAGCCGGTATCATCGACCCTGCCAAGGTTGTGCGTTCTGCGCTTCAGGATGCTGCCTCGGTTGCTGGCCTGCTGGTCACCACCGAAGCCATGATCGCTGATAAGCCTGAGCCTAAGGGCCAGGGCGGCGGCGGCATGCCCGACATGGGTGGCATGGGTGGCATGGGCGGCATGATGTAAGCATCACGCTGACCTAGCCTACGCCTAAGAAACTAAAGATTGAGGCCGTCGGATCCGTCCGGCGGCCTTTTTCTGTATCAGGCGTCTGGATTGAGTCTTTAATCCTTTGGCGCATCCCATTAGGTTGGCTCCATAACAGTTACAAATGAGGCCCTCTTTATGTCCCGCACATTGATGCTTGATCAGGTTCATGCGCTCAGTAAGGCAGCACTGATCGGGGCAGGGACATTAGAAGAGTCTGCGTCCATTGTGGCTGACAGCATCGTCGATGCGGAGGCCGAGGGCATCCGCGCCGTCGGATTGGCCTATCTGCCTTACTATTGTCAGCATGTCCGCGTTGGAAAGGTTTCAGGCCTTGCGGTGCCGAAGGTGAAGCAGACCGGCAAGGCCGCCCTGATGGCCGATGCGCGCAACGGGTTCTGCCATCCCGCCTATGTGGAGGGGGAGAAGAAATTCTACACCCTTGCCCGAAATTGCGGCATTGCCGGGTTTGGTATTCAGCATTCCTATGCCTCTGGCGTGATCGGTTGGTTCGTGGATCGCATTGCCAAGGCCGGACTGGTTGGATTCTGCTTCACCAATGCCTCGGCATCCATGGCGCCGGCCGGGGGAAATCGTCCGCTGTTTGGCACCAATCCCATTGCCTTTGGCGTGCCCCGTGACGGCAAGCCGCCCCTGGTAATCGATCAATCCTCTACAGCCACATCCCGTGTCAGTATCGCGGCCAAGATGGAAGCGGGGGAGCCGATACCGGAAGGGTGGGGCCTGGATGCGATGGGCAATCCCTGTACCGATGCCAAGACAGTTCTGGGCGAGGGGTCTATGGCCCCGTCTGGCGGCTATAAAGGGGGCGGATTGGCGTTATTGGTGGAAATCATGGCCGCTGGATTGACAGGGGCGAATTGGTCCTTTGAGGCATCGGATTTGGGCAATGATGCCGGTGGCCCGCCGGATATCGGACAATTCTTTATGGCGATTGATCCGACCGCTTTTGGAGGCGCGAATTTTTCCGCCCGGATCGAAACTCTGTTTCAGGCGATGCTGGATCAGGACGGGGTGCGCCTGCCGGGGGACCGGCGCCACGCGCATCGCCTGAAGGCGGCACGGGAAGGGGTCGTGGTTCCAGATAATCTATTTCAGACGTTGCGCGACTATGCCCGCGGAGAGGCCGCGTGACAGCGGCGGCGCGGGTTGATCCGGATAAGGTTCAATCGATCCTGCGGGATGTCGCGGAAAGAATCGTCCTGCCGCGCTTTGATGGGTTGGCAAAGCATGAAATCATCGAAAAGGCCCCCGGTGATCTGGTCACCGTCGCGGATATCGAGGCGGAACATGTCCTGACAGAGGCTTTGTCGGCCCTGTTGCCGGGATCCCGTGTTGTTGGGGAGGAGGCTTATTCCAAATCCAATGACATCCTGGATCGGTTTGATACGCCAGGCCCTGTCTGGCTGATTGATCCGATTGATGGTACGAAGAACTTCACCAAGGCGAGTGAAACCTTCTGCATGATGGTGGCCCTGGTGGAGAATAACCGCCCGGTTATGGGCTGGATCCATGACCCCATTCCCAATCGCACCGTCTTTGCAGCAGAGGGTGAGGGGGCCTGGCTGGACGGAACACGGCTGATAATACCAGACCCGCCAGCAGATTCAGCGAAAGTCGGTTTGATCAATACTTGGTATTTTGATGAACCCAAGCGCAGCGCGTTGCGTAGTGCGGCGCGGGCGCGGTTTGGCGAATTGGTGTCCCTATCCTGCGCCGGCCATGACTTTTTGGCCCAAACATTGGGGTCGCGCCATTTCAGCTTTTACCGACGGTTATGGCCCTGGGATCATGCGCCAGGAACCTTGTTGATCCGAGAGGCAGGCGGCCATGTCGCGCGCATCGACGATGCCCCCTATCAGGCCGGAACACGCGTCCACGGTCTGTTGAGCGCACCAAACAAAGAGGTTTGGACGTCAATCCGCGATTACCTGTTGCTGGATTTTTAATCCACCAGAAGAACCAGTGCCTCTTCCGAGAAGGCTTGAATGGCAGCCTCTATCTTTTCATCGATCTTACCATCGATTGGGCCCTGATAGTATCCGCGCTTCTGGAGGTATTCCTGATACATCTGAACGCGATCTGCACCGCCTAATTCCATGGACAGGCGATAGAATTTCATCGCCTGACCCTGATCGCCCAACAGGGTATGAACCGCAGCCGCCGTATCAGCATTATCGGCATTTTCGTCCAGTTTCAGCGACTTTTCGACATAGTCCAATGCCGCTTTCGGGTCGCGAAAGGATTTGTCTTCCGCAGCGACAAGCAACCATGCGATGGAATTGTAATAGTCCGATATCGGCTGGATCTGGACCGCAACATTCAGATTATCAAACGCCTGTTGATAGTCTTTGCGGTCCATATAAATCATGCCGCGGCGATGCCAGGCAACGGCCCGTGTCGGGTCCAGATTGATCGCCTGGGTATAATCCGCCAGCGCGGCATCGATGTTATCGGTCCGCTGATTTGCCATTCCCCGGAACATAAGGGCATCCGGATTTTCTTCGCCATGGTCGATAGCGAAACTGAAATCTGTGAGCGCCTCTGTCGGATTGCCCCCGAACAGATAGGCCAGGCCCCGTCTGGTATACAGCGAATACCGGTTAGGATCGATGTCGATGGCCTTTGTATAGGCGGCCTGCGCGGTATCGAACTGCTTCAGTTCTACATGCAGATTACCCAGCGTCACCAATGTGTTGATGTCCAGCGGGTCAATTTTCTGTGCCTGATCAAGGTCACGCAGGGCGGCGTCAATATTGCCCATCTGGGCATAGCTGGAGGCACGACCGGCATAAAGTGCCGCTACCTTTGGCGCGATTTGTAGGGCCAGGTCATAGTCCTGTATCGCCTTTTGATGCTCCCCCATATCGTCAAATGTGCGGGCGCGCCCATCCAGAAAGCCGATATTGTTGGGCGCCAGATCAAGTGCTTCGGTAAAGTCTCTCAGCGCCGCAGTATAATCAAAGAGGTCAAGAAAGGCCGATGCGCGATAGGCCAGGGCGGTTGCGCGCCCCTCAGTGGACAGGATTTCACTATCCAGCAATGTTGTGCATATGTCGCGTCGTTGACTGGGCGTATTGCCTGCCCCCAGACAGCCCCTCAGCAATTGGGTCATTTTCTGCGGGGTGTCGCCGTCCGGGCTGTTGTTTAGCATCTGACCATAGCCGATCGTCGGCAGAAGGCAGGAAAGAAACAGGGTGAAAGCAAGGGTTCGAATGCGTACCATCATGAACTGAGCCTTTTGGATCGTCTGTTGCTATAACGTAACGCAGTATGGCGGTGTTTCAATCTGTCATCCTTCCATTCCGGCCTGGATATTGCGAGAGTGTGGGCATGAAGACAGTATTCTTGACCGCCCTGATCCTCGTATTGTCTGGCATGTCTGCTGCGGCGCAGACAGTGCCGGATCATCCATTCACCAATGCCACGGGCGCAGGGCCTGAAACGACAACAGAGCGGGAACAGGATAATCTGCCCTATCCCCCTGCAAAACCTGAATTTCTGTTGCGTATGTCTAAAAAGGAATGCCAGACGGTCTTGCGCCGCGCCGTTGTGCCCAGTGCGGACTATGTTCCGGGGCTGGATATACGGGGCAATGCCGTTGCCGGGGCGACTCTTCCGGGGACCTTAACCGCACAGGATATCCTGCCGGAAGAGATCGCCTTCGAACTGGCGCTGAATCCGATGGTTTTCGCTGGAAATCCGACGCTGCAGACCCTGTTTGCCAATTCATCAACCAGTCTGGGGATGGTCCGATACAATCTTGCATCCGGGAAGCTGACCCTGAATGACAAAGCCCTGACACCTGATACCGAGGCAGAAATAATCGCCCTGTGCCAGCAGGCCGTTCAGCGATAGCGCATCCACTGACTGCGGCTTTACCTTCACGGCGCTAGGCCTTAGATTGCGCGCACTTAACAACCTTAGCCTTAAGGGTAGATTTCTGATGCGCTTGTCCCCTGCCGTCCGCTTGAGTGAGTATTTCATGCCCACCCTGCGGGAAACCCCCAGCGAGGCGGAAATCGTCTCCCACCGTCTGATGTTGCGTGCAGGCATGATCCGGCAGGAATCTGCTGGTATCTATTCCTGGCTGCCGACAGGCTATCGGGTGCTGCGCAAGATTGAACAGATTGTCCGTGATGAAATGGACCGTATTGGCTGTCATGAAGTCCTAATGCCAACGATCCAATCCGCAGACCTTTGGCGCAAATCCGGTCGGTATGAAGATTACGGCAAGGAGATGCTGCGCATTACCGATCGGCACGAGCGGGAAATGCTGTATGGCCCCACGAATGAGGAAATGATCACCGATATCGTTGCGGAACATATCAAGAGCTATAAAGACCTGCCCCGAATGATGTATCATATTCAATGGAAATTCCGCGATGAGGTCCGCCCGCGCTTTGGCGTGATGCGGGGTCGGGAATTCCTGATGAAGGATGCCTATTCCTTTGATATCTCCCAGGAAGCGGGCCGTATCTCCTATAACAAGCAATTCGTTGCCTATCTGCGCCTATATGCCCGCATGGGCTTGAAGGCCATACCGATGGCGGCCGATACGGGTCCCATTGGTGGTGATATGAGCCACGAATTTATCATTCTGGCCGAAACCGGCGAAAGTCAGGTCTGGTGCGATACGGATCTGCTGAAGCTGGACCTGCTGAACATGGATATCGATCACCGCAATGCCGACCAGATGAGCGAGGTCATCGGCAAGGTGACGTCTTTCTATGCGGCAACCGATGAGATGCATGATGAGGAAAAATATCAGGCAGAAGTTCCAGCCGATCGTCAAATGACGGCCCGCGGGATCGAGGTCGGCCATATCTTCTTCTTCGGCGACAAATATTCCGAGCCTATGAACGCCAAGGTTCAGACGGCGGATGGCGGCTTCGCAACGGTCCAGAGTGGATCTTATGGTGTGGGTGTCTCACGCCTGTTGGGGGCGATCATTGAGGCCTGTCACGACGATAACGGCATTATCTGGCCGGAAGAGGTTGCCCCGTTCCGCGTTGGCCTGATCAATCTGCGGGTGGGGGATGAGGCCTGTGATGCAGCCTGCGAAGACTTCTATGCCAAGCTTCAGGCCGCAGGGGTGGACGTCATGTATGACGACCGCGATACGCGCGCCGGTGTGAAATTCGCCGATATGGACCTGATTGGCCTGCCTTGGCAGGTGGTGATCGGACCAAAAGGCGTTGCAAATGGCATCGTCGAGCTTAAATCCAGAAAAACCGGGGAGAAAGAAGAGCTCTCTCCAGAAGCGGCCCTTGCTAAGTTGTCTGGGTCCAAATAAGGCTTTCCGCCGCTGTGAAAGGGCGCTTTGACGATGTTTACAGCTGTTGAGCGGTTGGTTGCCTTTCGCTATTTGCGGGCCAAACGGCAGGAGGGATTTATCTCTGTCGTTGCCTGGTTCTCTTTATTGGGAATCATGCTGGGCGTGGCGACCCTGATCATCGTCATGTCGGTGATGAATGGGTTCCGGGCTGAATTGCTGGGGCGCATTATCGGACTGAATGGGCATGTTACCATCGGGTCCGTTGAAAGACGGATTGAGGCCTATCAGGAGATCACCGACCAATTACTGGCCCGCCCGGACGTGCTGGCCGCAACCCCGATGATTGAAGGTCAGGTCATGGCAAGCGCCAAGAATGGCGCAGCAGGGGCTTTGGTTCGGGGCGTGCGGGCAGCAGATTTTGAAGCGCGCCCAATTCTGCGGGATTCCCTGATCGCCGGCAGCATGGATAACTTCACGCAACAGGACGGAATCCTGATCGGGGTTCGGATGGCCAGTCGCCTGGGGCTGACCTTGGGGGACTCGCTGACGCTGATTTCTCCCAATGGAACGGTAACAGCATTCGGCACCGTGCCCCGCATGAAGGCCTTTCCCATCGTCGGCATTTTTGAAGTTGGCATGTATGAATATGACAATACCTATGTCTATATGCCGTTAAAAACAGCGCAGGCCTTCTTTCGAACAGGCGATGCTGTTGGATCAATTGAGGTCATGTTGAAAGACCCTGATGCGGCCAAGGCAACAGCCTTTGACCTGCGGGGCAGTCTTCCCCCTGGATATACGGCCACAGATTGGCAGCGTGTTAATTCCAGCTTTTTCAATGCGCTACAGGTGGAACGTAATGTTATGGCGCTGATTCTGTCACTGATCGTTGTGGTGGCGGCCTTCAATGTCATATCGTCCCAGATCATGTTGGTTCAGGATAAATCCCGCGGCATCGCCGTATTGCGCACCATGGGGGCGACGCGGGGATCCATCCTGCGGATATTCTTCATGACCGGCAGCTCGGTTGGCGTCATTGGTACTGTTCTGGGGGCCACGCTGGGTATTTCCTTCGCGCTGAATATCGAGAGCATTCGACAGGCGATTCAAAGCCTGTCGGGCGCCAAGTTATTCGATGCGGAAATTTATTTCCTGTCTCAATTGCCGGCTAAAATTGATCCGACAGAGGTGATCGTCACCGTGACATTTGCCCTGGTAATCAGCCTTCTGGCCTCAATTTATCCGGCCTGGCGCGCGGCGCGATTGGATCCTGTAGAGGTGCTGCGCTATGAGTGACGAGACGACCGTATTGCGCATGGACGCGGTTGAGCGAACCTATAAGACAGCCGCCGGACCCCTGACAGTGTTGGATGGTGCGTCTTTGCATGTCAGCAAGGGGGAGTTGGTTGGGCTGGTTGCGCCCAGTGGGACCGGGAAATCCACCCTGTTGCATATGGCGGGTCTGTTGGAATTGCCTGACAAAGGCGATGTCCTGATCAATGGACGGGCCTGTGGCACGCTGGGGGACCTGGAACGCACGGCGATTCGGCGCAAGACCATTGGGTTTGTGTATCAGTTTCATCACCTGCTGCCGGAATTCTCTGCCCTGGAGAATGTGATCTTGCCGCAAATGGTGGCGGGGGAAACAAGACGGGCTGCCCGTGATCATGCAGCAGAATTGCTGGAAAGCGTTGGTTTGACGTCTCGCGCCACCCATCGGCCCGCCAAGTTGTCGGGTGGCGAGCAACAGCGGGTTGCCGTTGCGCGGGCCCTGGCGAATTCACCGGCTATCCTGTTGGCAGATGAACCGACCGGCAATCTGGACCCCAAAACTTCTGAGATCGTGTTTGATCTGTTGGTAAAGCTGGTGCGGGAGCGCGGGATGAGCGCCCTGATCGCGACCCATAACATCGCCCTGGCACAGCGTATGGACCGCGTGGTGACATTGGGGGCTGGCAAAATTCAGGGTTTTTCTGCCGAGTCCTGAAGGCGTTCAGGGGATCGGATGCCTTTCAAGATTCCATCACCGAAGCTCGAAGGCCAGCAGGATCAGGGACATGGCAATCAGCCAACTGCCTGCGATTCGAATGCCAATCACCGCGATGGGGTGCTGAAGCTTCGCGCTGAGTGCCATAATATTCAGGGCGATGATGTTCACCCCGATCCATATCCCAAAGCCCAGCAACAGGGTTTCGTTTGCCTTTAGGGCTTCCGGCTTTGAATCCAGGCCAACGCACAATCCGGCCAGCGCAAAAACACTGACATTCAATAAGCTGGGCAGGGGTCTGTTTACAGCCAGCAGGGTACCAGCGATCAGGGTCATAGCGGCCAGTGTCAGGCTGGTGATCTGGGTCAGATCTATCCAGATCGTTGCTGCATATCCGACGACCAGTCCTGCATTCAATGCGGCCAGCAAAGGCGGAATTTGGCGATCCTGACGACGGCCCATCCATAAACCGATCCCAATCAACAGCAACAGGTGTTGGGGAACGGCGACAGGATGCAGCAAACCGTTTGGGAAAAGGCCAACGCCGGAGATGCTGGTATGGGCATCTGCCGGTGTCGCAAGGCCCAATCCGCCCCCCACCAGGATAAGCAGGGGGAGAAAGAGACGCTGACCCGTCACGCGATGCCGGTCATAAAGGCGACGCCGACCAAAGAGATCGCAACGCCGAGACCGCGCACTGCGACGCGGCCCGATGGCATTTTAACCAGCATACCAAAGGCAATACCGACCAGGTGCAGCATGCCCGTTGAGAGGACGAATCCGATGGAATAGGTGATCGCATTCGCGGCATGGGGCAGTTCCGCACCATGGGCAAAGCCATGGAATATGGCGAATGCGCCGACCAGACAGGACGCAATCCAGATTGGGGGTCGGGCGGCCAGAGCCACCAACAGACCCAGCACGATGGCAGATCCCGCAATGCCGATTTCAACGCCGGGCAGGGGAAAGCCCAATACACCCAGCGCACCGCCAAATGCCATCACAACCGGGAAAATGATCGGTAAAAGATACAGGGCCGGACGCCCCAGAAAGGCCCCCCATAATCCAACGGCGACCATTGCAACCACATGATCCAGACCAAACAGCGGATGCGTTAGGCCGCTGACGAACCCACCCGCCATCCCGGCCCCTTCATGGGCAAAGGCAGTGCTGGAAATCATTGTTGTCGCGGCAAGAATACAAGCGGCAAGGGGGGCAATCCGGAGGACACGGGATGTCATAAAACTATCCTTTTAGGCAGTGGTATTTTTTTGGTTTGCTTGATTGATGTTAAACAGCCGATAAAGTATCGCTTCGGCCCAAGGATTGGAAGGTGTAAAGATGGGCAAGACCCCGGTGGCAAGCCGAAAGAAATCTGCATCAAAGAAGCCACCTGTAAAACCGGTGGCAAGCCCTGCTGCAACCGGACTATCGGATCAGGTGGGGGAAACGTTGCGGCAATTGCTGCGCCGTGCGGAACCGCTGGACCTGAAACGACACGCCGATTTTAAAGTTAAGGATGGTCGGGATTTCAGCTTTGCCAGCAAGCTGCATACCATCCCGCTCAGCGCTGTGGAGTTCATGCCAACTGCACGGCATTATCCGATTATATTTGCCGGTGAAAAAGATATTCATCCGGTCGCCCTCCTGGGATTGCGATCCGATGAAAATCTATTTGTCGAGGCAAACGGGCGCTGGAAAGAAGGCTGTTATGTTCCTGCGATTCTGCGGCGCGCGCCTTTTGTTCTGATGCAGGATACAAAGCATGGCAAAGATGGCGTCGGTCTGTGCCTGGATGTCGAATCTCCGCTGGTGTCGAAAACCGAAGGCACTCCGATTTTTGCCAATGGCAAGCCAACAGCAATGCTGGCCAAAATGGCGACCTTTGCGGCGTCTTATTCCAAGGAACAGGCGCGAACCCGTCAGTTTGTGAATGCCTGTATGGCCAATGATCTGTTGGTAGAACGCCGGATGGAGATCACATTGGCAAGCGGCCAGAGAATCATATTTTCCGGCTTTCGTGTCATTGATGAGGAACGCCTGCGCAAGCTGGATGATACAACGGCGCTGAAATGGTTCCGAACGGGATGGAGCGCCCTGGCGCTGGCGCATTTTCTGTCATTGGGAAATATGGGCCGTTTACATCATCGCTCTAACGCGCGTGTTACTCAAAAAGCCCCCTGAAGCACTTATTTTTCGTTCGTTTCCGATGGGACTTCTTCATCCTGGGTCAAATCTTCCAAAGAGGCCATTTGTTCGAATTTGTTCTTCTGATCCATGACCGATAAGAGGTTCTGTGCCAGGATTTGAAACAGCGCTTTCACAAAAGGATCGGTTTCTTTTAATTTTTCGTTCAGTCTTGTGCGCTGAATGGTAATCACGGTGCTGGCGGTTTCGGCGCGCGCACCTTCGGTTCTGGGGCGACTGGTCAGCAGGGCAAGTTCCCCCAGGACCTGACCTGGTCCGCGCTTTTCCGTGATATCGACAAAGCCGTCGCTGCCGCGTTTCAATATCTCGATGGATCCGGCCTGGATCATATACATGGCCGTGGCGTCATCGCCTTCGTGATACAGCATATCGCCAGCAGCAAATTCTTGGCGCAGAACCAGGTTCCCACTCATGGATCAGTTCCCTTTTTCGGCCCGCAATGCGGCCGCATGTTCTGCAGAGTTTGCGGCACGCGCCATGGCGGCGATATCGTCCGCGGGCAGCGGTGTTTTGCTGGCCGCCTGGCGCAGTAAACGGATTAACATCAGAATCAGCATTTTTAATCCAGGATCGGCATTGCCCAGCTTCTTTTTCAACAAATCCTCAGTGATGACGATGCAGACACATGACTCTTCAGCAATTGCAGACGCCATGCGTTTGGATTGATCGATCAGTGCCATTTCACCAAAAATGCCACTGGCTTCGACAAAGCCTAATGTGCCGCGCGCCCCCCCTGGCAGGGATTTCGTGATGCGCACACGACCGCTTTGCAGGACATAGGCCTGGTTGCCGTAATCGCCCTCATTAAAAATGACATCGCCTTTATAAAAGGTTCGTCTGTTCAGGACGCGTGAAGAGTCGGACAATAAATATCCCCCAGTGGCTTATTACGGAAAAATATCGCGAATATTACCTTCGCATGCTTTTGTTAACTATAATCGAATTCACGGCCAATGCGTAACACTGATTGACGGTTTTGCTGATATTCTATGATACTGCGCAGCGAATCGATATGTGTGAACATGAATGTGAGGGTTGTTAAAGTCACCTCCTTCCTGTAGGCGGAAAGGGGGCATTGATTACGGTTAAAAAAATATTCCACTTGGATGGAAGTATCGGGGCGTGGAAATCAATCGGTCTTAGAAAATGTCTAAAAACTATGATTTCAGAAATCTGCGCGTGCTTGTCGTTGATGACTGCAAGTTCATGCGTGGCATCTTAGAGCGGATGCTGGACGCGCTGGGCATTGGATATGTGCGCGTTGCTATCGATGGCATCAGCGCGTGGGATCTGTTGCAGACAGAGGATTTCGATCTGGTCATAACAGATTGGGAAATGGAACCAGAAGACGGCGCAACCTTTGTTCGTCGAATTCGCCTGGATCCGGAAAGCCCCGGGCGATACATTCCAGTAGTGATGCTGACGGGGTATACCGAAAAGGCAAAGGTGATGAATGCCCGCGATATTGGGATAACGGAGTTTCTGGCCAAACCGCTGGCGGCCCGATCGCTTCATGCACGGATCGTGAATATCATTGAGAATCCGCGCCCCTTTGTCAGAACCACGTCTTTCTTTGGTCCCTGTCGTCGGCGTTTGAATTTGCCCAGTTTTGAAGGGGCGGACCGTCGCGCCGCCCAGGACGATGCGCTTGAGATTTAACCGCCGTTACGGGTTTGAGGAGAGTTTGGTCAATGGGTAGGGAAAAACTTCCAGAGATACCGGCAAATGCCTCCAAATCGTGGCATGAGGTCGTAGAGCGCCCGAATGACCTGGCGAAAAAAGTGCCGCGGACTGGTGGCATTGAACCGGAAAAGGCATTTGAGGCCGCAGAAACCGTCGTCAAACAAATGACGAGTGATTACGTCGACAAGCTGGCTGAAGATATTGAGCAGATGAAGCGGTTGGCCGCGAAGTATCGAGAAGACAATTCGGACGCGACGCTGGATCAATTATTTCGATTGGTCCACAACATGCGTGGGCAGGGTGCCACCTTTGGATTCCCGCTGATCACCGAAATTGGCCGACATTTCTGTCGCTATGTGCGCGAACGCCCAAAGGGAAAAGCGGTAAAGCCGGCCTTGGTCGATCAGCATCTGAAGGCCTTGCTGGTGGTGTATAATCAGTCCATCAAAGGCAGCGGCGACGAAATTTCACAGGCCGTCGTTTATGCCCTGGCTGAAGTTGTTGATCGCGAATTGTCATAAATTTCGATCCATATGCGCCGTTGTGCTTTAAAGCCGTGACGCACTGTCATAGACTGTTGGCAGTCACACCAGAGCCAAGGGCTCACCATTTCCAGTTATAGATACATTTGAAGGGGGCTTTTATGTCCGGCAGCTTAAACAAAGTCATTTTAGTCGGAAATCTGGGCCAGGACCCCGATGTGCGCTCTATGCAGAATGGCGATAAGGTCGCCAACCTATCCATCGCAACGTCCGAAAACTGGAAGGATCAGTCTGGACAGCGGCAGGAGCGGACTGAATGGCATCGCGTCGTGATTTTCGGCAAGGTCGCTGAGATTGCAGAGCGCTATTTGAAAAAAGGCTCAAAGGTTCTGATCGAAGGCCAGTTGCAGACCCGCAAATGGGAAAAAGACGGCAAGACCAACTATACGACAGAAGTCGTGGTGCGCGGTTTCAACGGTAACATGACCATGCTGGACAGCCGCGATGGCAGTGGCAGCAGCGGGGGCGGTTCGCGCGGTGGTTCCGGTGGCGGATATGATGGCGGTTACGATGATCGCGGTGGCCCCAGTGGGGGCGGCAGTGGTGGAAGCGGACGCGACTATAGCGCCGATCTGGACGACGAAATCCCGTTCTAGGCTACAAATACGCCCTATCAGGTCAGCGGATCGGTCTCTCCCAACAGATACCGCACGACATCCTGTGCGTCGAAGGCAAGACAGATCAGCAAGGTTCCGATCAGGATATACAGAACCTGTCGATACGGTGTTTCGATTGGCGTTCCGCGACAGACCCGCAGGATCAGATAGATCACCAGGGGTATCCAGAAAATCAGGTGGGGCAGGCCCAACAACCGCACATATCCCATATGGTCATACATTTCTGGAACAATGATAAAGACCGGAATATGGGCGATAATCGTAAATAACCCGGCGCGTCGCGTGCTTCGTGATACCAGCAGGATTAGGGGGGCCAGGACCAGCACAAGCATCAGCCACAGCAGCCAGATTTTAACCCACATTGGTTGCAGCATGGCGGCATCAAAGAATGACATCAAATCCTCCTCCTGACGGGTTTCACTTAAATCTGGTCCATAACAAACACAAGGCAAGGCGGTCAAAAGCATAAAATGGCAGTGGGCTAAAAGGGGACCGCCCCTTTGATCCATTTTTCCAGGAAGCCGATGAACCACTCCTTCATGGGTGTGTGATAGACATCGGCCAATTGGCGTTGTGTAAACACATCCTGAGCGCCCGGAATCGTCGTCATGTCGATACTATGCTCCAGCCAATGCTCATGCTGTTCCATGCTGAGTTCCGGATGGAATTGGAAGCCAAAAGCATTTTCTGAATATCGAATGGCCTGGTTGGGAAAATATCCCGATGTTGCCAACAGCGTGGCGGAATCGGGCAGGGTGAATCCCAGAAAGTGCCAATGGGCGACCATCATGCGGTTTGGAAACACCGACAGGCCATCTGGGGTCGGGTCGAGGGTGTAGTAGCCGATTTCAGAAAGACCATCGGGGCTGGGATGCAATTCCGCCCCCAAAGCAACCGCCATGACTTGCGCACCGGAACATATGCCCAGAAACGGGCGTCCAGTCGCCAGATATTGGGAAACCCAGTCAACCTCTTGCGCCATAAAGGGATAACGCCGCGTTTCGGTTGCGGCATACTGGCCCCCATAGACGATGGCGCCAACGTGATGCTTCTCTATAGCGGGCAGGGAATCCCCTTTCGCCGGACAAACCCATTCCAGGTGATAGCCAAGGGCCCCCAGATGATCAGACGCCGTATCGGGCGAATTGGGGCGCTCGTGCGTGATCAAAACAATGGTTGGTTTGCTGGATGATTGCATATCCACACTGTAATCTGCTTATGGGAAATAAGGAAACAAAAGACATCATCCGCTAAGGGGTCTAAATCATGCCATTTTCCCTTATTTGGTTGTTCACCCGGTCACCAATATGCTAAATATATGACAGATCGCGACTCTCGCGGTCTGGTCATTGAAACACCCTTGTGACTGTTTCCGTGCCCTTTTATCCCTTCAGTAAAAAGCGACGATTTGACCCTTGTCTGACGAGAGCAACGCCCCTTCGAATTTCGATATTTCATCGGTCCTGATTGAGGACGAGATGCGCCGCAGCTACCTGGATTACGCGATGAGCGTGATCGTCAGCCGCGCGCTGCCGGATGTCCGCGACGGGCTGAAACCGGTGCATCGCCGCATTTTGTACACCATGAAGGAAAATGGTTACGATTCGACAAAAGCGTATCGTAAATCGGCGCGTATCGTCGGGGATGTCATGGGTAAATATCACCCCCATGGCGACAGCGCGATCTATGACGCCATGGTGCGCATGGCGCAAAGCTTCTCTCTGCGCGTGCCCCTGATTGACGGCCAGGGCAATTTTGGCTCCATGGATGGCGATGCTGCGGCGGCCATGCGATATACGGAGGCCCGCCTGTCCAAGGCCGCAGAGGTCATGCTGGACGATATCGACAAGGATACCGTCGACTTCCAGCCCAACTATGACGAATCAGAGTCTGAACCCCGCGTTCTTCCTGCTCGTTTTCCGGCCATTCTTGTCAATGGTGGGGGCGGGATCGCGGTTGGGATGGCGACAAACATCCCCCCCCATAACCTGGGGGAAGTGCTGAATGCCTGTGTCGCCTATGTCGATAATCCAGACATCACCATTGACGAATTGAATGAGATTATCCCTGGTCCCGACTTCCCAACAGGGGGAGAGATTTTGGGGCGGTCTGGGATTCGCGCAGCTTATAATACCGGACGCGGGTCTGTTGTGATTCGATCCAAGGTTACGACCGAGACTGTTTCGAAGGATAAAGAGGCACTTGTCGTTACCGAGATACCCTATCAAGTCAATAAATCTCGTATGATAGAGCGCATTGCTGAAGTTGTACGTGAGAAGATGGTTGAGGGTATCAGTGACCTGCGCGACGAATCGGATCGCGACGGTGTGCGCGTTGTAATCGAATTGAAGCGCGGCGTTGAGCCGGAAGTCGTCAAGGCGCAATTGTTCAAGCATACGCCCTTGCAGACCAGTTTCGGCATGAACATGCTGGCGATCCATGACGGTCAGCCAAAAACTCTGAATCTGAAGGACATTATCGGGGCCTTCATCTATTTCCGTGAAGATGTGATCAAGCGCCGCACGGCCTATGAGCTGAGCAAGGCGCGGGACCGGGCGCATATTCTGGCCGGTCTGATGATCGCGATCATGAGCATTGATGAAGTGATCGAACTGATCCGTCGTGCACCGGACCCTCAGACGGCCCGTGAGAATCTGATGGCGCAACCCTGGCCCGCCGGGGAGATTCTGCCCTATCTGAAATTGATCGATGATCCAGACGGCAAGATTGAGGGCGAAAGCGCTTGGCTGAGTGAACGTCAGGCACGCGCAATCCTGGACCTGCGCCTGCAACGCCTGACCGGTATGGAGCGGGAGAAGCTGGAGCAGGAAGCGCAGGAAATTCAACTGCGTATCACCGACTATCTGGAAATTCTGGCGTCGCGTCCCCGCCGTATGCAGGTCCTGTCGGATGAATTGATCGATATTCGCGACCGGTTTGCCGATCCGCGCCGCACGATCATCCTGGAAAATGAATTCGAACATGATATCGAAGACCTGATCCAGCGCGAAGACATGGTGATGACCGTCACCCATGGCGGCTATATCAAGCGCACGCCTTTGACGACCTATCGTGCGCAACGGCGCGGCGGTAAGGGACGCACCGGTATGGTGATGAAGGACGAGGATGTTGTTTCCAGCGTCTTTGTAACCTCGACCCATACGCCGGTCCTGTTCTTCTCGTCACGCGGCATGGTTTATAAGATGAAGGTCTATCGCCTGCCGGCCGGGTCGCCACAGTCCAGGGGCAAGGCGCTGGTCAATGTGCTGCCCCTGGAAAAGGACGAATGGATCACGACCGTGATGCCCTTGCCGGAGGAAGAGGAAAGCTGGGCCAATCTGGATGCCGTCTTTGCCACTGTTTCCGGCAATATTCGCCGCAACAAGTTGTCAGACTTCACCAATGTGAAGGCCAACGGCAAGATTGCGATGAAACTGGACGAGGGGGACCGTCTGATTTCCGTCAGCGTCTGTTCTGACGATCAGGACATCATGCTGTCCACGAAGCTGGGCAAGAGCCTGCGGTGCCAGGTTGAGGCTGTGCGGGTCTTTGCCGGTCGATCTTCCACCGGGGTGCGCGGCATTCGATTGGCCGAGGGTGATTCGGTGATCGGGATGTCCATTCTGCGCCACAGCGATGATACGCCAGAGCAACGCGATGATTATCTGCGTGCCCAGGCGGCGGCCAAACGCCTGCAATATGGTGAATATTCTCAGGAAGAAGACCGTAAGCGGGATGAAGAACGCGCTGCGATGTTACAACAACCGCATTTCGCCGATATGGCGGAACGGGAAGAATTTGTTCTGACCGTATCGGATCAGGGCATGGGCCAACTAGCCTCAACCTATGACTATCGCGTCACCAATCGTGGCGGCCAGGGGATCAACAATATGGACCTGCGGGGCGCGAATGTGGCGGCCTGCTTCCTGTTTGACACATCACTGGACGAATTGATGATGGTCAGCGACGCGGGACAAATCATCCGCATCCATGGCAACGGCATTTCCGCACGCCGACGGGGCGGCAAGGGTGTCATCGTGTTTGATGTCGGTGATACGCAAAAGGTCGTGTCCGTTGCCCGCCTGCGCGATGAAGAAGGGGGCGACGAGCCGCCTTTGGATGGGGAAGAAGGGGCAGCCCCGCCAGTTCAGCAAGACATGCCAGAGGCGGATGGCGATAGCCCAATCGAAGAGGGCGATGAAGCAGCCTCTTCCGATCCGGATGAAAGCAGTCTATAAGACGCCGCAACGAGAAGACTGATTTGGCTTAACGACTTCCGGGGAGGGTCCGGCATTATGGGCACTGTTGAACGCATTGGGATTTATCCGGGTACTTTTGACCCCATAACCAATGGGCATTTGGATATTATCCGCCGTGCGGCCACACATATGGTCGATAAGCTGATCGTCTCTGTTGCGATCAATGCGGGGAAGGGGCCGTTGTTCAGCCTGGAAGAGCGGACCCAGATGGTGCGTGAAGAGGTTCAAAGCCTGCCGGAAGACCTGCAAACCCGCATCGAAGTTGCCCCATTTGAGGGCCTGCTGATGCATCATGCGGTCAATGTCGGGGCAGAGCTGATCGTGCGGGGACTGCGCGCGGTTTCTGATTTCGAATATGAATTCCAGATGACCGGTATGAATGCCCGCCTGAACCGGCATGTCGAAACCGTCTTCCTGATGGCCTCAGAACGCCATCAATTCATCTCCAGTCGCTTTGTCAAAGAGATCCACGAACTGGGCGGCGATGTCGAAGACTTCGTCAGCCCCCGCGTCCTGGACCGGCTGAAAGTGAAGTTTGGGTGATTTGAATAGGAAATCTACTGATTTAATCGTTTAACGACCAACAAAAAGAACAAAACGGCAATTTTTAAGGCTAAACTGCTATCTCCAAGGAATTGTTACCATCAACCCGAGCAAGCGATATGTTTTAAGTTGCCTTGGTAGATCGGTTCACTTTGACGTTAGAGACTTGAGGAAGTTGGGAAAAGGCCTATGGCACGTTATACAAGTCTATGGTCGATCATTATTGAAGTGTCAGGTTTATGCGATGAAGAAAAAGTTGAGCTTCGTCATATTATTGCTGATCAAATCGTGCAGGATGAATATTTAGTATTAGGTACTCTTTTCCGTGCTATGGACCCATCGGAGTATGTGCTCTTTGTGGGGGATGGTGATCGGCTACTAATAACCCCATGGGGATTTCAATGCAGTTCCTTCATAAAATATAATAAATATGATGGCGAACGGCTTCCCTACGTTAACGAATTAATGCCAGATCGATTTGCGATTAGCGATAGCGGGCTACGAAGTTTTTTCTGCATGCTAGAACTTTCAATATTTAAACTACTTAAATTGCATGAGGTTTCTGCAGTGATGGGCAAGGATTTTCATAAGCTAACTCTAGGAAAATTAAGTCTCGAGCTGCGAAAGTCTGGTCTCTTGAGTGAAATAGCCATTGATGTGCTTGATAATATTATTGAAACACGCAACGAGTTTAGTCATGCCATGAAGGATGTAAGGGAAGTTAGATACTGCGACCGACCTTTGGCGGTTAGCCATTCAAGCAAATACATACCTTGGGACGACAAAGATAGCACCGTGCAACACTTTTTCATTGATGATGCTTTTCTCGTTACTGAAAAAATCATAGACGCTTACAAGATGAAACAACATAAGGTCGTTAACGGTGAAATCCTCCTGGAATTTATGCGTGGAAACCTTGGGCTCCCCATAATTCAAGGGCAATTAATTAAGTACTTTCGTGACTGTGCACTTGAAGATAAGCACTGGAGTGATCGCCAAAAGTCGGTGGAGGAAACTCAGAAAAAGTTTCTCTCATCAAGTATATCAGAACCGACTTGGGATATTTAAAAGTGAGATAAGTTAATTACTAATTAGCCAGCTGAAACCCAAGGTCTAGTGGCTCAGACCGTTCCGCTTTCTGCGAGACGGGCAGGCCACAGGCACTTTGGGCGGCTGCGCCTTTGGCTTCAATTACTATTGCGTCACCTTCTCCTAGAGCGACATATTGGGCTTGTGTCCCGATCCAAAACGACAGAGAGACATAGGCAACCCAGCCCTTTGATTTGAGAGTGTTATCCCCCCAAGTCCCCTCGCCAAGCCGGGTTAGGGACAGGATTACTTCTTCGTTGCTAGGCAATTCCGCCAAGCCTGGGCAAGCGTCAAAGATCACCGTCTCGGCACGGCGGATTACTTCTACGTCTTGCAAGCTATAATTGCGACCAGTGGCTATAGGGACCTCACTGGCCGCGACCGCGGTTCCAGCCATCATAAAGGCGACAAAGGCCAATCCCCAGACTTGGAACACTGTAAGCAATATGTAACGCATATTTACCTCAGTGGATTGATTAGTGGCACAACTTGAACGTTGTCCCCGTACCATCGCATTTTTATATCCGGAAAGTTCAAAGTTTTTTAGTTTGAACACCGTAAACTGCCCCAGCCACGTCTAAAAGCAAGCCCAAAAAAGTCCAAAATCTCGCGCGCCGCCACAAACAGGCACAACTGGCCGTTTATGGACAGTGCAACTGATTAAAAAATTAGGAAAAAATGGTGGGCACTATAGGATTCGAACCTATGACCTAACGATTAAAAATCGTGTGCTCTACCAACTGAGCTAAGTGCCCGGAGAGGGACGGGACCCTGTGTTTTTGCAAACCAACGGGGTGTTCCCTCGAACCGGGGCGGAACATAGGCAAGTGTTTCGGAATGGTCAATCATTTGCAGCCCTGAAAAGACAGCAAAAATGCATTTTATCCAAAAAAGAGGATGCGACCATATACCATCTCGGACAAGAGCAGTGCCAAAAGGCTGATTGGCACCCCTAAAATCAAGGTTTTCAGCGTTACCATGCTCCATTCCTCCACCGCGTTCTGCGTAAAGTTACGTCAACACAGCACAGCATGCAGTGATACGGGTCACAAAATCGGGCAGGTTCTGGGTGATTTCAGGGCAGGGGCCGGGATTGGCCTGGAAGCAGGGTGTCAATCGCCGCGGAATTGCTCGACCATATCGCGCAGGCGGTTGGTATCGGTCAGAATCAGGACGGAACCTGTACGTTTTACCAGCCCTTTGCGGGACAGGTCGCTGAGCACGCGGGCCACGGTTTCACGGGTGGTGGATACCCGGCTGGCCATTTCCGAATGAATGGGGATGGGTTCGATTCGCCCGGTGCCATCCGGCTGTAAGGTAGGTTTGGCCAATCGCAGCAGTTCGGCATAGATCCGGTTGTTGGCGCCTAACGTGCTGAGATCCATGATGCGCTCAACAGATACCCGAACCATTTGGGTCAGCCGCCGCATCAAACATAGTGCAACGGTAGGGTGTTCTTCCATCACAGAGCGAAAAATCTGAGGATGCATCATAGCGACCGTTGTATCGGTAATCGCAACGACGGTCGCAGAGCGCGGTTCGCCATCAATAGCGGCAAGTTCGCCAAAGATCGATCCCGGTTTTAAATCGTCAAAGGCGATTTCGCGTCCAGAGACGGAATAATTCACAACACGGGCAACGCCACTGGTAATGAAAAACACATCCTGTGTGTCATCCTGGAAATCAATCATTTGTTCCTGGGGTTTAAAGTCACGCCAGCGGCAGCGCGCTTCAATGCGTTTCAGGGCATCTGCCGGTAAATCTTTGAAAAGAAATATTGATGCGAGACTTCTCGCTGTCTCTGCAAGCATCTGACCCCCCGAAACAATCCATATTCATTAAAATATTACCCCAACCCTGTCAGCAAGGCGATAGGATTGTCGCCAATCTACTCTTTAGCAGCTAGTTTGCTATAGAAATTATTTCTAAAATGAAAGACGTGGCACAGGGAATGGAGCAATCGGCACCGGGCTCAAAGACGAAATCATCGACCCTCTGGGTCGTGGTATTAGCCGTGAGCATCATCTTTGGCGGCATTGCATTCAGCTTTTATGCTGCCGATCAAGTGGATGAATGGGAAGGGGCGGCCTGGAAAGCGCGGGCACAGGACGATACCCGCAGATTGACGGAATTCGGGTCATTGGCTGTAAGTCAGGCACGGAGAACTCTGGTGGCTATCGCGGCCCGGTTGAATTCTGACTCGATGAATCCGATAAATCCGTTGAGGGACGGCGCGGTCGTTCAACCTGACACGATCACGTTTGAATTTATGGTTTTTGCAAAAAGTGCTGATGATCCCAACTCATCCACCCCTCGTATTGAGTCTGTTTCCGCCTATTTTCTGCCAACCTCACAAGCAGAAATGGATTACGCACAGTTCATCGCCAGTGACACTTTCAAAAAATTGACGATGGATACCTATCTATCCGAATCGCTGGGGAACGTGCCAGAAGTCCTGGTCGGCGGAACCTTTTCCCCTGATGGCACAAAACGCTTTACGTCATTGGGTGTCCGCGTCCAGTCGCAGCGGGATCAGGGGGTCTTGATAGCGATCTTTGATCTTGTTGGCTTCTTTAAGTCCTATATGGCGACGATCGCCCCGGATGGACTGGTCCTGAGGTTGAGTGAAATCACCGCGGCCGGCGAACAACATGCTGTAATCGGCGGTGATAACCCTTTACCCGATACAGTCGAAACATTCGTTTTCCCGATATCCTTAGGTGATACAGAATGGCGCTATAGTTGGGATGTGCTCAGCAACTATGAAGGCGGAAGGGACCGTTCGACCGGTACGTTGGTGCGCTATGGTGGCGTGGGGCTATTTACCATGTTCGGCCTGCTTCTGGCTGTGCTGCTGCAGGTTAATCATCGTATTTCCAATGCCGTGCGCCGCCGAACCGAAGAACTGGCGCGGGCGCGCGATCAGGCGGAGGTTGCAAACCGTGCGAAATCAGAATTTTTGGCGAATATGAGCCATGAATTGCGCACCCCTCTCAATTCTGTGATCGGGTTCGCTGAATTACTCGAATCTCAGGTATTAGGTCAGGAAAGCTGGCAGCGTTATCGTGACTACGCTACGGATATCCGACAAAGCGGCCGTCATCTGCTGTCCCTGATTAACGATATTCTGGATTTATCCAAAGCAGAGGCCGGACATCTGGCGCTGGACGATGCCTATATCTCACCGGAAGTGTTGATCGATGCAGCGGTTCGATTGGTTCATGAGCGCGCCCGCAATTCCGGCCTGGAATTGACCGCATCTGTTGAGGATCCCACGCTGTTGCTGCTGTGTGATGAGCGTCGGGCGAAACAGATCCTGCTGAATCTGCTCTCTAATGCGATCAAATTTACCCCCCGTGGCGGGTCCATCACTGTTCGTGCACAGCCCTGCCCGGATGGGGGAATGGAATTGCAGGTAATTGATACCGGCATTGGCATGAAGCCGGAGGAAATCCCGTTAGCTCTGACGAAGTTTCAACAGTTGGAGTCAAAACCAAGAGGGGATTTCGCCGGCACGGGCCTTGGTCTGCCCCTGGTTGAAAATCTGGCCAGACTTCATGATGCAAGCCTGAACATTCAATCAAAACCGGGGAAGGGAACAACGGTCATTGTGAAATTCGGTCCAGACCGCGTCGCCAAGGCAGACGACATTTTCGGGCAAGCCCCCGTATAAACAGGCCCCCGTATAAACAAGCCCCCGTGTAAACAAGCCCCCGTGTGAAGCTATGCACCTCGTATCAAATTCTGATCATTGAATCCTGATGTCTATTGCGTATAGTGAGATACGTATATTTTGCGGTGCAGCATCACTCTCTTAAAGTTATCTGTAAGGAAATAATTTATGGAGTCCGAAGGCTCTAACATGCCAGAACCAGAAAAGACGCCCGCGCCATCGGAACAGACGTCCAAGCTGGGCATATTCGCCCGACTGCGTGCGTATTTCTTTGCGGGCGTATTGGTCACGGCACCCATCGCTATCACCATTGCTTTAGCGGTATGGATTATCGGCTATATCGATGATCAGATCGTGCCGTTGATCCCCCAGCGCTATAATCCAGATACATATTTCCAGCAGTATTTGGGCGTGGATTTCGGGCTGCCCGGATTGGGGGTTCTTGTCCTGATTTTGGCGATCACCCTCATCGGGGCGTTTACGGCAGGGCTGGTCGGTCGCTGGATCGTCCGATTTGGCGAAAAGCTGTTGGACCGGATGCCGATCATCCGCAGCCTGTACAAGCTGACCAAGCAGATCTTTCAAACCGTTTTACAGAACCAATCCAATGCTTTCCGGCAGGCGGTTCTGGTAGAATATCCACGACCGGGTTTGTGGGCGATTGCTTTTGTCACAGCCGAGACCCAAGGTGAATTACACGAGTTGTTACAACGTGATACAGTCAATGTCTTCCTGCCCACGACGCCGAATCCGACCTCCGGGTTTTTGCTTTTCGTGCCCAAGGAAGACATTAAAATACTCAATATGCCGGTAGAAGATGCCGTCAAACTGGTGATTTCTGCAGGTATTGTTCATCCTGGGGATGATCTGGCCGGAATTGACCTTAAATAGCTTAAGCGAGGCAAAGGTCCTATAATCCGCGCAGGCTAAAGTGCTGTTCTTTTCACTATGCTGGTTTGACAGGCTCTCTCGCTTTACTGTCGGCGCAAAACAAGAATTGCATAGTGGACAAAAGGAGACGACCGCATGGATCAATCATACATATCGTCAAGCGCTGAAGCTGATATCGAAACCCTGGAAGCGTTAGAGGAAAAGGTGCGATGGCTCGCATCCTGGACCATTCACAACGCCAATCATTTGCGGGAAAGCCGCGATGGTTTGAAAGTTGGGGGACACCAGGCTTCCTGTGCGTCGCTGTCTGCGATTATGACCGCGCTGTATTTTCATGTCCTGCGGTCAGATGATCGTGTCGCGGTTAAACCCCATGCCAGCCCTGTTTTCCACGCCATTCAGTATCTTCTGGGTCATCAGACTCGCGAAAAGCTGGAATCCTTCCGTGCCTATGGTGGGGCTCAGTCTTATCCGTCCCGTACAAAAGACAATGATACCGTTGATTTCTCGACTGGATCTGTCGGGCTGGGGGCGGCGGTCACCAATTTTGCAGCCCTGACCCAAGATTACCTCAGGCTTAAGGACATTATTCCATCCAGCAAGCCGCCCGGGCGCATGATCGCCCTGGTGGGCGATGCGGAATTAGACGAAGGCAATGTCTATGAAGCCCTGATGGATACATGGAAACATGATATCCGAAATGTCTGGTGGGTGATTGATTATAACCGTCAAAGCCTGGATGGGGTGGTAAACGAACAGCTGTTCCGGATTATCGGGCGGTTCTTCCGCGCTGTTGGTTGGAACGTCATCACGCTGAAATATGGCTCTAAACAAATGGCCGCTTTCGCAAAGCCAGGCGGGCAGGCCTTGAAGCGGTGGATCAATACATGTCCCAATGATGTCTATTCCGCCCTGGCATTTCAGGGCGCGGCCGCCTGGCGCGCCCAAATCAAGGGGGACATGCCCCATGATCAGGACTTGCACAGCCTGATCGACAGCTATGACGATGCGGGGCTAAATGCCCTGATGACCAATCTGGGCGGCCACGATATTCCGGCCCTGCTGCATACTTTTTCCACGGTTCCCGATGATCGCCCGACATGCTTTATCGCCTATACGATCAAAGGATGGGGCCTGCCCTTGATGGGGCATAAGGATAATCATGCCGGCCTGATGAACCCGCAACAAATGGCGGCATTCCAGAAACAACTAGGCGTCCCGGAAGGCCAGGAGTGGGAGCCATTCTCCGGCATGAAAGTACCGGCGGATCGTGTTCAATCCTTCCTGAACCGATTGCCTCAGAAGCAGCATCGTCTGCATGAGGCCAATAAGATTTCCATCCCCGATACTCTGACCTATGGCGCCACCGCCAAATCGTCGACGCAGGAAGTCTTTGGAAAGCTGTTGAATGAAATTGCCAAGGCGGGCGGACCGCTGGCAGATCGTATCGTCACCACCTCTCCGGATGTGTCGGTTTCGACCAATTTGGGTCCCTGGATCAATCAACGCGGTCTGTTTGCGCGCGAAAGCCGGCCCGACGAATTCCGGGAGCGAAATTTGCCATCCGCGCAAAAGTGGATACGCTCCCCCCAGGGCCAGCATATTGAACTGGGTATCGCGGAAAATGACCTGTTTTTGAACCTGGCGGCTTTAGGCCTGTCGGAAAGCCTGTTCGGGGCGCGGCTGTTTCCCATTGGAACATTGTATGACCCCTTCATTGCGCGCGGGCTGGATGCGCTAAACTATGCCTGTTATCAGGACAGCCGCTTCATTGTGGTCGCCACCCCGTCCGGGATCACATTGGCCCCGGAAGGTGGTGCGCATCAATCCATATCAACCCCGATGATCGGGATGGGGCAGCCGGGCTTAACATCTTACGAGCCCGCCTATGGGGATGAACTTGCCGTTATTCTACGCCATGCCTTCGTGCATTTGCAGGATGAAGAGAAGGGGGGCTCCCTCTATCTCAGGCTTTCAACCCGCCCGATTGAGCAGCCTGATCGCAAAATGACCCCGGATCTGGCACGTCAGATCATCAAAGGGGGCTATTGGGTCGTGCCGCCTAAGAAGGGGGCAAAGATGGCAATTGTCTATATGGGTGCCGTCGCCCCCCAAGCCTTGGAAGCGTTCGAGGCGCTGCGTGAAGATAACCCAGATGCCGGACTGATGGCGATCACCTCAGCCGATAAGCTGTATTCTGATTGGCAAACAATTGAACGTGCCCGCTTGGCCGGAACTGATTCGGGTGAAATGGCCCATGTGGAAGACCTGTTTGCCCCCCTGGCATCGGATGCCCGGTTTACATCCGTGATTGATGGCCATCCCGCGGCTGTTGCCTGGATGGGGGCCGTTCGTGGTCACTCCGTTGCCCCTCTGGGGGTGGAAAGCTTTGGCCAAACGGGCGATCTGATCGATCTGTATCGCCATTATGGCATAGATGCGGACCACATCCGCCGCGCCGCAGAACGCAAGCCCAAAAGCTGAGGCGCGCGGGGAATTTAGGGGATAATGACACCGGCCATCCAGGCGGCACGCACCAGTCGCGCTTGCGGCCCTGGATCCCGGATCAAGTCCGGGATGACGAAGTATTAGCCAAATGCATCCTCACCCTGAGGAGCGCAGCGTCTCGAAGGGTGTGCTTGCTGAAAGCACTACACTTACAGCCCCTCCTTCGAGACGGCGCTATCGCGCCTCCTCAGGATGAGAGTGGTGCCGAAGGTCAGAAGCGACGTGTCATCCCCTCAGCGCTCTTTGCGCCTCCTTCGCGCCCTTCGCGGTTAATCTTCTCGTCCCTCCCGCGCAGGTGGGAGTCCAGGGCGGCATGCACCAGTCGCGCTTGCGGCCCTGGATCCCGGATCAAGTCCGGGATGACGCAGTATTAGTCAAATGCATCCTCACCCTGAGGAGCGCAGCGTCTCGAAGGGTGTGCCTGCTGACAGCACTACACTTACAGCCCCTCCTTCGAGACGGCGCTATCGCGCCTCCTCAGGATGAGAGTGGTGCCGAAGGTCAGAAGCGACGTGTCATCCCCTCAGCGCTCTTTGCGCCTCCTTCGCGCCCTTCGCGGTTAATCTTCTCGTCCCTCCCGCGCAGGTGGGAGTCCAGGGCGGCATGCACCAGTCGCGCTTACCGCCCTGGATCCCGGATCAAGTCCGGGATGACGAAGTATTAGCCAAACGCATCCTCACCCTGAGGAGCGAAGCGTCTCGAAGGGTGTGCTTGCTGAAAGCACTACACTTACAGCCCCTCCTTCGAGACGGCGCTATCGCGCCTCCTCAGGATGAGAGTGGTGCCGAAGGTCAGAAGCGACGTGTCATCCCCTCAGCGCTCTTTGCGCCTCCTTCGCGCCCTTCGCGGTTAATCTTCTCGTCCCTCCCGCGCAGGTGGGAGTCCAGGGCGGCCGAGTGAGATGATAAGGCGTGTGGAGATCAAAAAAGTAGGGGCTGCCTTTTGAGCAGCCCCGTCTATCCCGTCCAAACCCACAATGCTGCTGGTGTTTTACCGCGCATTATCGATTAAAATGCTGCCCTCCCTAAACTTGGGCCCCGTTGACGTTCTTTTATCTGTTCTATTGCCAGATGCCGCCGTTCGGTGAGGAATTTATGACAGTAGTTTCCTCGCCCTGTCAACTCATCCCCTTATTGATTTTTGAGTGTAGGGAAAGAGTCTCATCTGGTCACGGCAAAAATGCATCTAGGATTAAAATTCTTACACTTGGAATTTTCACATAGTTTGATTAAACACGATAGATGGACTCTGAAACACCTCTCGCCGTTCCCCCCAACACGCCGCCTCGTTTGCGGCTTCGTGATATTACAAAGCGGTTTCCGGGCTGCCTGGCCAATGATGCCGTCTCCTTGGATCTGGCCCCTGGAGAAATTCACGCGCTTTTGGGGGAGAACGGGGCGGGCAAGTCGACCCTGGTGAAAATCCTGTATGGGGTACAGGGGGCGGATTCCGGCACAATCGAATGGGAAGGGCAGAATGTTGATATTCCAAGCCCCAGCGCGGCGCGCGCGCTTGGTATTGGGATGGTATTTCAACATTTTTCTTTGTTTGAGACGCTCAGCGTCGCAGACAATGTCGCACTGGCCATGGAACGAGGGACAGGGCGTGATCCCGACTTGTTGGCCGAAATTAAAAAGCTGAGCATCGAGTATGGGCTGGCTTTGGATCCCACACGCAGTGTGCATGAGTTATCCGTGGGCGAGCGTCAGCGGGTCGAGATTGTCCGGTGCCTGATGCAGAATCCCAGCCTGATCGTGATGGATGAGCCGACATCAGTCCTAACGCCCAGTGAGGTTGAAAAGCTGTTCACCGTTCTGCGTCGCCTGCGTGATGAGGGGCGCACGATCCTGTATATCTCCCATAAATTACAGGAAATTCGTGATTTATGTGATCGGGCGACCATTCTGCGCGGCGGCAAGGTTGTTGCCAGTTGCGACCCGCGCACAGAAACGCCCAATTCCCTGGCGGCGCTGATGATCGGGCGTGCGTTTGATGGACCAAAGCCAGGCAAGCCCGTTCAGGTGGGCGAGGGGGTTCCCCTATTGTCCGTCCAGGGGTTGAGCATGGAAGCGGACTCTCCCTTTGGCACATCGCTGAAGAATATCAGTTTCACCGTCCGCTCCGGGGAAATCTTTGGCATTGCTGGCGTTGCGGGCAATGGACAGAACACGCTGCTGGCTGCGCTGAGTGGGGAACGCACGGCCCCCCGGGATGACTGGGTGAAATTTGAAGGCCGGTCAATCGGGCGCGTAGGGGCGCGCGGACGCCGTGATATGGGAATCAGTTTCGTGCCGGAAGAACGCCTGGGCCATGGCTCTGTCCCGGATCTACCCCTGGAAGAGAATGCGCTGCTCAGCGGCTGGGGCCGGTGGGGGTTGATTCGCCATGGCCTGATCTCACGGGGGAAATCACGCCAGAAGACAGAGGATGTGATTGAAGCATTCAATGTTGTCAGCACTGGGGTAGGGGCCGCCGCCCGCAGCCTGTCTGGTGGCAACCTGCAGAAATTTATCATCGGGCGCGAAATCATGCAGGATCCCAAACTTTTAATCGCCGCCCAGCCAACATGGGGCGTCGATGCAGGATCCGCAGCGGCCATCCAATCCGCGCTGATCGAACTGGCACGGGCCGGCGCCGGAGTTGTTGTGGTCAGCCAGGATTTAGATGAACTTTTCACCATCGCCGACAGGGTGGCGGTCATTTTTGACGGGACCTTATCGGAAAGCCGCCCGACCCAGGCCACATCGGCAGAAGATGTCGGGTTGCTGATGGGTGGATTGTTTGAGGGGACGCCATGATCGCCCTGGAACGCCGTCCCAATTCATCGCGACTTTGGCTGTATGCAACACCGATTCTGGCAGTATTTCTGACGGTTCTGTCCGGGGCGATTCTGTTTTCAGTGCTGGGCTTTAACGCGATTGAGGCATTGACCGCCTATTTCATAAGTCCCTTGCGGGATTCCTATGGGTTGGGGGAATTGACCATCAAGGCAACGCCCTTGGCGATCATCGCCATCGGGCTGGCCATCGGATTCCGCGCCAATGTCTGGAATATTGGGGCAGAGGGGCAATTGACACTGGGGGCAATCACCGGGGGTGGGTTGGCATTGCTGTTCTACGGTGCGGAAGGACCCTGGCTGCCGCCGCTTATGCTGATCGGGGGAATGATTGGCGGTGCTGCCTGGGCGGCGATTCCGGCCTTTTTGCGCACGCGGTTCAACGCCAATGAAATTCTGGTCAGCCTGATGCTGACCTATGTCGCGGGATTGCTGTTAAGTTATCTTGTCACCGGTCCGTGGAAGGATCCGATGGGCTTTGGCTTTCCCCGCACGCGGATGTTTGGGGATGGGGCTTTGCTGCCGACCTTGTTTGCGGGATCACGCATGCATATCGGCTTTCCCATCGCCCTGGTGACAGTCGCTGCGGCCTGGTTTCTGATCGCCCGCAGCTTCATTGGCTTTCAGATCAAGGTGGTGGGCCTGACCCCACCCGCGGCGGGCTATGCGGGTTTCAGTAACAAGCGGATTATATGGGCAACGCTGTTGGGCAGCGGCGCATTGGCGGGCCTGGCAGGCGCAATAGAAGTTGCCGGGCCGATTGGTCAATTGACTCCGTCTATTTCTCCTGGATACGGCTTTACAGCAATCATTGTTGCTTTTCTGGGACGATTGCATCCAATGGGGATTCTGTTTGCGGCACTGTTGATGGCGCTTAGCTATATTGGCGGAGAATCGGCGCAGATTGAACTGGGGCTTCCCTTGGCGGTGACCGGCGTCTTTCAGGGCATGTTGCTGTTCTTCCTGTTGGCCAGTGACGTACTGGTCCATTATCGCATCAAGCTGCGCCCGGCGCGGGAAGGGGTGTGATGGATATCCTGGCCCCGATCCTGATTTCAATTATCGCTGCCTCGACCCCTTTGCTGTTTGCCGCCATTGGTGAATTGGTGGTCGAGAAATCGGGCGTCCTGAATTTGGGTGTCGAAGGCATGATGCTGGGCGGGGCCGTGATCGCTTTCATCATTTCGGTGGAAACCGGCAATAGTTCCCTTGCCATTGTCGCAGGCGCAGCCATGGGCGCCATGATGGCCGGGCTGTTTGCCGTCTTGACCCTGGGACTTCTGGCCAATCAGGTCGCAACAGGCCTGGCCCTGACACTGTTTGGCATCGGTCTTAGCGCGCTATTGGGTCAGGGCTATGTCGGCACCCCGCTGACGGCTTTACCAAAGCTGAACATTGCGGGCCTGACAGATATTCCAATTCTGGGACCGGTTGTCTTTGGTCAGGATATTCTGGTCTATCTGTCCTTTGTTGTGACCGCTATTGTCGCTTGGTTCCTGTATCGCACGCGGGCGGGACTGATCCTGCGATCGGTCGGAGAAAATCCGCATGCCGCCCATGCAATTGGATTTCCCGTCATCCGGATACGGTTGTTCGCGGTTCTGTTTGGTGGGGCCATGGCGGGATTGGGCGGCGCCTATCTGTCGCTATCCTATACCCCGATGTGGGCAGAAGGAATGTCGGCCGGGCGCGGCTGGATCGCCCTGGCGCTGGTCGTGTTTGCGACATGGCGGCCGGGCAGGGTGGTCCTGGGGGCCTATCTTTTCGGGGGGCTGACCCTGGCGCAATTGCATCTGCAAGGGATGGGCAGTTCCGCAATTCCTTCGCAATTCCTGAATATGGTTCCCTATATCGCAACCATTGTGGTGCTTGTTCTTATTTCCAGGGACGCCACACGAATTCGTATGAATGCACCAGCCAGCATCGGGAAAGTGTTTCATCCTGATGGCTAAACGGTTACAATTTTGCATCGCAGCACACTTCTAAAACACCATATTTCAAGAACAGGGGGTTCCCAGCATGACCAAACTGACCCGGCGGTCCTTCTCCGCCTTGACGCTTGCCGCCGGTGCGGCCGCAGCCTTTCCCGCCCGCGCAGCAGACCCGTTAAAGGTCGGCTTTATCTATGTCGGGCCAGTCGGCGATTTTGGCTGGTCCTATCAGCATGACCAGGGCCGCCTGGCGATTGAACAGGAACTTGGAGATCGGGTTAAGACCAGCTTTGTCGAATCCGTACCGGAAGGCGCGGATGCGGACCGCGTGATCACCCAATTGGCCCGCAGCGGTCACAAGCTGATCTTCACAACGTCCTTTGGCTATATGGAACCGACCAACAAGGTCGCCAAGAACTTCCCGGATGTCATGTTCGAGCATGCTACGGGCTATATGCGGGCCGACAATGTCGCGACCTATGCCGCGCGCTTCTATGAGGGGCGTTATGTTGCGGGCATTCTGGCCGGTCGCCTGAGCAAGACCAACAAGATTGGCTATATCGGGTCGATCCCCATTCCCGAAGTTATCCGGGGCATCAATGCCTTTACCCATTCCGCGCGCAAAATCAATCCGGCCATCGAAGTAACCCCGATCTGGGTGAACGAATGGTACAATCCAGGCAAGGAAGCGGATGCAGCAAAGGCGCTGATTGACCAGGGCGCTGATATCATTCTGCAGCATACGGATTCACCAGCCCCCGTGCAGACGGCGGAAGAACGCGGTGTTCTGTGCGTTGGTCAGGCTTCGAATATGGAACGGTTCGGTCCAACAGCCCATATGACCGCCATTGTCGATCATTGGGCTCCTTATTACGTGGCACGGACCAAGGCTGTTCTGGACGGCACATGGACGTCCGGCGATGTCTGGGGCGGATTTGACAGCGGGATGGTCGAAATGTCCCCGTTTAACAAGAACCTGCCTGAAGCCGTGGTTGCAGAGGCCAAAGCGGCCCAACAAGCCATTCATGACGGCAAATTGCATCCGTTCAGCGGTCCGATCAAGAATCAGGCTGGCGAGATAGCGATTGCCGATGGCGCAACGGCCCCGGACGGAGAGCTGTTGGGCATGAACTGGTATGTCGAAGGGGTGAATGGCAAGGTGCCTGGCTGATAGGTACTACAACATACCCTGAAAAGCGCCCTCCATCGCTTGATGGGGGGCGCTTTGTTTAGAGGGGCAGGATGCGGTTCGGGTCCCGGATCGGGAAGAACACCACGGGTGCGGTTCGCCCCCGAACCGGCACTTCTGACCTTTCCAGGCCAGTTGTATCCATCCCCGCAGCCTGTGCGACTTCCTGAGAGAATATGACGGAAACATCATGGGTCTTGGTCAATCCTTCCAGGCGTGCGGCAATATTGATCGTATCGCCAATGGCGCTGGTGATTTGGGCGCGTGGCGGGCCCATGGCACCGACGATTGCCTCTCCATGATGCAGGCCGATGCCAACCCGCAGCGGGAAGGGAAGCTCACTGGCTAAAGATTTGTTCAGCGCTTCCAGCCGGTTCAGCATGGCCCGTGCCCCCTTAAGCGCGCTTCTTGCCCCATCCTCTTCAGTACCCATCAATCCGTATAGGGCCATTAACCCATCGCCATTGAATTGCGCATAATGGCCATTCGTTTCGGTGATTGCGCTGCTCATTTCTGAAAAGAACTGGTTCAGGATGAACAGAACATCATAAGGCAGCTTTTCTTCCGCCAGTTTTGTCGAGGCCCGAATGTCGATGAACAATGAGGTGACACGGCGTTCTTCCCCTTCCAGCCCGCCCAGTTGCTGGCCATCCTTGGCCGTAGCCGTTGGCGGCAGGAGAGGGGATATCCCCAGCGAGTCCTTTGGGCGGATCTGACAGGCCAACCGCACCCCTGCCATGGCCTTAATACGGGTCAGGGCGGTCAGTTCCAGCCCTTCCGGTGGTTCCAGAACATCGCCCCCTTCAAGAATCTTCACCCGACAGGTGGTGCATCGCCCGCGACCGCCACAGACTGCCGCATGCGGACGCCCGGACGAACGCAGCGCTTCCAGTGCCGTGGCGCCGGCAGGGACCGGTACTTTTGTGCCATCTGGCAGCAACAGGAGAATACGCGACTTCTGCTCCAGCACGGCACGCAGTTTTCGGGCACCAAAAGGCGCAACTCCCAACAGGGCCAATCCAAATGTTATTGGTGTGACAAGGGCTTGCAGGGGTTCAATGGCACTGCTGTTGTATCGGGCATTCTCCAGAATGGTGGAGATCATATGATCCCGGTCCAATTCGAACAGAATTTCAAAACCGGCGGATACATATCCTGCCAGAGACAAAACCGGCAGGATGATCGCGACGACGGTCAGCTCACGCTGCCAATTCTGATACCAGGGTTTCACCCGCAGCCACAGATACAAACCGATGCATCCATGCATCCAGGCCAAAACCAGTGTTATCGCCTGCAACACGCCCAAAACCGGGCTGGCGACCCATAATGCGGCGATGACATATTCATATGTGGGCTCAATCCCGGCAATTTCTTCCGCAACCCGCGTACCGATAATATGATTGACCATCAGCATTGGTATGACAAAGCCAGACAGAATCTGAGTGATTTCCAACCCGGTCAATTTCAGCGTCCGGCGTTTGTAGACACTCAAAAAAGCCACGGCGATATGGGTCACCATGGCGCTGATCAGTATAAAACTGCCCAAGGGTGTGCGCCAAATCTCCATAAGGATGTCGTGGGCGATCCCAAGTGCATCGAAGGAAATCAAACCAAAGGCGTGATTCAATAAATGACAGGACAAATATGCAAAAAGAACTGACCCGCTGAGGGCACGCAATCGCGCCTGCATACATTCAAAACCCTTAAAAGAGTTAGACGTTCACTTTAGTTTATCATGTTATTCGTATGTGTGTCTGAATCAGACAATAAGTCTAAGATTAAGTGAGCGGCCAGCCTTTTGGCTCGCCTATTTTTAGATATGAACAAATAAGAGCGCCAGTCGTTCATACTTGAAAACATCAATTGAAAACACATTCAATGTATTGAAACTATTAATATATTTCTCCTTAAGCCTTGGCTTCCAAGTGTGCTTTATGATAGTCAAAATAGAGTGAATGTCACAGTCTTGGGGAATTACGTGTTACAGGTATCTGGTTCGGTTTTTCGGTCGTTGTTTGTTTTCATTTTAGCAACGGTTTTCATTTTTTCGGCCCATGCAGATGATTTAAGCGGACGCCAGATCATGGACGAGGTTTCAGCCCGGCATGATCGACCGTTTGAATTTGAAGAGCAGGCGATGGTGCTGATCGATGACAGGGGCAACACAGAAAATCGTGAAGTTCGGCGATATGCCCGAGAATGGGAGAATGGCCTGTACCGATATCTGTTGGTATTTGATTCGCCTGCCGGGGTGCGCGGCGTTGCCTTGCTGACCTGGCAAAACAAAGGCGCCAGCGACGATCAATGGATGCACCTGCCAGCCTATGGACGGGAGATGAAGCGATCCGCAGATGGCGGCAAGCGCAATTACTTCATGGGAACCGATTTCGCCTTCGAAGATATGACATCCGAGGAACGGGAGAAATTCCGCTATGATCGGCAACCCGATGAAACTTTTGAAATAAAAGACGAAACTGGCGCAGTCCTGGATACGGTTGAAGGCTATGTCGTTGATGCCTATCCCAAAGACGAAGAACTGGCCAGTCAGACCGGATATCAATATCGTAGACTATATGTCAGTAAAGACCGCTTTTTCATTCGCCGGATTGATTTCTATGATCGGCGCGGGCGCTTCCTGAAAACTCAGTATTCCTGGGACATGGAACAGATAGAAGGCGATACCTGGCGCGCCAACCGGATCCTGATGGACAATGATAAGCTGAACCATCAAACCCTGATCCGGGTTAACAGCCGCGATCTGACCGAAGGCTCGGTCCCAGCCAGAATGTTTGAACAGCGTTGGGTGACATCAGGACGGCATTTGCGCTGACAATATCAAACTATTGAATTGTAACATTTTTCTGGGGCGTTTGCCAGATGCAGAAGTTTTTAACGTTTGGGGTGAACCATCGCGGCATAGCTATTGCCATAATCGCTGCAATCACGATCTTTTGCGGCTTTGGTCTGGATAAGCTGAGGATTGATACCAGCTTTGACAGCCTGATCAGTGATAATGATCCAACCAAACTGGTCTATGAACGAGTAAAAGAGGAGTTCGGCTCGGACAATACGACCATTGTCTATGTTAGGTCGTCAGATCTGTGGACGCAGGACCGTCTCGTCGCCCTGGAAGATATGCATTTCGCGCTGGAGGATTTGCCCTTTGTCCAGCGGGTCGACAGCCTTTTCACTGTGCGCAGTATTCGTGATCGCGATGGCATGATTGACTCGTCCACCGTCTTGGATGGTGTGCCGTTTGATGATGTGGAAATGCAGGCGGCCCGGGACAATGCGTTGTATTCCCCGCTGGTCGTCGGCAATTTTATCTCTGCCGATGGTTCCGTAACCGCGATTAATGTTACCATCATTAAAGACCCCGACAATCCTGATTTCGATCATTATGCCTATGGCGCGATCGATGCTGTGATCGCACCTTACGCGGATCAGTTTGAAGAGATATTTCAAGTCGGTCCACCACGGGTAAACGCCGATACCGAAATCGGCCTTATGTCGGATCTAAGTTTACTGGCCCCGCTGTCCCTGGGCGTGCTGACGGTTACCATTGTTTTGTTCCTGCGCAGTGGGCTTGCCCTGGTCTTTCCGGTGATCACATCGGCGATCAGTCTGGTCTGGGGCTTCGGGTTGATGGGGTATTTTGGTATTCCCATCAATATCTTATCGGCCATGCTTCCCTCCCTGGTTATTGTTATCGGGTCGACAGAAGACACCCATATGCTCTCGACCTATCTGAACGGTATCAATGCGGGCGATAAAAAGGGGACCGGGGCGGAAAAACGGCGCTATGCGGTTCTGTTTCTGATCCGGCATTTGGGCCTGCCGCTGGTCCTGACGGCGGTTACAACAACCCTTGGCTTTGCCGCAAATTCCTTTGCGGATATGGGATTGATGCGCAATTTTGCCTATGCGGCATCGATAGCGATTGCCGCCAATGGGGTTATCACCCTGATGCTGGTGCCGTCGTTGCTGTCACTCTTTGGGCCATTGCGCAGCAGATTGCACAACACTTCCCCCAATCAAGAGGCTGTTGATCCAGAGGAAGAAGGATATCGCGGGCTTATCGGGGCCATTCTGAAACTGTGCTATGCCGCGGCGCGCCATCCGCGCTATGTCATCGGGGGAACGATTGTTCTAACGGTCTTCTTTGGGATTTTTGCCTTTCAGACAAAGGTTTCCAATGATCCGATTGCGTTCTTCAAGCCCAAGCACCCTCTTGTCCAGGACGTCAACACGCTGGCTGAGACACTGTCGGGGATGGAGATTTTCTATATCAACCTGTCTTCGACCAAGCCTGATGCGTTCCGCAATCCGGAAAACCTGCGCCGATTGGCAGATATCAAAGACTATATCTTGCGGGACGGGCGGTTTGATACTGCCTTGTCGATTGCCGATCATCTATCCCTGGTGAACCGGGAATTCCATGGTGGCGATGCCGATATGATGGTTGTTCCCGATACGATAGCACTGGTGGATCAATATCTTCTGTTCTTCCAACGGGCCGATCTGGAAAACTATATCAGCCATGATTTTGAACGGGCCAATATGGTCGTGCGCCATAACATCCATAACAGCCATGATTTGAAACAGGCCTTGGTGGATCTGGATCGGGAAGTACGGCGGATCGCAGGGCCTGATTTGACCGTCAATCTGGTTGGTCAAAACCTGATGATCAATAACGCCGCTGATGATCTGATCGCAGCCCAGGTTCAGTCTGTCGGCCTGTTGCTGCTGGTGATATTCATCATCATGTCCATCGTTTACAGCTCTCTGGTCGGTGGATTTCTCTCTCTGGTGCCAAATATTTTACCGATTATTGCGGTATTGGGGATTATGGGCCTGTTTGGCATTCCCTTGAATCCAGGAACCGCCACTGTGGCGGTAATTGCAATCGGGATAGCGATTGATGACACCATTCACCTGCTGTCATCCTATACTCATGAAAGCCTGCGCACGGCTGATCGCGGGTTGGCTGTTCGCCGAACGGTGAGGGGGCAGGCGGTGCCGGCGATCTCAACCTCTATCGCCTTGGCGGCGGGATTTCTTGTGTTGAGCGGGTCAAGTTTCTCCATCATCTGGCAATTTGGTGCGCTATCGGCCATTGCTATGATCGTTGCCATGATCGCCGATTTGATCGTTACACCGGTCTTGATGTCCATGGTGCGCCTGGTCGGATTGTACGAGATATTGACGCTGAAGGTCGGGAAGGACGTGCTGACCAACAGCCCGTTATTCACCAATATGACGTCCTATCAAATCCGGAAGGCTATCTTGTTGTCTGAACTTGTTCCCTTTAAAGCGGGTGACCGGTTGTTGGAGCAAGGGACGATTGGCCGGGATTTATATGTAATCCTGTCTGGATCAGCAGCTGTCACCCTGGATCATCGCCACGGCCATACCGAACTGGACACATTGGCGGAAGGGGCCGTTCTGGGTGAGGTTGGATTTGTTACGCAGCAGCAAAGAACGGCAAATGTTGATGCTGTAACCGACGGCGAGATGCTGCGCCTGAATGCCGATACGGTTCAAAAGAACATGCGTCTATATCCCCATATCGCCAACAAACTGAACATGAATATTGCCCGCATTCTGGGAATGCGGCTTGCCAGCACGTCCAACCGTCTGTCGCGATATGAGAAGCAGGAAGGGCTGACATAGTGATAGATAAATCCGCACTTTCTCGTGGCCTTGCGGTGGTTGTTTCCGGTCTGACCTGTGTCGGAATTCAGGGCGGTGCCGCGGTAGCGGAGCAGGGGGCAGAGGCCTCCCTTCTGGGGCAGGTTCTGGAAAACGCGACCTACGAGTCAAAGACGGTCATGACGGCCTTTCCCCGGGCCGTTCATCAGGCGGATTCCAGCGGGATTGAGGATGAACCGGTCGAGGCGTGGACCCATCTGAGTTTAGACAGCACGACCTTTCTGGATGATTATTGGACTTTTGGCCTGGGGGTGGAGGCTTTGGCGTCAACCTATCGCGGCGCGGAAAGGGGGGCTTTCAGTGCGCCTGGTGTCCGTAAAGGCCATGGCCGCTATGTCGATTTAAGCCGCATGACCCTATCGTATCTGGGCGATACGGTTGAGGTTCTGGCGGGCAAGGATGCTATCCCAATCGGACTGGCCGAAATTTACTCTCCAACCGATCTATATGGCGCTGAAAATACGGCCAATCCCCAGCAACCCGTCGACTATGGCGTCTGGCAATTGCGCACCGATCTGTATGTCGGCAGTGATCGATTGACCGGCATCATTCTGCCAATTGAAGAAAGTGCCCCAGGCCCCGCTGAACATTCGCGCTGGAATGGCCCGAACGGGTCTGGTGGGTCGGACTTCGCCAATTTGAACATCACCGGACTGCCACTCGGCATTTCGCCTGAAATCGTTGATGATTACCGGGATAGCACGCCATCCAACTGGAGTTATCTGCTGCAGTATAAAGGCACGGCAACGAATCTTGATTACTTCATAACTGCTTACAACGGGGTTGGTCCTTATCCGGTTTTGAAGAACCCAGCTTCAGGACAATTCAATCCCTATACAAAGGTATATCCCACCGTATCGATTGCCTCTGCAGGCAGCGCGCTGGTTCAGGGATCCTGGAAGTTCTATGGCGAAGGTCTGGCATATTGGGCAGAAGAAGATACCGATGATGATTTTGCACGCGCGTTGATCGGTGCGAAATATCGCGAAACCCAATTTGCGAATTCAATCGGCTGGAAAGAGATCACGCCAATTATTGAATATTCAAAAGAATGGCGGTTCGGTCTTCAGGATCATCCAGATTACAATACATCCTCGAAAGAGGCGCGACCCAACCCGAATAATGTCCTGATGTCGCTGACAGTTGAAGCGAACGATGAATGGAAGTTTGGGGGCATGCACGGTCATTCCTTAAAAGACTGGGATTCCACCAGCCAGGTTTTTGCGCGCTATCAACCCAACGATAATTTATGGACAATGATTTCCTTTGTTGAATATCACGGGAATGAAGGCACTCAGTTTGGGCGCTATGACAGGAACGACAACGTTTCTTTGACGGTGAATTATAGTTTCTAGTCCTCAATACGTTTCTTAGAAAAAGTGGATAATTGATTGAATTATAATGTATATTCTGTTTTGTTTTGTATTTATATATTTTCCATAATATACATTATCACGATTAATATAAAGAGATACGTGGAAGAGTCGGCCACTGCCTTGCGCCACCCTCTTGCCAATAAAACGGAAACCAACTACGCCGTTAAGCATACAAGGTATCCTGCGATCAGAAACGGACGTCATGACAAACACATCAACCCGGCCCTCGGATCACAGCGTCCCTGATCAGCAGGTATTGGGCATTGTGCTGATCCTGGCGTCCAACGTGATCATGGCGCTGGGCGATGCGCTGATAAAATATGTTAGCGCCGATCTGACGATCTGGCAGATATTTGTCGTCCGGTCTGTTTTCGCGTTTTGTTGTCTGGGCGCCTTTGCCTATTGGAACAGAGGCCCGGTCGCGCCCAGGCACTATGGCTGGGTTCTGTTACGCAGCCTGTTCCTGGTATTGACCTGGTTGTCATTCTACGCCTCCCTTCCCGTTCTAAACCTCTCTCTGGCCGCCGTGGTGATTTACACCAATGTGATCTTCACAACGCTTTTGTCTGCGGTGCTGTTCAAAGAGCGCGTTTCCGTCAAACAATGGCTGGGCGTTCTGTCCGGATTTGTCGGCGTCGCAATAATCTTACGGCCCGGCACCGACAGTTTCTCCTGGTTCGTCCTGATGCCCTTGGCGGGCGCATTGTGTTATTCCTTAGCCAGCCTTGTGACGCGCCATAAATGCCAGGGGGAACGCGCCCTCACCCTCGCCGCATCTCTGCATGTCTCTTTCATCTTCATTGGGGCGCTGGCGACGGTTCTGATTGCAGCGATTGGTGTCACTGACACGGTTAGAGACTTTTCCTACTTTCTGTTTGGCAGTTGGACACCCCTGACAATGAATGCCTGGGGTATCATGGCGCTGTTAGGGCTGTTATCGGCGTCTTTCTCCCTAGGGGTGGCGCGGGCCTATCAGGTCGCCCCCTCCCAGATCATCGCCACATTTGACTATAGCTATCTGGTTTTTGCCGCCGTCTGGGGGTTCCTGTTCTTCGCAGAAATCCCTTCGATCACAACTCTCATCGGGATGGCTGTCATTACTTTCGCAGGTGTTCTGGTTTCAGGCCGAACCAGGCCCCGCGCTTAAAGTCAGCACGGAATAGGCAATCAAGTCTGGACTAGGCCTCGACGGGTTTGATCATTCTCCCTAAACTGACCAAAAGCTGACATTGTGAATGGGTCATTTCCTATGCCAAAGCCTATCAGAGTGAAAGAAGTTGAAGACTTTCTGTCCACCCATCCCGACACGAAATATATAGATGCGTTTATCTTTGATCTGTGCGGATTTCCCCTGGGAAAGCGCTATCCGATCCAGGATATCGACAAGCTGTATGCAGATGGACTGACGATGTGTGCGGCGGTGTCGCTGTTGGATGCGACGGGCAATACCAGCGACCCGATGGGGCTTGGCGTCTCGGATGGGGACCCGGATGCGCTGGCCCTACCCATCCCGGGCACGTTAGCCCCGGTTGCCTGGGCATCAGAGCCCACAGCACAGGTTCTGCTGGAAATGCGCCGGCCCCAGACAGGCGATATTGTCCCGTTCGAGCCACGCCAGATTCTGCGTCGCGTTGTGGATCGCTTTGCGGACCTGGACATCACACCGGTCGTCGCACTGGAACTGGAATTCTATCTGATCGATATGGACAGAGCGGAAGATGGCGGGCCCCTGCCCGTTAAATCCCCGCTGAATGGCCGCCCGGCCCGGGCCAATCAGGTTTATAGCATTGAGGCATTGGAAGAATATGCCGAGATCCTGACGGCGATTACCGATGCCTGTGCCTTACAAGGTGTCCCCGCCTCTATCGCGTCGGGTGAGTTTGCCCCTGGGCAGTTTGAATTGAACCTGACTCATGTGGCTGATGCTATGGCGGCCGCTGATCATGCCTGCCTGCTGCGGCGTACCGTGCGCGCCGTGGCACGGACTTTTGGCATGGAAGCGACCTTTCTGTCCAAACCCTTCCTGGAAGAGTCCGGTTCCGGCCTGCATGTCCATATGAGCTTCTGTGACAAGGATGGGCATAACATCTTCCACGAAGAAACGGACACGGATGAAATCCAGATGCGCCGGGCCATGGCGGGATTACAGGCCGCAATGCCGGAATCCATGGCGATCTTTGCGCCCAATCTGAATGCGTTCCGACGGTTCGCGCCCAACCTGTTTGTGCCGGTCACACTAGATTGGGGCTATGACAACCGATCTGTCGCCTTCCGCATTCCATCCGGACGGGGACAGGCCAAAAGGATTGAACACCGGGTCGCGGGCGCGGATGCCAATCCCTATCTGGCGCTGGCCAGTGTTCTGGCAGGCGTTCATCATGGCCTATCGAACAAGTTGGAGCCGATCAGTGAGGCACGCGCGGGCAATGCCGGCGAAGAGGTCGACCCGCGCCTGCCATTGACGATTTGGCACGCTCTGGAGCGATTGGAGGATGCACCCATTCTCAATGACTATCTGGGGGCGGATTATGTACAGATGTACAAAACCGTGAAAGAGAATGAATTTAAAGACCTGCTGTCTGCCGCCCTGCCCCGTGAATATGACTGGTATCTGTAAGGAACCCCATGACCGACACATCCAATATTGATCGCCTGTTGGCGGTCATGGCCAGATTGCGCGATCCCAACGGCGGCTGTCCCTGGGATCTGCAACAGGACTTTACCAGCATTGCCCCCTACACGATCGAGGAAGCCTATGAGGTCGCAGACGCGATCGAGCGCGGCGACCGCAATGACCTTAAGGACGAACTGGGCGATCTGTTGCTGCAGGTCGTGTTCCATGCCCGCATGGCACAGGAGGAAGGCAGCTTCGATTTTGATGCGGTCGCAGGCGCGATCACGGACAAGATGATCCGCCGTCATCCGCATGTCTTTGGAACAGATGGCGCGGATACACCTGACAAGGTCAAGGCAAGCTGGGAGGAAACCAAGGCTGTGGAGCGTGCCGAAAAAGGCCAAGATGACAGCGCCCTGTCCGGGGTGGCCCGCGCCCTTCCCGCCCTGATCCGCGCAGAGAAACTCTCCAAGCGCGCGGCACGGGTCGGCTTCACATGGTCAGAGCCCCGCGAAGTCTTCCGCGATCTGGAGGAGGAAGTCGATGAGTTAAAAGAGGTTATCGCTGAAGGCGGCGATCCCGACCGGCTGGAGGACGAAATGGGCGATATCCTGTTCGTCGCTGCCAATCTGGCCCGCATGCTGAAAGTTGATCCCGAAAAAGCCCTGGCCCGCACCAACCGAAAGTTCGAAATGCGATTCCGCGCGATAGAAGCCGCCGTCGCAGCGGAGGGCAAACGCGTCGAAGATGTCCCCCTGGCAGAACTGGACCGCCATTGGAACGCCGCAAAAGGTGTGGAGAAGAAGTCTTAGAGGGCTTGTTGTTTCTTACACGTCTTCAAAACCAAAAAACGCCCCGCATTCGGAATGGGATGGGACGATAAGACGGTCATTGTGACGATTGAAGCGCACTTGATTCCGCTTGAACAGGTTTTCGACCGCCCCTAAATTATCGACGTCGAATATCAACCCTCTATGTCGCAGTTCCGTGTCGCCCAGGGTTTGTTCTATGCCATATTCTATTGCGATATGATCCGGCGTTCGGACGGAAACACGACCATATAGGTCCCAAAGGGGTGAACACCATTTGGCGTAACGGTAAACCCCATTCGCTGATACCGTTCCCGGGCCAAATCCAGACTTACCGCGATCAGCACGTAAAGATCAATTAAACGCATAATACTCGATTTTCAGTTTAATAATGAGTTTGCAGGTCTCATCTTTAATCATAATTGATCCCCTATAAAAATTCTCATTATATCATATACAACTTTATATATATTTATAAAAATGAGCTTCTCCAGCACTGACAACGGAATGCTCCAGAGAAACCCGATGCTCGTTACAAGGCATCAAACGATAAATTTTTGTTTTAATTGACATTCTTCTTGAAGCGCTTCATTAAAATATTCAATCACTGAGATTTTGGGGTGGGCGCTTCAATACACGTTTAGATCGGTATTATTGTGTTAAAGAACATTATTGCCTTGAAAACGTGGACTCGAAAACTCGGCTGTGCATTTGCCTTTTTTGGTCTTTCACTGCCTTTGGTCAACAGTGCCTTCGCAATCAGCGCTGGGTGCACTGCTTGGAATGTGACAAACCCCAACAACGACGGCTTATTAGCCACCAACGTAGCTTTTAGCGCCTGGGAAGTGGCCAAGATCACATTCACACATAATTCCGGCGCATCGCCAAACAATTATACCTACACCTATACGGACAACAATAACGCCGCCAATTCTCGCTCCGCCACGGCGGGAAGCACCACCACCGGCGAAACCGTCACCCTCACCATCCAAATCCCAGCTGATACAACAGACGGTCGGCTTTTTTGGAATGCCTCCGGCACAACCGCGCTTTACAGCTTTACTGGGAACTGTGTTGCCGGAACAGAACCGGTCATCAAGGCATCAACATCTTCCGCCAGCACCACAGCAGCCGTTATCAGCGCTGTCTCGCGATCCCAAACCACGGTTATTCAACGGAACATCGCGTCGCGCGTCTCATCGGCAATCAGTACTGACAACAATTCCAGCACGGATAACGTACAACGCCCTCCCCCTTCAATGCGCGAAACCGGCACCCATCGTACCGGCCTGACTGGCGCCACCGCCAGTGATGATCCTGATAGCATCACCGACCGCAACGAGGCGTTGCGGCTGATGGCAATGATGGGCAGCTTTGATAGTTCCACTGGTCATGGCATGAACATGCTTGGTCTTGGCCCTGCAGACCCGGGAAATAATGGTGATATTGGCGGGGTCAGCGACATTGATGGGCGATCCGCATTGCAAAGTGAATCGCCCTTCACAGTGTGGGGTCATGGATCCTTTACCTCGGTCGAGAGTAACTATGTCAATGGCGCAACGAACAACAGCTATGACGGCGATGTCTGGGGCTACAGTGTTGGGCTGGATTACAAATTCGCCGATGCCCTGATAGCGGGCCTGTCACTTGGCTACACCGATACTGATCTGAGTACGGCCTTCAACAATGGCAGCTATAAGGAAACCGGTTGGACCGCATCGCCCTATGTCATTTATCGTCCGATGCCAAACCTGAACATCGTCGCTGAAGCCGGGTATGGCATTGGTGACATTGGTGTTACACGAGGGAATAGTACGACCTTCGGCACGACAGAATCTGACATGTGGTATGCGGCACTTAGCACATCCTATCGGATCCAGGCGCATGACACTCTGCCGGTATCCCTGACACCGTCAATGGCCTTCATTGCCGCCCGTAAAACCGTTGATGGCTATCGCGAAAGTGACGGTACGGCGGTTGGCGAAACAACGTCCAACACCCGCCAGATCAAACCGGCCATTGAGGCCGCCTATAGATTCACGCCCACTCAAAGCCTGACCATAACGCCATTCCTTGAAACTGGCCTGATTTATGATTTTACCGATGAAACCAACAATGACAAAAACGCGTTCAATATCGGCGGCGGGGTTCGCCTTTTCGAAAGCGCCATAGGGCTCAATGCTGCCCTCGAAGGCAGTTATCTTGCCGGGCGATCCGATTACACCCAATACACCATCGGCGGAACCATCACCTATGGCTTTGCTCTAACAAATCAAGACGGACAACAAGTGGGCATTCTCACACCGTCCTTCTCAAGCGACCTGAACGAATATGGCAATCAGCGACTGCAGGCAGGTGTTGGTTTTGACAGAGGCCGTTTCTCAAGTCAGGTCGCGGTAGAACATATGATGTCGGGCATCAGTGACGCTGACAATGCTGCGCCAATTGCCGGGGACAGTCGCGTTTCGGTGCGCATGTCGATGCCCTTCTAAACATGGGGCATTACCATGATGTCACACGAACCACCCCTTAAAACATCTCCTTCAATTTATGAATCGGGTTGCAGAAAAACATCATAGGACACCATGACATGCGCCTGATAGGCGGGGCGTTCGGTCAGGCGGGCATAATAGCGGGCAATATTTGGTAAGTCGGTGCGGTCAATATCGATATCGAAATACCGATACAGGACATGGCCGAAATGGATATCGGCAAGGGTCAAGCTGTCCCCGACCAGAAAGGCCTGATCTTTTAGTCTTGCATCCGCGATAACCAGTTTTTCTTCCAGAGCGGCGACAGATTGGTGAATGGCCATAGGGTCGACTTGGTCCTTTGGCGTGCGGATCAGACGCCAGAAGATCGGGACAGTAAAGCCCATGGCGACATTGATTTTGGACCATTCGGCCCATCGGTCCACCTCTGTCCGGGCCAGCAATTCCTTGGGCCAGAAGGCGTTGTCTGCATAACGCGTGGCCAGATAGCGCAAGATCGCTCCAGTTTCCCACAGTGGCGGATTTGTCCCATCCTGCAACACGGGAATGGCGCGATTAGGATTGAGTTGAAAGAACGCGTCGGTATCGGTGCCGCCAAAATTATGGCCGATGTCATGGCGTTCATAGGCAAGGCCCAGCTCCCCGATGCACCACATTAGGGCTTGGACATTTGATGAGGTCTTTCGACCCCAGACGGTTAACATTGTTCAATTCCTAACTGCGTGGCGAGATTTGTTGCAGGCGCACAATGGTGGAGACCGGGACAAGTTGAAATCCCTGTTCACGTGCTGTCTTCATCCATTCTGACACAACCGCCAATGTTTCGGGATGCGGGTGACCAATGGCGATGGCATAGCCTTGGCGCTTGGCAGTCTCTTCAACCCGGCTTAACTGCTTGCGGATCGCATCGGTATCGATTGTGTTGTCCAGAAACACATCCCGCACGGCGTATGGCATCCCCAGCGCGGCGGCAGTGCTGTATCCTTTAGAGTCCGAGGTTGTAACTGAATCGACGAAAATCAAACCGCGTCGCTTTAATTCGCTCAGGACAAGGCGCATCCCCTCCGAATCCGCCGTGAAACGGCTGCCCATATGATTGTTGATCCCGACATAGCCGGAAAACTGGGAAAGGCCCCAATCCAGTCGTCGCAGGATTTCCTGGGGTCCCAATTCCTTTTGTAATGCATTGGGGCCGGGATCAACGCCAAGGTCCAGCGGAGCCATGGGCATATGAACCAGAATTTCATGTCCCCTTTGGCGCGCTGCGGAAACCATTTCCTGTAAATGATGACCATAGGTCAGAAACGCCAGGGTCAGCGGTGCTGGCAGATTGATTGCCTCCCTGCTGTGCGCCTGATCAATGCCCAGATCATCAAAAATCAGGGCGATCATGGGCATACCGGGAATGGGCGTCAGTGGGACGGCATTGGCAAGCCAGGTATCTGGATCCGCCATCGGACCGGGAGGCGCCAAAGCGGGCGCGTCGGGCAATCCGTTTTCAGAGTTTCGGTTCTCTGGGGCCGCGGGTTCCGGTACAGATAGCTCCGGGGCTGGCACTGGCGCGGCGGGTGCAGGAATCGGGGTGACCAGGGCAGGTTTTTCTGCCTGTTTTGGGGCCTCATTCGGGTCCGGGCGCAATGCTTCTGGTTGGTTTGCCAGACTTTCTTCATACAGTCGTTTCGCGGTTTCTGACCCCTGTACGATGACAGGTAAAGGCGGGCCTTTGGGCAGGGTCGCTTCGTCAATATCGTTCTGATTGATCTGAACCGTGGATTGGGGAGATGGCACGGTTTCAGAGGGGCCCAACCATAAACCCAAGCCGGTCCCCACCAGGATGCCAATAACCAAAACCCCGCCGACAACGGCGCTGTAGAGAAACCGGGTTGTCCGGAACCAAGGCAGACGATGCGCTGCGTGATGAATGCGCGCGCCAGACGCCCCCTTGCCTTTTTTTCTTGAAGCTGTCGCCATAAGGCTTTTCCAAAATCTGTGCCTGGCCAAGAATGCCAGATGCCGTGGTCGCTGAGTCTAAAGCCGAAGGATGAATAAAGGCAAGGCGCGGACATCTGATCCCGTCCGACCCTAAGGTCAAGCCCCTTCGCGCAGGCGGGTATCCAGGGCCACACGCATCAATCGCGCCTGCCGCCCTGGACCCCGGATCACGTCCGGGGTGACGATGCTGATGATGGATACGCCGATACCGCCCCTCCTCAGGATGAAATCTGTGAGGGTGGTGAGAATATAGACACATAAAACGTGCACTCACCCTGAGGAGCGCAGCGCCTCGAAGGGTGCCTTTCTGCAAGCACCCCCCCTCCCCGTCATGCCCCCGCGCAGGCGGGTATCCGGGGCCACACGCATCAATCGCGCCTGCCGCTCTGGACCCCGGATCACGTCCGGGGTGACGATGCTGATGATGGATACGCCGATACAGCCCCTCCTCAGGATGAAATCTGTGCGGGTGGTGAGAATGTGGACACATAAAACGTGCACTCACCCTGAGGAGCGCAGCGTCTCGACGGGTGCTTTTCTGCACGCACCGCCCCCTCCCCGTCATATCCTCGCAGGCGGGCATCCAGGGCCACACGCACACTTTGAGCCTGCCGCTCTGGACCCCGGATCACGTCCGGGGTGACGATTCTGATAATGGATACGCCGATGCAGCACCTCCTCAGGATGAGACCTGTGAGGGGGGTGAGAATGTGGACACATAAAACGTGCACTCACCCTGAGGAGCGCAGCGTCTCGAAGGGTGCCTTTCTGCAAGCACCACCCCCTCCGCGTCCTTGGCGCCTCCTCAGCGCTCTCTGCGGTTACTCTTTACAGCTCAGACAGGGCGTTGGGGCCGATCCTTTGCCAGATGTCTTTTCCCATGCCGGAACGCTTGCTATAACGCGAACATCTTATCACTTGTGGGCCGATAGGTCCTTACCCGCTCGGATTGGGCCTATGTATCTCTTGATCGATAACTATGACAGCTTCACCTACAATCTGGTCCATTTTTTGGGCGATCTGGGGGCGGAGTGTGAGGTATATCGCAACGACAGGATTGATGTTGAAACGGCGATCGGTCTGAAGCCGCAAGGCATTGTCATTTCGCCTGGCCCCTGCGATCCGCCAAAGGCTGGCATCTGCCTGGACTTGATCAAGGCGGCGGCAGAAAACAATGTGCCTTTGATGGGGGTCTGCCTGGGGCACCAATCCATCGGCTACGCTTATGGTGCGACGGTTGAGCGCGGCCCTGCCCCCATGCATGGCAAGGTCTCTGAAGTCTCTCATACCGGGCAAGGTTTGTTTGAAGGCCTGCCGGATCGGCTGAAGGCAACGCGCTATCACAGCCTTGTCGTGTCGGAACGGGATTTACCGGACTGTTTTACCGTGACCGCGCGCACCGATGATGGCGTGATCATGGGCATGGAGCATAAAACCTATCCATTGCACGGCGTGCAATTTCATCCAGAAAGCATTGCGTCGGAACATGGTCATGAGATATTGGCCAATTTCCTGAAAAGAACGCGGAATTAGGGGGATTTGGCATGGCAGCCGACCTGCAGGATATGAAACAACTGATCGGGAAAGTCGTTGGCGGCGAAACCCTGACCGTGCCAGAGGCAGAGCGCGCGTTTGACATTATCATGTCGGGCGACGCGACCCCGTCCCAGATGGGCGGATTCCTGGCGGCCCTGCGCCTGCGCGGTGAAACCGTGGAGGAAATCACTGGGGCGGCACGGACCATGCGCGCCAAGGTGTCGCGTATTCATGCGCCGGATAATGCCATGGATATCGTCGGAACGGGCGGCGACAAGCTGGGAACACTGAATGTCTCGACCGCTGCGGCCCTGGTCGTTGCGGGGTGTGGTGTGCCCATTGCCAAACACGGCAATCGTGCCGCCTCCTCCAAATCAGGCACAGCGGATGCGTTGGGCCAGTTGGGTGTCGATCTGGATTGTCCCTTCCCCAATATCGAACGGGCCATCAAGGAAGCGGGCATTGGATTCATGATTGCCCCGCGCCACCACGGGGCGATGCGCAATGTCATGCCGACCCGGGTGGAACTGGGCGTTCCCACAATTTTCAACATTTTGGGGCCCTTATCCAATCCGGCCTTGGTGAAGCGCTATCTGATCGGCTGTTTCCGTCCTGAATTTATTGAAAAAATGGCAGAAACCCTGGGAGATTTGGGGGCAGAGCGCGCCTGGGTCGTGCATGGGCACAGCGGTATGGACGAGATCAGCACGACCGGCCCTACTCGGGTCGCCTCGCTGGAAAACGGGAAAGTCACCACATTTGACATCTCCCCAGCGGACATTGGCTTGCCGGTCGCGGCGTTGAACGACCTGCTGGGTGGCACGCCGGAGCATAATGCGGGGGCCATCACGGCCTTACTGGACGGGACGCCGTCGGCCTATCGTGATATTGTGGTCTTTAATGCAGCGGCTGCATTGCTGATTGCTGGTAAGGCCAAAGATTTGAAAGACGGCGCGACACAAGCGGCCGATAGCATCGATTCAGGCCGTGCCAGACAGGTGCTGACAACCCTTGTGGCTGTTACCAATGATTATCCAAAAGAGGGAAAAGCCGGATGAGCGACGTCCTGGCCAAAATCTGTGCTGACAAGCGCAACCATATCAAGGCCCGCAAAAAGGCTGTGCCAGAGGCGGATATTCGTGCCCAGGCCGAAACCGCCCCTGCACCGCGCGGATTCGCTGAAGCATTGAGGAAAAAGGTTGCGGCGGGTGACTATGCGCTGATTGCCGAAATCAAGAAGGCATCGCCGTCCAAGGGGCTGATACGGGCTGATTTTGCGCCTGCTGCCCTGGCCCGGGCTTATCAGAAAGGCGGTGCGGCCTGTCTGTCCATCCTGACGGACGAACCCTATTTCCAGGGTAAGGATCAGTATCTCAGCGCAGCCCGCATGGCCGTGACCCTTCCGGTTCTGCGCAAGGATTTCATGCTGGACCCCTATCAGGTCTATGAATCGCGCGCCTTGGGGGCCGATTGCATCCTGCTGATTATGGCAGCCCTGACGGACAAGGTTGCGATTGAATTGGAAACCCTGGCCCATGAACTGGGTATGGATGTCCTGATCGAAGTCCATAATGAGGAAGAAATGCAGCGTGCCTTGCAGCTAAAGTCCCCTCTTCTCGGCATAAATAACCGCAATCTCAAAACTTTAGAGGTGGATCTTAAAGTTACTGAGGAACTGTCTGAAATGGTACCTGAGGGCAAGGTTCTTGTGGCGGAAAGTGGTTTATACGGCCCGGCTGATCTGGCACGGATGGAGAAAGTCGGCGCGATGCGCTTTCTGGTTGGCGAATCTCTGATGCGTCAGGACGACGTGACGGCTGCTACGCTGGCCCTGTTGACCCGTGCACAGGCAGCCTGACCATGGCAGAACTGACCCATTTTGACGCGAACGGCAATGCGGTGATGGTCGATGTCTCCGACAAGGGGGAGACCGAACGCACAGCAACGGCCCGTGGTCTGGTGCGCATGGCGCCGGAAACCCTGGCGACGATCAAGGAGGGCCGCGTGAAAAAGGGCGATCCCCTGACCGTCGCGCAATTGGCAGGCATTATGGGGGCAAAGCGCACGCCGGACTTAATCCCGCTGTGTCATCCCCTTGCCCTGACATCGGTAAAGGTTTTCCTGAGCCTGGATGAGGAGATTTCTGGGGTCAGGATTGAAGCCACGGCGAAGCTGAAAGGCCGAACCGGTGTGGAAATGGAGGCCCTGACTGCGGTGTCCGTGGCCGCACTGACCGTCTATGATATGGTCAAGGCGATTGATAAGGCGATGCAAATTACAGATATCCATCTGGTTCATAAAGCGGGGGGCAAATCAGGCGAGTATCGGGTTGCGGAGACAAATTCCTGATGATTTCCGTCGCTGAGGCCCGTGAACGCATTCGGTCAGCCCTGACGCCGGTTGGGATTGAAACCATATCACTGGATCAGGCGCTTGGCCGGGTCACGGCCTCTCCTTTGCTGGCGCGTCGCACGCAGCCTCCTAAGGACGTATCTGCCATGGATGGCTATGCGGTGCGTGGCGCGGATGTCCAGACGGTGCCGGTATCGCTGAAAGTCGTTGCGGAGGTTGCAGCAGGCGCATCTTATGAAACAGAGGTGCCTGCCGGTCATTGTGTGCGGATTTTTACCGGTGCCCCCCTGCCCGCCGGCACCGATACGATCGTCATTCAGGAAGACGCGGATGCGGACGAACAGACCGGCACCGTCACCATCCGGGAAGGCGCGCGGATAGGCACCTATGTGCGCAAGGCCGGGTTGGATTTTGCCCAAGGCGATGAGTTAATACCCGCAGGCTATCGCCTGACCGCGCGGGATATTGGCACAATCGCCGGAATGAACATTCCCTGGCTGTCGGTATATCGTAAACCCCGCATTGCGATCCTCTCGACGGGAAATGAAATTGCCATGCCGGGCGATCCGCTGGGACCCAATCAGATTGTCAGTTCCAATGGACCCGCCCTGGCGGCTGCGATTACAGCGGCAGGCGGTGCACCAACGCTGCTGCCCATTGCGGCGGATAATCCGGAGGCGCTGAAAGCCCTGGCTCATCATGCCGCCGGTCATGACCTGCTGTTGACGACGGGGGGCGCCTCGGTCGGTAAGCATGATCTTGTCGGCAGTGTGTTGCAGGATGTCGGCCTGAAGCTGGATTTCTGGAAGATTGCTATGCGACCCGGCAAGCCCCTGATGTTTGGCCTGTTAAACGAAATGCCGATGTTGGGGTTACCGGGCAATCCGGTCTCTGCGCTGGTCTGCTTTCTGTTGTTTGGACAGTCTGCCCTGGCGCGCCTTGCCGGCATGAAAGATACAGACCCGGCCTTCGAAACAGCGCGTTTGGGCGTTGAACTTGGCCAGAACGATCAGCGGGAAGATTACATGCGCGCAACCCTGCGACGCGATTCGGATGGTTTTCTGGTGGCGGAGCCTTTTCAGCGTCAGGACAGTTCCATGATGCGCCGTCTGGCAGCGGCGGATTGCCTGGTGCGACGCCTGCCACATGCTCCTCCGGCAGTAATGGGGCAACCGGTTGAAATCATGCTGTTTTCTGGTGGGTATCTTAGCTTTTAGGGGAACATATACCCGCTAAAGAGAACATATGTTCTAATTTTACCCCTTGACACAGAGTGCGAACAAAATTAGTCCATAGAACAGGTAATCACGGTCTGAGCGCCATTGCGCCCCATGAACAGGAGAAGAACAAGATGCTGACCCGGAAACAATATGAACTCCTGATGTTCATTCACGACAAACTTCAAGTTTCGGGGGTATCCCCTTCTTTCGAAGAAATGAAAGAGGCATTGGACCTGAAATCGAAGTCTGGGATTCACCGCCTGATCACAGGGCTGGAAGAGCGTGGATTCCTGCGACGCCTGCCCAACCGCGCCCGCGCCTTGGAAGTTGTGCGCTTGCCTGAGAATTCGACGCCGGAGCAGTTGCCGATCCGCAATCGCCGCGTCGAAATGCTGCGCCAGAAGGAAATTGGCAGCAAACGATCCATGATGCGCGGCGGCGGTAACACCGTTCAATTGTCCCTGTATGGCCGGATCGCTGCCGGAACACCGATTGAGGCGCTGCGCGATCATTCCATGCTGGTTGATGTGCCCGCCACCCTGTTGGGCCGCGGCGATCATTATGCCCTGGAGGTTGAAGGGGATTCGATGATCGATGCCGGAATCCTGGACGGGGATACTGTAATCATTGAGCGCACGGAACATGCCAGCAATGGCGATATTGTCGTCGCGCTGGTTGAAGGGATGGAAGTCACCCTGAAACGCCTGCGCCGCAAGGGGGAAAGCGTCGCCCTGGAACCCGCCAACCAGAATTACGAAACCAGGATTTATCGCCCCGATCAGGTAAATGTTCAGGGTCGGCTGGTCGGTTTGCTGCGGAAATACTAATCCACGGACCGTTGGCTGGTTAACCCGGATTTGGTCCAGGGTCTGTGTCCCCGCGCTGCCTCAACCGTTTCCACGCCAAGGGCTGGCTTGCTGTCATAGAATACATGCACGCCATCGCGATACAGATCGGCGGGAGTGATCGCGGCACGTTCCCGGCACAGGCTGGGATGCGGGACGATGGGCAGCCGGGTCACATCGGCCTGCAGGCAATCTTCGGCAACCGCCCTTGGGTCCTGGGTAAAGGCAAACACCCCTGCCCGACCGTCTGACAGGGTAATGTTCAGGCTGCATCCCAAAGGATCACAATGCAATGGGGTTTCCCGCAAGGCCATCAGATCCTGCCAATCCCCGCCCAGCGGAAGCGCCGTCTTTTCCTGCCAAACCGACAGGGTGAATTTATCGCGCCGTGTGGACTGGACCCATAGTTTGCCCTGCCAGATGATCGCAGCCTGATCCGTAGTTTCATGGAACAGCACCAAAGGCGTTGGCTGTGACAGGGGAGAGGCCAATCCGGCGATCACAAAAGGCGCCCCCAGATATCGCCACCGATGCCGCCAGATTGCCGCCCATAACCCGCCCAACGTGACACAAATCAGGCCCCAACCGGTCATGGGGGGCAAGTGTCCAGTGGCACCGGGTAACGTCGCGACCCAATGGGCGATGGTCAGCACCGCATCGATCCCCCATCCCGCCGCCGATAAGGGCCATGCTTCCAGGCCGAAGGGCATCACCAACAGGCTCAACAGCCCCATGGGCATCACCCAAAAGGTGACAATTGGCACAGCGACGAGATTGGCCAGGACCGAATAATGCGCAATCCTGCCGAAATGATGGATCGCAAAAGGGGCGGTCGCCGCCCCGGCGATCACCGTGGTCAGGCACACCGCTGCCATATAGAAGGCCGCCTTTCTGCTCCATCCGCGCGCCCCATCCTGTTTCCCACCCCCAAATCGATAGCTTTCATAAACAGCGACCAGGGCAATCACGGCGGCAAAAGATAACTGGAAGCTGGGGCCGATCAGGCCTTCCGGCGCGATCAACAACACCACCATGGCTGCAAAGGCGACCAAACGCATGGAAATCGCCTGTCGATCGGTCAACACTGCCACCAGAACAAGGCCGGTCATAAGAAAAGCCCGTTGGGTTGGAACCGTCGCGCCGGAAAGCAACAGATAGCCAAAAGATGCGATTAACGCCCCGAAAGCAGCCCATTTTTTGATTGGGCGATCGCGTGCCCAAGATTCCCGCAGGGCAAGAAGGAAACGCAAGGTCACAAAAACGATCAGGGCGATCATGCCGATATGCAGCCCGGAGATAGCCAGCAGATGGGCCAGTCCGGATTGGCGCAGGTCTTCCAGAATTGGTTCAGGCACGGCGGCGCGATCCCCGGTCAACAGGGCGGCCATGACCCCGCCCCGTATGCCAGGCAGGGCAGCCTGCAACGCGGCGGAAACATCCATTCTGGTTTGCTGTATCGCTATATGGGCTGTTTCCCATAGATCGGGTTCTGAAAGGCGCGGAACCTTTTCCCAATCCGACAGGCTGAACCCGACAGCGCCCAATCGATCAAACCAGGCCACACGGGCGAAATCATAAGCGCCTGGATAAGAAGGTCTGGGCGGGGGCGATAGTCGGGCCATAAGGCGGACCCGATCTCCAATTCCAGGATATGCCCCCGCCCGAAGCTTAATGCGCACGACTTCGGGGACTGGATCGCCCCGCCCGCGCCAGCCGAAGTCTAAATCCTTCAGACGAATGCGGGCACCGTCCGGGAATGTCTCGACGGCGGCAACTCGGCCACTCATGCCAGGATAGACCTGCGCGCGTTCCAGAACCGGGGCGGCCACCCAGTGCGTTTTCCATACGCTATAGGTCAGTCCGAATAGGGCAAACAGCAACAGAATCAGAATTCCAGAAAGGCGTGGCGCCCCCATCCAATGCGCCACACCTGTGATCAGGCCTGCCAGGACGCCGCAGAATACAAGGGGCAAAAGCGGTGGCTCTATGGGTAGGGAGAAGTATGCGGCTATACCAATGCCAAAGAAGACAGGGCACCACAAAGCCCACCGGTCCCGCTCGCCGGCCAGGGTTGCAGCAAGGGCATTCTGCCAAAAACGGGCAGAAAAGGTATTATCCCGCCGCATAAACGACGCTGCGTTCTGGCCTTTAAAATGACCGCTGTTCATGGTGTCCCCCCGCCAGAATGCCACCATAAAGCGACAGGTCATGACTGGCGAGATACTTTTCCAGGCTTTGCCCAACAGGTGGCTGCTGTGCTAAAGGACACACGCATTTGCTAAATCACGATCTCATTTTAGGAGTGACCATGACTGTTGTTACGCGCTTTGCCCCCTCTCCGACCGGATTTCTGCATATTGGCGGCGCGCGTACGGCCCTGTTCAACTATCTGTTTGCCCGTCATCATGGCGGCCAGTACAAGCTGCGCATCGAAGATACCGATCAGAAACGCTCCAGCCAGGAAGCGATAGACGCGATCAAGGACGGCCTGTCCTGGCTTGGCCTAGAAGGCGACGGCGACATTCTGATGCAATCCAGCCAGGCCGCGCGCCATGCCCAGGTTGCCCGTGATCTGTTGGCTAAAGGACATGCCTATTACTGTTATTGCACACCAGATCAACTGGTCGCGATGCGCGAGAGAATGAAGGACGAAGGCCGCAAGACACCCTATGACGGGACCTGGCGGGACCGGGACCCGGCGACTGCACCGGCAGGCGTTGATCCGGTAATCCGGATCAAAATGCCCCGTGATGGCGGCAGCACGACGATCCACGACCTGGTACAAGGCGATGTGACGATTGAAAATGATCAATTGGATGATTTCATCCTGTTGCGGGGCGATGGCACGCCGACCTATATGCTGTCTGTTGTCGTAGATGATCACGATATGGGTGTCACCCATGTGATCCGGGGGGATGACCATCTGGTCAATGCCTTCCGCCAGCACCATCTGTTCCTTGCGGCCGGTTGGGTTGTCCCAGCCTTTGCCCATATCCCCCTGATCCATGGTCCAGATGGGGCGAAACTGTCCAAGCGGCATGGCGCTTTGGGGGTGGAGCAGTATCGGGAAATGGGCTATCTGCCGGAAACCCTGAAAAATTATCTGCTGCGCCTGGGCTGGTCCCATGGGGATGAGGAAATCATCTCGGAAGAACAGGCAATCGCCTGGTTTGATATGGATGCGGTGGGTCGGTCGCCGTCTCGCATGGATTTTCAGCGTATGCAAAACCTGAATGCTCATTACCTGCGGCAATCCGATCCGGTGCGATTGGCCAGAATGATCGCCCCTGCCCTGAATGTTTCTGATGATGCGGATATGATTGAACGCCTGGCAGCGGGCATGCCCGGCCTGACACAGCGGGCCAGCACACTTCCTGAACTGGCCGATGCTGCGCGGTTTTATGTTCAACGCCCCCATTTCCCCTTGGAAAATCCGAAGGCGGCAAAACTGGTTTCGGGCGATGGCCCGGCAATCGCCAAGGATTTTGCCGATCAGGTCTTATCCACCCTGTCGCCCTGGACAACCGAGTCCTTACATGATGCGATGCAGGCCTATTGCGACGCGAAAGGCCTTGGCTTTGGCAAGGTCGCTCAACCGATCCGGGGGGCTGTAACGGGCAGCAATGCCTCTCCTGACCTGATGGAAGTGCTGTTTGTCCTGGGACGTGATGAGTGTTTGGCCAGGATTGCCGCAGTTCCAGCAGAGTCATAAATTTGTAGGCACTTTCGCCATATTGTGCGCTGCGTCATTACCTTGTACTGTTCCGCACCGAAGCGAAGATAATGCTCATATTCAGCCCTGCCCTACACTCATGGGGCACACGGTAACAGAGATTGGGCACATTGATAATTAGGAGGTTCCAGCATGAGCGATAAAAAACAGCATACAATGACCCTGACCGATAACGCGACGGGCAAGAGCTGGGAATTGCCTGTAATGAGCGGGTCTGTCGGTCCCAAAGTGATCGACATCCGGAAGCTTTATGGCCAGACCGGCTATTTCACCTATGATCCAGGTTTCACCTCTACCGCCTCTTGCGACAGCGCGATCACCTATATTGATGGTGACGAAGGTGTTCTACTGCACCGCGGCTATTCAATCGAAGATCTGGCGGAAAACTGTGAATTCATGGAAGTCTGCTATTTGCTGTTGCATGGGGAATTGCCCAATAAGAAGGAAAACGAGACGTTCAAGCACACCATCACCTATCACACGATGGTGCATGAACAACTGCTGTATTTCTATCGCGGCTTCCGGCGCGATGCCCACCCGATGGCCATTATGGTCGGTGTGGTTGGCGCATTAAGCGCGTTCTATCATGACTCCACGGATATTAATGATCCGGCACAGCGCATGATCGCCTCTCACCGGCTGATCGCGAAAATGCCGACTATTGCGGCGATGGCGTTTAAATATCCAATCGGCCAGCCGTTCATGTATCCCGATAACAGCTTGAGCTATACCGCAAATTTCATGCGCATGACTTTTGGTGTGCCGGCGGAAGACTATGTCCTGTCCCCGGCGGTTGAACGGGCGATGGACCGAATTTTCATTCTACACGCGGACCATGAGCAGAATGCGTCGACATCAACGGTACGCATTGCAGGCTCTTCCGGGGCCAACCCCTTTGCCTGTATCTCCGCTGGTATCTCGTCCTTGTGGGGGCCTGCCCATGGCGGCGCAAACGAAGCTGTTCTGAATATGCTGGAACAGATTGGCGATGTGAAGAACATCCCCAAATTCATTGAGCGTGCCAAGGACAAAGATGATCCTTTCCGCCTGATGGGCTTTGGTCACCGTGTCTATAAAAATTATGATCCACGCGCAGGCGTTCTGAAGAAGAGCTGTGATGAAGTGCTGGCCGAACTGGGCGTGAATGATCCCCTGCTGGAAATCGCTCAGGAATTGGAGCGTATCGCGCTGGAAGATGAGTATTTTGTCAGCCGCAAGCTGTTCCCGAATGTCGATTTCTATTCAGGCATCATTCTGAAGGCAATCGGCTTCCCGACCAGCATGTTTACGGTTCTGTTTGCCCTGGCCCGCACCACCGGCTGGGTCGCCCAATGGAATGAAATGATCGCAGATCCGCATCAGAAGATCGGGCGTCCGCGTCAGTTGTTCCTGGGGTCGGACCGTCGCGATTTTATCGAAATAGATAAGCGCTAATACGCAATTATCTGACATGAAGAGCGCGGCTCAACTTATTGTTGGGCCGCGTTTTTTATGGTCAGACTGGCAAGGATCATGCGGGCGGCTGCCACGCTTGGCGCATCCTCGCCTGATGGTTTCAACTGATCCAGATAGGGTGCCAGCAGTGACGCCTGTTGCGTGCCGGATGGCCCCAAAAGGGCATCAATATCCTGGGCCAATTGGCCTGCCAGACAGTCACTTTGAATGCGTTCCGGCACAATTTCGCGTTGGGCCAGAATGTTCAGCAAATGGGCATATTGTGTTTTGATCAAGCGCCGCACCAGAAAATGGGTCAGCCCATTGATCTTGTAGGCAATAACCGTTGGCACCCGCGCCAATGCCAATTCCAGGGCGACGGTACCAGACGCTGCCAGCGCCGCATTTGACGCGGCCATAGCATCATATTTCTGCGACTGATCTTCCAGAACAGTCACATCAACCGGCCAATCTGCTGCTTGTGCCTTAATTGCCTGTACCAGATGCGGCACAGCCGGGATAATCACGTGCAAACCTGGATGTTTTATCTGTGTTTCTGCGACAGCATCCTTAAACACGGGCAGCAGTCGCTCCATTTCGCCACGTCTGGACCCTGGCAGGACACACAGCACCGATGCATCAGAGGCAATGCTAAATCGCTTTCTAAACCCGGGGCCATTCCCTGTGTCGGCACCACTTTCCAGAATGGAATGGCCAACAAAGTCTGCTTTCAGGTCAACAGCCTCAAAATAGGGCGGTTCGAACGGCAACAGGCACAGCAAGCGGTCGAACAAGGCCTTGAACGCAAAGACCCGCTTTGGTCGCCAGGCCCAGACCGTGGGCGCTACATAATGGACTTTGGGCCATACTGTGGCCCCGCAGGCGCGCGCCAGGCGCTTGTTGAAACCAGGCGCATCAATCGTCACCATAACATCTGGATCAAAGCGGATGGCCGCCTGGGCCGCCTGGGCAATCCGGCGCTTCAGTTTCGGGATATGTGGCAGGATCTCGATCACCCCCATGATCGCCAAATCGGATAGGGGAAACAGGCTGTGCAGCCCTTCCTTTTCCATTTCCGGTCCGCCAATCCCCTGCAGTTCAATGCCCTGGGGCGATAGCTTTTTCAGGGCGGCAATCAACCGCCCCCCCAGAATGTCGCCGGAAACTTCGCCGGCGGATATGAAGACCTTCAAGGGGCGCGACGGCAGCGTCACTTTGTGTCGTCCCCATCCGTCACAGCCAATAGAAACAAACCAGCAGAATCCGCGGCCGCAATCGTCTCAGCCTTAGACACCAACAGGCTGCGGCCCGCCTGAATGACCACACCGGAAAACCCCGCCCTTGCGGCGGCGCTGATGGTATCTGGTCCAATGGTCGGCAAATCGGCGCGCTCTGTCTGTTGCCGCTTGCTCAATTTCACCAGAACGGGTCCATGGCCGCCTTCTTGCCCCGCGCGCTTCAAATGACCGCAGCGATTAATAAGAGCATCGGTCCCTTCCGCTGCTTCGACGCCCAGGATTACGCCATTCTGAACCACGACCGCCTGACCGATATCCAGTCCGGCCATGGCGTTCAAAACCGCGCATCCTTTATCGATATCAGGCTGTACGTCCAATGGCACCGCAAGCGCGCCCAATTGTCCAGATTCCGGCATGATATCATCCAGAATGGTATGGATGGGATGAACAAACAGCCCCTCTTTCTCTTCCAGATAGGTTATCACGGAGCGTAGAAGCCCGTCATCGCCCAATTTCATAAGGCTGCTGCCCACGATGGTCAGTGCCTTTTTATCCGGACGAAGCTCAAAGAGGGATGGACGATTGACCGCGCCAACAAAGACCAGATCACGAATGCCAAGACTGCGGACCAGATCGATGGATGCCTGGGCGGCCCCCATACGAATAACGTGACAGGCATATTGTTCCTGATACAAGGACGGATCAGCCTGATCCTTCAGGATCAGGACTGTGACATCCACCCCCATGCCGCTGGCGCGTTGAGCGACCTTTAGCGGCAGATCCCCGCGTCCCGCCACTATTCCCAGTTTTTCAAAGGGCATCATGGCGACGTCCAATCCTGTTATTTGCCTAGTCCGCCTGTCCAAGAGCGCGCGGCTGCGTCAGTCCACGGCTGGACTGCGCCTGAACGAAATCGACGATCTGTTTCACGGCCTCGTCTGTGCCGAAGATTTCAGCAACATCTGCGACGCGTTCCTTGATCGTGCCTTCATCTGCAAACAGCATGCGATAGGCAGAGCGCATTCTGTGAATGGTTTCCTTATCAAAGCCGCGTCGTTTCAGGCCGACCACATTCAATCCACACAGGCTGGCCCTGTCCCCCATCACGGAACCATAGGGGATGACGTCATTTTCAACGCCAGACATGCCACCGATCATGGCATGCGGGCCGATACGGACGAATTGATGGACCGCTGACAAGCCACCAATAATGGCGAAATCTCCAACCGTCACATGCCCTGCCAGGGTCGCATTATTGGCCAGAATGACATTATTTCCGACCATACAATCATGTGCCACATGCGCGCCCACCATGAACAGACAATCATCTCCGACCCGGGTCAGCAAACCGCCGCCCTCTGTGCCGGGATTCATGGTCACATATTCACGGATCTTATTCCGCTTCCCAATTTCCAGGAAGGACTCCTCGCCACGATACTTCAAATCCTGCGGCGCCATGCCGATGCTGGCGAAGGGGAATATTTCCGACCCCTCGCCTATTTTGGTGCGGCCATTGATAACGACGTGGGAATGCAAATGCACATCCGCGTCCAACACGACATTCGGGCCGATGCTGCAAAATGGCCCCACGCGGACGGTGTCGGCCAGGGTTGCCAGAGGATCAACAATGGCGCTGGGATGAATATTGGTCATTAAATGGGTCCTGACCCTAGGGTTTGTCCCGTATCATTGCGGAAAATGTGGCTTCTGCGACGACTTTGCCGTCGACACGGGCTTCCCCACGGAATTTCCAAACCTGGCCCCTGTTTTGTTTCTTGACGACATGAACTTCCATGCGGTCGCCGGGAACGACGGGGCGCCGGAACTTCGCCTCTTCGATGGACATGAAATAGACCAGCTTTCCTTCGGACTCTGGGCCCAGGCTGGTCACAACCATAACACCGGCGGTTTGTGCCATGCTTTCAATGATCAAAACGCCCGGCATTACAGGCTTCCCAGGGAAATGTCCTTGAAAATGCGGTTCTCCGATGGATACGCATTTGATGCCAACTGCGCTTTCATACGGAACAACATTATCAATCCGGTCGATCATCAGGAAGGGATAGCGATGCGGAATACGCTCCATCACCTTTAAAACATCAATATCGTCCAGGTAATCTGTTTTTATGTCATCCATGATTTGCTCATCTCTTATTTATTATTCTGCCCCTTACGCATCAACGCAGCTACAAAAGCATGTTGTTTAAGCCATTGGCGCATTGATGTAGCAGGATAGCCCCCCACCTTCTCCCCAGGCTCAACATTGCCGATCACGCCACTCTTTGCCGCCACTTGTGCCCCGTCGCCGATTGAAAGGTGCCCGGCAATGCCAGATTGCGCACCACAGGCCACAAAATCGCCCAGCTTTGTGCTGCCTGCGATACCGGATTGACCCGCCAAAACACAGCCGCGTCCTAAGACAACGTTGTGCCCGATTTGAACAAGGTTATCAATCTTGCAGCCATCGCCAATAACCGTATCCGGCCCCATGCCGCGATCGATGGCCGTATTTGCGCCGATTTCAACATAGTTTCCGACCTTAACACTGCCGGTCTGCGGGATATCCAGGTGGCCCCGACCACTCATCGCGAACCCAAATCCACGCGTTCCGATGCGCGCGCCAGGAAGAATTTGGCAGCCCTCCCCAATATCTGCATAGCCGATATAGACGTTAGGACCAATTCGGCTGCCAGCACCTATTGTAACGCCTGTATCGATAACCGAATTCGCGCCGATAACAACGCCCTTCCCCAGTACAACATGCGCCGCGATACTGGCCCCGGCCTCTAATCGAACGCTGGGATCAAGGGTCGCGGTTTCATCTATGTGGGCTGTTGGGTGCAAAAAGGGCTCAACGGGCGGAAGAGGATAATATAACTGGGATATTTTTGCGAAATCGTAATAAGGATCTTTTGAAATCAAGCCAATCGTCGCCGGCGGCAGGAATTCTGCATCCTGCTTGGTTATCAAAACAGCGCCCGCTTTGGTTTGACCCAGCGCCGATTTATAGCGCCGATTGAAAAAGAAACTTAAAGTATCCGGCCCGGCCCCATCCAGGGTCCCAACATCCGCAATGGAAACATCTGTTTGCGCGCCATCAACAACTGCGCAGCCAACAGTGTCGACCAATTCTTTTAGCAAAAACGGGCCGGCCTTCTGGAAGAATCGTTTGTCCGCCATAAAAACCGTCGATGCTATTGAGCGGGTGGTACGGTAAAATCGATTGTCTGAACGCGCTTATCCAACCGTTCAATCACAATATCAGTGATTTCAATATCATCCGTTGCCAGAACGATGGTTGGATCCCCGACGGACCGATCCAAAATCAGGTTGATACCATTGGATGTGGCGATTTCACCGACAATTTCACGATAGTAAGTTACAATTTGGCCTTTTGCTTCAGCCAAAGCTTTTTCCATCGCTTGCTTACGTTCCGCTGCTTTCTTGTTTGATTGCTGCAGACGTTCTTCGAATTCTTTGCGTTTGGCCGCAAAAGCATCTGCGGAAAGAATGGCCTGCTGTTGCTGCAAGGCTTTTCCATCCTCTTCCAGACTGGCCTGCATTTGACGCAATTCGGCCAGCGTCGCCTCATTTGCTTTCTTGAATTTGACGCGTAAATCCTGCCAAACCAAGGCACGTCGTTCAATTTCCGGGACATCCAGAACAGCGATCTTCGGAGCGACGACATCTTGTGCGTAGGAGATAGCAGGTGTGGAAACACTGTATCCAACGGCGATCAGCCCCATAAAAAGGGCCAATCCAGCCGCAGAAAGCGGCATAATACGGATCATTTTAGAACCTCGTTCCGAAGTTGAAGCGGAAAATTTCAGTATCATCGAAATCTTCCTTTAACACGGCCTGAGAGAAATCAACCCGGATCGGGCCGAATGGCGAGACCCATTTGATACCGGTCCCCACTGACGCGCGTATTGAACCGGTATCCTGAATGGTCGTGCCACCGGAATCAACCCCCGAAAGATAACCGGCATCCGTAAAGACGGCCCCGGAAACACCGAATTCATCTGGAAGCCCTAGCGGGAAAACCAGTTCAATCGACCCATTGGCCATACGTTCCCCACCAAGGGAATCGCCACTGATGGAATCGCGCGGTCCAGCGCCCCCATTTGCGAAACCGCGCAGATTGTCACCGCCCAACAGGAAGCGGTCGTTCAATCGGATATCGTCGCCCAATCCGATCAATGACCCGACTTCAGCGCGGGTCACCAGACGCATCTCATCGGTAATTGGCAGATAATGGGATCCTGACAGGGTAGACTTAAGATACCGCACAGACCCACCAAATCCGGCTAAATCGGTTCCCAGAGCAATAAGATAGCCATCGGTGGGGTCCAATCGGCTGTTCAGCTTATCATAGGTCAGTGTTTGCCCGAAAGTTGATACAAGATCGTCGCCGGCGGAGGCCTTCACGAAGCTACTGGCATTTGGATCAACGTTTTCAATGGTTTCCTGGGAAAGGCGATAGCGAACCTGTTGCCGCCAGTCTTCATTGAAATCATATCCAAGACGAACGCCCGCGCCGGTTTCCTGACTGTCATAAGACGCAATATCCTGACGGTCGATAACGGTATGGAACAGGTCCAGGCCAGCTGAGAGCTCACGGTCCAGGAAATATGGTTCAGTGAAGGAAAAATCGATCGTCGTGCGACGCTGTGACAGCGTTGTCCCCAACCGCAGATCTTGACCCCGCCCCAGCAGATTGCGTTCCCGCATCTGAATTTCACCCAAGGCGCCATCGGCTGTGGAGAACCCGGCCCCGATTGACAGTTCCCCTGTTGACTGTTCCTCGACATCAACCATTACGACGGTCTTGTCGGGGTCTGAACCAGGAACGTTCGTTACTTCAACATTAGAGAAGAAATTCAAATCCTCAATACGCTGACGGGAGCGGCGCAATTTGGTGGCGTTGAAGGCATCCCCTTCCACAAGCAGGAATTCGCGACGAACAACTTCGTCCAGGGTGCGCACGTTGCCGCGCACCTCAATACGCTCCACAAATACGCGTGGTGCTTCCTGAATTTCAAAGGTGATATCAATCGTCAGCGCATCTTTATCGCGGTTTACGATGGGCCGAACATCCACAAACGCATAGCCCAAATCGCCCACGGCGTTTGTAATGGCGACAATTGTGTCATCCACTGCATCGGCATTATACCAATCGCCGGTTTCCAACTCGATCACGGGCTTCAGAGTTTCCGGATCGATATCGGGAATCTTGGATGTCAGGTCAAACTTACCAAATTTGTAGCGCTCACCCTCATCCACTGTGAAGGTGATAAAAAAGTTTTCCTGGTCTTCCGAAAGCTCAGCAACGGCAGACGACACCCGAAAATCAGCAAACCCGCTGGCGAGATAATGGCGACGGAGCAATTCCCGATCAAATGTCAGCTTGTCTGGATCATAGGTGTCAGAGCTGGATAGGAAGCGGTACCAACGGGTCTCTTTGGTGACCAGCACTTCACGCAAGGCGCTGTCTGAGAAATACTTGTTCCCGACGAAACCGATGTTTTCAATGCCCGTCAATGCGCCTTCATTAATTTCAAAGACCAGATCGACCCTGTTCTGCTCCAACTGAATGACTTTGGGCTCAACCTTTGCGGCAAAACGACCGTGACGTCGATACAGATCAATAATGCGCTGAACATCGGTTTGAACCCGGGTGCGCGTATAAACGACGCGGGGACGCAATTGGGTTTCCGTCTGCAGCGTCTCATCATCCAGACGCTTGTTCCCCTCAAACGCGATTCGGTTGATGATCGGATTCTCTACCACCCGGATGGCCAGCGTATTGCCGCTCATCTGCATGCTGACATCGGCAAACAAGCCGGTTGCAAACAAGGTCTTCAACGCCTGGTTCACACCACGCGAATCAATCTGATCGCCTTCCCGCACACCAATATAGGAAAGAACGGTTTCACGCTCGATCCGTTGGGTGCCCTCAACTTCGATGCGCGTGATCGTCGGGGATCCGGGCTGAACAGTATTTGAGCCCGACCCGGAAACACCCGGTGCCGTCCCCTGCGGTTGCGGGGCAACGATTGGCGGTACGGTTTGTGCGGCGGCGAAATCAACGGAGACTGTCAGCGGCAGAAGACATGCAACAAAACCACAGGCGAGCCGAAACGCATGACCCAGCCCAGTGTAACGCCTTTGTGGACCACCCTCAGACTTTTGTGCCACCACAAAGCCTGCAAGGTCCGCTTGCGTAATCTCAAGGCCGAAACCGTTATTGGAATTGTTCCTCACCCACACGCCCTTTTTTTTCAAGCAACCGCACACAAAACGACACACTGGTGATTCAGCTTACACTGATCACAGCAGTGTTCATACCCTATCCTGAGTCCAGATTAAACCGGAAAATGCGATGTGAATCAAATTGCTTAGCCCGGATTCGTTATGTTCTCAAAACGCGATGGAACACCTATCCGGAGAAGCCCAGTAAAGTCGGGAGTTTCAGATCGTTTAATGTCACCAGGATCATCACGCCCAACAACAATGCCAATCCAGCCCGCAACATATATTCCTGCATACGCTCGTTCAGGGGTTTTCCGCGTACAGCTTCGATCACATAGAACATTAGGTGTCCCCCATCCAGCATGGGGATGGGCAGCAGGTTCAACAGCCCCAGATTGATGGACAGAACCGCCATGAAGACAACCAGATCCAGAGCGCCGCGCTGGGCCACCTGATTGGACATATCGACAATTTTTACTGGCCCGCCCATATCATCCAGGCTGCGGTTTCCAGTGATAATCTCCCCGATCGCAGAAAGCGTCAGGATGCTATAGTCCCAGGTTCGCTCAGCTGCCATTCCAACAGACTGAAAGGGTCCAAAGGTCACAACCTGGAACGGGGCATGGATACCAATCAAATAGGTTGACGACGCCTCGTTGAAATTTGGCTGCAAACGCTTGGTCAGGACCAGTCCGTCCCGGTCGACCTTAAGCAGAAGCTCCCGTCCCTCGCTGGATTGAACCGCATCAACCAGGCTCGCCCAATCGGGAATATCACGACCGTCAATGGACAGAATGCGATCGCCTTCCATCAACCCGGCCTGTTCTGCCGGGCTGTCGGCGACAATTGCGCCAATGCCATAGGTCGCAACATCTCTGGATTCACGAATGCCCGCGCCGCCGAACAACAGCGCCAGAACTGCGATTGCGAATATGAAATTGGCCATTGGACCGGCCAGGACAATCGCAAAACGTTGGGCTAAGGTTTTATGATCAAAGGAAACAGCGCGATCTTCCTGGGTCATCGCCATGCCGGTTTCGCCCTGGACGGACTCCATGCTGTGTTCGCCATACATGCGAACATATCCCCCCAGGGGAACGATGCTGAATTTCCATCGCGTTCCATGGCTGTCGGTCCAGCCGAACAATTCTTTGCCAAATCCGATTGAGAAAACCTCAATACGGACCCCGCACCAACGCGCGACCAGATAGTGCCCCATTTCATGAACAAAGACCAAAATACAAAAAACAATCACGGCATTGAAATAACCGATGCCACCAATGAAAGAGTCCATGTTGGGTCCTTACCTTTATTCCGCCGCCTGCGCGGTGAATTCCAATGCCCTCGCCCGGGCTTCTTCATCCAAGGCGAAAACAGCGTCCAAATTGTCTAATGCGCGCGCCGGAATTGCATCGATAACACGTTCGACCGTTTCCCAGATATCGCAGAAACGTCCCTGCCCTTTCAGGAAAGCTGCAACCGCAACCTCGTTCGCCGCATTCATGATACATGGGGCATGTGGCCCCGCGATCAAGGCATCCCGAGCCAATCGCAGAGAGGGAAAGCGCGCCGGATCAGGGGCTTCGAAATCCAATCGACAGGTTTCCAGAAAATTCAGTCTGGCAGATGGGCTTTCCATGCGATTGGGCCAGGCCAGGGTATTGGCAATTGGCGTTCGCATATCGGGGCTGCCCAGCTGAGCGAGAACCGATCCATCGGCATATTCAACCATGGAATGGATCACCGATTGCGGATGAACCACGATCTCAATTTTATCTTCCGGCATATCGAAAAGATAATGCGCTTCAATCAGTTCCAGTCCCTTGTTCATCATACTGGCGGAGTCGATGGAGATTTTCGCCCCCATCGCCCAATTGGGATGGGCAACGGCCTGATCTGGTGTTGCCGCCACCATTTCCAGGGCGCTCCAGGTTCGGAACGGGCCACCAGACGCGGTCAGGATCAATCGTGAAATCGCAGCCCTGTTATGCGATTCGAAGACCTGAAATATCGCATTATGCTCTGAATCCACCGGCAGCAGCGTCGCGCCATGGGTGGCAACTTCCTGCATCATTAAAGGACCAGCTGAAACCAGACATTCTTTATTGGCGAAGGCAACACAGGTGCCGGTCCGAACCGCCGCCAAAGTCGGCTTCAGACCCACCGCGCCGACAATTGCTGCCATGACATAATCCACTGGCTGTGAAGCCAGGTCGATGACCGCCGATTCCCCTGCAACGGCCATGCAATCACTGCCAGCCAATGCAGCCTTCAAATCAGCATACAGCGCCTCATCCGCAATGGCGGCGACCTTGGCCCCAAACGCTTTGGCATCCCGCGCCAGGGCGGCAACATTGCGATGCGCGCTTAATCCATAGACATCAAACCGATCGGGCGCGCGACGAATAAGGTCCAGGGTGCTTTGCCCGACAGAGCCGGTTGCGCCCAGAATGGTCACGCGGCGTTTTCCCGTCATGGAATCATGCCCCCAAACTCCTGATACAGCAGCCACGGCCCCAGCCCCAATAGGGATGCCCCCAGAAACCCGTCAAATCGATCCAGTAAGCCGCCATGACCGGGGATCAAGTTTCCGGAATCCTTTCGTCCCGCTCGGCGCTTCAACCAGGATTCCACCAGATCCCCAATTTGGGAGCACACGGATAATCCGGCCAACATCAGCACCATTTCAAGTTCAGAATGCGGTACCAGGTCCCCATGGAACAGATAAATCGTCACCAAGCCCAAAATGATGGCGGAAACCACGCCCCCAATTGCGCCAGACCATGTTTTGTTTGGACTGACCCTGGGGGCCAGCTTCGGCCCGCCAACAAGGCGTCCTGTAAAATAAGCCCCGATATCAGTACCGATCACCGCGGGCACCAACAGGATAAGCGGCGGAATCGTGTAAAAATCTGCCCGCAACTCAGACAAAACCATTGTCAAACAGGCCAGACAAACTGACGCGGCGGCAACCATTCCCATGGGAAAGGCGCGCTTGCGCGTTGATGCCGCCCAGGCGACCAGCAGGGTCCCCGCCATCAATAATAAGGCAACCCAGACCGGAAATCCCTGATTCGGTAAGGCTGGGATCATCGCCAACAGACCAAGCGCGCATAACCCCATCGCAAGCAAACGCGGGCCAGTCCGCTGAACCCCGGTCAGATCCAGGGCCTCCCAGATCATGCCTGCGGCCATGGCTGCAACAAAGATAACAAAAAACGTGCCGCCCATATACAGCTCTATCGCGGCAATCAGGATCAGCACAAAGCCGGAAATGGCCCGAACCTTCAGATCAGACGCAAGCTTGGGAGAAAGTGTCGGGGCCGGGTCGGTCATGCGTAATGCGCGGTCGTGCCATAGCGTCGATCACGGCGGCGAAAATCATCTACCGCCTGCTGAAACGCTAATTTGTCAAAGTCAGGCCAGAATACATCGGTAAAGAACAGTTCTGCATAGGCACATTGCCACAGCAGAAAATTACTGATGCGTTTTTCACCGCTGGTGCGAATGATCAGATCCGGATCGGGCAATCCCACCGACCAGAGGTAATTTTCAAACAGGGCCTCATTAACGGCGTCAGGCTCCAGCAATCCTAATTTCACAGATTGCGCAATCCGCCGGGCCGCATCGGTGATTTCCGCCCGACCGCCATAGGACAGCGCAAGCGTTAGGGTCTGGCGTGAGTTATGCTCTGTGGTGCGTTCCGCCTCTTCCACCAATTTCTGAATATCGGGGGCCAGACGTTTACGCTCCCCAATCACCCGAAAGCGGATATTCTTGCCGTGCAATTCCGCAATTTCAGACTTCAGATAGCGACGCAATAGGCCCATCAGATCACTGATTTCGGTTTCCGGCCGGCGCCAGTTTTCGGACGAGAAACTAAACAGGGTCAGATACTCGATCCCCATATCGCCCGCAGCCTCGACCGCTGCCCGCACAGCCTCTGCCCCTTTACGGTGCCCGGCCAGCCTAGGAAGGCCCCGCTGTTTAGCCCATCGACCGTTGCCATCCATAATGATTGCAACATGTTTTGGCGTGGGTTTGGTGTCGTGATCTGCATCCATGCTAAAGACCATTTTTGGGAAGGAGTAAGCTTGATCCGTTAGACCTGCATGATGTCCTTTTCTTTTTCAGCCAGGGCTGCATCGACCTTGGCGACGAACTCATCGGTCAATTTCTGAATATCATCCTGGCCTTTATGCAGCTCATCCTGACCGATATCACCGTCTTTTTCTTCCCGCTTCAGGGTATCGATCCCGTCGCGGCGAATATTGCGGATCGCAATGCGTGCCTGTTCCGCATATTTGCCGGCAACCTTTGTCAATTCGGCGCGGCGTTCCTGGTTTAATTCCGGCAAGGGAATACGCATCACCGTGCCTTCAGTCATGGGATTAAGGCCCAGATCTGATTCACGAATCGCCTTTTCAACCGCCTTTACCATGCTGTTATCCCAAACCGTGACCATCAACATGCGGGGTTCAGGAGCGGAAATGCTGGCCACCTGATTAAGCGGCATTGAGGCACCATAGGCGTCAACATGGATGGGGGTCAGCAGGTCCGTAGAGGCGCGCCCAGTCCGCAAACCCTGAAATTCCGTCGCCAATGCATCAAGTGCCCCATCCATACGACGGCGCAGATCTTTAATTTTTGCAGACATATCGTTCTTTCCCACTAATCTGGATCCCCTTGGGATCTCTTTGATTGCTTAAACCGTGATCCTTTTAACTGGTTTGCCCGGTTGGGTCCAACCGATCATCACACAGCGTCCGTAACAATGGTGAAGCGCCCTTGGCCGCACACAACCTTTGCAAACGCACCTGGATCATAAAGCGAGAAAACCAGGATCGGAATATTGCGCTCGCGTGACAAAGTTATGGCGGAGGCATCCATGACCTGTAAATCATCGGTCAAAACCTGATGATAGCTTAATCGATCATATCGTGTCGCGGTGCTGTCCTTCATCGGATCCGCTGTATAAACCCCATCCACCTTCGTTGCCTTCAACATCGCATCGCAGTCCATTTCGGATGCGCGCAGGGCAGCGGCTGTATCTGTGGTGAAGAAAGGATTTCCTGTGCCCGCAGCGAATATGACAATGCGGCCCTTTTCCATGTGGCGCGTGGCGCGGCGGCGGATATAGGGCTCGCACACCGTTGCCATGGGAATAGCGGATTGAACGCGTGTCGGAACGCCCTTGGCCTCAAGGGCCGCCTGCATTGCCAAGGCATTCATGACCGTAGCCAGCATTCCCATGTAATCGGCCGTGGTGCGTTCCATTCCCTTAGCCGCGCCCGAAACTCCGCGAAAGATGTTGCCCCCGCCGATGACCAGACAGATTTCACAGCCCATTGAGCGCACGCTGATAATCTCGTCTGCGATTCGCCCCACTATTTCCGGATCTAATCCAAATTCCCTATCCCCCATCAGGGCCTCGCCGGAGATTTTCAACAAAACACGTTTGTAGACAAGGGTCCCGGTTTCGGTGGGCATACACATTCTCCACGGATCAGATCTTTGGGGCGGGATTATTCCAGCGGGCGCATTGTGGCCTGAGCCCCCGATTCAGGCAAAACAAAAGCAACAAAAAAGGGCCGCCCCAATCTGGAAGCGGCCCCCTTTTAAAGCAGTCAGGATCAGCCTTTGACGGCAGCTGCGACTTCTGCTGCGAAGTCTTCTTCCTTCTTTTCGATGCCTTCACCCAGGACATAGCGCGTAAAAGCGCTCAGTTTAACAGGGGCACCGACATCTGCTGCGGCGTTTTCCACCACTTTGCGAACCTTGGTTTCACCGTCGATCACGAATACCTGCTCCAGCAGCACTACTTCTTCATAGTATTTGCGGATACGGCCTTCGACCATTTTCTCAATGATGTTTTCAGGCTTACCTGATTCGCGAGCCTGTTCGACCAGCACGGCGCGTTCCCGCTCCAGATTGCTGGAATCGACATCTTCAATATTCAGGGCTTCAGGCTTGGCGGCTGCGATATGCATCGCAATCTGCTTACCCAAGGCTTCCAGCTTCGCCTTGTCGCCGGTTGATTCCAGGGCGACCAGAACACCGATCTTACCCAGGCCCGGTGCAACCGCGCTGTGAATATAACCCGCGACCACGCCATCATTGACCGACAGCGCCGTGCAGCGACGGAAGCTCATATTCTCGCCAATGGTTGCGATGTTATGGGTCAGCTGTTCCTGAACCGTGCGACCCGTTTCGGGATAGGCTGCGGTCAGGACCTTCTCTGCATTGCCATTTTCCGTCAATGCGATCATGGCGACGTCGCTTACAAATGTCTGGAAGCCTTCGTTACGGGCAACAAAGTCAGTTTCCGCATTGATTTCCAACAGCGCGCCCTTGGTCCCGTCGGTAACGACCGAAACCAGGCCATCGGCGGCAACGCGTCCGGCTTTCTTGGCAGCAGCGGCAAGGCCCTTGGTGCGCAGCCAATCCACTGCGGCATCCATATTGCCATCGGTTTCTGCCAATGCTTTCTTACAATCCATCATGCCTGCGCCGGTCGTATCGCGCAGTTCCTTCACCATGCCTGCCGTAATCTGGCCCATGGAAATGCTCCTCTCGTCTCTCGGTTCAAATTGTTAGGCTACGGGAACAACGGTTCGCCGCGCGTCCCGTCGCTGTGCCACAGAATTGTGACAAAGTGACGGTCGCGACAAATATTCCCGACGATCCTCAGACTTTTGCGTCGTCTTGTGCCGGTGCGTCTTCTGCTGCGGCTTCTTCAACAGCAGGGGCTGCCGTTTCTTCTGCAACAGGGGCCTCAGCCGATTCTGCTTCCAGGGCAGGTTCAACAGCAGGTTCAGCCGCCGCACCCAGATCAACACCCGAAGCCGTCATCGATTCCTGCAATCCACCCAGAACCGCACCCGCGACCAGATCGCAGTACAGGTTAATGGCGCGCATGGCATCATCGTTGCCCGGTACCGGGAAGGTCACGCCATCTGGATCAGAATTGGAATCGAGGATCGCAATAACCGGAATATTCAGGTTGTTGGCTTCCTTGATCGCAATTGATTCCTTGTTGGTATCGACGATGAAGATAACGTCCGGGACGTTGCTCATGTCCTTGATACCGCCCAGGGCGCGATCCAGCTTTTCCTTTTCGCGTTCCAGACCCAGGCGCTCGCGCTTGGTCAGGCCTTGCAGGTTTGCTTCGTCTTCGAACTGGGATTCCAGAGTCTTCAGACGCTTGATTGAATTTGCGATTGTCTTCCAGTTGGTCAGCATGCCGCCCAACCAACGGTGATTGACATAGTACTGACCGCATTTCAGGGCGTTTTCAGCCACGATGGACTGTGCCTGACGCTTGGTGCCGACGAACAGCACGCGACCGCCAGCAGCAGCAACACGGCCGACTTCTTCCAGCGCGCGGGTCAGCATTGGAACAGACTGTTCCAGGTCAATGATATGAATGCCATTGCGTTCGCCAAAGATGAACGGTTTCATCTTCGGGTTCCAGCGACGGGTGGTGTGTCCGAAATGGACGCCAGCTTCAAGCAACTGACGCATGGTAAAAGTTGGCACGGCCATAAAATGGCTCCTTTGCTTCTCCGGTTGATCCTCCACGAAGCCTTGGTTAGCCAGGATTTTATCCCCTGGCACCGGACGGAACGGACCCTATGACGGCCACATCCCGGAAGCTCCGTGTGTGTGTTGAGCGCGGCTATAAACCGCCACCCCTTAGAATGCAAGCAAACTTGTGACGATTATGCTCCGTCCGTGCTTTCCTGTTGGCGGCGCCACATCGCGGCATAGACACCATCGGATGTCACAAGATCCGCATGCGTGCCACGCTCCACCACCCGGCCCGCATCCATCACCAGGATTTCATCGGCATCAACGACGGTCGACAGACGGTGTGCGATGACCAGCGTTGTGCGGCCCTGACTGACCTCCCGCAGGGATTTCTGGATTTCCCGCTCGGTTGCGGTGTCCAGGGCGGATGTTGCCTCATCAAACAACAGGATGCGCGGCCCTTTCAGGATTGCCCGCGCGATTGCGACGCGCTGCTTTTCGCCGCCGGATAACTTCAGACCGCGTTCACCAACCATGCTGTGATAGCCATCCGGCAGGCTTTCAATAAATTCATGAATACGTGCCAGCTTGGCCGCCGCCTGAACCTCTTCGCGGCTGGCGGTTGGGCGACCATAGGCAATGTTGTATTCAATGGTATCGTTGAACAGGACAGTATCTTGGGGGACAATTCCAATAGCGGCACGCACGCTGTGCTGCGTTGCGTCGCGCAAATCGACACCATCCAGCGTCACAGAGCCGGCGCTGGGATCATAGAACCGGAATAACAATCGGCTGATCGTCGATTTCCCGGCCCCGGATGGTCCGACAATCGCCAGGGTTTTGCCCGGCGTGACTGTGAAATCCACCCCTTTCAGAATCGGGCGACGGGGATCATAGCCGAAATCCACCGATTGAAACCGCAACACCCCTTCTGGATTTTCAAGCGTAACCGCGGCCGGCTTGTCCAGAACCTCGAAAGGAACGCCCATCAGTTGGAACATATCTTCCATATCCGTCAGACTCTGGCGGATCTGACGATAAACGAACCCCAGGAAGTTAAGCGGCAGATAAAGCTGAATCAGATAGGTATTCACCAGAACAAAATCACCCAATGTCAGCTCGCTCGCAGCAACCCCATTGGCAGCCATCAACATCAGGGCAACCAGTCCCACGGCAATGATGGCCCCCTGCCCGACATTTACCACTGACAAGCTGGTAATTGAGCGTACCGCCGCATTCTCATAGCGCTGCAGGGCATGGTCATAGCGCCGGGCCTCGTGCCCCTCATTGCCAAAATATTTGACGGTTTCATAATTCAGCAGGCTATCGATGGCCTTGGTATTGGCGACGGTATCGCTTTCATTCATCTGGCGCCGATATTTCAACCGCCATTCCGTCACCAACAGCGTGTAAGCGATATAGCCAACGATCGTCACAAAGGTGACAAGCGCATAGCTGATATCAAAAAGGCCCCACAGAATGCCACAGACCATGCCAATTTCCAGCAAGGTCGGAATGATATTAAACAGCATGAAGGACAGGACGAATTCGATGCCCTTGGTCCCCCGCTCTATCACTCGCGACAGACCGCCGGTCTGACGTTCCAAATGAAAACGCAGACTCAGGCCGTGCAGATGTTCGAATGTCTTCAGGGCGACCGTGCGGATGGCATTCTGGGCGACACGGGAAAACAACGCTTCCCGCAATTCCTGAAACAGCACCGCCATCAGGCGCATCAATCCATAACCCAACAGTAAGGCAACCGGAATGGCCGCAATGCCAGCGCCCGTCGCGACCGCCGCTGTGGTTGATGTACTTGTATCCATAGTTTTGGAGAGCTTATCGAGCGCATCCACCGCATCGCGGTAGAACAGGGGCACCCAGACATTGGCGACCTTTGCCAAAGCCAGCGCACCCATGGCCGCAATCACGCGCAGCTTTATCCCGGTGCGATTCTTTGGCCATAAATAAGGAACGACCGACAACAGTGTCTTGAAGTGAACACGGCGTTTCGCATTCTTGGGCTTGCTGTCGGATTGCATCATATTCTTTCGATAAGGTGGCGTGGTCGGTATAGCAAGTGGCATCGACGTGCTTGAAAGGCAATTGCCTGCATTGCAATGATACAAGCCGGGCGGTAGTTTTACGTCAGAAAACGCAAAAGCCGCAAAGGGATGTTATTTATGTCGATCAAGACACTGCTGGTTCACCTTGCACCCGACCCTGATCGAGAAACACGATTAAAGGCGGCGGTTGGTATCGCCAAACAGTTGGATGCCCATTTAATTGCCCTGTATGTGGCGATGCCTGTCCATATGCCAGCCGGTGCCGAAGGACGTGGCGCCTCCTCGCTTTATCTGCACGAGGCGCGGTCTGCGGCTAAGGAAAAGGCCGGTGCGATTGAAGCGCAGGTCCGGGAATTTTGTGACTCGGCTGGGATCTCTTGGGAATGGGCCTATGGCGAGGAAGATCATTTAGAACACTTGCTGGAAGAAGTGTATCACGTTGATCTGACGATCCTGAACCAGGTCAGTTTTGATAATTTTGAAGACCGTCTGATTTATCAGTTACCGGAAAAACTGGTGATGGGCGCCGGTGGCCCCGTTCTGGTCTTGCCAAAGGGGGTGGATCAGGTGGATCTGAAATCCTTCGATTCGGTTCTGATCGCCTGGACTTATTCAAAGGAAGCCATTCGGGCGTTGCGTGACTCCCTGCCGATGATTGAAAAGGCGAAGCATGTGAAACTGTTCACCTGTGGCAAAGCGCCGAAAGTTGGCGAAGATCTGGCAAAGCCAGTCCTGGAATATCTGGCGCGCCGGGGGATCAAAGCGGACCATATCAATCACTCCCGCTCCGGCCATGCTGGTGAGGAGATTCTGGATCTGGCCGATGAGGTAAAGGCCGATCTGATTGTGATGGGGGCCTATGGTCACAGTTCCATGCTGGACAAGCTGTTCGGCTCCGCCAGTCGCTATGTGATAGGGCATTCAAAGGTGCCCCTGTTGATGTCGCATTGATTCCGCGATTAACCGTACTGCTGTCGCACCGCCAGTCTGGTCTTATTTAGACAAAGAACAGAATGGTGATCAGCCCGAATATCGGCAGCAGGATCAGGCCCGACCACAGCATATACCCAAAGAAACTGGGCATTGGAATCCCGCGCTCTTCTGCAATAGACCGGACCATGAAGTTCGGGGCATTCCCGATATAGGTATTGGCCCCCATGAAGACCGCCCCGGCGGAAATTGCCAGCAACGTATTCGCCATCGGTCCCATCAGGGCCTCCGGGTCGCCACCTGCGGTATTGAAGAATACAAGATAGGTCGGCGCATTATCCAGGAAGCTGGACAGGACTCCCGTAGCCCAGAAATACATCGTATTCACAGGTTCCCCGTTATGGGTGACCAGCGATACGACCGGTTCCAATGCGCCCGCAGTCCCTGCCTTCAGAATAGCAATTGCGGGGATGATTGTGATGAATATTCCTGCGAACAGCTTTGCGACTTCCAGAATGGGAAACCAGCTAAAGCCATTGGCTTCGCGGCTTTGCCGGGATGTCAGAATCCAGGACAAAACAGCCAGGCCCAGCAGGGCGACGTCCCGAACGAGGCTCTGCAAATCAATGGTCACATGATAAATTTCGAAATCAATGCCCGGCTTCCAAATTCCGGAAATCAGCACAGAGGCGACAACACCGGCCAATAGCAGGATATTGATCCCCCCTTCCAACCGGATCGGATGGCGATCTTCCTCAGCCGGGGTTTCCACATGCAACCCTTCCTTCTGTTCCTTGCGATACAGATAGCTATCAACAAAGAAATAACCAACCAACAGAATGCTGGCCGCTACGACCATGGGCAGGAACATATGGACAGTCGGCCAGAAGAAAGAGACCCCCTTCAGAAAACCCAAAAACAGGGGTGGGTCCCCTAAAGGCGTTAAGGACCCGCCGATATTGGCAACCAGAAAGATAAAGAAAACAACAGTATGGACCTGATGTTTGCGGGTTTCATTTGCCCGGATCAAGGGCCGGATCAGCAGCATCGCCGCCCCGGTTGTCCCCATGATGCTGGCGATGAATGTGCCAATCAACAAGATCCCCACATTCACAATTGGCGCCCCTTGCAGATACCCTTTCACCCGCACGCCGCCCGCAACCGTGAACAAGGATAACAGCAGGATGATAAAGGGGATGTATTCCAGGGACATGACATGGACCAGCTCAAACAAGGCCAATTCAAAGCCATAGAAGATCGTAAATGGAATCAGGAACAACAGCGCCCAGAAGGCGGAAATCTTGCCAAAATTATGATGCCAGATATTCGGCGCAACCAATGGGAATAGTGCGATTGACAACAGAATCCCAACAAAGGGAACAATCCAAAGAAGCTGTAAATCCGCACCGTTCAAATGCGGTACCCCTTCACCCGCCGCAAAGGCCGGCCCGATAAACGCCGTCAGAAGATAAACGGCAGCGCCGCCAATCGTTGATAGACCAATCCTGTTTGAAATCAGCACCGCATTCATACCCTCTGGACCGTTGTTTCTGGTCACGCCCCCCTGTCAGGCGCTTATGTGATGGTCTTTGTGTCTAATACCCTTGTTCCAATAGATCAAGTCGACCGGGATGCCGCTTCCCGCTCTGCATCTTCCTCTTCAAGGCTGGGTGAAGAATCGGCGCGGGGATCCAATTCAACGGCCGCGGGGGTAGATTTTGGCACCGGCTGAAAGCCTTCGCCGGATGGTTCGATCCGCCCCGGGCGTTGACGCATCCGAAACAGGATGTAACAGCCCATGCCGCCATGCACCGCTGCTGTCCACCAGAACAGGGAGTGATAATCAAACAAATCCATCAGGGTTGCCGCAGGCAGGGCCCCGATCAAGGCACCAACCCCATACAGCAACAGCAAGCCACCACTGGTGGACACAAAATCTTCTGGTTCCGCTCGATCCCCGGCATGGGCGACAAGAATGGCATAAATTGACTGTGCGAATGCGCCATAGACAGCCGCCACGGCCAGGGTCAGAACGACACCATTGATAAAGGACAGCGCAAGTCCCAACGTCGCCGCGCCGAAGAAACAAATCAGGACGGGTATACGGCGATCCAGCTTATCCGACAGCCAACCGATCGGCCATTGCAGGACCGCATTGCCCAGAATTACAGCGGTGATGAACATCCCGACCGTCTGGGTCGATAATCCGATCCCCTGAGCATAAAGGGGTGACAGGCTCCAAAAAGCACCATTGGCAAGCCCAACCCCCAAACACCCTAATGTCGCAACAGGGGACGTTCTATATAAAGGTCCCATTTTTAGTTTAGCGGTCCGCAGGGGGGCTGGTGTCTGTGAAGTGGTCAGCGCGATGGGGACCAATGACAGGCACACCACAATCGATGCGACCATAAACAGCGTGGAATCTTTCGCGGGAATAAAAATAAAGAGCTGCTGACTGGCAATTTGGGCGCCGATATAGCACAGGGTGTATAGTGCCAGCACCCGACCGCGATTGCTGGCCCCTGCCCGTTCATTCAGCCAGCTTTCCACGACCATGATCAGGCCGGCACCAACAACACCATAGATGAACCTGAAACCGATCCAGGCGACGGGGTTCAGAAACAGGATGAAACACAGGCTGCTGCTGGCAGCGATGGCGGCCATCGCCCCGAAGGCCCGGATATGCCCGACCCGGCGCACCAGCCAGGGCGTCAACTGGCACCCCAGAATAAACCCGATGAAATAGCCAGTCCCCATGCCCCCGACGAATATTGCGCTAAAGCCTTCCTGTCCTGCCCGCACCGGCAGCAATGTCCCCATCAGGGTGTTGCCACCGTACAAAAGCGCAATGCTTGCCAACAGTGCAAAGAAAGACCCGAAGACTCCGGGCATACGAAACTCCTCAATAGCAGGGCAGACTCCAGAATGGTGCGCCCATGCCCGCACTGTAAACAATCAAATCATGTCTGGGAAAGTCTTAGCTGGCTCCCTGCGACATTATCCCTGTCGCAGAACGGGCTTTGCAGAGGGCATCCATTTTCGCAGGATCCGCCCGTCGGAGGTTTTGACCTGAGCTTTGGGCTCCGGCTTTTGTGTAAAGTGCTGGGCGATCTGTTCAAATGGTATGACGGTTCCCGCTTCCTTGCGATAGGCACGGCGATAAACATCGTTATGGGTCATCATACGATTCAGATAGTCGGCGGAATGGTGGCCATATTTCCGCCAGATGCGATTTAGGAAATTATCCGCGACAGGCACCAGCTTGCGCATCATAATGGGCGGGCGGCTGTCTTCGAAGGCATGAAAGACTGTTGGTTCCGTCGGGCCGGTTTCTTCCGCAACAAAGGTGGCAGGCATGAACATCCGTCCATGGTTTTCCGCCGCATACAGGGCCTGAGTGATCCACAACAGACGTTGCAGCTTTTGCGCCGGCAAATGCAGATCATCGCGGCGCGATTGGTCAAAGAACCATAACGCCACGTCCAGCGCGGACGAAACAATCGGTACAGTCATGCCTATTTCGTCTCCCGATTTTCAAATCTGTTCTGAATTGGTATAGCAAATCGAGTGCCAAGTGGCGATATTGATACCTGAATCGAATGAACGCGACGAAATGAAAGGGATTATCTAATGGAAATGACTGGCGAGTATCGCATTCCAGCGGCGCGTGAAACCGTTTGGGAAGCGCTGAACGATCCGGAAGTCCTGAAAGCCTGTATCGCGGGCTGCCAATCCCTGGACCGCACCGAAGAAGGCGGCTTTGAAGCCACCGTCAAAGCAAAAGTCGGCCCGGTCAGCGCAACCTTCAAAGGGGCCGTTCGCCTGGAGAATGTGAATGCGCCGGAAAGCTACACCATCGTTGGGGAAGGCAAAGGCGGCGCAGCGGGCTTTGCGAAAGGGGGCGCCGATGTAAACCTGGTTGAAGAGGGCAGCGATACAATCCTGACCTATAAAGTGAATGCCCAGGTTGGTGGAAAACTGGCACAGATCGGCGCGCGCCTGGTTGATTCAACAGCCAAGAAATATGCGACAGATTTCTTCGATAAATTTGTCGTCATTGCGCAGGAACGCGATTCAGGGGCGGCTTCTGCGGCACCGGCAGCCCCTGCTGCTTCGGACACACCTGCAGACACCACACCGGAAGCCCCCGCAGAACCGGCAGAATCTGCCCCATCGCCTGAACCCGAAACGCATCAATCGGAAGCGGAACAGCCCCCCCGCCCTGCGCCAAAGGAAACGCCTGTTGATCGGGATGCGATCAAGGCAGAGGCGAAACGCGCAGCCGTCGACGCGGTGCATAAACAAACCGCCAAGCGCTGGGGGCTGACGCCAATGCAATGGATCATGATCCTGGTTCTGGTCATGTTGGGCCTGTCCCTGGTTTTTGGTGGCGAAGCCCCGATGCCTGGCGCGGGGAATTAGGGGTTCATCGATAACATTTCCCCAGGGGGCAGCCTGTCATCATGAATTCACAGGATTGTGGGTGCAACCGGACTTGACCGCACGCGCTGTCAGTTCCACACTCATTGGTAAGAACATGGCTCTTTATCGCCATGCATATCACGTCATAAGGGAGGACTAATCTATGCCATCCGTTTCAATGACGGTGAACGGAAAGCAGGTTTCTGGCACTGTTGAGCCCCGGACTCTGCTTGTCCAATTCATCCGTGAGAATCTTCATCTGACGGGAACGCATGTTGGCTGTGACACCAGCCAATGCGGGGCCTGTGTTGTTCATGTCGATGGGGCTTCGGTTAAATCCTGCGCCATGCTGGCCGTAGAAGCCGATGGATCAACTGTCATGACCATTGAAGGTCTGGCTGGAAATGAAGATGTGCTGCACCCGATGCAGGAAGCCTTCCGGGACAATCACGGTCTGCAATGCGGTTTCTGTACGCCAGGGATGGTGATGAGCGCGATTGACCTTGTGAACAACAACCCGTCCCCATCCGAACATGAAATCCGCGACTGGCTGGAAGGCAATATCTGCCGCTGTACCGGCTATCATAACATCGTGAAATCCATTGCCGCCGGCGCGGCCGCGATGAAAGGTCAAAAGGCTGCCGCAGAGTAGCCGCAGAAAGAGGAGCGTTAGGACTATTCGCGCGCCAAAAGAGAACGGCATAAATGTTCCGGCGCAGCAAACAGGCAGTCCCGTATCGTCGGGATCACCCAAGGGAGAAACGTCATGAGTGCTACTGGGATCGGCGCCTCTGTGAAGCGCAAAGAGGATTTCCGCTTTTTAACCGGACGCGGCAATTATACGGACGACATCAATCAACCCAATCAAACCTACGCGTACATCCTGCGCAGCCCGCATGCCCATGCCAAGATCAAGGGCATTGATACCGCAGCGGCAAAAACTGCCCCGGGCGTTGTCGCGGTCTTCACGGGCGAGGATATGCAGGTTGGGTCCATCCCGTGCGGCTGGGGCGTGAACAATAAAGACGGCAGCCCAATGAACGAGCCGTTCCACCCTGCCCTGGCTCAGGGCAAGGTCCGCCATGTCGGCGATCAGGTCGCTGTTATTATCGCTGAGACCTATTCCCAGGCAAAAGATGCGGCAGAACTGATCGAAGTCGATTATGAGGAGTTGCCTGCCGTCACCAATACCGAAAAAGCCATCGCCCCCGGCGCGCCACTGGTTCATGACGACGCTGCGCCCAACAATATGTGCTATGACTGGGAATTGGGCGACGAAGCCGAAGTGGATGCGGAATTTAAGAATGCCGCCCATGTTGTCTCTATTGATCTAACCAACAACCGCCTTGTTCCAAATGCGATGGAACCCCGTGCAGCCGTTGGGGATTATAACAAAGGCACCGGCGAATATACCCTGTACACCACCAGCCAGAATCCACATGTGATCCGGCTGTTGATGGGCGCATTCGTGCTGCAATTGCCAGAACATAAATTGCGCGTTGTCGCCCCGGATGTCGGTGGCGGCTTCGGATCGAAGATTTATCATTATGCCGAAGAAGCGATTGTCACCTGGGCTGCTGGAAAAGTCCGTCGCCCGATCAAATGGACGGCGGAACGGTCAGAAAGCTTCCTGTCGGATGCGCATGGTCGCGACCATATCTCTCATGCCGACCTGGCGCTGGATGCGGACGGTAAATTCCTGGGGTTGAAGGTTTATACAAAGGCGAATATGGGGGCCTATCTTTCCACTTTCGCAACCTGTGTGCCGACATATCTGTATGCCACATTGTTGGCGGGCGTCTATACAACGCCCAAGATCTACGTCAATGTGAAGGCGATCTTCACCAACACCGTGCCCGTCGATGCCTATCGCGGTGCCGGTCGCCCCGAAGCAACCTATCTGCTGGAGCGTTTGGTGACCAAGGCTGCCAAGCAACTGGGCATGGATCAGGTTGCCATTCGGCAGAAGAACTTCATCCCCGCCGATGCCTTCCCCTATCAGACACCAGTTGCCCTGCAATATGACAGCGGCGATTACGAGGCGACCCTGAAAAAGGCGATGGAACTGTCGAAATGGAATGACTTCCCCCAACGCAAGGCAGAGGCCGCCAAACGCGGTAAACTGCGTGGCATAGGAATCTCCACCTATCTGGAAGCCTGTGGTATCGCCCCTTCGGCGGTGGTTGGATCACTCGGAGCCCGCGCTGGACTTTTCGAATCGGCCAATGTCCGCGTGCACCCGACGGGATCGGTTTCGATCTATACCGGGTCCCACAGCCATGGTCAGGGACACGAAACAACCTTTGCACAACTGGTTTCGGAAACCCTTGGTATCCCCTTAGAAAATATCAATATTGAACACGGGGATACGAACCGTATCGCATTTGGGATGGGAACATACGGCTCCCGCTCTCTCGCGGTCGGCGGCGAGGCCATCATGAAGGCTTTGGGCAAGGTCGTGGATAAGGCCAGCAAAATCGCCGCTCATCTGATGGAAGCCTCCCCCGAGGATGTTGAATTCAAGGATGGCAAATTCACGGTTGCGGGCACGGATAAGGAAGTTGATTTCGGGACGGTCGCATTGACCGCCTATGTGCCCCACAACTATCCCCATGAAACGCTGGAGCCGGGTCTGGAAGAAAATGCCTTCTATGACCCGATGAACTTCACCTATCCAGGTGGATGCCATATCTGCGAAGTGGAAATCGATCCGGATACCGGCACGATTGAGGTGATTAACATGACCGCTGTTGATGATGTCGGACGGGTCATCAATCCAATGATCGTCGAAGGACAGATCCATGGCGGTTTGGCCCAGGGTATCGGCCAGGCCCTGCTGGAAGCCTGTGAATATGATGACAATGGACAGCTCACATCGGGCTCCTACATGGATTACTGCATGCCTCGCGCGGATAATCTGCCGAATTTTGTGGCTACGACCGAATCCACACTATGCGCCCATAACTCATTGGGCGTTAAAGGGTGCGGGGAAGTTGGTGCCATCGGGTCCCCGCCAGCGGTTATCAACGCTGTTCTGGACGCCCTGCATGAGCTTGGGGTAGAGGATATCTCCATGCCCGCAACACCGCAGAAAATCTGGCAGGCAATTCAGGCCGCCTCCATGCCTGCCGCGGCCGAATAAGCCCGGCGCGGATAAGAAAGGAAGACAATCATGTACGAATTTTCCTATCACAAGCCCAGTTCTGTTGCGGATGCAGCACAGGCAATGGGCTCGGCGGATGATCCAAAGATCCTGGCGGGGGGCCAAACCCTGCTGCCGACAATGAAGCAACGGCTTGCCTCCCCCACGGATGTCATCTCCTTACGGGGATGTCGGGATCTGGTTGGAATATCCTCTGACGGGTCAACGGTTACCATCGGGGCGATGACGACCCATGCCGCCGTTGCAAATTCTGCGGATGTCCAAAAGGCAATCCCAGCCCTAGCCGCGTTGGCTGGTAATATCGGTGATGCCCAGGTGCGCAATCGCGGCACGATTGGGGGCTCACTGGCCAATAATGATCCGGCAGCGGATTATCCTGCCGCTGCTCTGGCGCTTGGGGCGACGATTGTCACCACCAAGCGGGAATTGTCAGCGGACAGTTTTTTCACCGGCATGTTTGAAACCGCGCTTGAAGAGGATGAGATCATCACTTCTATCCGCTTCCCGGTTCCGCAGGCGGCTGCCTATGCCAAATTCGACAACCCGGCCTCTCGCTATGCCCTGGTAGGCGTTTTTTATGCCAAGACATCCGATGGGCCCCGGGTTGCAATCACCGGCGCTGGGCAGGGTGGTGTTTTCCGGTCGACAGAGATCGAAGACCAGATTGCCGCTGGCAAAACCCCTGACAGCAGTAGCATTAATGAAGGCGATCTGAATGCCGACATTCACGCATCCGCAGCCTATCGCAAGCATTTGATTGGGGTTATGGCCAAACGCGCTGTTGCGGCGGCGGGTTAATCCAATCGACAAACTTGATGTAAAGCGGCCCTGCTTCGGTGATACGCGGCGGGGCCGTTCCTTTTCCAGCCCTTTCTTTTTTCAGCATAGGTCGGCAAAGTACCTGGATGGACATATCCACTGGATCCTTACCATGCAGCCTTACCGGTTTTTCCTTCTCTTCCTGACTGTGTGGGTGATTGCCAGCACACATGCGACCGCCCAAAGCGTTGCGCAGACAGTTGCCCAGCGGGAAGTTCTTTGTCGGGCGGCGGACACGGCGGCAGAAGTGCGCCTCAGCGCCTGTGGCAGCCTGATTGAAGGGGCTGTCTATACCAACCTGTCGGATTACGCCGTGACGCATTTCAATCGGGGAATGGCCCTGGCGCAAACTGGCGCCTTGGAGGCCGCAATGACAGATCTGGACACGGCGCTGGATTACGATCCCTATTTTTATCAGGCCTATATTCAGCGCGGCACGGTGCTTTTATCCAGGGACGAGCCCTATCGCGCCATTCTGGATTTCAGCGTGGCGGCAGGATTAGACCCCTTAATCGCAGAACCTTATGCCAATCGCGCCCTGGCCTTGTTTGCCAACAAGGAATATGCAGCCGCCCTGAAGGACCTGGAGACCGCCCTGAAGTTCGATCCGACCAACACAGCGGCGCGACGCTCCCTGGCTTGGATGCTGTCGGTTGTACCGGATAAAACGCTGCGGGATGGACCCCGTGCCATCAGCTTGATCGATGGTGGTCAACAGGCACAGACCGATCAGGTCGTCTTTGCTGCTGCGCAGGCAGAATCCGGTGATATCGATGGCGCCCTGCAAACCTATCAGGTGCTGGCAGGGCAAGATCCCCGTGCCGCGCAACGGTTTCAAACGTATCTTATGGCCGCTGGATATTATCAGGGACCGATTGACGGGAAATTCTCCCCCGAACTGGAAGCCGCGCTGAAACAATGCCTGCAGGCGGGCTGCCGCATCGGTGGACCGATGGCTCGTCCATGACCCCGACCCCCGAAACTGAATTGAAAGTTGGCGAACGGCTGGTAGAGGAGGAACCGCCACCGGGTCCCGGCCTGTTGCATTGGTTCGGGCGGGGATTAAGGACGGCCCTGATCGTGCTTGTCGTCCTGTGTCTATTAATAGGATTGGGCTGGCTGTTTCGGTTGCCCATCGCGAATGCGATCCTGCCAAAGGTCCTGGAATCTTATTTAGGTCAACCCGTTACACTGAACATCACACAAATAGAATTATCAGACGTAACGATTGAAAATATTGCTGTTTTGAATGGCCCCAGCATTGCGACCCTGCAATTGACCCCCAATTTATCCCTTACCGACGGGGTCTATCTGAATTCCATATCCTTGGCGGATCTGCGCGCCGATATTCATGTGACCGATACGGGCGGCACAGAAATACAGGGACTGGAAGCGCTATTCACCCCCCAGTCAACCACGCAGTCGGATAGCACCCTGCCGCAGATACCCATTCGGCGCATTGATGTTTCTGGCATACAAATTCAGGCAACGACCCCGATTGGCCCGCAACTGTTAAGCGGCAGTCTGGCGATGGTGCTTGAGAATGCGCCTTCCCTGATGCCAATGACCCTGGACGCCCGCCTGAATGCGCCAGACAGCCAAAGCGCGCTTCTGGCGACGGTTACAGCCGGTCCCCGTGGATTGGTCGCCGATGCGACATTGGATCTGTCACTGGGCCATTGGCTGCCCTTCCTGCCTGCCATTCAGACCGCAACGGGTCGAACAACTGCCAGTCTGGCCCTGTCCAGTGGCCCCCTGAATATGGCCCAGATTGAAGAAATGGGCCTGCCCGGTCTGATGGCGGCATTGACAGGATCTGCAGAGATTGCCTGGTCCGGCGCAACAATCAAACCCGATGATTGGTCCCTTCTTACTCTTGAAGACGGCCTTGCACGGTTAATGATTGAAGGTGGGCGTGCCCAGGTCCGCCTACCCACCCCGATTGAAATTGACAGCGGGCCAATTCCTGGCCCTCTGCGTCAATTGCTGCCCGACAGCTTGAAGACTTATGGGGATGGCAATCCACAAATTACTGTCACCCAGAAAGAGGAAACGCCTGCCCTGGTCCTCAGACCCGATCCGGGCGGCGGCTGGGCCACGGACTTTGCTCTGGATGCCAGTTTCGCCCTGGGGCCGTTTTCAGCCCAGATTACACCGGAAAGCCTGAGCTTAAACGACAGTTTCACGCCCGATACACTGTCCATCACAACCGCCAGCATCGATATGGTGCGGGGCCTTGATCTGCCGCGTCAGATTACCGGCCATCTTGAAACCGGCCACCTGGATATCATCCTGCCGCTGCTGCTGTCTGATCCATTAACGCATCCCGCTTTTGATATCCCCTATCAGGCGGATGTGACGGTTTATGGGGATATCCTGCCACCGATATGGGCCAGATCTGCTGCCCTGAAATCCACCGGCACGGCCCGATTGCGCCAAGGTTTAACAGGGTTGGACATGACCATTGATCGGGGCAGTCAATTGAAACTGGACGGATTGACCGGAACGGGGGATGTGCGCCTGTCACCGCAATTGCGCCTGGATGTCGCGGGGCGCGATCCAATGTCGGCAGGGATGGATTTTACAGACCCACTCAACAGCCTGACGGTTCAGGGGGCGTTCCGACTTGGCGCGCTCAGCCTCGCCATTCCCGGTGCCGATCCGCCGCTTTCCCTGAACTTGGATCGGCAACTGGTCTCCCTGCGCTATCAGAAAGGCGCGGCAACCCTGGCCCTGGGTCCGGTGGATGTCACAATCCCGGAACGAAATGCCGGGCTCAGCCGTGCTGTTCTGCACCTGGATATCGGCGGACGATCAGATGGCACCCAATCCGGAACCGCCACGCTGTCGGCGGAGGGTATTTTATTTGCCGGAAAACCGATCCTGCCAGGGCGCATGACCGCCAGCATGGCAATTAGCCAGGCCATGAATGGCACCATATCCATCGATGGCCCGATCTCTCTGGCCGAAGGGCGCGTGACCACCAGCTTATCTGCGAAACATACGCGCGATGGCAATAGTCATATTTCCCTGGAAACGGCCCCGATACAGTTTGGCGCGAAAAACCTGACGCTTGGGGACATCCTGCCACCATCCTTGTTGGGTGCGGATCAAGCGATGCCCAATGTAACCGGGCAAATTGATGCGGCGCTGGATTTAAAATACTCCCCCGCCGGACAATCCGGAACAATGACGGTCAATTTGGCTGACATCGGTGTCATGGATGCAGAAATGGGGGCAAAGGCCATCAATGGCACGCTGCGGTTCGACATGGCCCATCCCGGCGCGACGCAGGGCCAGCAAGTTCTGACCGGCACTGCTATAGCGCCTGGACTGCCGGAAATGCCCAGCACAATTGCCTTTTCCGTGGATGATGCGCGCCTTGTTCATATCAAAGAAGCCACCTTGGATCTTTTCGGGGGGCAGTTCGCACTGATCGACACGCAACTGGATCCTGCCCAGGTCAGCTTGAACGGCACTCTGCGCCTGCGCCGTGTTAACCTGTCCACCGCCCTGAAGCACTTGGAAATAGAGGGTGTTGAAGGAACGGGGACAATTTCCGGTCTGATACCGGTGCGTGTCACAGGTGGAGATGTCATCCTGAAAGACGGCAGTCTTGCAGCGGAAGGCGGCGGCGTTTTGAAAATCGACAATGAAACCGTCAATCAAGCGCTGGCGAGTGATCAAGAGCAGGTTCAACTGCTGACACAGACCCTGAAGGACTTCCATTACGATGGGTTGACGGCGACAGTTGTGCTGCCCGCCGGACAGAATGGAACGATTGGCTTATCGCTGAGCGGTCGTAACCCGGAAGTGATGGACGGGCACCCATTCGTCATTAATGTCAATTTAGAAAGTGATTTCAGGAACTTATTTCGTATTCTTCTGGCATTCATGGATGCGTATGGCTCCGTGCTTGACAAAGCAAAGCTCCCATCGCCCTGATCTTGCCCTTTTCTAAAGTTATAAATCAGTTGTAGAGTCCCTTTACAGATTGTCACTGCATACGATCGGATAAAAACCCCGTGTTTATGGCCCCCGGAAAATTTGGCCTTGCCGCCGCCCTGCTGAGCGTATCGCTGGCATCGGCCTGCACGCCGACCGTCCAATTGGAGGCTCCGCGTGAGCCAATCACCATTAATCTAAACGTCAAGCTGGACGCCGATGTCCGCTTACGGCTGATCAAAGAGGCGCAAGAAGATGTTAAGCAAAATCCAATATTCTAACGCCCGACCCGCTGCGCTTTGGTCTCGCCGTTCTGCGATGGTTGCCTTCGCTGCCCTGATGTTTGCCGGCACCCTGCTGTTTGCCCAATTGCCAAATGCGCTGGCCGCTGATTCGCTGGACGGTCCGCGATCTGCCGGCACGGTGGGAGAGCGCTATGACGGCTATGCCGTTGTGCGCGAGGGCGCAGGCGGCGATGTTCAACAGCTTGTCGCCTCCATCAATGCCAAGCGCAAAGAATTCTATCAGTCCAAGGCGAATGAGCAGGGCGTGGACATCACGGCAATCCAAGTCATTTATGCCAAGGCCATCTATGACAAAGCCCCCAGCGGCTGGTGGTTCCTGACCGAAAGTGGCTGGGTTCAGAAATAACCCGCACTGCTGTCGGGGCTATCAAATCGGTTGAGGCGTATGCCCGGAACCCTATATCGTAGGGTACTGGTTCTATATTACGTGAGGTTTTATGTCTGGCACCCTTCCCCAATCTGTTGATGAAACACAGAAAATGCTGTCTGACGGGCGCTATGTTGCGGATCGTTCATTGTCGACCGCCCTGTTTTTGTCCTTAAAGCTGCACCGGCCGCTTTTCCTGGAAGGCGAAGCGGGAACTGGAAAGACAGAAATTGCAAAGGTCTTGTCCGAGACATTGGACCGTCCCCTGATACGCCTGCAATGCTATGAAGGGTTGGACATCGCCTCGGCCGTGTATGAATGGAATTATGCCCGCCAGATGATGGAAATTCGCTTATCAGAGGCATCCGGCAGCGGGGATCGCGCCGCGCTGGAGGCTGACTTGTTCTCAGAGCGGTTCCTGATCAAGCGACCTATCCTGCAAGCCCTGGAATCCGCAAAGAAAGGTAAGGCCCCGGTTCTGCTGATTGATGAATTGGATCGTACAGATGAACCTTTCGAGGCATTCCTGTTGGAAGTCCTGTCCGATTTTCAGGTCACCGTCCCGGAATTTGGAACGGTAAAAGCCGAAGAGCCGCCATTGGTGGTGCTGACCTCTAACAGAACCCGTGAAATTCATGACGCGATCAAGCGGCGCTGTTTCTATTATTGGGTCGATTATCCAGACGCCGCGCGGGAATTGGCCATCCTGGCCCTGAAAGCCCCGGAAGCGCCAGAGGCCCTGAGCCGCCAGATCGTCGCCTTTGTTCAGAAAATCCGGACGCTGGACCTGTTCAAACTGCCGGGTGTCGCAGAAACCATCGACTGGGCCCAGGCGCTGACACAGTTGGACCGTCTGGCGCTGGACCCTGATACGATTAACGATACTTTGGGGGCGCTGTTGAAGTATCAGGACGATATCGCCCGCCTGCGTGGATCGGAAGCCGCCCGCATTCTGGAAGAGGCGAAGGTCGAACTCGCTCAGGCGGGCTATGCGGCGTGACGGGTCAGGCGCATCAACCTGCTGCCAATCTGGTCCTGGGCCATGCCAATGGCGGTCGTCTGGCTGAAAACATCATGCATTTCGGGCGCGTGCTGCGGGCTGCGGGCCTGCCCGTGGGCCCGGGGAAAGTGCTGGACGCGATTGAAGCCGTCAGCACCGTTGGCGTCGACAGCCGGACAGATTTCTACTGGACCCTGCATGCCATATTCGTCAATCGCCGCGATCAGCGGGAAATCTTCGATCAGGCTTTTCACTTTTTCTGGAAGAACCCGAACCTGCTGGAAAAGGCTATGGCGATGCTGTTACCCGCGATGAAGGGCGAACAGCAACCGGAAAAGGCGGAAATGTCGACCCGTCTGGCAGAAGCATTGTCAAAGGAACGTCCCCCTGCCCCGGAAAATGATGCGGACGAAGACGAGGATGAAGAATTCGACATTGATGCCAGCCTGACATTCTCCCGCAAGGAAGTCCTGACAGAAAAGGACTTTGAGAAGATGAATACGGCGGAAATGGAGGCCGCCCGCAAGGCGATCACCCGCATGCGATTGGCGTTTAATCCAGTGGCGACACGGCGGTTCTACGCAGACCCCAAGGGGCGGCGGACCGATTTGCGCGCCACCCTGCGCCGGGCCGCCCGAACCGGAGGGGACCTGGCGCAATTGAGCATGCGCAAGCGTCGCCGCCGGGTGCCGCCCCTGGTCATTCTGTGCGACATTTCCGGATCAATGGACCGCTATGCCCGCATGATGCTGCATTTCATCCATGCGCTGACCAATGATCGGGACCGGGTTTCCAGCTTTCTGTTCGGTACCAGACTGACCAACATCACCCGCACCATGCGGCGCAAGGACCCTGATGTCGCCATCGATCAATGTGCTGCGCAGGTGGAGGATTGGGCAGGCGGCACCCGCATCGGCGTCACCCTGGCCGAATTCAACCGCATCTGGTCCCGCCGGGTGATGACACAGGGACCGATCGTACTGCTGATCACAGATGGCCTGGACAGAGATGGCGCAAAAGGTCTGGAAGCAGAAATGGAACGCCTGCATAAATCCTGTCGCCAGTTGATCTGGCTGAACCCGCTGTTGCGCTGGGATGGGTATTCCCCCAAGGCAAGCGGGGCCAAGGCGATGATCCGAAATGTCGACAGCTTCCGCCCCATCCACAATCTGGACTCCCTTGAAAAACTGGCAGATGCTTTAAGCAAGGAAACCCCGGCGCAAAACCTGGCGCGCTGGAAGGAGATGGCGGCATGAGTGATCCAATCGACCCCTTAACCCAGGCCAAGGAATGGCAGGACCGGGGGCTTAAAGTGGCCCTGGCGACGGTTGTGGAGACCTGGGGGTCGTCCCCTCGCCCGGCGGGCAGTCAATTGGTGGTCAATGAAGAGGCTGGCTTCGAAGGCTCCGTATCGGGTGGCTGTATCGAAGGGGCTGTGGTGACCGAAGCGCTGGATATCATGGATAGCGGCGTGCCTAAGCTGATGGAGTTTGGCGTATCGGATGCTATGGCTTGGGAGGTTGGACTGGCTTGCGGCGGCACGGTGCGGGTTTTCGTCGAAAAGCTGGAGGCCTAACGCCGTCATGAAGCGATCCGTCCTGGAACAGGTACAAGCCGCCCGCGATGCCGTTCTGCCAACCGTGCTGATCACCCATCTGGCGGATGGTGCACAGGCATTGATCGTCAAGGGGGAGGTCGTCGCCGGGGATTTAATGCCCGACACCGCGCTGAAGACCGCCGCCGATGACTGTCTGCGCCAGGATAAGTCCCGCACGGTGGATGGATATTTCCTGCAAATCTTTAACCCGCCGCTGCGGCTGATCGTTATTGGCGCGGTGCATATTGCCCAGGCCCTGGTGCCCATGGCGACACTGGCGGGCTATGCGGTGACTGTGATCGATCCGCGCGGTGCCTGGGCCAGTGAGGCCCGGTTCCCCGGCGTTAACGTCATTCAGGACTGGCCGGAAGAGGTCATGATCGCCCAAAAGCCGGACCGCCGCACCGCAATCGTGGCCCTGACCCATGATCCGAAACTGGATGATCCGGCCCTGGCCGTCGCCCTGAAATCAGACGCCTTCTATATTGGCGCATTGGGCAGCAAAAAGACCGCTGCCGCCCGCGCAGAACGACTGCAGCAAAGCGGCAGTGATCCGGATGCCATCGCCGGTATTGACGGACCCATCGGATTAAATATCGGCGCGATTTCCCCGGCTGAGATCGCGGTTTCCATCCTGGCGAAAATGACCCTGGCCCTGCGGGGGCCAAAGGGGGGCTGATGGAATTTGGCCCGGTTCCCTCAAATACAGCGGCAGGCGCCATCCTGGCCCATTCTATCCGGCTGCCAGGGCGTGCCCTGAAAAAGGGGCATTTGCTGACCTCAGATGATGCAGCAGCCCTGCAGCAGGCTGGCATTGAAACGGTCACTGTCTGTCGCCTGGATGCACAGGATGTGGCGGAAGATGCTGCTGCAGACAGCCTGGCAAAGGCTGCAACCGGCCACGGTTTGAACCGCAGTGCCGCCTTTACCGGGCGGGTGAACCTGATTGCGCAACAGGATGGTATTCTGGTTTATGACGCCGCGCAGCTGGATTCGCTGAACCGAGTGGATGAGGGCATAACCTGTGCGGCCCTGCCCCCCTATAGTCGGGTTTCTGCACGTCAGATGGTCGCCACGGCCAAGATTATTCCCTTTGGCGTCCCCAATGCGGCGTTAAAGAGCGCGTGTCCCGAAGCCCCGATCTTTAACATCCAGCCGTTCCAACCCCTTTCCATCGGCCTTATTCAAACCGTCCTGCCCGGCGTGAAACCCAGTGTTCTGGATAAGACCGATCAGATCATGTCGGCACGGGCTGCAAGCCTAGGCGCCACGCAAATCGCGCCGGCCCGCTGTGCCCATGATGAACAAGACCTGACGATCGCCCTGACCGCGATGGTTGCGGAAAATGTTTCGATTATCACCATTGTCGGGGCATCGGCGATTGTTGACCGTCGCGATGTGATCCCAGCCGCAATCTCGCGATGTGGTGGAGAGATCGAGCATTTCGGCATGCCCGTCGATCCGGGCAATCTGCTGCTGCTGGGGCGGATTGGCGAAATTCCTGTCATCGGAGCGCCGGGCTGTGTCCGCTCCCCCAAACCCAATGGTTATGACTGGGTTCTGGAACGATTGGTTGCGGGCGTTCCGGTCGACGGGTCCGGTATCATGGCGATGGGATCTGGTGGGTTTTTGAAGGAAATCCCCGTGCGTCCCCTGCCCCGCGCTGAGGCTGGCGCGAAAAATCCCACCAGCCAATCACCGCGCATTGCGGGCCTGATGCTGGCGGCCGGACAGTCGCGCCGCATGGGCAGCGCCAATAAATTACTGGAAGATTTGGATGGAAAGCCGATGCTGCGCCATTCCCTGGAAGCGCTGTCAGCATCACAGATCGACGGAATCACCGTCGTAACCGGACATCAGGCCGATCGGGTCCGGGCCTCTGTTTCGGACCTAGCGGTATCCTTCGCAGACAGTCCTGCCTATGCCAACGGACTGGCGGAAACAGTGAAGCGCGGTATCGCCGCCCTGCCGGAATCGGTGGATGGGGTTCTGATCTGCCTGGGGGATATGCCCCGGGTGAAGACCGAAACCCTGAACCGCCTGATCGCCGCCTTTGACCCGACAGAAGGGCGTGCGATCTGTGTCCCCGTGCATCAGGGTAAGCGCGGCAATCCGGTCCTTTTTGCACGACGGTTTTTTACCGAGATCATGGACTTATCCGGCGATACCGGGGCGAAGTCGCTGATCGGTGCCTATGAAGATCAGGTCGTAGAGATTGCCGTCGATGACCCCGGTGTATTGTTGGACCTGGACACGCCTGAAGCCCTCAAGATGGCGCAAAATCGTTAGAAAAGTCGCTTGAGACGGGCCCCTTGCCGGTGTCATAGTCGCGCATCTTAAAATCTTCTAGCGAGAATGGGTGCAGTATGGCTGAGCAATTTGATGCGATTGTAATTGGGGCGGGCGTTATCGGGGCCGCTGTTGGATTGGAACTGACCCGCAAGGGATACAAGACCGTTAATATCGATAAGCTGCCTGCGGCAGGATATGGATCAACCTCTGGCTCCTGCGCCATTATTCGCACCTATTATTCCACCGTCGATGGCTCCGCCCTGGCCTATGAGGGGTATTATTACTGGAAGAACTGGCAGGCCTATCTGGGCCTGGATGATGGGGAAGACCTGGCCTATTTCCATGAGACCGGCACCATGGTGATGAAGGTCGAAGAAAACGGCTTTATGAAAAAAGCCATGAGCATCGCCGATGAAATTGGCGTTCCTTACGAGGAATGGACCAATGACGACATCCGCAAGAAAATGCCCCATTACGACCTGAACTGCTTCCATCCGCCCAAGCGACCCGACCAGGATGGTTTTGGGGAACCGACAGGCGGCGACGTCGGTGGGGCGGTCTTCTTCCCCAAGGGCGGCTATATCAACGATCCGCAATTGTCTGCACAGAACATTCGCAAAGCCGCTGAAAAGCTTGGTGGTAACTTTAGGTTCAATGCAGAAATCACTGAAATCAGGAAGAATTCAGACGGTTCGATTGCCGGGGTCACTTTAAAGGATGGCAGCCAGATTGATGCGCCCATCCTGGTCAATGTTGCCGGTCCTCATTCCGCCAAGGTGAATGCCATGGCCGGTGCGCTGGATGATATGAATGTGAAAACCCGCGCTCTGAAACAGGAAGTCACCCATGTCCCAATGCCCGTCGAAGGCTGGTACGAGAATGGGTTTGTCACCTCAGACAGCGACATCGCCTGTTACACCCGACCGGAAAAAGGCAATTTCCTGCTGATCGGGTCGGAAGATCCGCCCTGTGACACCCAGATTGAGGTCGACCCGGACAATTGGGACCGCAACTTCAGTGAACAATGGCGCATTCAGGCCTTGCGGGTGGCACAGCGCATTCCCTCCCTGGGCATTCCAAGCGTTATGAAAGGGATTACAGAGCTCTATGATGTCTCTGACGATTGGATCCCGATCTATGACAAATCCCAGGTGCCCGGGTTCTACATGGCGATTGGATCATCGGGCAATCAGTACAAAAACGCGCCCGTTGCCGGGAAAATGATGGCGGAACTGATCCACAAGGATCAGAACGGTCAGGATCATGACAAGGACCCCGTGATTTTCCACATGGACTATACCAATCGCGATCTGAATCTGGGATTCTTCTCCCGTCGGCGGGAAATCAACAAAGACAGCACCTTCTCTGTGCTGGGTTAAGGGTGACAATGGCGCGGATGGTAGAGCTGATCCTGCGGGAAATCCCCTTCAAGGGCTATTTCCAGGTCAGCCGCTATCATCTGCGCCACACTCAATTCAAAGGCGGCATGGGTCCCCGGATCAGCCGCGAAGTTTTTGAGCGGGGTCACGCCGTCTGTGTCGTCCCCTATGATCCCATACGCGATGAAATAGCCTTGATTGAGCAATTCCGTCCGGGTGCCTATGCGGCAGGAGATCCTGATCCCTGGCTGATCGAGGTCGTGGCGGGCATAATTGATGCGAATGAAACGCTGGAAGATGTTGCGCGACGGGAATCATTGGAAGAAACCGGCCTGACAATCAGCGCATTAGACTACCTGGGCAAACATTACATGACGCCCGGCGGCAGTTCCGAATCTATCGCCATGTATGCCGGTTGTGCTGATTTCACGCGATTGGGTGGTCTGCATGGTATGGCAGATGAAGGCGAAGATATCCGGGTTTTCGCCGTCCCCGCCCGTGAAGCAATCGCCATGGTGCATGACAATCGGATCCGGAATGCGATGACGGCGCTTGCGCTTTTGCTGTTTGAATCCCGGCGTCAGGTCTTGCGTCGAGACTGGCAGTAACCTATTTACCATTCTTCTGAGAGGGTATTTAGGAATTCACACAAAGGATCCGGATAATGACATTCCGCAGCGATTTCACCGATGCCGTGGGCAATACACCGCTGATTAAACTGAAGCGTGCGTCTGAAGAAACAGGCTGCACCATTCTGGGCAAGGCGGAATTTCTCAATCCCGGTGGATCGGTGAAAGATCGTGCAGCGAAATACATCATCCTGGATGCGGAAGAACGCGGCGAATTGGAACCAGGCGGGTTGATTGTCGAAGGAACCGCGGGCAATACGGGCATCGGCCTGGCCAGTGTCGGCAATTCCCGTGGATATCGCACGCTGATCGTGATCCCGGAAACACAGAGCCAGGAAAAGAAAGACGCCCTGCGTCTGCTGGGCGCAGAGCTGGTGGAAAATATCGCCGTTCCTTTCAAGGATCCGCGCAATTATGTTCATACCGCGCAGCGCATTGCCGAAGAACGCAAAGCGACCGAACCGCATGGCGCTATTTATGCCAACCAATGGGATAACCTGTCCAATCGGGAAGCGCATATCCGCTCTACCGGCCCGGAAATCTGGGAACAGACCCAGGGAAAGATCGACGGTTTTTCCTGTGCCATGGGAACTGGCGGCACCCTTGCAGGGATGAGCCTGTTTCTGAAGAGCAAAAACAAGGATATCAAGATCGCTGCCGCCGATCCGATGGGCGCGGCAATGTATAACTGGATAAAGACCGGTGAATTGAAGGCGGAAGACGGCGGCTCCATCGCGGAAGGCATTGGCCAGGGCCGGATCACCGGTAACATCGACGGCGCGGTATTCGATGATGCCTATAAGATCACAGATGCCGAAGCCCTGCCCATTGTTCACCGCCTGTTGAAAGAAGAAGGCCTGTGCATGGGCCTGTCGACCGGCGTGAATATCGCGGGCGCAATCCGCCTGGCAAAGGACCTGGGGCCGGGCCATACCATCGTCACGGTCTTATGTGATTGGGGCCATCGCTATATGGGTAAGGTCTGGAACCCGACTTTCCTGAGCGAAAAAGGTCTCCCCGCGCCGGACTGGCTGTAAGGAAAGGTTGCTCGCCTGACGCCTCTGTGACCCGTCTCTAGCGCGGGGTATCGATCCAACTACCGGCACTCTCACCCTGAGGAGCGAAGCGTCTCGAAGGGTGTGCCCGCTGAAAGCATCTGATTTACAGCCCCTCCTTCGAGACGGCGCGGTGCGCCTCCTCAGGATGAGGGTGGTGCGCAATTGCATACACCCGTCCCGATCTCTTCGCATCCTATGCACCCTCTGCGGTTGATCTTCACCAGTCACCTCAGTCATACTCGTGCCGATGGGTTATCCAGTGCGGGGTAACGCTTCATTTCCGAAATCATCCGCTTTCACGAAAATCAGGGTGGCATTCTCTGGCCCCATGACTAGGCTTGGGAAACAGGTTGATAATATCGGGTGGAAACCATGACGGACCGGACGGAAGAACTTTATCGCGACGATTCCTATCTGAAATCCTGCGACGCCACGGTCGTGGAAATCACGGATCGCGGCGCGCTGGTTCTGGATCGCACGGTCTTTTACTATACAGGCGGCGGACAACCCGGCGACAGCGGCACCTTAACCTTTGACGGCGGGGCCATTCGCATCGGGACAACCATTCAGGCCGATGGGGATATTCTGCATATCCCGGAAGAAGGCCAGACTCTGCCCCCTATTGGCACAAAAGTCGTTGCCGAGATCGATTGGGACCGACGCTATCGGTTGATGAAAATGCACACGGCAATGCATCTGCTATGCGCGCTTGTCCCCTGTGGCGTGACCGGCGGTCAGGTTGGGGAAGACAAAAGCCGCCTGGATTTCGATGTCGGCGAACACACGCTGGACAAGGACGCGCTGACCGCGCAGTTGAATGACCTGATTGCACAGGATCATCCTCTGCAAACACTATGGATCAGCGATACGGAACTGGACGCCAACCCCGAACTGGTGCGCACCATGTCCGTAAAGCCGCCCCGCAATGCCGGACGCATTCGTCTGGTCAAGGTCGGGGAAGCGGTCGATCTGCAACCCTGTGGCGGCACCCATATCGCCCATACCGGGGAAATTGGGCCCCTGCGCATTGGGAAGATTGAGAATAAAGGGGCGAAAAACCGCCGCGTGAACATTCATCTTGAAGCATAAATACGCTAGGACTGTTGCTGCCTTGATGATCCCTAACCATTGAAAGCCATAAATCATGTCACATTTTCCGCTCGTTTCCGCCCAATGGTTGAAGGGTGCCCTGTCCGACCCTGATGTGATTGTTGTGGATGCAACCTATCATCTGCCCACGGTTCAGCGGGATGCGAAGGCAGAGTATCTGGAGCGCCGAATTCCAGGGGCGCGGTTCTTTGATGTTGATGGCGTGTCTGATGCATCGGATCCCCTGCCCCATATGGTTCCCAGCCCGGAGGCCTTTGGCGACATGATGGGGGCACTTGGCATTTCCAATGACAGCCATGTCGTTTGCTATGACAGCTATGGCATATTCTCATCTGCCCGCCCCTGGTGGCTGTTTCGATTGTTCGGCCATGATAAAGTTTCTGTCCTGGATGGCGGTTTGCCTGCCTGGATGGCAATGGGATACGCAACCGAATCCGGCCCTGCCCCAGTCGCTCAGCCAACCCAGTTTACAGCGGACTTCCGCCCGAACCTGTTGCGGCGCGTGGCAGAGGTTCAAGCCAATCTGGACGGCGGGACAGAAGTGGTTTTGGATGCACGGGCTGCCAATCGCTTTAATGGCAGCGCACCAGAACCCAGGCCCGGTACACGATCAGGTCATATTCCGGGTTCGCTGAATCTTCCCTTCTCCAACTTGGTGGATGCCGATACAAAGAAAATGATCAGTGTTCACGGATTGCAATCCGCCTTTGACAAGGCCGGGATCAAGCTGGGGCGCGACAAGGTTGTGACAAGCTGTGGATCGGGTGTGTCCGCCTGTGTTCTGGCACTGGGACTGCATCTTCTGGGTGATGATAGCGCTGCCGTCTATGATGGATCCTGGTCCGAATGGGGCACGCGCAGCGATACCCCCATCACCAATCCATCCGACTCCTGAAGAAGTATCATGAAAACACGACCCTGTACGCTTGCGGATATTCCCCATGTTGTGAACCTGTGGAAGGCCTGTGGCCTGACGCGCCCTTGGAATGATCCCGCGCAGGATATGGAAATGGCGCTGAAACACAGCGCATCGACCGTCCTGATTGGTGAATTCAATGGCGCCATTATCGCCAGTGTTATGGCCGGGTTCGATGGCCATCGGGGCTGGCTGTATTATGTCGCGGTTCGCCCCGACCTTCAGGGCAATGGTTATGGTCGCCAGATCATTACAGAGGGTGAAGACTGGTTGCGCCAGAAGGGCTGTCCAAAAATCCTGCTGATCATCCGGGCAGACAATAAAAAGGTTATCGATCTCTATGCCTCCCTGGATTACGTCCAGGAACCACGCGCGATGATGTCGAAATGGCTGATTGAGCCCCCCGCCCAGAATCCGGAGGCTGCCCCGTCGCGCAAGCTGGATGTGACAATCACTTATCTGGAAATGACTCAGGCACCGCAACGCCCGCCTCGGCCAGCCCCGGTAACCCCCAAGCCACTGTCATTACAGCGCGTGCACAATCCAACCGTATCCTTCTATCGCTATTTACAGCACACGGTGGGCGATCCATGGCTGTGGTGGGAACGCCGCGTGATGCCTGATGAAGCCATCGCCGAGATTGTCCAGGACCCAAAGGTTGAACTGTATGTGTTGACCATGGGCGGAGTTCCGGCCGGCTTTGTCGAATTGGACTTTCGCGCCATGCCAGACAAGGCAGAAGTTGCTTATTTCGGGCTCCTGCCCGAGTTTATCGGCCACGGGCTGGGGCCTTACCTGTTGGAATGGGGCATTGATTGCGCCTGGAACCGCAATCCCGCGCCAAAGCGCCTGACGGTCAATACCTGCACGCTGGATCATCCAAAAGCACTCAGCGGGTATCAGCGCGCCGGGTTTGAGGTGGTGGATCAAATTCATATACAAACCTCAGATCCGGTCGCCAAAGGCCACATCCCCAAATCCGTCCGCATCCTAAGCCCTGGATACCCACCTTCGCGGGAATAACGGGGGTGATTGCCTTTGCAACACCTGCGTTTCTCCGCGCCTTTTGGGTTCCCTTTCCATCGTCACCCCGGTCCTGATCCGGGGTCCAGGGCGGCAGGCGCTACTGCCTGAATAGCCGCCTTCGCGGTTCACAAATCGTCAAATTCTCATCCTGAGGAGGCGCGACAGCGCCGTCTCGAAGGATGCTCTGTAAGTACGGTGCTTACAGTGGGCGCCCCCTTCGAGACGCTACGCTCCTCAGGGTGAGGGTGCAGTTATAGACGACAGGCGCAATTGGTCCTGGACGGTGCCCTCTATTTCGTTACTAGAATCTGCCGCCTGATTTGCTTATAGTGATGGCATGATAACAATTGATGTCTTTTCCGACCCAATCTGTCCCTGGTGCTATATCGGAAAGAAGCGCCTGGATCAGGCTTTGGCTGCGCGGCCGGACCTGCCCATTGCTGTACGCTGGCGCGCGTTTCAGCTTAATCCGGATATGCCGCGTGACGGAATGGATCGACAATCCTATCTGTCTGCTAAATTTGGCGGTGCGGATCGCGCATCCGAAGTCTATGGGCAAATTCAGCGCGTTGGCGCCCAGGTTGGTATCGATTTTCAATTCGATAAGATCCCGCGCACGCCCAGCACCCTGAATGCCCATCGGCTGATTCGTTATGCTCAACGCCCCGGCGTGGAGAAGGCTGATGGCCTGATGCCTGCCCTGTTTCAGGCCTATTTCATAGATGGCAAGGATATCGGGGATGTTGCCGTCCTGTTGGATATCGCCCAAGCCGTCGGCCTGGACCGACCTGCCGTGCAGGAATATCTGAACAGCCGGGAAGACGAGGATGAAGTTCAGGCCGAAGACGTGTTCGCCCGACGCCTTGGCATTGGCGGCGTGCCCTGCTTTATCATCGACGGAAAATACGCCCTGTCCGGCGCTCAGGAACCCGAAGCCTTCCTGCCCCTGCTGGACATGGCGGTTCAGGAACAAACCGCCGGTCAGAGTTCAGTTGAGGGTTGAGCCACAATAATTTGATATTATTAAAAATATCTATTTACAAATCCTGTACATCAACAATGCCTGCGATGGATTTGATCGCCTGGCGGAAGGCAGCATTTACCTGATAGGGCTTGTCCAGGGTGAAATCGACATCGCCTTCTTCTGTGTTTAAGGCGCGGATTTCGATGCGGCCACGACCGGGCTTGGCATGCCCCTCAAACACTTTGCGCAGGGCCTCAATCGGATCGGGCGTATCCAGTACAATGCGCATGCCTTTGGCGGCCTGGGCTGCTTCCTCGTCCAGGGATTTGACGGAACTGGCGGTCAGGCGCAATTCAGCATCCGCGCCCTCCCCCTTTTTATCGATATTCACCGTGACCATCAGGGGCTGGCCAGAATCCAGCAACTCCCGCGCTGTGCCCAAGGTTTCCTGGAACATCGTGACTTCAAAGTTACCGCTGGCGTCAGACATGCTGACAAAAGCCATTTTGGAGCCGCGCTTGGTCGTCATAATCCGTTTCGCACCCACCAAACCTGCCAGCTTCACCCCTTGAGAAACACGCACCCGGCCAGCCTGAACATCCGCCCATTGGCTGATCCCCAGTTTACCAAATGTCGCAGCATAGGCTTCCAAAGGGTGGGACGACATGTAAAAGCCAATCGCGTCCAGTTCAAAGGCCAGCTTCTCTGTAGGACCCCATTCCGGCACGTTGGATAGTTTCGGGCGGTTTATGGTGGTCATTTCACCGCCAAACAATCCCGCCTGGGCGCTGACTTTATCGGCCTGCACCGCCGATCCATGACCCAATACACTCTCCAAGCTCTCGACGAGCCGACGGCGATTGCCATCCAGACTGTCAAAAGCCCCCGCCTTGATCAGGTTTTCAACGGACCGCTTGTTCAGCGCCTTGGGTTCTACCCGTTCCGCGAAATCAAAGACATCCTTGAACGGCCCGCCCTCTTCCCGGGCGCGAATGACCCCTTCCATTGCGCCAGCCCCAACGTTTTTCAACGCCGCCAGGGCATAACGCACGCAACGCACCCCCTCCTCTGTTGTTTCCACAGAGAAATCGACGGCTGATTTGTTCACATCTGGCGGCAACAGACCGATTTCCAGTCGCGCGATCTCTTCCCGGAAGACATTCAGCTTATCGGTATTGTGCATATCCAGCGTCATGGACGCGGCCATAAACTCAACCGGATAATTCGCCTTCAACCAGGCCGTCTGATAGGCGACCAGCGCATAGGCGGCGGCGTGGGACTTGTTGAACCCGTATCCAGCGAAAGCATTGATCAAGTCAAAGATTTCATTGGCTTTCGGGGCATCAACATCGGAATGCTCCTTCGCGCCGGAAACAAATAAGGCGCGCTGTTCGTCCATTTCCGACTGAATCTTCTTCCCCATCGCCCGGCGCAGCAAATCAGCGCCGCCCAGCGTATAGCCAGACAGAACCTGGGCCATCTGCATGACCTGTTCCTGATAGATCGGAATACCAAAGGTTTCGGCCAGAACCGGTTCCAGCTTCGGATGCGGATATTTCGGTTTCTCCTGACCATGCTTGCGGCGGATATAGGTGGGGATATTCTCCATCGGGCCCGGTCGATACAGGGCCACAACGGCGATCAGATCTTCCAGCCTATCAGGCTTCAGGGTTTTCAGGACATCGCGCATGCCAGAACTTTCCAACTGGAACACGCCCGTTGAGATGCCCTTGCACAGCATTTCATAGCTTTTCGGGTCATCCAGCGGGATTTTAGCGATATCCAAAGGCTCAGTGCGGTCTGGGCGCTGATCAATCAACTTGCGGGCCTTGTCGATGACCGTCAGGGTTTTCAGGCCCAAAAAGTCAAACTTCACCAATCCAGCCTGTTCAACATATTTCATGTTGAACTGCGTGACGGGGATTTCCGACCGGGGATCACGATACAGCGCGACCAACTCATCCAGGGGACGATCCCCAATCACCACCCCAGCAGCATGGGTTGAGGCATGGCGATACAGGCCTTCCAGGGCCTTTGCCATCTTCACCAGCCGCGCGACGGCCTCATCCTCATAGATCTGGGCCTGCAACAGGGGTTCCCCCTCGATTGCCTGACTCAGGGTGACTGGATTGGCCGGATTGTTCGGCACCAACTTACAGATGCGGTCGACCTGACCATAGGGCATTTGCAGCACCCGCCCGACATCGCGCAGCACAGCGCGGGCCTGCAATTTACCGAAGGTTATGATCTGCGCGACCTTGTCCGCGCCATATTCCTTTTGAACATACGAGATCACTTCGTCGCGGCGGTCCTGACAGAAATCGATATCAAAGTCAGGCATGGAGACACGTTCGGGATTCAAGAACCGTTCGAACAGCAGATTATAGCGCAGCGGGTCCAAATCCGTGATGGTCAGCGCCCAGGCAACGACCGACCCCGCCCCGGACCCACGGCCCGGCCCAACCGGTATTTCCTGTGCCTTGGTCCATTGGATAAAATCCGCAACGATCAGGAAGTAGCCAGGGAATCCCATCTGGCCAATCACGCCCAGTTCGAAATCCAGGCGCTCTTCATAAGGTTTGGCTGTAGCGATGCGCGAAGCCTCATCCATGTCCAGTGTAAAGACTTCCTCTTCCAGCCGGACCTTAAGGCCTGCGACAGAAAGGTCCCGCAATGCCTCTTCCGCCGTGCGATCGCCGCGCTTGGTATATTCCGGCAGCAGTGGCTTGATCTTTTCAGGCATATAGGCGCAACGCTGAGCAATAATGACCGTGTTATCAACCGCTTCCGGCAGATCTGAAAACAGGGCGCGCATTTCGTCCGCACTTTTCAGACGGTGATGGGCGGTCAGTTTGCGGCGGTTCGGGTCGGTGATGACGGTCCCTTGGGCAATGCATAATAAGGCGTCATGGGCCTCGAACATTTCCTCTTTCGGGAAATAACAGTCATTTGTGGCAACCAGCGGCAAATCATGACGATAGGCCAGATCAATCAGTTCCGGTTCGATCCTGTCTTCTTCGACCAGATGATGGCGCATGATTTCAACATACAGACGTCCTGGAAAGATTGCCGCCAATCTAATCAGGCATTCCTCAGCCGCCGCCGATTGCCCATCCCCCAGCAAACGACCAACCGGCCCATCCGGCCCCCCAGTCAGAAAGATTAACCCCTGAGAATGGGCTTCCAGGTCGGGGATGCCAATTTGGGGCGTCTCGCCAGGCGTGGTTTTCAGATACGCTGCGCTGACCAGCTTCATCAGGTTCAGATAGCCACTCTCATCCTGTGCCAGCAGCACGATCTTGTCAGGGGGTGGGCGAATGCCCCCTTGCAGGCCGGTTCCGGCACCTTCCCGCTCTTCCTGTCTCAGGCTCAACTGCACGCCTGCAATCGGCTGTACGCCCGCAGCGGAGGCTGCCTGGGCAAATTCCAGGCCGCCGAACATATTGTTGGTATCGGTGATCGCCACGGCAGGCATTTTCTGCTCCGCACACAGCTTCACCAAATCTTTAACACGGATTGCCCCCTCCGCCAGAGAATAGGCGGAATGGACACGCAAATGAACGAATTGAGCATGATCTGTCATACCCACAGTGTAGAAATGATTCTCCCCCTGTCATGAGGAACCGTCGTGAACGAAGCGGATTTATTGGGGGTAAGCCGGGGGATAACTTCAGGTTTGGGTCGAAATGATCGACGTCACGACTCCTCAGAGGTCAATGCGGTGAAAACCTTCATGACCCGATCAACCTGTTGTTTGCCGGAAAACATCTCTTCCCCTTTGCGGGTCGCGCAATCGGATATTTCCTGCCACTTTTCCGCATTGGTGGCCAAATCAATCATGGTTGATGCGATCTGTGAGGCATCGAAGTCCGCGAACAAATATCCCGTTTTCTGATGCTCAATCACAGCATTCGTAGTCCCCGTCGCCAGGGCAGGAATGCCAGAGCGTGTCGCCTCAATAACATCGCGGCCCCAGGGGTCATTCCACCGTGATACGCGCAAAAGACACAGAGCAGACTGAAGCTCCCGTTCGGGGTGCGGTGTGTGTCCCTTAAACTCAATTCTATCGGTCAATCCACGCGCCTTGACCTGGTCTCTTAGATCTTCCAGAAAATTGGTTCCACTTCGGGCCGATCCGAAGACAGCAATGCGAAGCTGCGGCATAGCCTTTTGATTTTCCAGTTCCGCTGCCACATCGATCAGCCGATCTGCCCCTTTTTCATAATCTATATTGCCAAGGTAGACGGCTACAGGGTCTTTCGGGAATGTTGGCTTTTGGGGTGGGGCTGCCGCGATATTCCAAATGACGTCCCCTGAGACGTGCGCATGACGCAAAAATGCGTCGCGTTCTTCTGGAGAAATATAAAACATGTGGGAGACCAAACCGGCCAAAGTTCGTGCCTCCCAACGGCCCCATAGATTCGATGGAATTCTGGTTCTGGAATGCCCAACAATTGGAAGATCCAGCTGTCGCCGCAACTGGGTGCCCAGCAAGAACAGACCCTCATAGTTCAAATGGACGATCTGTGCCCGATGCTCGACCGTTGCCTGGACTATTTTCTGAACGGCCTTGCGCAGCTTCAGTAGTCGTGGCGCCGTGACCGCGAATATCTTCCAGTTGTTTCGATCCCGTGGCGCGAATGAATAGATCTCAGGGACATGAATTGCCTTGATCCCGATATCTTCATAGCGCTGCTGGATTGGCCCCTTTGTACGACAGATGACCAGGGGACAAACCTTGTCACGATCAAGGCGACTGACCAATTCAAAAAGGCTGCGAGAGGAGCCACCAAAACCGCCTTCGATATCAATATGAACGGAACGTATCGGTGCCGTCACTGTATCTCTCCCCTCCAGGAGAGTCCCTTTTTGTTCAGGTACTTCTCCGTATGCCATGACACCATGTGACGTGCACCCCGACGATCTTTTGCCACTGTTGAATACGGTACAACAGCTTGTGCTTGGAGCGGTTCCATCCAATAGGTAAGATACCGTTTCTCAAATTTATGCCACTGTTTCGCGCCGACCGGTGCATGGGCCACTTTAAGAAGAAAGCGCGGTACTCTGATCCATGAAGGCGCCGTTTTTTGAGGGAAATGATAGGATGGGTCGCCCCACACATTGCCCCAATTATTCTTCAACAGCATTGCCTTATACAGTGATTGGTTTGCCTTGAACCGGTAGGGCATTCCCTGCCAGAAATTAAGATACTCCGTATCCCATAGAGGCAGTCGCCAATCATACCCCGCATAGTCATATATCCGCTGTCCAGAAATCACATATTTGCTTTGCCGGTTTACCAGTTCAAGAAACTCATAAACACCATGCAATCCTCTGGTTTCTAGGGGAAGACCTTGCGCCTGATCTTGAAGGCGCGTCCGGATTTGCGCGTTGAAACCGTCCTGATCCAAATCTTCCCACAACCGATAATGCTTTTGGATCTGCGACTGTATAACGAGGTCGAGATTCTGGTCTTTGGTGGCGTCTGGGGCGAGATGACCAAATACTTTGGGAATATGCCCACCGGAGATGAAATCTCCAGAATTGCCATTCACGATCACCCCGTCTTTTGAAAGATACCCCTGCTCTTCCAACGCGCGAATGGCTGGGAGGTCCTGCTCAAAAGGGACATTAGTGCCAGTATCGGCATGCTGCAGATAGTTTGCGTGATCTTCAGAGGCAAAAAATGCGCGCATTTTAGGGATGGTGTAAGGAACAAACCGCCAGGAATAGCCAAGATCACGGGAAATCTTCTCCCCCGCCTGGGCTTCATGATTGCCCGGTATCCCATAGGAAAAGCACTTAACATTCTCAACGCCCAGATGCCGCAATCCAGATACGATCAATCGCGAGTCCAGGCCAGCGCTAAGAGGAACGAAAATTGGGCGCCCATCGACGGAGCGTGCAAGCTTTTCCAGAATGGAAAGCGTGGTCCGGGTTAATGTCTCTAAAGCATCCTCTTGGGAGACTTCGACAACATCCCACGCAGAATATCTGTTATATTGGATGATATGGTCCTGGCCGTCAGGCTTAAGGATCACGGCTTGCCCTGGGGTTAATGTCTTAAGCGGCTGATACAAGGTATCGCTTCCGATCGTGTATCCAGACATTGCAAGCGCCCGCGCGGCATCCGGATTACGATCCTCATTCCCCCATTTGAATCGGTCAATTAAGGCATTGGCGTTGTCTGAAATGACCCATCGATGACCGTCCCACGCGTAAAACATCGGAATTGATCGAACGCGGTCTACCGCGACAAACGCGGTCTCATCAGAAATTGAAACAAGCGCAAAATGACCGTCTATGGATTGAACGAGATCGCCAAAAGACTTTTCGGTCAGGGAGCCAATCCGGGCCACCTGATTTCTTACCATTGCTTTATTAAATAGATAGCCGCGTACCTGCATCGGCAACGCTGATCCGAATTCGTTAGAGCGCCACAAATCCGGGGCGCACAAGCATAGATCAGGAGCTTTCATAGAGCGACCTTATCCATTAGAAACCTCTAATGCTGGCAAGAGTTTGGACATGCAAAAAGTTAGAGAGGGGTACAACACAAAGCGCGTCTAGTAAATGCCAATTAGATTTCGACATCGATAACCCGCAGACCAAAAAATATTTAAATTCAATTACATAAACTGGTCAAGTTTGAGGTCGTATTAAGGCTCCTCACATTCCGCCATCAAGCTGCGGATGTAACCCGGCATTTCGTGGGCTTGTACCTTGGCCGCACGAACCAGGGAGTCGAAGTGGTCGGACAGGGTTCGGATATGTTCGCGTGTATTGAACACGAAATACATCTGGCCCAAAAAGATTGCCGCACGTCGGGGGCCGAACACCGTATAGGGGACCGCGTACACCTTGCGCCCGTCGAACAGGAACAGACGTACACGGGGATACAGCTCACTGAGCAAGGACGCCATATACTCCAATTGCTCCAACCGAACGCTTTTCGGAAATTCGTCCCAGACCCCCTGTCCCCGCGCAAAAGTGCGCAAAACCTGCCAGGACAGACAAATTTCCATCTCCATTTCCGGGATGCGCGATAGGGCCAATCGGTTCTGGATAGACGACTTCGCTTCCTCCGTCGATTTCGCCTGATAGGTGGCGTATTCCAGGGCCAGAACCGCATCCGTTTTAACCAGATCCGGCAGCGAGGACGGCACATAGCGCACCTTATATCCCACCGCATCGGTATGCCATTGTTCCAGCAATTTATCTGATCCGGCAAAGGTGTCGGGCCGCGCGATTTCAATGGATTCCCGCAGGATTGCCGCCCCCTGTCCCGGTTCTTCCGCCAGCCCCAGCAGCCAGTCCGTGCTGACCTGCAGGGCAACTGCCATGGCAGCCACCGTATCGGCGCGCGGCAGGCGGTCCGCGCTGCGCGACAGCAATTGCGACAGGGTGGATCGATCCACCCCGATCGCGCGGGCCAGACCCGACTGATTAATCCCGACATCCGCCATCGCGCTTTCCAGACGCTTGCGGAAAGAAGACACCGTTTCTCGCCGATCCAGGTTACGCCCGGTCAGATAATCGGTTGCTTTATACATATATACCTTTGTTTATAAAAATCACCATTAACCAGTAAATATAAACATACGCTCTATATTGATGACAAGTATATCGTTTTCAAAACATGAAAATCACGAGACTGTGTTCCCGCACTGCACAATTCCTTTCGGCTTCAACAACACGCACAAGTTCAACAACACGCACAAGGATGTATATGGCCTCCCTGGCAGGAACCCCTCCAAATCTCGCCCCCAGCCCGGTTCAATCCCGTGGTCGCTCAACCCTGGCAGAATGGCCAACATGGTTGGTCTGGGGTGGCGTTTATGGTGGTTTCTTTGCGGTAACAGCCTTCTGGACTCAAATCAGCCCGTGGATCACAATTCCAGCCCTGGCCTATCTGATCTGTTGGAATGGTCATTTGATGCATGAAGTGCTGCACGGTCACCCGACCCGCAGCAACCTTATCAACCGTTTGTTGATTCTGCCCAATCTGATCGCATGGATGCCCTATGAAATCTATCGCGACAGCCATATTGCGCATCATGAGACGGATCATCTGAGCCACCCGAATTTGGATCCGGAAAGCTATTACATCGCGCCGGAACAATGGGCGCGGACGCCCGGTTTCATGCAGGCCTTATTGCGCGCCAATAACAGCCTGATCGGGCGCATGGTGATTGGTCCCATCGTTATGGTCAGCCGTTTCTGGTTGTCGGAAATCCGCCGCTTTGCCTCTGGGGATACCCGCTATATCGGGGCATGGATCATCCTGATAATCAACAATCTGGCCCTGGCCTATTGGCTGTTTGATATCTGTGCCCTGCCGGTCTGGCAGGTGGCGCTTGGCCTTTATGGTGGTTTGGCCCTGGGTACAGTGCGATCCTTCACGGAACACCGGCCAGCCGACAATCAGGATGCGCGCTGTGCCATCGTAGAATCCGGCCCGATGATGCAGTTGTTATTCCTGAACAATAATTTCCATATCGTTCACCACACGCACCCATCCCTGCCCTGGTACGAGATCCCTGGCACCTATTATCGCAATCGGGACTATTGGATTGCCAAGACACAGGGTCATTGGTTCAGCACCTATTGGGATGTCCTGCGCCGCTGTGCCTTCACCGCGAAAGACAGCCCGCAGTTTCCAGACTAGGGCTAGGCGACGACGCGGGCCAACGCTTCCGCAATCTTGCGCACACCTGACAGACGCCTTTCAGAATCACTCCACGCCCGCATGATCACCATTTTATGGTCCGGCCGCAATTTCGCTACCCCCGCCATCTTCTGAATAAAGCCGATCAGGCCACCGGGATTGGCAAAATCATCATTGCGGAACGAAATCAGTGCGCCTTTTGGCCCGGCATCCACCTTTGAAATTCCCGCCGCCTTACACGCCTGCTTTATCGCCACAATCTGCAACAGATTGGCAACTTCCTCCGGCATGGGACCAAAGCGGTCCACCATCTCGACAGCAAAGCGATCAATTTCCCGCGAATCCTTCAAATCGGACAGTCGGCGATACAGGCCCAGGCGCACCGACAGGTCCGGCACATATTTCTCTGGGATCAGCACGGCGATTCCGACATTGATGGTCGGTGTCCAGGTTTCTTCAATCTCTTCTGCAGCGACATGATCGCGGGCGGCGGCGACGGCCTCTTCCAGCATCCGCTGGTACAGTTCCACCCCGACTTCCTTGATATGGCCGGATTGTTCTTCGCCCACCAGATTACCGGCGCCACGAATATCCAGGTCATGACTGGCCAATGTGAAGCCCGCCCCCAGACTGTCCAGCGTTTGCATAACATCCAGGCGCTTGCGGGCGGTTTCGGTCAGGACCTTGCCCGGCGGCAGGGTCAGATAGCAATAAGCCCGCTGTTTGCCGCGCCCGATGCGCCCGCGCAATTGATACAACTGAGCCAATCCAAACATATCGGCCCGGTGAATGATCATCGTGTTGGCATTGGGAATGTCCAGGCCGCTTTCCACGATATTGGTGGACAGCAGGATATCATATTTCCCGCCAACGAAGTCTGTCATGACCTCTTCCAATTCGCGCGCGGCCATGCGGCCATGAGCCATAGCGACATTGGAATCAGGTGATAATTCGCGAATACGCTCCCGCACACGGTCCATATCGGCCAGCCTTGGGCAGACATGGAATATCTGACCGCCGCGATATCGTTCTCTGCGGATGGCTTCCCTCAGGACAACGGGATCATAGGGCAGAACGAAGGTTCGAACCGCCAGGCGATCCACCGGTGGGCTGGCGATGATCGACATCTCGCGCACCCCGGCCAGGGCCATCTGCAAGGTCCGCGGGATTGGCGTCGCGGTCAGTGTCAGCACATGAACATTGGCGCGCAATTGCTTCATGCGTTCCTTCTGCTGAACGCCGAAATGCTGTTCCTCATCAACGATCAACAGGCCCAGATCACGGATTTTGATGGATTTCGCCAACAGGGCATGGGTGCCAACGACAATATCGATTGTGCCATCGGCCAGACCTTCCTTTACGCCCTCCGCCTCTTTTCCCGTCACAAGGCGGGACAATTGGCGCACCCGTACCGGCAATCCTTCAAAGCGTTCTTTGAAATTGCGGAAATGCTGACGGGCCAAAAGGGTCGTGGGGACGACGACAGCGACCTGTTTGCCGGACAGGGCGACCAGGAAGGCGGCACGCAGCCCGACCTCTGTTTTGCCAAACCCGACATCCCCACAGACCAGCCGATCCATTGGCTTGCCGGACCCCAGATCCTCAAACACATCCTGAATGGCGCGCAACTGGTCTTCGGTTTCGGTGAAGGGGAAGCGCGCACAGAACTCATCATACGCCCCTTCCTGCGGGACAACAGGATCGCCCTTGCGCAAGGCCCGCTCCGCCGCGATCTTCATCAGCGACTCGGCGATTTCCCGAACCCGTTCCTTCAGCCGCGCCTTGCGGGCCTGCCAGGCGGCCCCGCCCAGCTTGTCCAATTGAACACCTGAATCCTCTGAGCCATAGCGCGACAGCACTTCCAGATTCTCGACCGGCAGGAACAGACGATCATCGCCCGCATACAGAATGCGCAGGCAATCATGGGGCGCGCCATCAACACGCAGCGTCTCCAGCCCGTCATAACGCCCGATGCCATGTTCGACATGGACGACCAGATCCCCGGCCTCAATGGCCGACAGCTCGGAGATGAATTCCTCCCCCTTACGGCGGCGGCGGGCCGGACGGGCCAGACGTTCCCCCAGAATATCAGGTTCGCTGAGCACCTGAACCGTATCCGTTTCAAAGCCCGCATCCAGTGGCATCAAGCCAATCGCGGCCTTTCCAGGGGACAGAGTTTCTAAATCCGACCAGCTTTTCGCATCACTCAGGTCGGCAACGCCCCCTTCGCGGATCAACAGTTTCAGGCGTTCCCGCGCGCCCTCCCCCGATGCTGCAATCAGGGTGCGCTTTGTTGTCGCCTCGGCAATACGTTGGGCGACAGCCTCAAACAAATCGATATCGGGCGATTTTCGGGCAACGGCAAAATCCGGCACCCTTTTGCCAGCGGCATCCAGCGTTGCCTCCTGCCCGGTATCCGGTTTCGGGTAGGGATTGAAGGTAAAAACCTGTGCCAGACCCAACCGCTCCCCCCAGCCATGCTGTGTGAAATACAGCATATCTGGCGGGATCGGCTTATAGGGGGCCGCCCCCTCCTCATCCGGGCTGCGGCGCTTGGATCGGATGGATTCCTCTTCCTTGCGCGCGGCATAGTGATCGCGAATCGTCTCAATCCGCGCCTCGATTGCCTCTTCCCCCTGGGCATCCAGAAATATCGGGGAATCGGGCAGCCAGTCCGGAATGGTCTCCATATGATCGTGGAACAGTGGCAGCCAATGTTCGACGCCGGGGGACCTGCGCCCTTCGCTCACTGCATCGAACATCAGATCGCCACTGGCATCGCCGCCAAACAACATGCGATAGGCCTGGCGAAAGCGATCAATATGCTCCCGGTCCAGCATGATTTCGCTGACCGGGCGCAGAATCATCTGGGTCGCCTCGCCCAATGTGCGTTGATTCATGGCATCGAACCGACGGATCGTCTCTAACTCATCCCCAAAGAAATCAAGGCGCAGCGGATCAGCCTCTCCCGGTGGGAAGACATCCACAATCCCGCCCCGGATCGCATATTCACCGGGTTCGCGAACCGTCGTTGCGCGGCGATAGCCGTTGCGTTCGTAAAAGGCCTGCATCGTCTCAACCGGAAATCGGGTGCCCGGTTTTGCCACCAGGGTGGCGTCCCGGAAGGATTTTGCAGGCGGGACCTTCTGTAAGACAGACGCAATTGTGGTCAGAACAACCGTTGCCCCCTGTCTCCCTGCCGCCAGAGCGGACAGGGCCTCCAGCCGCCCCGCAACGCTTTGTGCATTGGGCGATACCCGATCATATGGCAGGCAATCCCAGGCAGGCAGCAGAATTTGCGGCAGGTCCGGTGCAATAAAGCTCAGTCGATCCGCAGCCGCCCGCATACGGGTCTCATCCCGCATCACAACCAGGATCGGCTTTTCAAATTCAGTGGCGGCCTGGGCCAGGATCAGCGTATCGACACCTTCCGGCGCGCCCGCAATCTCCGTCTTGCCCAGCCCCTCCAGGAAGGGACGAAATGATATCAAGGGGACCCCAATGGATCTTTGGCGAATTGAAAAATATCCTGGAAAATAGGACCATTAACCTGTGGCGGAATTTCAGCCCCATGCACCAGCATGGAATAGAAGACCTGATCGGGGATGTGCAGCAGCGCTTCGAACACATCCAATTGCTCATCCTGATATTGATCCAGGCGTTTATCCGCAAAGTTTCCCAGGATGATATCCATTTCCTTCATCCCGCGATGCCAGGCGCGAAACCGCAATTTCTTGCGGCGGATATCAGCGGGAATTTTGTTATCATTCATGGAAAGCATGGCAAGGTCCCAACTCTTGGACAACGGTTTGGCTGCGGTCAGCCCGATAGGACTTAGCGCATGGCTGAGGCTTTTACAGCCCTAATGCGATCACGGCAAACCCCGGCACAGAAATTTTGTTCCTCAGCGCTGTTTTCGCGGGGCGACTAAGGCGATAGACTGCATGGATAAAGTCCGTTTCTAAAGTTGATCGGTATGCGCCCGGAAATTCTATTCCCCCTTTTTGCGACGCTAAACAGCCTGAAAGGCGTTGGCCCGCGCATCGCCCTGCTGTTGGAAAAAGCGGCGGGACCGCATGTCGTGGACCTGTTATGGCATCTGCCCCGCGAAGTAATCGACCGGCGCGACCGGCCCTCCGTCGCAGACGCACAACCGGGAAAAATTGTTACCTTGCAGGTGCATGTCGGCAAACACGAAGCCCCGTCCGACAAGCGCCGCCCCTATCGCATTCACTGTTCGGATGTGACCGGGCCCCTGATCCTGACCTTCTTTCGCGGTGATAAGAAATATCTGGAACAAATCCTGCCACAGGGAGAGGAACGCCTGATTTCCGGGCGGTTGGACCTGTATCAGGGGATCAAACAAATGGCCCATCCCGATCATATCCAACCGCTGGATAAGGCCGATGAAATCCCAGACATTGAACCTGTCTATCCGCTGACCGCCGGAATCACGCCAAAGGTACTTTCCAAAGCAATAGCAGCAGCACTCAGCCGCGCGCCGGACCTGCCCGAATGGCTGAATGCGGAACATCGCAAACGTGAAGGCTGGCTGTCCTGGCGCGACGCCCTGATGCAGGCGCATATGCCCGGCAGCAGCGGCGATCTGTCCCCGCTTGCCAAGATGCGTCAACGGCTGGCCTATGATGAATTACTGGCGAATCAATTGGCCCTGACGGTCGTACGGCGCAATGCAAAACGTCAGGGTGGTCAATCTCTAAAAGGCGATGGAACCCTGCGAGAGGCCGCCCGAAAGGCCCTGCCCTTCACCCTGACTTTAAGCCAGGAAACCGCCCTGTCAGAAATTTTTGCGGATATGGAATCACCCCAACGCATGCTGCGCCTGTTGCAAGGGGATGTTGGCAGCGGCAAGACCGTCGTCGCCTTGATGGCAATGTTGAACGCCGTGGAATGCGGTGGTCAGGCCGCCCTGATGGCCCCCACTGAAATCCTGGCGCGACAGCATTTTGAAACGATTGCGACGATTGTTGCCAAGCTGGGCCTGAAATGCTTCGTCTTGACCGGGCGGGATAAGGGCGCTGTCCGGAAAGAGATTCTGGCGGCCATTGCAGAGGGACGCGCCGCTCTGGCAATCGGCACCCATGCGCTGTTTCAGGACGAAGTTGCCTTTCGCGACCTGAAACTGGCGGTGATCGATGAACAGCATCGCTTCGGCGTGCATCAACGCCTGACATTGGGGGGTAAGGGAATTCGGACCGACATGCTGGTGATGACGGCAACCCCAATCCCCCGCACCCTGACCATGACCGCCTATGGCGACCTGGATTCGTCGCGCCTGACCGATAAGCCGCCAGGGCGCATTCCCATCAAAACCGTTGTCATTGCAAACAATCGTCTGCCCGATGTCGTCGACGGGTTGCGCCGGAAACTGGCGGAAGGGGCCAAGGTCTATTGGGTCTGCCCCCTGGTCGAAGAATCCGAAACCAGTGATTTGGCCAATGCCGAAGGGCGCTATGCCGATCTGTGCCACAGTTTTGGGGAAACCCGCGTATCGCTGGTGCATGGCCGTATGAAAGGCAAAGAGAAAGACGCCGCCATGGCGCGGTTTATTGAGGGGCCCGCTGATATTCTGGTGGCAACCACAGTGATTGAAGTCGGCGTAAACGTACCTGCCGCCTCTGTCATGATCATCGAGCAGGCGGAACGCTTCGGCCTGGCACAATTACATCAATTACGCGGGCGCATCGGGCGGGGTGATGCGGCCTCCACCTGTATTTTATTGCGCGCAGAACACATGACCGAAACCGCGAAAGAGCGCCTGCGCACCCTGTCCGAAACCGACGATGGCTTTGTGATCGCTGAAAAAGACCTGGAATTGCGCGGGGCCGGCGAAATCCTGGGCACCAAGCAAAGCGGCCTGCCAGAATTCCGCTTGGCCGATATCGCCCTGCATGGCGACCTGATGCGCGTCGCCCATGACGATGCCCGCCTGATCCTGGAAACAGACCCCGACCTCAACGGCCCGCGCGGCAAGAATTTGCGGCTGTTGCTGTACCTCTTTGAACGAGACGCCGCGATTGGGAATTTGAAGTCGGGTTGACGGATAAGACTCCGCAAACCCCGTTTGCTGTTCCTGGGCGGTTGATCTTTAAAAAATGGTAATGCTGAGGAGCGCAGCGCCTCGAAGGGTGCCTTTCTGCAAGCACCCCCCGCCATATCCTCGCAGGCGGGTATCCAGGGCCACACGCATCAATCGCGCCTGCCGCCCTGGACCCCGGATCACGTCCGGGGTGACGATGTGTCAACAAATGCGCCCTCACCCTGAGGAGCGCAGTGTCTCGAAGGGGGAGCCCTCTGTAACCACCGCACTTACAGCGCATCCTTCGAGACGGCGCTCCCGCGCCTCCTCAGGATGAGAATGGCTCCCCACGCCCCGTCATACTCGCGCAGGCGGGCATCCAGGGCCACACGCATAAATCGCGCCTGCCGCCCTGGACCCCGGATCACGTCCGGGGTGACGATGTATCACACAAACGCGCCCTCACCCTGAGGAGCGTAGCGTCTCGAAGGGGGAGCCCGCTGGAAGCACCGCACTTACAGCCCCTCCTTCGAGACAGCGCTATCGCGCCTCCTCAGGATGAGAATGGGACCCTGCATCCCCGTCATACTCGCGCAGGCGGGTATCCAGGGCCACACGCATCAATCGCGCCTGCCGCTCTGGACCCCGGATCACGTCCGGGGTGACGATGGTGGCGACATGTGCGCACCTCAGGATGAGAATGGGACCCTGCATCCCCGCCATATCCTCGCAGGCGGGTATCCAGGGCCACACGCATCAATCGCGCCTGCCGCTCTGGACCCCGGATCACGTCCGGGGTGACGATGTATCACACAAACGCGCCCTCACCCTGAGGAGCGTAGCGTCTCGAAGAGGGAGCCCGCTGGAAGCACCGGACTTACAGCCCCTCCTTCGAGACGGCGCTATCGCGCCTCCTCAGGATGAGGGTGAAACCTCACGCCCCGTCATATTCGCGCAGGCGGTTATCCAGGGCCACAAGCACCAATCGTGCGTGCCGCTCTGGACCCCGGATCAAGTCCGGGGTGACGAAGGTGGCGACATGTGCGCACCTCAGGATGAGAATGGGACCCTGCATCCCCGTCATACTCGCGCAGGCGGGTATCCAGGGCCACACGCATCAATCGCGCCTGCCGCTCTGGACCCCGGATCACGTCCGGGGTGACGGATACGCCGATGCAGCCCCTCCTCAGGATGAAATCTGTGCAGGTGGTAAGAATATGGACACATAAAACGTGCACTCACCCTGAGGAGCGCAGCGTCTCGAAGGGTGCCTTTCTGCAAGCACCGTCCTAACAGCCCATTCTTCCAGACAGCGCTTTAAATATCCGCTTGACCCGGAAATCTACATCCCTTATCTATCTCTCCAGCGCCGATTTGAAGCTCAGCTTGCGGGCGCTTTATAAATGCAGCTAAAGAGGGTTGGTCATCGCACCGCCCGGCTATGCTGCGGCGGTTTTGTATTTCCGGGCCTTGGTTGCCCTGGAGAGATCAAAATCTGACCGCTTCAGTTTTAGCGCCGCATTTATAAATCCCCGCAAGAGAACCCTTCTGATCGACGCCTCGGCGACCGGCCTGCTTTCATTCGGCACAAGGCCGCCCGCGGTGATTTGAGGATCAGCTTGCACCGCGTCATCAACTGCTAAAGCGACGTCAGGGAAGTCCTTTCATTCGGGACCTAGATTGGCGCAGATCCTCGCTGGAAACCCACTGTGGAGCATTAAGGCTCCGACCCTTAAAATGGAGAAAGCGACGATGACAAATATCCCTAAACACCCAGAAACCCTGGCCTTGCATGCCGGTTTTCGGTCTGACCCAGCCACCAATGCAGTGGCCGTGCCAATCTATCAGACGACATCCTATCAGTTCGACAGTGCGGAACATGCCCAGAAGCTGTTCGCCCTGGAAGAATTGGGCAATATCTATACCCGCATCATGAACCCGACCGTGGATGTCCTGGAAAAACGCATTGCGGCCCTGGAAGGTGGCGTCGCGGCACTTGGCGTGGCATCTGGCCAGGCCGCGAGCGCCTATGCAGTCCAGAATATTGCCCGCGCCGGCGATAATATCGTAAGTTCTACAAACCTTTATGGCGGGACATGGAACCTGTTTGCCAACACCCTGAAGGATCAGGGGATCGAGGTACGCTTTGTCGATCCAACCGACCCTGAAGCATTCCGGAAGGCCACGGATGACAAGACCCGGGCCTATTATGCCGAAACCCTGCCCAATCCAAAGCTGGAGGTTTTCCCGATTGGTGAAGTTGCCGCCATTGGTCGCGAATTGGGCATCCCTTTGATTGTCGACAACACCGCCGCCCCCGTCCTGTGCCGTCCCTTCGATCATGGTGCAGCCATCATTGTCTATTCCACGACCAAATATATTGGTGGTCACGGAACTTCTATCGGTGGGGCGATTGTCGACAGCGGCACCTTCCCCTGGGAAGACCACAAGGAACGCCAACCCTATCTGAACCAGCCTGACCCTTCCTATCATGGGGCCGTCTGGACAGAGGCTGTGAAGCCCCTGGGGCCCATTGCCTATATCATCAAGGCCCGCGTCACCCTGTTGCGGGATCTGGGGGCAGCACTGTCACCCTATAATGCGTTTCAGATCATCCAGGGGCTGGAAACCCTGCCAATCCGTATTCGGGAACATTCCCGCAATGCCGCGGCTGTGGTCAATTTCCTGAACGAACATCCGTTGGTTGATCGGGTGATTTACCCGAACCATCAGAATGGGGAGAATTTAAAACGCGCCCAGACCTATCTGAAAGGCGGATATGGCGGTTTGGTCGGATTCCATATCAAAGGCGGCAAAGCAGCCGGGGCGGCTTTTATTGATGCCCTGGAACTGTTCTATCACGTTGCCAATATTGGTGATGCGCGGTCCCTGGCAATCCACCCTGCCACCACCACACATTCTCAGCTCAGCCTTGAGGAACAACACCAATCCGGGGTAACGGATTCCTATATCCGTCTGTCGATTGGGATTGAGCATATCGACGATATCATTGCCGACCTGACCCAGGCGCTGGCTGCTGCGGCCGATGCCGTACAAGCAGCGGCTTGATTGGGACACAAGGAGGATATTGAGATGACAGCCACCCTCTCCAAAGCCCAAACAACCGGCCTGGGGGCAGTCTTTGACCAAGTGGCAGAGACGATCCATCACAACCCCGGAAAAGCCCTTGCGCATTTCGAGGTACAATCCCGTCAAATCCGAGGATTGCACAGCGAAGTCGAAACCCGCGATTTCATATTGACCGTGGACGAGCCGAAATCACTTGGCGGTCAGGATCTTGGGCCAAATCCCGTAGAGCTAATCCTGGCCGCGATCGCATCCTGTCAGGAGATTACCTATCGCCTGTATGCGGATCGTCTTGGAATTCCGTTGAAAGGCGTTTCGGTGTCGGTAAAGGGGGATATTGACCTGCGGGGTCTTTTTGCACTGGATCCCGGTGTCAGGCCTGGTCTCAGGGGGCTGGATATTCAGGTGGACCTGGACAGCCCCGCATCGCAGGCAGAGTTGGACCGGTTGAAACGAACGGTCGATGCCCATTGTCCTGTGTTGGACATCATTCGCAACGCCACGCCCGTAATCGCCCGGACGCAGCGTCAATCGGATGGATCGCCTGTTGATACCCCCATGTTTGCGGGGTTGGCTGGATAAAGGCAGGGCCCTTTGCCAAGGGAATTGCGGCCCGGTAAAAGCATAGCTAACCTAGCCCCGATTTAGTTTCACCATCGGGGAGTTGTTACCATGGCTTTTCCGGGCCGTTATCCTACCGTGCGCCCGCGGCGCAACCGTTCCAATGCTGCCGTTCGCGCGCTGGTCGCCGAAAATGCCCTTACGCCCGCTGATTTGATTTGGCCGCTTTTTGTCAGCGATGGTATCAACAAGCGCGAACCCGTCCCGTCCATGCCCGGCGTTGACCGGATGTCCGTCGACCTGATCGTTGATGCTGTTAAACGCGCAGAAGATGCCGGAATACCGGCCATCGCCCTGTTCCCCTATACGGACCCGATCTTAAGAGATGATGCGGGCAGCGAAGCCTTTAATCCTGACAATCTGGTTTGTCGCGCAACACGCGCGGTGCGCGAAGCCTGCCCCAACATCATGATTGTTTGTGACGTCGCCCTGGACCCCTATACCAGCCATGGCCATGACGGGCTGATCGTCGGGGGGGAGATTGTGAATGATGAGACGGTTGAAAGCCTGATCAAGCAAGCCCTGGTTCAAGCCGAAGCTGGCTGTGACACATTGGCCCCGTCTGACATGATGGATGGGCGGATCGGCGCCATTCGTGCGGCCCTGGATGTTGTTGGGCGCTGCGATGTTCGCATCCTGGCTTATGCAGCGAAATATGCATCCTGCTTCTATGGCCCCTTCCGGGATGCAGTTGGGTCATCAACGGCGCTGATCGGGGATAAACGCACCTATCAAATGAACCCCGCCAATTCCGACGAGGCACTGAGAGAGGTTGCATTGGATATCGCCGAAGGGGCGGACATGCTGATGGTAAAACCGGGCATGCCGTATCTGGATATTCTGCAACGGGTGAAAAGCGAATTTCACTTGCCGACCTTCGCCTATCAGGTCTCCGGGGAATACAGTATGTTACGGACAGCTTTTGATCTTGGATATATGGATCGGGATCGCGGCATTCTGGAAACACTGATGTGTTTCAAGCGCGCTGGTGCCGATGCCGTACTGACATATTTCGCTCTTGATGCAGCATTAATGATGAATTCATCTTAAATTATAATAAAATAAATATAAAATTTTACAGAAATATTGTTGATAGCGACTCACAACGGGTTTATCACAGCTATAAGTGTAAGATAGCGTTCTTTACGTATGTATAAGGATTCACAGACTATAAGACCGTTGGAGAACATACTTAACCTCCAGTTCTGACACAATTTGTGTGGAGACGTGAGCAGTCTTGCACATCAACACCCAGCCAGAAGGGAAAATGATCATGGCGAACATACCCTTTAAAGCGACACCCGATCATTCAGAAGACCTGGTTGTGTCAGAGGACAATGGTCCCAACTCCATTATCCCGGCCCATTTGCTCCGCATCGCGACACATATCGTCCTCACGAACACATCTGTCGATGACCTTGGGTCTTTGTCCCTCCCTATCGGGCAATCTTCAATTGATACAATCCTGCTGCAAGGACCTGATTTATTCATCCTCCAGCACGATGGCGCGGTTCTGGTGATTGATGACTTTTTGGGGGCGCTTGAAACAGGAATGTTGACCGGATTATCGTTGTCGGACGGAACATCGATGGATGCGATTGAATTCCTGGATGCATTCGGCGGTGGAAAAGCACTTGATGAAATCATGTTTTCCCTTGAAACGGCTGAGATGGACGTAGATGCCGTTGACGGCTCCGCCGTGCTGCAAGATGGATCGACGGAAATGTTGGATTTCGCTAATTTCTGCATCAATGATCCCATAGGGGCCGAAATTGGTTCCGGCGCAAGTGACGGTGAAATGGCGCATCGCGAGGCGATTGCCCCCTTGGCAAATTCGCATATCCCAGCCGCCCTTGAGTCGGACACCTTGAGCGCATGTGCTCTATTAGTGTCGGATGCGGAGGGCGCGTTCGAGAACAATTTGCCACATGATCCTGATGGTCACGGCATACCCCTTGGTGAACACGGGCCCTTTGGTGAACACGGGGCCATTCATGCGTCCAATACAGGTCATACGTCCAATACAGTCGCGGCGCTTTCGTTTGGTCCATCAGACGCAATCCCTTTACCAGAACCGGTGAAGGATGATGTCTCAATACTGTAATTTGAGGATGCCAGATTGGATTTAACGAAAAGGGACCAAAAATTGCATCACGCGCTTTTGGGTGTTTTGTGTGAAAAGTATTGAAAATTTGATATGAATTTATGTTGAACTGTGACGAAGATCACTGAGGAACGTGCGAGTTTCCTGGATTAATGTAAGCATGACGCGTTGTGTCTTTGTACAATTGGTTTTTATAGTATCTGCAATAGCACACTTGATCGTCAGAACGACATCAAGGTGACGAAGGACCGAAAATGGCTGAAATGGATCTGGTTGAATTGGTGGCGATCGCGCAGTCCGGGGGAACTGGCAACCCCCTGCCTGAGCATATTCTGCAGTCTTCGACCGTCATTGACCTTCAGGCTCCCAATGTCGTTACGAACGGCGTGTTGGGAATATCGTTTGATCCGGAGACGGCACAATTCATTTCGGTCTTTGGCGATGACCTGGTCGTCGTAACAGAAGGCCAGGAAACCATTGTTATCAAAGATTTTGTGCCGGCCGTGACAGATGGGTTTCTTATCTCCATAGAGCTTCTTGATGGTGTGCTTATGGATGCACCCGAATTTCTTGAAGAATATGGTGTGGGCACGAATATTGCTGACGCGCTGTCAGACATTGATACTGCGGCGGGCGATTCCAGCACACAAAACAGCGTTACGAATTTTGCGGAAGGGGATCGTTTCACCAACGAAGAATTCGGCAATGATGGTATCGGAGGGGGGCCATCAGGCGCGTTGGGCAGCGATGGTGTGAACAGGTTTGATCGTGCGAACGGATCGGGTCGGCCTTTCGGGGGGCGCGATGGCAACCCCTCGAACAGGTTCGACCAGTCCAATGGCGAACAACAGGGGCAAGGGTCATCTGGCGGGCCCGCCCGCGACACAACAGCGTCAACGCCTACATTGGATGTTGGCGAAACCGTTCTTGGTCTGGAAGATGTTGCCATTCCTTTGACAATTTCAGCGGCGCTGACCGATCTCGACGGTTCTGAGACTCTGGCCATCACAATTTCCGGCCTACCGGAAGGGGCCAGCCTGAATGCCGGATACTATGATGCGGTTTCTGGCGCCTGGGTTCTGACAGCAGAAGAATTGAATGGGCTCAGCCTTATCCCCGCAGAGAATGCCAGTGGTAATTTTTCCCTAACGGTTCACGCTATCGCGGTTGAAGGCGACGGCGGGGCCCGCGCAATCACCAGCGACACTCTGGACGTGGATATCACACCGGGTGCAGATGCCCCGACATTGACCCTATCTGCAGCGAGCGGCAGTGAAGACACAGCCATTGCCCTGGATATCAGTTCAGCCCTCACCGACACTGATGGGTCAGAGACCTTGTCGGTCGAGATCAGCGGCATTCCAGACGGCGCGGTTCTGACCGCCGATGGTGAGGCTGTCACGGTGACCGATGGTGTCGCGACGCTAACACCGGCGCAACTGGCGAACCTGACGATCACGCCGCCGGCGAATAGCAGTGATGATTTTGACCTGACTGTTACTGCCACCAGCACCGATGGCAGTGACACCGCGACGACGACAGCCACGTTGCCGGTATCGGTCACCGGTGTGGCCGATGCTCCGACCCTCTCTGCTGAGGCAGCGAGTGGCAACGAAGACACAGCCATTGCCCTGGACATCTCCTCGGCACTGACCGATGACAGCGAGACTTTGTCGGTCGAGATTAGCGGCATTCCAGACGGCGCGGTTCTGATTGCCGATGGTGAAGCTGTGACCGTGACCGATGGCGTTGCCACACTGACACCGGCGCAATTGGCGAACCTGACGATCACCCCGCCGGCGAACAGCAGCGATGATTTTGACCTGACAGTCACCGCAACCAGCACCGATGGCAGTGACACCGCGACGACAACAGCTACGTTGCCGGTATCGGTTACCGGCGTCGCCGATGCTCCGACCCTCTCTACTGATGCAGCGAGTGGCAACGAAGATACAGCCATTGCCCTGGACATTTCCTCGGCACTGACCGATGACAGCGAGACCCTGTCTGTCGAGATCAGCGGTATCCCAGACGGCGCGGTTCTGACTGCCGATGGTGAAGCGGTCACTGTCACCGATGGTGTTGCGACGCTAACACCGGCGCAATTGGCGAACCTGACGATCACCCCACCAGCAAACAGCAGTGATGACTTTGACCTGACTGTTACCGCGACCAGCACCGATGGCAGCGACACCGCGACGACGACAGCCACGTTGCCGGTATCGGTCACCGGTGTGGCCGATGCTCCGACCCTCTCTGCTGAGGCAGCGAGTGGCAACGAAGACACAGCCATTGCCCTGGACATCTCCTCGGCACTGACCGATGACAGCGAGACGCTCTCTGTTGAGATCAGCGGTATCCCAGACGGCGCGGTTCTGACGGCGGATGGTGAGGCTGTCACGGTGACCGATGGTGTCGCGACGCTGACACCGGCGCAACTGGCGAACCTGACCATCACGCCGCCTGCCAACAGCAGCGATGATTTTGATCTCACGGTTACCGCGACCAGCACTGATGGCAGCGACACCGCGACGACGACCGCGACCCTGCCGGTCTCTGTGACCGGTGTTGCCGATGCGGCGACAGTTGCGACAGCGGATGCGGCTGGATCAGAAGACACAGCCATTGCACTCGATATCGATGTCACCGGTGTTCAAGACGGCGATAGCGCGTCGATCACGATCAGCGATATCCCGGCCGGGGCAACCCTGTCTGCGGGGACCGTCAATGAGGATGGCTCTGTCACCCTGACGCCTGCTGAACTCGAGGGACTGACGATCACGCCGGCGGCTGAAAGTGATGCGGACTTCACGCTCTCTGTGGCGGTCACCACGACTGATGGCGAGAGTGGCGATACCAGCACCGTCACCGACACACTGGATGTAACCGTTGATGCCGTTGCCGATGCACCGACGCTCTCTGTCGATGCAGCAAGCGGCAGTGAAGACACAGCCATTACCCTGGATATCTCCTCTGCCCTCACCGACACCGATGGCTCGGAGACTCTGTCTGTTGAGATCAGCGGCATTCCCGACGGGGCTATTCTGACCGCCGATGGTGAAACTGTGACCGTCACCGATGGTGTTGCGACGCTGACGCCGGCACAGCTTGCCAATCTCACCATCACCCCACCGGTAAACAGCAGCGATGACTTTGATCTGACCGTCACCGCAACCAGCACCGATGGCAGCGACACCGCGACGACAACGGCCACCCTGCCCGTCTCCGTAACCGGCGTCGCTGATGCGCCGACCCTCTCTACTGAAGCAGCAAGTGGTCCTGAAGATACAGCCATTGCCCTGGATATCAGCTCTGCGCTGACCGATGACAGCGAGACCCTGTCTGTTGAGATCAGCGGCATTCCAGACGGCGCAGTCCTCACTGCCGATGGTGAAACTGTGACCGTCACCGATGGTGTTGCGACGCTGACGCCGGCACAGCTTGCCAATCTCACCATCACCCCACCGGTAAACAGCAGCGATGACTTTGATCTGACCGTCACCGCAACCAG
>NZ_JBLZHU010000006.1:300263-302925 GCF_048892425.1 Hwanghaeella sp. 1Z406
AGCACCGATGGCAGCGACACGGCGACGACAACGGCCACCCTGCCCGTCTCCGTAACCGGCGTCGCCGATGCGCCGACGCTCTCTGTTGAAGCGGCGAGCGGCAGTGAAGACACAGCCATTACCCTGGATATCAGTTCAGCCCTCACCGATACCGATGGATCTGAGACCCTGTCTGTTGAGATCAGCGGCATTCCAGACGGCGCGGTTCTGACGGCGGATGGTGAGGCTGTCACGGTGACCGATGGCGTTGCGACGCTGACGCCGGCGCAACTGGCGAACCTGACGATCACGCCGCCGGCGAACAGCAGCGATGACTTCGATCTGACCGTGACCGCAACCAGCACTGATGGAACAGACACCGCGACGACAACAGCGACCCTGCCGGTCTCTGTGACAGGTGTTGCCGATGCGGCGACTGTTGCGACAGCGGATACCTCTGGCAATGAAGATACCGCCATTGCACTCGATATCGATGTCACTGGTGTGCAGGATGGCGACAGCGCGTCGATCACGATCAGCGATATCCCGGCCGGGGCGACCCTGTCTGCGGGGACCGTCAATGAGGATGGCTCTGTCACCCTGACACCAGCTGAACTCGAGGGGCTGACGATTACCCCTGCGGCCGACAGTGATGCAGACTTCACGCTCTCTGTCGCGGTCACCACGACCGATGGTGAGAGTGGGGATACCAGCACCGTTACCGATACGCTGGATGTCACCGTTGATGCCGTTGCCGATGCACCGACGCTCTCTGTTGATGCAGCGAGCGGCAGTGAAGACACAGCCATTGCCCTGGATATCAGTTCAGCCCTCACCGACACTGATGGGTCAGAGACCCTGTCTGTTGAGATCAGCGGTATCCCAGACGGCGCGGTTCTGACTGCCGATGGTGAGGCTGTCACGGTGACCGATGGTGTCGCGACGCTGACACCGGCACAGCTTGCGAACCTAACCATCACGCCGCCTGCGAACAGCAGTGATGACTTTGACCTGACCGTGACCGCCACCAGCACCGATGGCAGCGACACGGCGACCACCACAGCGACCCTTCCGGTCTCTGTAACCGGCGTTGCCGATGCACCGACGCTCTCTACTGAGGCAGCAAGCGGCAGTGAAGACACAGCCATTGCCCTGGACATCTCCTCGGCATTGACCGACGACAGCGAGACCCTGTCTGTTGAGATCAGCGGCATTCCAGAGGGCGCGGTTCTGACCGCCGATGGTGAAGCGGTTACTGTCACCGATGGTGTCGCGACGCTGACACCGGCGCAGCTTGCCAATCTCACCATCACGCCGCCGGCGAACAGCAGCGATGACTTTGACCTGACTGTTACTGCCACCAGCACCGATGGCAGCGACACCGCGACGACGACCGCGACCCTGCCGGTTGCCGTCACGGGTGTAGCCGATGCGGCGACTGTTGCGACAGTGGGTGCGGCTGGATCAGAAGATACCGCCATTGCACTCGATATTGATGTCACCGGTGTTCAAGACGGTGACAGCGCGTCGATCACGATCAGTGATATCCCAACGGGGGCAACCCTGTCTGCGGGCACCATCAATGAGGATGGCTCTGTCACGCTGACGCCTGCTGAGCTGGAAGGCCTGACGATCACGCCGGCGGCTGACAGTGATGCGGACTTCACCCTCTCTGTTGCTGTCACCACGACCGATGGTGAGAGTGGCGATACCAGCACCGTTACCGATACGCTGGATGTCACCGTCGACGCCGTTGCCGATACACCGACGCTCAGTGTTGATGCGGCAAGCGGCAGTGAAGACACAGCCATTGCGCTGGATATCAGTTCAGCCCTCACCGACACCGATGGGTCCGAGACCCTGTCTGTTGAGATCAGCGGCATTCCCGACGGCGCGGTTCTGACGGCGGATGGTGAGGCTGTCACAGTCACCGATGGTGTCGCGACGTTGACGCCGGCGCAGCTTGCGAACCTAACCATCACCCCACCGGCAAACAACAGTGATGACTTTGACCTGACAGTCACCGCAACCAGCACCGATGGCAGCGACACGACGACGACGACAGCCACGTTGCCGGTATCGGTCACCGGCGTCGCCGATGCTCCGACCCTCTCTACTGAAGCAGCAAGTGGTTCTGAAGATACAGCCATTGCGCTGGATATCAGCTCTGCGCTGACCGATGACAGCGAGACCCTGTCTATTGAGATCAGCGGCATTCCAGACGGCGCGGTTCTGACCGCCGATGGTGAGGCTGTCACGGTGACCGATGGCGTTGCGACGCTGACGTCTGATCAGCTTGCCAATCTCACGATCACGCCGCCGGCGAACAGCAGCGATGATTTTGACCTCACGGTCACCGCGACCAGCACTGATGGCAGTGACACCGCGACGACGACCGCGACCCTGCCGGTCTCTGTGACCGGTGTTGCCGATGCGGCGACTGTTGCGACAGCGGATACCTCTGGCAATGAAGATACCGCCATTGCGCTGAACATTGATGTCACCGGTGTGCAGGACGGCGATAGCGCGTCGATCACGATCAGCGATATCCCGGCCGGGGCAACCCTGTCTGCGGGGAGCGTCAATGAGGATGGCTCTGTCACCCTGACGCCTGCTGAACTCGAGGGGCTGACGATCACGCCGGCGGCGGACAGCGATGCAGACTTCACCCTCTCTGTCGCGG
>NZ_JBLZHU010000007.1:0-14480 GCF_048892425.1 Hwanghaeella sp. 1Z406
GCGCGCGGGTCCGGCAAATCCCCGAACGTGTCTTCAAACTGCTCCATGAGGTCCTCCGCAAATGGAAAACCTCCTTAGAATCCTGTTCGCCGCCTATGGCAAATCTGCCATATGCGATTCCCCTGCCTCAAGGGGGAGGGAGTAAATGACCCGTCCCCCCCCTCTAGGAGGGAGCCGATAGCCTCGAGAGAAGAGGAGAATTCACGATCCTATTGCGCCTCTTGCTGCGCCTGCCAATTGCGGGCGAAATCGGTTAGGCGGATGGGTTTACGCTGTCGTCCCCACGTGCCGGGCCTGGGCTCGAACCGACCCGCAATGGCGGTGCCACAGCCTGTGCAATGACCGCCCTGGCCCAATCCCCAATCACTCAATTGATGCCAATCGCGCCCGATCACTTTGGTCCCGCAGCCAGGGCAATAGGTCGAGCCTGTCGGTTCGTGATGGATATTGCCGGTATAGACATGATGCAGCCCATTCTTGCGCCCGATCTTCCAGGCGCGGATCAAGGTTTCAGGCGGCGTGCGGGGTTTATCCATCATCTTATAATCCGGATGAAAGGCCGTGAAATGCAGCGGCACGTCGGGACCCAGCGCCTCAAACACCCATTGCGTCAGGGCCTCTATCTCCGCCTCGCTGTCATTCTCGCCCGGGATCAACAGCGTGGTCAATTCGACCCAGCATTTGCGCTCTTTCACCAGATAGACCGCTGTCTCCTGAACCGCCGCCAGACTGGCGGTGCAGAGCTTGTGATAGAAATCCTCCGTAAAGCCCTTCAGGTCCAGATTGACCGCATCCATGCGCTGGAAGAATTCCTGGCGCGCGGCATCCTTGATATAGCCTGCCGTGACCGCGACATTGGCAATCCCCACCTCATGACAGGCCGCCGCCACATCCACCGCATATTCCAGAAAGATCACCGGGTCATTATAGGTATAGGCAACCGAGCGACAGCCCGTCTGCTGGGCCGCGGCCGCAATCGCACCGGGTGCGGCCTGATCCATCAACCGGTCCATCTGGCGGCTTTTGGAAATATCCCAGTTCTGGCAGAATTTGCAGGTCAGATTGCATCCCGCCGTGCCAAAACTCAGCACCGGCGTGCCGGGCAGAAAATGGTTCAGCGGTTTCTTTTCAATCGGATCGATGCAATAGCCCGATGCTCGGCCATAGGTCGTCAACACCAGTTCGTCGCCCCGCCTGGCCCGCACGAAACACAGTCCCCGTTGCCCATCGTGCAATTTGCATTCGCGCGGACACACATCACACTGAATCCGCCCATCCTCCAACGGCTGCCAATAGCGCGCGGGGACGGCGTTCAGAATGTCGGGATCAACCGGTTTCGCTGTGTCATTCATTGCGCTAGACTAGCACATCTTCATGACCAAAGGGATAGGGTCCATCATGGCGCTGATCCGACCGCCTGCGATTGCGGGGACATTTTATCCGGCTGATCCGGCGGGGTTGCGGGCGGCTGTGGAGAAATTTGTTCGGGCAACGCCTTCTGAAGGGCCAGCGCCCAAGGCGATTATTGCGCCCCATGCGGGCTATGTCTATTCCGGGGCCTGTGCGGGCGCGGCCTATGCGCGGTTGTTGCCGGATCAGGCGCAGATTACTCGAATTGTGTTGCTGGGGCCGTGCCACCGTGTGGCGGTGCGGGGGCTGGCGACCAGTTCGGCGGATTACTGGAAGACGCCCCTGGGCGCGATGCCGCTGGATCGGGGGGTGCTGGCGGGATTGTCCGACCTGCCCCAGGTTGCCACCCATGACGGCACCCACCAGCAGGAACACAGTCTGGAAGTCCATCTACCCTTTCTGCAGGTCTGTTTCCCACAGGCCAGCCTTGTGCCCTTCGTCGTCGGTCAGGCCAATGCGGAAGAGGTTGCCGGTGTCCTGGAGCGTCTGTGGGGCGGGCCGGAAACGCGAATTGTGATCTCCACCGATCTGAGCCACTTCCTGGACTATGACGCCTGCAACACGCTGGATACCAGAACCGCACAGGCTGTAGAGGCATTGGACTATGCGGCCATCGGACGGGATCAGGCCTGTGGGCGCATCCCGATGTCAGGCCTGTTGCATCTGGCCAAGCAACGGGGCATGCGGATTGAACGGGTTGGCCTATGCAATTCGGCGGACACGGTGGGCGACCCGGCCCGCGTTGTGGGCTATGGCAGTTGGGCCTTATACGAATGACCGCCGACGAAATCGCCAAAAAGCACCGCGCCTTGCTGATGAAAATTGTCCACCATGCCCTGGAGAAAGGGGCTGTTCCATCCATCAATCTGCCGTCCTTTCCGGAAGAATTGACAGCGCCGGGGGCGACCTTTGTCACTTTGGAAAAGCAGGGGCGGCTGCGGGGCTGCATTGGATCGTTACAAGCGCATCAGCCCCTGGTTCAGGACCTGGCCCAGAATGCCTATCGTGCCGGGTTTAAGGACCCCCGATTCCCACCAATCACGGCAGAGGAATTGCCAGACATCACCTCCTCCATTTCCATCCTAAGCCCGCCGTCACAAATGCTGTTCCAGGATGAACAGGACCTGTTGGCACAGCTTGTCCCCGACGTGGATGGACTGATCCTGCAGGATGGCAATCGACGCGCCACCTTCCTGCCCCAGGTCTGGGAACAACTGCCTGATCCAAAACAGTTTCTGGGTCATCTGAAGCACAAGGCAGGCTTGGCCGAAGATCATTGGTCGCCAACCCTGACCGCCCACCGCTATCATGTGGTGAAGGTTGCATGACATTATGGCAGTGTGATTGACCAAACCGGCACTAGCCCTATGATCTGTCGTGAAAATTGACCTTTTGGGGAGAGCCCGCGTAATGGCAAAATTTGGTATTGGACAGCCGATCCGACGGACCGAAGACCTGCAACTATTGTCCGGTCACGGGCAATATACCGCCGATGTGGATTGGGACAATCAGGCCTATGCGGTCGCCGTGCGCTCCCCCTATGCCCATGCCAATATTCTTGCCATCGATATCGACGATGCGAAGGGCGCGCCAGGCGTTCTGGATATTTTCACGGGTGACGACATGCTGGACGATGGCATTGGCGCGATGCCAGCCAACATTGTCGTGACCCAGACCGATGGATCGAAAATGATCCACCCGCCCCGATATGCCCTGGCGACGGGTAAGGTGCGTCATGTCGGCGATCCGGTCGCCTTCGTTATTGCGGAAACGCTGGACCAGGCCCGCGATGCGGCAGAGCTGGTCATGGTGGATTACGACGACCTGCCATCGGTGACCGACACGGACAAGGCCGATGCCCCCGATGCGCCCCTGGTTTATGACGAGGCCCCGAACAATCGATCCTTCACCTGGGATTTTGGCGATGAAGCCGCTGTTCAGGCCGGGCTTAAAGATGCCGCCCATACGGTCACGCTGAAACTGATCAACAACCGCATCATTGTCAATTCCATGGAGCCCCGCGCTGCGCTGGGCAAGTATGAGGGCGATGCAGAAACAGGTCGCTACAGCCTGCACACCCCGACCCAGGGCGTGCATTCGGTCCAGCGGCAACTGGCTGATGACATCTTTCATGTCGATAAATCCCGCATGCGAATCCTGACCGGCAATGTCGGCGGTGGGTTCGGGATGAAGATCTTCCTGTATCCCGAACAACTGTGTGTGCTGTATGGCGCAAAACGCATTGGGCGGCCGGTAAAATGGGTCGCAGAACGGTCCTATGACGGTTTTACCACCGACAAGATGGGCCGCGATCATGTCAGCGAAATCACGCTGGGTCTTGATGAGGACCTGAAGATCACCGGTCTAGATATCACCCTGAAGGCCGCAATGGGTGCCTATATTTCCGGCTTCCAGGCCTTCATCCCCACGATGGCGAGCGCCAAGATGTATTCGGGTGTCTATGCCATCCCCGCCATCCACCTGCGGGTCCATGGCCTGTTTACCAATACAACGCCGGTGGATGCCTATCGCGGGGCCGGACGGCCGGAGGCTGCTTACCTGCTGGAGCGCCTGATGGATAAGGCCGCGCTGGATCTGGGCGTTGACCCGGTGGAGCTGCGCAAACGCAACTATATTCCCACCAGCGCCATGCCCTATACGACGCCTGTGGGGCCGGTCTATGATTCCGGTGACTTTGCGCGCCTGACTGATATCGCCCTGCAGCGGGCGGATCGTTCAGGTTTCGAGGCGCGCCGCCAGGAATCCGCATCGCGCGGCAAACTGCGCGGCATGGGCATGTCCTATTACATCGAATGTTGTGGTGCCGGTCCTGGGGAACAGGCCGATATCCGCGTCGCAGAAGATGGGGCTGTCACCCTGTATATCGGCACCCAGGACAATGGCCAGGGGCATCAGACCGCCTATAAGCAAATCATCTCCAACCGGCTGGATATCGACCTGGATCGTATCACCGTCATTCAGGGTGACACGGATGTGGTGGAACGCGGCGGCGGCACAGGCGGATCCCGATCCATCCCCGAAGGCGGCGTTGCCGTGCGCGATGCCACTGAAGGTGTCGTTGAAAAGGGCAAACAGATCGCCAGCGTGCTGATGGAAACAGCCGCCGCCGATATAGAGTATGTCGATGGAAAATTCGCCGTGGTCGGCACCGACCGCACGGTCAGTTTCGAAGACGTCGCACGGGCCGCCCATGATCCGACGATCGTGCCAGATGGCGTTGATCCCGGCCTGGATGTGAAGGCCCGCCACAAGGCAGAAGCCCAGACCTATCCCAATGGCTGTCATGTCTGTGAACTGGAAATCGATCCGGAAACAGGGACGTTGGATATCCTGAATTATGTCGTCGTCGATGATTTCGGCACCGTGGTTAATCCAATGATGCTGGCTGGTCAGGTCCATGGCGGTATTGGTCAGGGCTTGGGCCAATCACTGATGGAAGAAACCATCTATGATCCGGAAACCGGGCAATTGCTCAGCGGTTCCTATATGGATTATTGCATGCCCCGGGCGGATAACATCCCCAATATTGATTTCACCTATGTCGATGACATTCCCTGTGCCACCAATCCGTTGGGCATCAAGGGCGCGGGGGAAGCCGGTGCCATCGGTGCACCGCCTGCATCGATCAATGCCATTGTGGATGCAATGAAACATCTGGGCATTCACCATATCGACATGCCGGCAACCCAATCCCGAATCTGGCAGACTCTACAGGCTGCCAGCAAAGCTGATGCGGCGGAATAGAGGCTTATGACGTCCGACCTGAAATACGACCCCAAAGAGCTTATACAAGGCATCAAAAAAGCGGCCTTTGTCGCGGGTGCTAAGATATTGGCGGTCTATGCCACCGATTTTGAAGCGGATGTGAAGGCCGACCATTCCCCCGTGACGGAGGCGGATACGGCCGCCGAGGCGATCATTCTGCCACTGCTGAAAACCCTGACGCCAGACATTCCAATCGTGGCGGAAGAAGCTGCCGCAGCTGGCAACATTCCCGATGTCGGTGACGGACCGTTCTGGCTGGTTGACCCGCTGGACGGCACCAAGGAATTCCTGAAGCGCAATGGCGAATTCACCGTCAACATCGCACTGATTGTGAATCACCAGCCACTCTTAGGCGTCGTGTTGTTGCCTGCCAAGAATTGCTTGTATAGCGGCATCGTCGGCACGGGTGCGTGGCGACAGGACGGTGACGGGCCGGTTGTCAATATAACCGTGCGGACACCGCCAGAGGATGGATTGACCGTGATCGGAAGCCGCAGTCATGGCGATGCGGATGAAATGGCTGCCTTCCTGAAAGGCCATGCGGTTGCCGAAGTGATTTCAGCAGGCAGTTCCCTAAAATTCTGTCTGGTGGCGGACGGTTCTGCTGATGTCTATCCCCGTCTGGGTCGCACCATGGAATGGGATGTCGCCGCCGGTCATGCGGTCCTGGCCGCCGCAGGGGGACGTGTCACCTTTACTGATGGCACTCCATTCACCTATGCCAAGAACAAGATCTTCGAAAACCCCCATTTTGTTGCCTGGGGCGGGGTTTAGGAATGCGGGTCTATCTGGCTGGTCCCGATGTCTTTCACCCGGATGCCGTAACTCTGGGTCAACGCAAAAAGGAACTATGCGCCCAGTTTGGCCTGGTCGGTGTCTTTCCTTTGGATAATGATCTGGATTTACAACGCCTTAATCCACATGCACAAGGAATGGCAATTTTCCATGCCAATACCAAGCTGATGGATGAATGCGACGCGGTCATCGCCAATATGACGCCGTTTCGCGGGCCATCCTGTGACCCTGGTACCGCCTATGAAATCGGCTATATGCGGGGACTGGGCAAGGCTGTTCTGGCCTATTCAAACATATCCACCCCATTTACCGATCGCAGCACCAGTCTGGATTCCCTGACAATTGAAAAGTTCGATATGGTGGATAATCTGATGCTGGACGGGGCGGTGGTTGCCAGTGGTTTCGATATCATAACCCACGACGCCCAGGACCCATTCACCGACCTGACCGCCTTTACCGAATGCGTCAAACGCCTGGCACAGCCAAAACCGTAGAGTGTTCTAGTCCCGGAAGGATGGGTCTTTGCGATCCAACATGCGCAGATAGGCTGCCCATTCCGGGGTATCGCTGCGCGTGGCTTTATCGGCCTCTGGCTCCCAATCGCGCCCGTTTGGTTCCCATTGTTTGGCCGTGTGCTCACACACTTCGGGGCTGGGCATCTTAATCGGGCGCCCCGTTGCCAACACATCCAATTGAACGCGACAGGCCTGTTCAAAATAATACAGCCGCGAGAATGCATGACTGACGGTTTCGCCCAGTGTCAAAATTCCGTGATTATACAGCACCATGGCCCATTTATCGCCAAGATCGGCAACCAGACGTTCCCGTTCGGACAGGTCCAACGCGATGCCTTCATAGTCGTGATAGGCCAGCCGGTTATAAAATTGAAAGCCGCCCTGGGTCATCGGCATAAAGCCTTCACCCAGGCAGGACACCGCCGTGCTGGCATCGCTGTGGGTGTGCAAGACACATACTGCATCATGGCGCACGGCATGGACCGCGCTGTGGATGGTATAACCCGCCGCATTGATGCCATAGCTGGAGCCGTCTACCACATTGCCGTCCAGATCAATCTTCACCAGATTTGACGCACAGACTTCGTTATAGGCCAGACCATAGGGATTGATCAGAAAATGCCTCGGCTCGCCGGGAACACGGGCGGTGATGTGATTGTAAATCTGATCAATCCAACCATGCGCATCAACCAAGCGATAGCAGGCCGCCAGGTCTACCCGCATCGCCCATTCCGCATCCGAGCAATCAAGGCTGCGGCTAGCCGGAGGCTTCGTAGTGATGGCGGTCATGACCTGATCCTTCCCAAGTAGAATTATTCAGCAGCGCGGGTCAGCGCGTATAATCCATCATCATCGCCCAGTTCCAGGGGCGTATGATCCTGATTGTTGTGATACCAGGCACGACCATTCCCACCGGTAGGCGCATTGCTGACGGCATTATAATTGAAATACATGATCGATCGCGGCCAGGGGCTGACATTGTTCGAAGACCCATGCACCAGATTGCAATGAATAAACGCAACCGTCCCTGCAGGCCCCATCAAGGGGACGATCCCATTGCGGTTTGCGAAGTCTGAAACAACAGGCGGGTCAATCTGCATCACCGTGTAACCGGTCGCGTCTTCGCGCGTTACCGTGTTGACGATGCCATGATGCTGGGAACCCGGCAGCACCAGCAAAGGTCCATTCACCGCCGTGGAATCATCCAGAAATATTGCTGTCATGACGCAATGGGGTTCTGGCATGCCATCTTCGCGATGCCAGGTCCCGAAATCCTGGTGCCAGTTCCACGCCCCGCCGGAAAAACCTTCCTTCGGATTCAGGCGGCTTTGGTGAATATAGGCGTCTTCCCTGAGCAATTGTCGCACGGGATTCAATAACCGCGGCAGCGTGCTAAGTCGCTTATAAGGTTCGCAAACCTCATGCCCGCCATAGGCCAGACGGATGCCGTTGCTTTCTTTTTCCCGAACAATCTCAGGACCGGGTCGGGCGCAAAGCACCGATGCCGTCACCTTCAAAAGCTGTGCCTCTTCCTGATCCAGCAGCCCTGGAAAAAGAAGATAGCCGGAGCGATCATATTCTTCGATTTGTGAGTCTGATAAGTGCATAAAAAAACCTTAACGTCTGTTTTGCCGGTCGCCAAGTCAGGATTTACGCTTTTCTGTGATGGCGGACTGCGGCATTGTCAGGTGTGTCAATTCTATGAAGGCGAGTTCGCTTTGTGACCCTATCCATACGTTCGGTCTTGCTCTTTGGATTCTGCGGTCTGCTGGCACTGTCCATTTCAGCCGTCGCGATAACAGGACTGATCGGGGCATTAAGCAATACCCTGACCCTGATGGCCCGGGAAGCCACCCAAATGGTGGAAGAAGCCGATCGCCGTCTGACGGCGGAACTGGCCCCTATTGAAAGCCAGGCCCGATTTATTTCTAACAGATTTGAAGACGGTCGATTGAGCTTCGATGCCCCCGAACGCCTGTCGATCACCCTAGATGCCTCTATGGCCGCCATTCCCGATTTGGCCGGTCTGCTGCTGATTGACACGAACGGCACAGGCTATCGTTTGCTGGGGGCGCGCCGGAATGATGACGACGCCCCCTTGAAGATCGGGAATTACATGCAAATTCCAGGTATCGCTGATGCACTTGCACAAGCAAAAGACACCACGGAATCAGTATGGCGGCGACCGGTCTGGGTCTCTGAAATACAGCAGACGGCGATTAACCTGCACACCCCCCTGTACCGGGAGGGGGAATTTATCGGCGTGCTGATGCAGGGAAAGGCTGTCGCGGACCTGTCCATACAGTTACGCCGTCTTCAGGATTTTGCCGGAAAAGTCCCTTTCCTGCTGTATGGATCTGACAGTGTTCTGGCCCATCCAGGTCTGGCGGAATTAAAGTCAAATGCATCCAAAGTGGAACCCCTGCCCCCGCTTAACACCTTCCAAGACGGCATCCTGGCCTCCTTCCCAACTTTACAGGATGTGATTTTTGAAAATTTTTCCGAGGACAAATCCATCAAAATGGGCCGAAGCACCTTCGCCGGGCAGAATTATTTCTTTGCCTATCGGACCCTTCAGGTTTCCGCAGCGGACAAGCCCATTACGGTCGGGCTGTATGTTGATGAAACACGCTACAATACGGTGCGGGATCGATTGCGGGCAATTTTGGTCGTCGGTGGCGGCGTCATGTTGCTTTCCATTATCGCGGCACTTTGGATGGCCCGGGCCACGGTCCGCCCGATACAAGCGCTGGCAAAAGCCTCCCTGCATGTCGCGACAGGCGATCTTGACGCCGTTGATCCCCTGCCCCGCAGCCGCATGCGCGAATTGGACGAGGCCGGTCTGGCCTTCACCCATATGGTGGAGGGATTGAAGGAACGCGCACGAATAATGGACCTGTTCGGTCGGGTTGTTCCAACCGCTGTCGCGGAACGAATGCTGCGATCGCCAAAGGAACTGGCACCCCAGAAGGTCGAGGCAACAGTTCTGTTCTGTGACCTGGTTGGGTTCACCACCTTGTGTGAAGGGCTGGAGACCGATCATCTGGTGCAGGTATTGAATGCCTATTTCACCGATATGGTCGACATCATCCAGGGCCAGGGTGGCATTGTTACACAATTTCAAGGGGACGCGATATTAGCCGTCTTCAATGTGCCATTGGGGGACCGCGACCATCCGGCCAAGGCATTGGCGGCCGCGCGCGCCATGCATCTGCATTTGGAAAACAGCACCTTTCTTACCCAAACGCTGGCCATTCGTGTCGGTATCGCCACAGGACCTGTGATCGCAGCGAATGTAGGCGCAGCATCCAGAATGAATTATACCGTACATGGAGATACAGTAAACTTGGCCGCCCGATTGGAAAATTTGAACAAAACCTATGGCACCAGGATCATCCTGTCGGCAGAAACAGTTGAACGATCCGGTGCACAGGATGTGAAGTCCCTGGGATTGGTCGAAATTCGGGGGCGAACCCAGCCGATGGAAGTTTTCGCGTGGGAAGGATCATCGGGTTAATGAAAGAACTGCTGAGGTCCAATGACATGGCGCAACTTTCCTTCATCGAGGTTCTGTTGCGCGATTCCGGTATCGAATGTGTAGTATTCGATGGCCATACCAGCATCCTGGAAGGGTCTTTGGGTGTCTTGCCCCGTCGCGTGATGGTGCTGGATGAAGATTGGGACGCGGCCCGGCGCGTGCTGCGCGATGCGGGTCAGGATGTTCCATGACCGATACGCTGAATGAGACCGTCGCCGACCGCTTTCTGGATGGCCGCCTGATCCTGCAGCAACCCAGACAGGGATATCGCGCGGCGATGGATCCTGTGCTGTTGGCCGCTGCGGTGCCCGATTGTGACGAAGGAAAAGTACTGGATTTGGGGTGTGGCGTCGGTACCGCCCTGTTTTGTTATGGCAAACGAATGACAGGTCCGACCTTGTTTGGGTTGGAACTGGACTCCATCGCCGCCGATATGGCCCGACGGAATGCGTGTGAGAATAATTTAGCGGACAGAACCACCATCGTCACAGGCGATCTGTTGTCCATGCCCAAGGCGCTGGAACCCAACAGCTTCGATCAGGTATTCGCCAACCCGCCCTATCTGGAACCCCAAACCGGCGAGACATCGCCCATTGCAGATCGGGCACGGTCCAATGTTGAAGGGGCCGCCCGCCTGAAGGATTGGATCACCGTCATGTTACGGATGACCCGACCACGGGGCGGATTGACTCTGATCCATCGGGCGGATCGATTGGATGATATCCTGGCCTTGCTGTACCAAAAGGCAGGAGAGATCGCAGTCCTGCCCCTATGGCCGCGCGCGGGTGAACCAGCAAAGCGCGTTATCGTTCGGGCGCGCAAGGGGGTGCGCGGTGGTACCACCCTGTTGCCGGGGCTGGCATTGCACGGCCCTGCGGATGATCCCGATGGACGCTATACACCACAAGCCCTGGCAATTTTGCGCGATGGTAAGAGGCTATAGCGCATCATGCGCAGCATGAGCGCGAATAAGTAAACCGCATCATGCGAAGCATGAGCGCCAATAAGTAAACCGCATCATGCGCAGCATGAGCGCGGAAACTATTCTTTAATCCAGCACCCGGCCTGCCACGGCATCCAGCTTTGCCAGCATGGCGGGGTCTCGCGCGTCTGGCGAAGTGATCAAGGCAAAGTCCAGCGCGCGGTCGCTGCCGCAATCCGGTTCTTTGGACCAGGTATTCAGATTTTCCGCAACATAGCGAACCAGGGCACGCCCGTGATCGGCATTGGCCAACAGGGTCTTGATGACCATGGCGACATCGACATGATCATGATCCGGATGCCAGCAATCGTAATCCGTAACCATGGCAATCGTCGCATAGCGCATTTCCGCTTCCCGCGCCAATTTCGCTTCTGGCATATTGGTCATGCCAATGACGGAACAGCCCCAACTGCGATACAGCATTGATTCCGCCTGGGTCGAAAATTGCGGACCTTCCATCACCAGATAGGTACCACCACGGCTGTGGGAAATTTGTAAGGTCTGCAATCCAGCCTGGGCAATATCACCCAGCCAGGAAGAAACCGGCTGAGCGACAGAGACATGCGCAACGCATCCCGGACCAAAAAAGCTCTTTTCCCGCGCAAAGGTGCGGTCAATGAATTGATCAACGATCACAAAATGACCGGGCGGCAATTCTTCCTTCAGCGACCCACAGGCAGAAACGGACAAAATATCGGTACAGCCCAATCGCTTCATGACATCGATATTGGCGCGGTAGTTTATTGAGGATGGCGATTGGACATGCCCCCGACCATGACGGGGCAGAAAGCGGATCTTGGTGCCAGCCAGCGTACCACACAAGACGGCATCCGATGGCGCCCCCCAGGGGCTTTCAACCATGACCCATTCGGCATCCTCAAGACCTTCAATTGCATAAAGGCCACTGCCGCCAAATACCCCCAGCACCCTATCAGTCATAGCCGTCTTCTCCCTTATGTCATACCTGCCGCCATCTTGGCAGAGCCAAGCGCATTGCGAAACATATCCTCCGTCAGGCGGCCCGTATTGGTATTATAGCGTGAGCAATGATAGCTGTTCACCAATGCCAGAGAGCGCCCCTGCCGATCGGATAACCGGTGAATAGCGTCATGAGAGAATTTCGCTGCAGAAACCTTATGTCCCATAGACCGCAAGGCCGCGTCATGGGCAATTTTACCCAGGCTGAAAATGACTTTCAGGTTTGGCATGGCCGCCAATTCATGATCCAGAAAGGGACGACAGGCCGTCATCTCCTGTCCGATCGGCTTATTCTGGGGGGGCACGCAGCGAACCGCATTTGCGATACGGCACTCAATCAGGGTCAGCCCGTCATCGGGCCGTCGGTCATAGACGCCCTGTGCCAACCCTAAATCCAGTAAAACTTTATACAAAAGATCCCCGGCCCAGTCGCCGGTGAAAGGGCGCCCCGTGCGATTGGCCCCCTGCATGCCCGGTGCCAGCCCCAGTATCAGGATCGGCGCATCCAGGGATCCGAAACTGGGCACAGGCGAATTCCACCACTGTGGCTGCGCCGCTCTTACTTCTGTGCGGAACGCAACCAAACGCGGACAAAGCGGGCAATCGCGGCCGGGGTTGTCAAAGGCGGTCCCGGTTACATCCGTACCGCCAGGGGTCATCGATTGCCGTTTCGGTCAGTGCGTTCAACAATCGCCTCAACGCCGGCATAGTCGTCTTCTTCGTCGTCATCCTCATCATCGACGACCGCATCATCATCATAGTCATCGTCATCGTAATCACCGTCAAAATCAGCGCTGGGTCCGCGCACCGGGCGAGCAGGCGCCGCGCCAGGGGCAGCAGCCGACCGCTGGGGCTCATGGAAATTACGGGCGATATCGCGCGCAATATCATTTAGCTCGACAAAGTTATCGGCCTGACGGCGCAACTCATCAGCGATCATTGGCGGGTTGGATTTGATTGTGCTGACCACGGTCACACGAAGGCCGCGGCGTTGCACGGCATCAACCAGACTGCGGAAATCACCATCACCAGAAAATAGAATCACATGGTCCAGATGCTGCGCCATATCGAGCATGTCGATCGCCAGCTCCATATCCATGTTGCCCTTGATCCGCTGGCGTCCCTGCGCATCAGTATAGGACTTCGCTGGTTTGGTAACCATCGTGTAGCCGTTATAGTCCAGCCAATCCACCAAGGGACGGATCGGGGAATAATCCTGGTCTTCAAACAAGGCTGTATAGTAAAAGGCCCGCATCAACCGGCCTTCGGTCTTAAACTTTAACAACAGTTTCTTGTAATCAATATCAAATCCCAATGCTTTTGCAGCAGAGTAAAGATTGGCGCCATCAATAAAGATTGCGAATTTTTCTTCTTTGTATATGCCAAGTTGCACGGCCTTGAGCCTCCAAAAAAATATGGGTTATCAATGTATGGGGCGTTGAGAGAGGCGCGGCTTATAAATGAGCCCAAAACTCTCTGTCGTTCCAAAATGTTCTTAGTACGTAGCCGCGCGCAGGACCGGTTTCAAGCGCTATCTAATGGAATTCCATCGATATTAACGATAATTTTTCAAGCGTGAACCTGAAATGCTTTACGCCTTACCCCTGCTTGGGGGCTTGAACTTTCGGGATGAGACGGGTATGTACAGCCCGAATGCGGTGCAGGCTTTGGTTTGCGCCGCTGTTATTCTTGCATTCGGACACGGCGTTCGACCACCACGGATCGGTGTTCGATCACCACAGACGACCGAAATGTCCCCTCTTACCGACGAGGATATAAGAGCCCATGGCCCGCGTTACCGTTGAAGATTGCGTCGAAAAAGTTCCGAACCGGTTCGAACTGGTTATGGTTGCCTCACAGCGCAGCCGCGACATCGCAAATGGCGCGGCAATTGAAGTCGAGCGTGACAACGACAAAAACCCTGTCGTTTCCCTGCGCGAAATCGCCGATGACAAAGTCAATGTCAGCGAATTGCAGGATGAATTGGTCCGGGGCATGCAGCGCTTCATTGATTCGGACGAGCCAGAAGAAGACGACGATGTTCAAATCTTTGAACAGTCCATGATCGGCGCTGCGGAAATGCCCGCCATGCCGGATCCGGGCCCGATTCCGATGGCCCCGGATGATGACGATGATGAGCCGCTGAACACGCCAAAGTTTGAAGACATCGACGCCGACGATTGATAGACGGCACATCGCCTGCCTGTGCATTTGTGGGGGCGATGTCATTACGAATACCTAACAAGGCCCGGTGCAAATGCATCGGGCCTTGTTTATTGCAATAAAGCCACGAAATCTCTTTCAACATTGGGTGGTTTACGAAACTGTAGTCACTATACTTATCTTGTAAGTTCTGTAGGACGTCCCCCGCGCCATGATGCGTCAATACGAGTTGGTCGAACGTGTAAAAGCCTATGAGCCCGGTGCGGATGAAGACGCACTGAACCGCGCCTATGTCTTCACCGTGAAGGCCCAT